>JBKQWE010000066.1:0-37351 GCA_052139675.1 Candidatus Brocadiia bacterium
TCCTCCGCGGGCCGGTCCCGCCGGCCGGCTGCATCGCGTAAACTATAGAGCCTGTGCGCCGGCCGCAACCCTGCGCCGCCGTCTGCACGAAGAGGGCGCCTGGCGCCCCAGGCTCTATAGTCTTGTATCCGAGGAAGCGAACTTATGACGCATGCGAACGAATCGACACCCATGAACTCGCCCGGTGCCCGATTGCGTGCCGCCGTCGCCGCAGAGCGCCCGCTGCAGGTGGTCGGAGCCATCAATGCCTTCGCCGCGCGCCTGGCGGGGGCATCCGGGTTCAAAGCGCTGTACCTGTCCGGCGGCGGCGTCGCGGCGAATTCACTGGGCGTGCCGGATCTGGGCATCAGCAGCATGGAGGACGTGCTGGTCGATGTACGCCGCATTACCGACGCGTGTGCCCTGCCGCTCCTGGTGGATGCGGACACCGGGTGGGGCGGGGCGTTCAACATCGCCCGCACCGTCAAATCCTTCATCAAGTTTGGCGCCGCAGGATTGCACATCGAGGATCAGGTGCAGGCCAAGCGCTGCGGTCACCGTCCGGGCAAGGAGATCGTCCCGAAGCAGGAGATGGTGGACCGGATCAAGGCGGCGGTGGACGCGCGCTCGGACGCGCAATTCGTGGTCATGGCGCGCACCGATGCACTGGCGGTCGAGGGCATGGAGCGCGCCGTGGAGCGCGCCGTCGCCTGCGTGGAGGCGGGTGCGGACATGGTGTTTCCCGAGGCGATGACCGACCTTGCCATGTACCGGCGCTTCAAGGACGCGGTCAAGGTGCCGGTTCTGGCGAACATCACCGAGTTCGGTCAGACGCCCCTGTACACCCGCGACGAATTGCGGTCGGTGGGAGTCGATATCGTTTTGTACTGCTGCTCCGCCTATCGGGCGATGAACGCGGCCGCGCTCGCCACCTACCAGGCCATCCGCCGCGACGGCACGCAAAAGAACGTGCTGGACCGCATGCAAAGCCGCGCGGAGCTGTACCGCTTTCTCGACTATCACGCTTACGAATCGAAGTTGGATGAGCTATTTGCCGAGGGGAAGGAGAAATGACGGATACTGCAGGGGATGGCGTCAAAGCAAAAAAATCCGTGGCGCTGTCCGGCGTCACCGCCGGCAACACCGCGCTGTGCACGGTGGGCAAAACCGGCAATGACCTGCATTACCGCGGCTACGACATCCTCGACATCGCCAGCGAGTGCGAGTTCGAAGAGATCGCGTATTTGCTGGTCCACGAGAAGTTGCCCAACGCGGCGGAGCTGCTCACCTACAAGAGCAAGCTGCGGTTGCTGCGCGCGCCGCCGCCGGCGGTGCTCACCGTGCTCGAACAACTGCCTGCCGCCAGCCACCCGATGGACGTGCTGCGCACCGGTGTCTCGGCGCTCGGCTGCTGCGTGCCCGAAGCGGCGGGCCATCCGGCCGACGGGGCACGCGATCTCGCGGATCGGCTATTGGCCTGCCTGGGATCGATGCTGTGCTACTGGCACCATTTCGCCGTGAACCGGCGGCGCATCGACGTGCAGACGGACGATGATTCCATCGGCGCCCATTTCCTGCATTTGCTGCACGGCCAAAAGCCGCCGCCGCACTGGGTGCGCGCCATGCACACTTCGCTCAATCTCTATGCGGAGCATGAGTTCAACGCCTCGACCTTCACCGCGCGCGTGATCGCCGCGACGCTCTCGGACATCTACTCGGCGATCACCGGCGCGATCGGCGCGCTGCGCGGCCCGCTCCACGGCGGCGCCAACCAGAAGGTGATGCTGATGCTCCAGGAGATCGGCCGGCCGGACAAGGCGGCCGACCACGTGCGCCGGCTGCTCGCGGCGAAACAGAAGGTGATGGGCTTCGGCCACCGCGTGTACAAGACCGAGGACCCGCGCGCGACGTTCCTGCGCCGCTGGTCGCAGGAGCTCGGCGAGAAGCTCGGCCAGCCGCAGTGGTTCGAGATTTCGCAGGTCGTCGAGCGCGTGATGCTCGAGGAGAAGAAAATCCACTGCAACGTGGATTTCTATTCCGCGAGCGTCTATCACCTGCTGGGGATTCCGACGGACCTGTTTACTCCGGTGTTCGCGGCGTCGCGCACGGCCGGTTGGACGGCGCACGTGCTGGAGCAGTACGCGGACAACCGGCTGATCCGGC
Organism: Candidatus Brocadiia bacterium; assembly: GCA_052139675.1. Classification (GTDB taxonomy): domain Bacteria; phylum Planctomycetota; class Brocadiia; order CAIUPP01; family CAIUPP01; genus JBEKCB01. The sequence continues at coordinate 2,143 of JBKQWE010000066.1, forward strand.
CGCTGGCGAAGTACGTCGGGCCGGTGGATCTGAAGGTGCCGCCGATCGCGCAGCGGCGAAACGTGAAATGACTGGAGCGGGTTTCACCACCTCGTAATCGTAATCTTACTCGTAATCGTAATCGCCGTCTTGAGTCCGATCCGATGAACGGCCGAGTATGATTAGGATTACGATTACGAGGTCAATAGTGCAAAATGTTATGCCTTGCGCGTTTCGCTTTTCACTTTTCACTCTCCGTGCTATAATCCGGGGACAATGAGGTGCGCGTCGTCCGTTTCCCGAGTGCGCGGAGGAGAGCATGAGCGTTGCTGAGACGGCCGCCGCACCGATGGCGCCCGCGTTGAAGGTCCTCGCCGAAATGTCGCCGGTCCGCGAGAAGGACATCATTCCGCTGCTCCAGCGCCTGCAGGAGCAGTACGGCTATCTGCCGCGCGAGGTGATCCTGGAAGTCGCCGCGCGCGCGGGCCTGCCGGCGAGCCGGATTTACGGCGTCGCCACTTTCTACGCGCAATTCCGGCTCACGCCCAGCGGCCGGCACACGGTCCGCTGCTGCCGCGGCACGGCCTGCCACGTCAAAGGCGGAAAGAAAGTCGCCGAGGCGGCGCGGAGCGTCCTGGGCGTCGAGGAAGGCGAGACCACCCCGGACATGCGGTTCACGTTCGAGACGGTGGCCTGCCTCGGCACCTGTTTCCTGGCGCCGGTCATGATGGTGGGGAACGATTACTACGGCCGAATGACCGGCTCGCGCGTCAAATCCATTCTCCAGCAGTATCCCTGAAGGTGAGGCGCATGGCCTATTCCCGAATCCGCGGGCTGCAGGACCTGGCGTCGGTCCGCGAGAAGGCTCTCGAGGCGCACAAGAAGTTCCGCTCCCGCGTGCTCATCTGCATGACCGGCTGCCGCGCCATGGGCGCGGTGGAGCTTTGCCGGGCGTTCCGGGAGAAGCTGGCCGCGACCCGGCTCGACCGGGAAGTGGCCGTCGTCGAGGTCGGCTGCCTGGGCCAGTGCGCGCGCGCGCCGCTGGTCCTTGTCGAGCCGCAGGACTTTCTCTACGGCGGCGTGCGGCCGGAGGACGTGGACGAGATCATCGAGCGGACGCTGCGCCAGGGCAAGCCGGTCGAGCGGCTCTGCGCCGGCTCGAACGGGCAGCTCACGCCCGCCATGGGCGACATTCCCTTCAGCAAAAACCAGCGGCGCGAAGTGCTGGCGAACTGCGGCCGCGTGGACCCCAGGCGCATCGAGGACGCCATCGCGCGGGGCGCATACGACGCCGTCGCGAAGGTGCTGACCGGCCGCAAGCCGCAGGAGGTCATTGACGAGGTCACCGCGTCGGGCCTGCGCGGGCGCGGCGGCGCCGGTTTCCCCACCGGCATCAAGTGGAACCTCGCCCGCAAATCCGCCGGCACGGAGAAGTACCTGATCTGCAACGCGGACGAGGGCGACCCCGGCGCGTTCATGGACCGCGCGCTGCTCGAGGGCGACCCGCACGCGGTGCTCGAAGGCCTGCTCATCGGCGCGTACGCCATCGGCGCGTCGCACGGCTTCGTCTACGTCCGGGCCGAATACCCGATCGCCGTCGAGAACGTCGGCATCGCGCTGGAGCAGGCGCGGGCCTGCGGGCTCCTGGGCGAGAACATCCTCGGCAGCGGCTTCTCGTTCGACATCGAGGTGCGCATGGGCGCCGGCGCGTTCGTCTGCGGCGAAGAGAGCGCGCTCATCGCTTCGCTCGAGGGCCATCGCGGCATGCCGCGTCCGCGGCCGCCGTTCCCCGTGCAGAGCGGCTACCTCGGCAAGCCGACCTGCATCAACAACGTCGAGACGTTCGGGAACGTGCCGCTGATCTTCCAGAAGGGCAAGGACTGGTATCGCGCCATCGGGACGGCCGGCAGCACGGGGACGAAGATCTTCGCGCTGGCCGGCAAGGTCAACAACACGGGGCTGGTCGAGGTGCCGATGGGCGCGACGCTGCGGCAGATCATCTTCGACATCGGCGGCGGCATCCCGAAGAACCGCCGGTTCAAGGCCGCGCAGATGGGCGGACCGTCGGGCGGCTGCGTCCCGGCGCAATACCTCGACCTGGCGCTGGACTACGACTCGGTCAAGAAAATCGGCGCGATCATGGGCTCCGGCGGGCTGATCGTCCTGGACGAGAACACCTGCATGGTGGACATCGCGCGGTTCTTCCTGGAATTCACGCAGAGCGAATCGTGCGGCAAGTGCGTGCCGTGCCGCGTCGGCACGCGGCACATGCTCGACATCCTCCAGCGCATCTGCGCGGGCGAAGGCCGCGAGGGCGACATCCAGGCGCTCGAGCGGCTTGCGCTCGACGTCAAGCAGTCCTCGCTCTGCGGGCTGGGCCAGACCGCGCCGAACCCGGTGCTCACCACGATCCGGTATTTCCGCGAGGAGTACGAGGAGCACATCCGGCTCAAGCACTGCCGCGCCTCCGCGTGCGAGGCGCTCGCGCCCGCGCCGTGCGCGCATGCGTGCCCGGCGGCGGTCAACGTGCCGGAATACCTGGCGCTCGTCGCCGAGGACCGGCTCGACGACGCGGTGAACGTCATCCGCCGCCGCAACCCGTTCGTCTCCGTCTGCGGGCGCGTCTGCGACCATCCGTGCGAACGGCGCTGCCGCCGCGCCGACCTCGACGAGCCGCTCGCCGTCCGCGCGCTCAAGCGGTTCGCCGGCGACCACGCGAAGAAATACGAGGCCGCGCTCATGCCGCCGGCGAAGGGCAAAGCGCAGGTGGCCATCGTCGGCGCCGGCCCGGCGGGCCTGAGCTGCGCCTATTTCCTGGCGCTGATGGGAAGGCGCTCCGTGGTCTTCGAGTCGCAGCCGATCCCCGGCGGCATGCTGGCGCTGGGCATCCCGGAATACCGGCTGCCGAAGACGATCCTCGAGAAGGACATCCAGTTCATCCTGCGGCACGGCGTCGAGCTCCGCACCGGCACGCCGGTCCGCGATCTGGCCGATCTGCGCAAGGAAGGCTTCAAGGCGATCTTCCTGGCCACCGGCGCGCAGAAGGCGGCGATGCTGCGCATCCCCGGCGAGGAGCTCGACGGAGTCCAGGACAGCCTGGAATTCCTCCGCGCCCGCGCGCTCGGCCGGACGCCGAGATGCGGCGAGGTCGTCGCCGTGATCGGCGGCGGCAATGCCGCCATAGACGCGGCGCGATCGGCGCTGCGGCTCGGCGCGAGGAAAGTCCTGATCCTGTATCGCCGCACGCGCGAGGAGATGCCCGCCTACGAGGAGGAGATCGAGGAGGCGCTGAACGAGGGCGCCGAACTGCACGCGCTTGTCGCCCCGAAGCAGATCCTCGGCGAGAGCGGAAAGGTGGTCGGCATCGAGCTGCTGCGCATGAAGCTGGGCGATGCGGACGCCACCGGCCGCCGCCGGCCCGTCCCGATCGAGGGCAGCGAGTTCATGATCGAGTGCGACATGGTCCTGCCCGCGATCGGCCAGGTGGCGTCGGTCGAGCCGGCCGGCGGAATCGAATTGACCGCCGGGAAGACCGTCCGCGCGGACATGGCCACCCTGCAGACTTCCGCCTCCGACGTGTTCGCCGGCGGCGACGTAGTCAGCGGCGGCGGGAGCGCGATCGAGGCGATTGCCGGCGGCCAGCGCGCCGCCATGACGATTGACCGGCAGCTCGGCGGGAAGGGCGCGCTGCCGCCCGAGGTGAGCTACAGCCTGCGCCGTCCGACCGAGGAGGAACTCGAGACGACCGCGCCGCGGGTCGCGGAGGAGATGCTCCCGGTCGGAGAGCGGCGGGGCAACTTCCGCGAAATTGTCCGCGGCCTTGCGCCCGCCAGCGCCTGCGCCGAGGCGGGCCGCTGCCTGCGCTGCGATCTCGAACGGAGGATGTGAGAGCGACATGAGCGAACTCAAGCTGAACGTGGACGGCCGGGCGCTCCTCGCGCAGCAGGGCCAGACGATCCTGGAGGTCGCCGAGGCCAATGGGATTCCGATCCCCCATCTCTGCCACGATCCCCGGCTGACGCCGACCGGCGCGTGCCGGCTGTGCCTGGTCGAGATCGAGGGCGAGGCCGGCATGCACACCGCCTGCACGCGCATGGCGATGCCCGGCATGACCGTCCGCACGCAGACCGACGCGGTCCGCGCGTCGCGGAAGAACACGCTCGAATTCCTCCTCAGCGAGCACCGCGTCGCCTGCACCAGTTGCGACAAGGACGGCGATTGCCTGCTGCAGGATTACGCCTACGAATATCAGGCGTCCGAGACGCGCTTCCCGTCGGTGATGACGCCGCCGGGCCAGCCGAACTACACCACCGGCAACAAGGGCATCGAGTACGATCCGTCGAAATGCGTCCGGTGCCAGCGCTGCGTCAAGATCTGCGCCGAGGTGGTCATGGCCGAGGCGCTCACGCTGCGCAGCCGCGCCTTGCCCGTGCAGGTCAGCACCGCCTTCGACATCGCGCTCAACGAAAGCACCTGCGAGCTGTGCGGCCAGTGCGTCGGCGCGTGCCCGACCGCGGCGCTCTACGAGCGCTCCGCCGAGGGCCTCGGCCGCGCCAAGGAACTGGTCAAGGTCCGGACCACGTGCCCGTATTGCGGGACGGGCTGCCAGATGGACCTGAACGTCAACCCGCGCAGCGGCCGCATCGTGCGCGTCACCGGCGAGCCGGGCTGCGTGCCGAACGACGGCAACCTGTGCGTGAAGGGGCGCTTCGGGTTCGAGTTCGTCCATTCGCCCGAGCGCCTGACGAAGCCGCTGATCCGCGAGAACGGCTCGTTCCGCGAGGCGTCGTGGGACGAGGCGCTCGCGCTCGTCGGAAAGCGGATGCGCGAAATCCGCCAGCGGCACGGCCCGGACAGCCTTGCGGTCCTCAGTTCCTGCCGCTGCACGAACGAGGAGAACTACCTCGCGCAGAAACTGGCGCGCGCCGCCGCCGGCACGAACAACGTGGACCAGTGCGCGACGACCTGCCATGCGCCCACCGTCGCGGGCCTCGCACTGGCGCTCGGCTCCGGCGCCATGACCAACAGCATCGGCGAGATCAAGGGCGCGCAGACGCTGTTCCTGATCGGCGCGAACCCGACCGACGCGCATCCGATCATCGGTTTCGAGATGAAGAAGGCGCTCCGCCGCGGCGCGCGCCTCGTCGTCTGCGATCCCCGCAAGACCTGGATGGCCCGCCGCGCCGATGTCCACATCCAGCACAAGCCGGGCACCGACAACTTCCTCGTCAACGCGATCATGAACCACATCCTGGAAAAGAACCTGCACGACCCGCAGTTCGCCGCCGACCGGTGCGAGGGGTTCGAGGCGTTCCGGGAGAACCTCCGCGCCTATCCGGTCGCGAAGGCCGCCGAGGTCTGCGGCGTGGAGGCCGACCTCATCCGCCGCGCCGCCGAAATCTACGCGCGCGGCACGCCGTCGGCGATCTTCTACACCCTCGGCATCACCGAGCACACCTGCGGCACCGAGAACGTCCAGAACCTCGCCAACCTCGCCATGCTCTGCGGCCAGATCGGCAAGCCCTCCTCCGGGATCAACCCGCTCCGCGGCCAGAACAACGTCCAGGGCGGCTGCGACATGGGCGCGATCCACAGCGTTTTCCCCGGCTACCAGCGCGTCGCCGACCCGGCCGTGCGCGAGAAGTTCTCCAAGGCGTGGGGCGTCGAGATTCCCTCGAACCTCGGCGGGCGCGTGACCGACTTCATCGAGAAGGCCGACGAGGGCGTCCTCAAGGCCTTTTACGTCTTCGGCGAGGACCCGGTCCTCAGCGAGCCGAACCAGGACAAGGTCGCGCGCGCGCTCGGGAAGCTCGAGTTCCTCGTCTGCCAGGAAATCTTCATGTCCGAGACGGCCAAGCTCGCGCACGTCATCCTGCCGGGCGCCTGCTACGCCGAGAAGGACGGCACGTTCACCAATACCGAGCGGCGCGTGCAGCGCGTGCGGAAGGCGGTGCAGCCGCCGGGCGAGGCGAAGCCCGACTGGGAAATCCTCTGCCGGGTCTCCACCGCGATGGGCTACCCGATGAAGTACGCTCACCCGCGCGAGATTTTCGACGAGATCGCTTCGCTTACTCCCAGCTACGGCGGCATGTCCTACGAGCGGATTGACCGCGTCGGCCTGCAATGGCCGTGCCCGACGAAGGATCATCCCGGCACGCCGTATCTCCACGCGGGCCGCTTCACGCGCGGGCGCGGGGCGTTCGCCGTCATCAAATTCCGCCCGCCGGCGGAACAGCCGGACGCGGAGTACCCATTCATCCTCTCGACGGGCCGGACGCTCTACCATTACAACGTCGGGAACATGACGCGGAAGAGCGCGCCGATTTCGCAGAAGGAATCGCGGAACTTCGTCGAGATGCACGTCTCCGACGCGGAGCGCCTCGGCATCGCGCCCGGCGGCATGGCGCGCGTCGTCACGCGGCGCGGTGCCGTGGTCGTCACGGCACGCGTCAGCGACAAAGTCCGGCCCGGCTCGGTCTGGATGCCGTTCCACTTCGTCGAGGCGCCCACCAACACGCTGACCAACGACGCGTTCGACAGCGTCACCCGCACGGGCGAATACAAATGCTGCGCCGCTCGCTTGGAAGCGGGCGCCGCCGGGGCATGAAAATGAAAATCCTGATCATGGATGCGACCGGCGTCGTCGCCGGGCCGTTGTCCGCGGAGATGAAGGCCGAAGGCTGGACGACCCGGACCTGCGCCGCTCCGAAGAAGCTCCCGAAGACCGCCGGCGGCTGCGACGGAGTGTTCCTCGCGGTCGCGGCGGGCGAACTGGCCGCGCGGCTCCCCGGCGCGATCCGGCTCGCGCGGAAAAGCGGCGCGGCGCTGCTCCTGGCGACGAACCTCGACCGCTCCGGCTGGGACCGCACCTTCGAATCGGCCGACGCGCTCGAGGTGGACGCGCTCTTCGACCTGCCCGTCGAGCCGGCGGCGGTCGTGCGGCGCTTGAAGGGCATCGCCGAGGCGCGCGGGCGGGCCGAGCCGGAGGCGCGGAAGACTCCCGCGGGCGCTTCGATCATCGCCCGCGCCGTGGCGAACGAGGAGGCGGCGCAAGCCTTCTATGCGCGCGCGGCAAAATCCGTCACCCGCAAGGACACGAAGGAAGCGCTCGAGTCGCTCGCCCGGGACGAGAAGGAGCACAAGCGCCTTCTGACCGAGTTCAAGAAAGGCCGCGGCGCGCTTCCGTCCGAGCCGGCGGCCGGCGGCTCGGTGCTCGAGAGCGCAAGCGCGCCGGATTTCTCGCCCGACATGACGCCGGCCGACGCCTTCCTGCTGGCCGCGCGGAAGGAAAAGCTCGCCGCCGACTTCTACGAAAGCTGGGCCTCGATGTATCCCGAAGGCCCGGAGCGCGAACTGCTCCACCGCCTCGCCGAGGTCGAGCGCCGGCACAAGGCGTGGGTCGAGGGCATGTTCACCAATGCGTCGTTCCCGGAACGCTGGTGACGTTGTCCTGCCTGCCGTTTTCACCACCAAGGCACCAAGACACAAAGAGACAACAGCTTCCACCACGGAATACACCGAGCACACCGAATGACTTTCCTAAACAGTTTCAGTGTCTTCCGTGTGTTCCGTGGTTGCAATATTAGTTGCCGTTCCTGGCGCCTTGGTGTCTTGATGGTTTATGTGGGCTAAAGCCGTGGCCGATGAAAATCGTCCGCTCGTGAACTGCTTCGTCGTCGCGCCGGGCCGGTGGACGCCCGAGCAGCGCGAGCTCGTCGCCGAAGAGCCGCTGACCATCCTCATCGGCGACCAGGCGGTCGCGACACTGATGCGGACTCCGGGCGACGAGGTTGAGCTGGCGACGGGGTTCGTCCTCACCGAAGGGATCATCGGCTCGCCGAAGGACATCGGCGCGATTTCCTTCTGCGCGAAGGGCGAATTGAGCGGCCGGAACGAAGCGCGCGTGGCGCTCGCGGAAGGCGCGCGGCCGCGGCGGATGCCGGCGCATCGCCGGGTTTTTTCGTCCTGCGGCGTCTGCGGCGCGGAGATGATCGAGGAAATCGCCGTGGACATCCCGGCCTTTGCGCGGCCGCTGCGCCGGCTGGCCGCCGAGGACCTTTTCGCGCTCGCGGACGCCATGCGGCGCGGGCAGAAAATGTTCCAGCGCACCGGCGGCACGCACGCTGCCGCGCTCGCGCGGCCGCCCGTCAAGCCGGGCGCCGAGTGCATCGTCCGCGAGGATCTCGGCCGCCACAACGCCCTGGACAAGGCCGTGGGCGCCGCCGCCCAGAACGGAATGCTCGGGCCCGGGCTGGCGCTGCTGCTGTCCGGCCGCCTCTCGTTCGAGATGGTCGCCAAGGCCGCGCGCGCGGGCATCAGCGAGGTCGCCGGCGTCAGCGCGCCGTCGGCGTTGGCGGTGGAGCTCGCGCGCAGGCTCAACATGTTCCTCGCCGGCTTCGTCCGCGAGCGGACCCTGACGATCTACTCGGGCGCCGACGCGCTGCGCCGGGAGGCGTGATTGCCAGTGAAAGCCGCGGAGCGGAAGCCAAGTGCGCGCAGCGTACTGCGCCCGACTTGGGCGGCGGTGCTGATCGGCGGGCGCAGCTCGCGGATGGGATTCTCAAAAACCCTGCTGCGGACCGGCGGCGGATTCGTGCTCGAGCGGATCGTCGCCGCCGCCGGCGAAGTCGCGCGCGAAGTCGTGCTCGTCGGCGAAGCGCCGCTGCCCGCTGGAGAACTGTCTGCGCTGCAGCGGCTTCAGGACGCGCCCGGCGTGGAAGGGCCGCTCGGCGGGCTTCTCGCCGCGCTCCGGTCGCGTCCGCGCACGAGCTGGATCGTGATTTCCTGCGACGCGCCCTTCCTCTCCGCCGGCGCGCTGCGCTGGCTGCTCGCGCAGGCGAAGCCCGGCGACATCGCGGTGGTCCCTCATCTCGATGCGCCGGAGAGGCCCGAGCCGCTCATCGCGCTCTACACGCCTCGTGCGCGAAGCCTGATGGAGGCGACCGCGCGCGCGGGCGAGCGGTCCATCCGCCGAATCCTGGCGGGAATGAAAATCCGTTCGCCGCGCGTGCCGGAGGAGTTCAGGAGGGCGTTCGCGAACGTCAATACGCCGGAGGAATGGCGCCGCGCGCAACGGAAGTCAGAAGTATGAGTGATGAGTGATGAAGTGATGGTGGATGAAGCGCTTCATCATTCATCATTCGTACTTCTTCGTTTCCCGTCCAGCCGCCCGTCCAGGATCGCCATGAACGCTTCGAGCCGCTTCGCGCCGCGCGGCAGGACGGCGAGGATATTTCCGACTCCGCGCGGGGCGCCGCGTTCGCCCGGTCCCAGGAGCCACACCTTCGGCATCGGGGCGCGCTTCCATCCTTCGACGAGCACGAGATCATACCGCCGGAGCAATTCCGCGAAGCCGCCGGAATGAAGACGCGCGAGCCGCTCGCGCGGGCCGTGGAGAAAAACGTCGGCCCCGGACCGGAACATGCGGTCGCTGTCTTTCCCGCGGCGATCCACGTTCACGCCGTGAACATCATGCTTCACGACGGCGACCGCGAGTCCCTTTCGCCGGAGCCGCCGCGTCGCCGCCTCGATCAGCGTCGTCTTGCCTGAGCCGGAAAAGCCGCAGACCGCGAGCAAGGGAAGGTTCTTCGGAAAGAGAAGCCTGTTCATTCTGATCGCTCCGGCAGCCGCCCACAATCGGCCGGGTCGCCTCGGAGTTTTTCGAGGCCGTGCCGTAGCGCGGGCAGGACGGCTTCGAGATTCTCCACGGCGGCGCGCTCGGAGCCGGGAAGGTTGACGATGAGCGTGGCGCCGCGCGTGCCCGAGACTCCGCGCGAGAGCATCGCGTGCGGCGTCCGGGTTATGGAGGCGGCGCGCATCGCCTCGTCCAGCCCCGGCGCGAACCGCTCGACGACTGCGCGCGTGGCCTCCGGCGTGACGTCGCGCGGCGAGAAGCCGGTCCCGCCGACCGTCAGGACCAGGTCAATCGAATGTCCGTCGCAATAGTGCCGCAGCCGGCGCTCGATGACGGCGCGGTCGTCGGGCAGGATCTCCGCGGCGTAAATGTGGGCGCGGAGTTCGTTTCCCTCCGCGCGGCGCGCCACGGCGGGGCCGGCGGTATCCTTCGCCTCGTTGCGCGAGCAGCGGTCGCTCATTGTCAGGACGACGGTCTGAAATGCTTCCCGCGAGACCGCGTCGAGGACCTCGGCCGGGTCGCCTCTGCGCGCGGCGCCGCCGGTTTCGACCCGCGCGAAGAGGCCCAGGCGCGGCATGATGCAGTCGCCGGTCGCGCGCTGAATCTCGCACGGCGAGTGGCAAACCTTGCCGATCTGCGTCACCCGGAGCACTGCGCTCGCGCCCAGGCGCAGCCGCGTTCCGAGGCCGATCTCCCGGAAATCCAATCCGGAGATCACCACGTTCTCCGCGAAATCTCCCGGCGCGATGTTCGGAAGGCTGCGACGGACCGTCTCGATGTCGGCGGCGGACAGCAGGCTCACCTGCCGATGCCACGGCCCGGCGTGCACGTCGCCCTCGATGCCGTGCCCGGCGCGGAAGACGGCGGACTCGACCGGCTTCTTGCGCTCGCCCTTGCGCTCGCTGATACAGATTGCGGCGATGACGCCCGCGCTCATGGCTTCTCGCGCCTCCAGTTTCCCGACTTGCCGCCGGATTTTTCCAGCAGCCGCACGGAGCGGATTTCGATGCCCTTGCCCGCGGACTTGCACATGTCGTAGATCGTCAGCGCCGCGACGGCGGTGGCGGTGAGCGCTTCCATCTCCGCGCCGGTGCGCTCGCGGCAGCGGACGGCGCTTTCGATCCGCAGGCGCGCGCCGCGCAACTCAACTCGCACCTCGACGTGGTCGAGCGTGAGCGAATGGCACATCGGGATCAGGTCGGCCGTCCGCTTGGCGGCCATAATACCGGCGATCCGGGCGGTCTCGACGACGTTGCCCTTCGCCACGCCCCCGGTTTTGCGCAGCAGCGCGGCGATCACCGGACCGACGATCACGAGGGCCTCGGCGCGCGCGGTCCGCAGCGTCGCGGCCTTCCGTGAGACGTCCACCATCCGCGCGGCGCCATCCGCGGATACGTGGCTAAGCCGGCTCTTCCTGGACATCGGTTTCGGTTCCTCCGATGCGCGTGACACTGATCGAATGCGTCTTGAATACCACGTGGATGCTCTGGCCGGGCTCGAGCCGCAGGTCGCGGCCGGCGTCGGGCGTCAACTCGACCATCAGCGGCGCGGCGCCGACCTCGACGACCGCCCAGAGCGCTGCTCCGTTCGGGCTGAGGCGGCGTATCGTCGCCCGCAGACTGTTGCGCGCGGAGAGTCCGCTCGGCGGCCCGAGCGAGAGGAGCACGTCCCGCGCCGGCAGCGCCAGGGCGACCTCGTCGCCGACGCGCAGGCCCGCGCCGGGCACCCGGACCTGCTGACCCTGGCACGCGACGACGGCGTACCCGGTCTGCTCAACTCGGGCGGCCACCGTGCCTTTGAGCACGTTGAGGACCGACTCGCCGACGCCGGGTCCGCAGCCGGTCAGCAGGTCCTGCGGCGCAACGGGAGACCGCAACAGCCCGTCGGCGATGCGCCAGGAGCGCTCGGTCAGGAAGATGATGTCGGTCAGCGAATGGCTGACGAAGACGAACGGCAGGCGCCAGCGCTCGTAAACCCGTTGCAGGTACGCAAGGACGCGCAGGCGGGCCGGCTCGTCCACGGAGGCGAGCGGCTCATCCATCAGGAGCAGCCGCGGGCCGGCGGCCAGCGACCGCGCCAGGGCCACGCGCTGGCGCTCGCCGCCCGAAAGCGTGGCCGGCGCGCGGTCCAGGAGCCGCTCCAGGTCGAGGACCTTCGCCAGCTCGGGCAGGCCGGGCGCGCCCGGCTCCGGCCGCCGGCCGTACTCGATGTTCTTCCGGACGCTCATGTGCGGGAAAAGGCGGCCCTCCTGGAAGACGTATCCGGTCCGGCGGCAGTGCGGCGGCGCGTTGACCCCGCGCGCGGAATCGAACAGCACCTCGTCGCCGAGCCGGATCGTGCCTTCGCTCGGACGGATGAGCCCCGCGATGCAATGGAGGAGCGTAGTCTTGCCGGCGCCGGAGGGGCCGAAAAGGCCCATGCGCGGGCACTCTTGGCGCCCCTGCGCCTCCAGGTGAAAGGTCCCGACGGTCGCCTTGAGGTTGAACTCAAGCATAGCCGTGGCGCTCCGCGCCGGCGTTTCGCCACGTGGCCAGGAGGAGTCGAGCGCCGACGATGGAGCCGATCCCGATCGCGACCGACAACGCGACCAGTCCCCACGCGGCGCGCGTCTGGCCGGTCATCAGCTCGGTGAAGATCGCCTGCGGGACGGTGCGCGTCTGGCCGGGGATGTTCCCGGCGAGCATCATCGTGGCGCCGAATTCGCCGAAGGCCCGCGCGAAGGCCAGCATGGCGCCGGCGGCCAGCCCGGGCAGCGCCGGCGGCAGCGTGACCGTCGCGATGACCCTGAGCGGCGAAGCGTTCAGCGTCCGCGCGGCGGCTTCCAGGGCCGGGTCAGCCTTCGAGAAGGCCACCTTGGCCACCGCGAGGAACAGGGGAAATGCCAGCGCGGCGGAGGCGATCACCGCGCCCTTCCAATCCAGGACCACGCGGAGGCCGATTCGCTCGAGCGCCCGGCCCAGCGGGCCTTGAGGACTGAACAGGAGCAGGAAGAGGTAGCCGGTCACCACCGGCGGCAGCACCAGCGGGAGAGTCAGGAGTCCTTCCACCGCGGCGCGGGTCACGCCTCTGCGCCGCGCCAGCCAGAGGGCGATCGGCGCGCCGGCGAGGACCATGAGGAGCGTGGCGATCAGCGAGACGCGCAACGATAGTTGGAGCGCCTCCGCGGCGGCGCCGTTCCAGGCCGGGGCCGGCGAAGGGCGCGCGAACTCCGCCGCGGCGGCGGGCGCGGCCACGGGCGTAAAGCCGTACGAGGAGAAGACCGCCGACGCCGGCGCCGAGGTCAGGAAGGCAAGGAAGTCCAGCGCGGCGGCCGGATGCGGCGCGTCCGCGAGGCAGGCGGCCGGGTACCGGATCGGCGCGTGGCTGTGCTCGGGGAACTCGAAGGCCACGCGGAGGCCATCGGCAATCGCGGCGTCGGTCCGGTAGACGATGGCGGCGTCCACCGCGCCCGATTCCGCCTGCGCCAGGGCGGCGCGCACGTCGGCGCTGGGGACCAGGCGGTCGCGCAGCCGGTCCCACAATCCCATGCGCCGCAGCGCCTCCTGCGCGTATTGGCCTGCGGGTACGTGCGCCGGGTCGCCGATCGCGATCCGCCGCACCGCCGGCGAGTCCAGATCTTCCGGGGCGCGCAGCGAAGCCGTGGAGCGCTCGGGCACGACGCAGACCAGGCGGTTCGTCAGCAGATCGCGCCGGTCCTCGGTCCGGACGCGGCCGGCGGCCTGGAGTTTGTCCATCTCGGCGGAAGAGGCGGCGATGAACAGGTCCGCGCGGGCGCCGGCCTCGATCTTGGCGCGGAGGATTCCGGAGGAGGCGAAGTCGAATCGCACCGCGCGGCCGTGCGCTCTCTCGAAGGCGTCGCCGATTTCCGGCAGGGCATCCGCGAGGCTCGCAGCGGCCATGACGGTGAGCGGTTCGGCGGCAACCGCCGACGTCGGATGGATCCGCCAGAACCCGGCGGCGATCAGCGCCACGAAGACGGCGGCCACGACGGCGAGGCGCCACTTCACGGTTATCCTCCGACGGCGACCATGGGCCGCCGAGTGCGGAAGTCCGGGCGGCGGCCCTTGTCCGCCACCACCCGCCGGATGGCGGCCGCCACTCGCTCGTCCTGATTGGACCGGAGAAATCCCCGGATGGAGATGCCTCGCCCGCGCGACAGGCAGCCGATGACCTCGCCGGTGCTGGTCAGGCGCAGGCGCGCGCAGCCGGCGCAGAACGGCTCGGTCTCGGACGAGATGAAGCCGATGACGCCGCGCCGGCCGCGACGGTCTTCGGCCATGAAATCGCGGCTGCTGCGGCCGGGCTCGTAGGCGAGCGGCGTCAAGGCGAATGCGCCTTCGAGGCGACGCCGGATTTCCGCGGCGGGGACGAACCGGTCGGCGGCCACGGCGCGCGCGCAGCCGATCGGCATGAGCTCCAGGAACCGCATCGTGCATCCGCGCTCCAGCGCGAACGCCGCCAGGCGCTCGATCTCGCCGTCATTCCAGCCGCGGAGGATTACGGCATTCAGCTTCACGAGCGCGAGGCCCGCCGCCTGCGCCCCGGCGATGCCTCGAAGAGTCCGCCCGAGGATACCGCCGCGGGTCAGCTCGGAGTACGTTTTCTCGTCGAGACTCGGGAGGCTGACATTGATCCGTTGCAGCCCCGCGCGCCGAAGGGCGGCGGCCTTCCGGGCCAGGGCCTGGCCATTGGTCGTGAGGACCAGGTCGGGAATTCCCTCGCCCGCGAGCATCCGCACCAGGCGGACGACGTTCGCGCGGACGAGCGGCTCGCCGCCGGTGACGTGGACTTTGGAAAGGTCGAACCGCGCCTTAGCGATGCGGACGAAGTGGAGGATTTCCTCGAACGTCAGGATGTCCTCGTGCGGCAATTTCGCCACGCCTTCGGGCGGCATGCAATGGACGCAGCGGAGCTGGCAGCGGTCCGTGACCGAGATGCGCAAGGAGAGCGGTTGCCGCTGCGGCGCGGTCATGGCAGCGGCCTCCACGGCCGGAATTCGACCACGTCGCCCGCGTCCAGGGCGGTGACGTGCGCCGGGACGGCGATGACTCCGTCGGCGCGGCCGCCGGCGGCGAGGTCGGCGGAGCTTCGAGATTCCACCGGCTCCAGGCGCGGCCCGGCTTCGTCCCAGGAGAGGCGCGCGAGGACGAAGCGCACGCGGCCGCCTTTCGAGGCGAGCGGCGAGCGAAGCGGCAGGCGGAGCGCCGGGCGGCAGCGGTCCGGCGGCAAGCCGGACATGCGCAGCAGCGCCGGCAGCGCCAATTCGTAGAAGCCGGTCAGGGCGCTGAGCGGATTGCCCGGCAGCCCGAAGAGATGCCGATGGCGCGGGAGCGTGGCATACAGGATCGGCTTGCCCGGCTTCATCGCCACGCCGTGAAAGCGGATGGTTGCGCCGGCCCTTTTCACGGACTCCTCGACGAAATCATATCGGCCGACGGATACGCCGCCGGTGAGGATCAGGACCTCGCACCGCGCCGCGAGCCGCCGCAGGAGAGCGGTGAGGCGCTTTGGATCGTCCGGCGCGCGCCGCTGAATGACGCCGACGTGGCCGGAGAGCGCGAGCGCCGCGCAGAGGGCTGGACCGTTCGAGTTGCGGATCTCATGCGGCCGCACCTTAGCCCCAATTCCGCGCAGCTCCGCGCCGGTGCAGACGACGGCGACGCGCGGACGCGGAAAGACCTTGACGCGCGCCTTGCCCACGGCGGCGCAGACGCCGACCTGCGCCGCGCCGAGAGCCATGCCCTTGCGCAGGAGGACTTCGCCCTTGCGCGCTTCCTCATGACGCCTGAGTATGTGGTCGCCGGGTTCGGCCCGCGAGAAAAATTCGACGCCGCCGCGAGCCTCGCGCGTCTGCTCGACCATGACGACCGCGTCGGCGCCGGGCGGAACGTTCGCGCCGGTGAGTATCCGGACGCACGTGCCGGGCGCGACCCGCGGCCGCGCGGCGCTTCCGGCAGCCACCTCGCCGACCAGGCGGAGCGAACGGGGCGCGCGCGGGAGGTCGGCGGAGCGGACGGCGTATCCGTCCATCGCGGAACGGTCGGCGGCCGGCTGGTCGCGGTCGGCGCGCACGTCCTCGGCCAGGCAAAGATCGGCGGCTTCGCGCAGCGGTATCGCGACGCTCGGCAGGGGCCGGACGTGCTTGAGGACGATTCTCCAAGCCTCTTCGGGGGTGACCATCCGGTCTTCTTCCCAGCGCCATGAAGGGACGGTTTTCGGCCAGACGTTGCCAACGATACCAGCAAGGCTATTATAGCGCAACCGCGCGGCGCGTGTCAGGCGAGGGCGATGGCTGCGCCGGACGCGGCTTTCTGGTAGAATCCCGCGTCGGATATTTCCGCACGAGGGAACCATGGCCAGCGTCTTCCTGAACGGCGAAATCGTCGAGGAATCGGCTGCGCGCGTTGCGGCGGGCGACCGCGGGCTGCTGCTCGGCGACGGGCTTTTCGAGAGCATGCGCGCGTACCGGGGAAAAGTCTTCCGCCTGGCCGCGCACGCGCAGCGGCTGCGGGCGTCGGCGGAGTTCCTGCGGCTGACCGTGCCCGCCACGGACGACCAGATCGAGAAAGCCATCGCGGAACTGATCCGGCTGAACTCCTGCGCGGAGGCGTACGTGCGCGTCACGCTGACGCGCGGCGCGTCGGCCCGGGGCCTGCGGCTCGACGGAGCGGGCCCGGCGACGCTGCTGATCCACGCGCGTCCGCTCCAGGCGCAGCCGGCCGAGCAGTACCGCAACGGGGCCAGGCTGATCATCAGCACGGCGCGGCAGAATTCCGCCAATCCGCTGGCGCGCCATAAGACGTTGAGCTACCTGCTCTATCTGCTCGCGCGCCAGGAGGCGACCGACGCGGGCGCGAACGGCGCGCTCCTGCTCAACGAGCACGGGCAGGTCGCGGAGGAGTCGGTAAGCAATGTGTTCCTGGCGCGCGGCGGAACGCTCCTGACGCCGCCGGCTCACTGCGGGCTGCTGCCGGGCATCACGCGCGGCGCGGTGCTGGACCTGGCGCGGGCGGAGGGAATTCCGGTCGCCGAGCGGCCGATCGCGGCCGGAGAGCTGTTCGAGGCCGACGAGATGTTCCTGACGAATTCGCTGATGGAGATTATGCCGGTGCGTTCGGTGGACCGGCGCGGGATCGGAGGCGCGACGCCCGGCCCGATCACGAGCCGGGTCCAGGCGCTCTATCGCGCGGCGGTGGAAGCCGAGTGTTCAGCTGCGTAAATTGGAGGACCAATTTACGCAGCTAAACACGGCCTGACGGAACGTATAGCTCGGGATAAAGACGCGGCTTGCTGCGGTCATGCTTCCTTGCAAGGAAGCACGAGAGCTGATTCACTTCGAAGCGGCGCCGGCGGGCACGTCGTTCGACTGGCGCAGCCGGGCGGCCCTCAGCAGGTTCGACCGGATCAGGCGCTGCATCGTGTCCTCACCGCGCGGCTGCTCGTCCGCCGCACCGGCCGCGCGCTTGACCCGCTGGAGGTCCGGCAGCGCGCGCTTCGCCATCTTTCGAACGATGGCGTCCGTGCCGGGCACCTCCTCGACGGCCACCGATTTTCTGACCTTCGGCTCATTCCCCATTGTACGCCCCTTCCGACAGATCCCCTGCCGAGCGAACTTAAGACAGTGCCACCTTAGTTTGTGGGCACGGCGTTACCCTTCTTTTACCCCGCAATGTGTCCGCTGTCAAGTGGGAGAAATAAGCGTCTGCCGGATCCGACATTGTTCTAAAATGCAACACGCGTGGCATGACGGCATTACAACAATGGCCGTTGTTCTAAGTCGCAGATGGCTTTTTTCTCGAAAAATCAACACGGCCCGATATTCAGGAGATCAGACGGGATCTGCGGCCGGCGCGCGTTTTTTGGCCAGCTTGCAGAGCAGGATGCCGAACTCGTAAAGCCCGCACATCGGAATCGCGAGCAGGCACTGGCTGAACGGCTCCGGAGAGGGCGAGAGGAGCGCGCCGGCGACGAAGGCGAGGACGATCGCGTGGCGGCGATAGTGCGAGAACGTCTTGACCTCGACCATGCCCAATCGCGCCAAGACCATCATCACGAGCGGCAACTGGAAAAGCAGGCCGAAGATGGCCAGGATCGAGACGATGAATTTGAAGTATTGCAGGTAATTGAGCAAGTACCCGACGGAGGCGTCCACCGTCGGCAGGTAGAGCATGGCCACCGGAAGCGCGGCGAAATAGGCGAACAGCATTCCCGCGATGAACATGACGAGCGAGAAGGGAAGATAAATCAGCACATACCGCTTCTCGCGCCAGCGCAGCCCCGCGCCGACGAACGCCCATGCGTGGTAACCGATGTAGGGCGCGCTGAGGATAAGCCCTCCGAGCGCCGCCATGTAGATCCTCACCATGAACGGCTCCATCAGCGTCATGGCGTACAGCTTCTGCGGCGGGACGTTCTCCGCCCCGATGATGTGCGGCCGCAGCCACTTGATGAGCGGGTTGTATCCGGCGAGCGCGTTCGTCGTTTTGGGGTCCAACGCCTCCAGCGGCGCGACGAGGACGTACTTGATCGGCGCATAGCCGAAATGGAAGCACACGATGAGGGCGATCAGGAACGCGAAGGCGGAGCGCAGGATGCGGCGGCGCAGCTCGCCCAGGTGCTCGAGCAGGGACATGAGCGCACCTTCCGCCATACGCGCCTTTCCTCAGAATAGCCGGGCCGGATACCCAGCGGCAGTTTACCATATCGCGCGCGAAATCGCTTGCCGACGGAGGCGCTTCACGCTAACATGGCGCGCCATGGAAGTGTTCCTGAGCCAGGTGATCAACGGCCTGCAACGCGGCAGCCTCTACGCGCTGATCGCGCTGGGCTACACGATGGTGTACGGCGTCCTGCGGCTGATCAACTTCGCCCACGGCGAGGTGTTCATGATCGGCGCGTTCGTCGGGTATTTCGCGGCCCTCCTCTTCGGCCTGAACCTGCCGTCGGCGCTGCTGGCGGCGATGACGGTCTGCGGCCTGCTGGCCGTGGCGATGGAAGCGGCGGTGTACCGGCCGCTGCGGTACCGGCCGCGGCTTTCCATGCTGATCGCCGCGATCGGGGTCTCGCTCCTGCTGAGCAGCCTGGTGCAGACGGTCGCGTTCAGCTTCAAGGACCGCGCCGGAAACGAGATCTCGTTCGCCGGCGCCAACTACACGAATTTCCCGAAGGACCAGTTCGTCCGGCTCGCGAGCTACCGGCTGATTCCGGGCCGCGAGGTGTACGTCACGCGCATTCAACTGCTCGATTTCGGCGTCTCCCTGGTGCTGATGGCGGCGCTGTGGCTGCTGGTGCGGCGGACGACGCTCGGGATGGCGATGCGCGCGTGCGCGAACAACAAAGACGCGCTGTCGCTGATGGGCGTGAACGTGAACCGGGTGATCTCGATGACGTTCCTGGTCGGCGGCGCGCTGGCCGGCGCGGGCGGGCTGCTGAGCGCGCTGACTTACCCGCAGATCGTCGCCACGATGGGGCTGATGCCCGGCCTCAAGGCGTTCATCGCGGCGGTGCTCGGCGGCATCGGCAACGTGCCCGGCGCGATGGTCGGCGGGCTGCTCCTGGGCCTGGCCGAGGTCGGCGCGATCGCCGTGCTCCCGGGCGCGCCGGTGGACTACACGCCGCTCGCGGACGGCGTGGCGTTCGCCCTGCTCATCCTCGTGCTGCTGGTCCGGCCGCAGGGCATCTTCGGCGAGGAAGCGAGCGAGAAGGTCTGAGGCGGCGACATGGAATTCCATCTGGGCGACCTGCTGAACTTCTGGCCGATCGCGCTGGGCCTGGGACTGATGCTGCTGCCGGTGCGCTGGCGCTGGTGGGGCGCGGCGATCGTGGCGATCCTGCTCGCCGCGGCGACGCTCGGGCTGGGGGCCAAGGAATGGTTCGGCCTCGATTCGGCCTGGATGAACCCCTACACGGTGCGGATCGAGGCGTTCATCTGCATCACCGCGATCATGGCCGTGAGCCTGAACCTGATCAACGGCATCACCGGGCTTTTTTCCATCGGGCACGCCGGGTTCATGGTGGTCGGCGCTTACACGGCGGGAATCATGACCAGCCTGCTGTTCCGCCTGACCGGCGAGACCGGCCTGGGGCTGGCGCTGCCGGCGTTTCTGCTCTCGCTGCTCGCGGGCGGGCTGGCGGCCGCGGCGCTCGGTTTCCTGGTGGGGCTGCCGACGTTGCGCCTGCGCGGCGATTACCTGGCGATCGCCACGCTCGGCTTCGGCGAGATCATCGGCGTGCTGTTGAAATTCATCACGTTCCACCGCGAGGAGTACGGCCAGGTGCGCGAGATCGGCGGACCGCGCGCGATTGACGGCATCCCCGCGATGCCCGGTCCCGCGCTGCCGGGCATAGACGCGCGCGACATGCCGATCCTGATGGGCTTCGTCTTCTCCATCCTGCTCCTGGCGTGCATCGTCTGGGCGGTGCGGAACTTCGCGTTCAGCTCGCACGGGCGGGCCTGCGCGGCGATCCGCGAGGACGAGGTCGCCGCCGAGATTCTCGGCGTGGACACCGTCTTCTACAAGGTCGCGGCGTTCGTGATGGGCGCGTTCTTCGCCGGCGTCGGCGGCGGGCTGCTGGCGCACTGGTCGAACATGGTCCACCCGAGCATGGGCGGGTTCCTGAAGTCCATCGAGTTCCTGATCATCGTGTACATCGGCGGCATCGGCAGCATCAGCGGCTCGATCCTGGCGGCGGTGGTGCTGACGACGGTCTGGGAACTGCTGACGATGGTGATCCACGGCGCGGACGCGTGGCGGATGGTGATCTATGCCGCGATCCTTATCGCCGTCATCCTCTGGCGGCCGAAGGGGCTGTACGGCGGCAAGGAATTCCGGTGGCTGGTCCCGCGAGGAAGGACGATTGACGAGGGACGACGGACGATGGACGAACGACGATAGACGATGGAGCGGCTTATGGCGATTCTTGAACTGAAATCGGTCACGCGCTCCTTCGGCGGCCTGGCGGCGGTCCAGTCGGCCAGCCTGGAACTTCACGCCGGCGAACGGGTCGGCCTCATCGGGCCGAACGGAGCGGGGAAGACGACGCTGTTCAACCTGATCAGCGGCGTGTACCGGCCGGACTCGGGAGACATCGTCCTTCGCGGCGAGAGCCTCGTCGGCCTGCCGCCGCACGAGATCGCGCTGCGCGGCGTCACGCGCACGTTCCAGAACATCCGGCTGTTCGGCGGGATGACGGTGCTCGACAACGTGAAGGCGGCGCAGCATCACCGGGCGCGCAGCGGGCTGCTGGCCTCGATGGTGCGGACGCGGTCGTTCGAGCGCGAGGAAGCGGCGATGGAGCGCGCCTCGCTCGAACTGCTGCGCGAGGTGGGCCTGGCGGACCGGCGCGACGCGCTGCCGGGCGAACTGCCGTACGGGGCGCAGCGCCGGCTGGAGATCGCCCGCGCGCTCGCCGGCGGGCCGCAGGTGCTGCTGCTCGACGAGCCGGCCGCCGGGATGAACCGCGCGGAGACGGCCGAGCTGATGGACCTCATTCTCCGCCTGCAGCGCGAGCGCGAGCTTTCGATCCTGCTCATCGAGCACCAGATGGCGCTCGTCATGGGCATCTGCCGGCGCATCTACGTGCTGGACTTCGGCGAGGTCATCGCGCATGGCACGCCCGCCGAAATCCAGAACAGCCCGGACGTGATCGAGGCGTACCTGGGGAAAGGCGTCCGCACATGAGCGCGCTGCTGGAGGTCGAGAACCTGTCGGTGCACTACGGCGCCATCCGCGCGCTGAAGGGGATTTCGTTCCGGGTGGCGGCTGGAGAAGTCGTCGCGCTGATCGGGGCGAACGGCGCGGGGAAAAGCACCGCGCTGCGGACGCTCTCGGGCCTGATGCGCCCGAGCGGCGGAAGCATCCGGCTGGCGGGCCGCGAGATCGGCGGCCTGCCCGCGCACGAGATCGTCCGCGCCGGGATCGCGCACGTTCCGGAGGGACGAGGCATCTTCACCAACCTTTCGGTCCGCGAGAACCTGGAACTCGCCGGCTACCTGCGGCGGCGCGACCGAGCCGCGCTCGAGAAGGCCCGCGAGCGCGTCTTCCGGCTCTTCCCGCGGCTCAAGGAGCGGCTCAACCAGCCGGGCGCCACGCTCAGCGGCGGCGAGCAGCAGATGCTGGCGTTCGGGCGCGCGCTGATGACCGGCGGCCGGCTGCTCCTGATGGACGAGCCGAGCATGGGCCTGGCGCCGGTGCTCGTCGAGAATATCTTCGAGATCATCCGCGAGGTCAAGGCCGAAGGCGCGACAATCCTGCTGGTCGAGCAGAACGCCTACCAGGCGCTCGGCGTCGCCGACCGCGCATACGTGCTGGAGACCGGGCAGATCGCGCTCGAAGGGCGCGCGGAGGAACTGCGCAACAGCGCGGAGGTCAAGCGGGCGTACCTGGGCGGGTAGGAAGAAGTCAGAAGTGCGAATGATGAGCGATGAAGGACTTCAGCATTCCGGCTTTTGAGGTTCTTCAGGTTTCTTCACCGGCTGGGGTTCCGAGATCGAGACGGCTTTGCTCATTTCGGCCGCGTGGGCGTCCGCGGCTTCGCGCACTTCGGAGATCGCCTTCCGGACCGGCTGGGCCTGCTCGTCCACGCTTCGCTCGATCTCCGACATCGCCTTCCGGAACTCGTGCATCGCGCGGCCCAAAGCCCTGCCCACTTCGGGCACCTTTTCCGGGCCGAAGACGAGGAAGACGATGACGACGATCAGGAGCATCGTGCCGAAGCTCACGCCGGTTACCCTGGCTTCTTATCCGCTTCCTTGGTTTCGACGGCTTTCTTCTCCTCTTCTTCGCCTTCGCGCACGCCCTTCTTGAACTCGCTCACGCTGCGCCCCAGCGAGCGGGCGACCTGCGGGATCTTCGTGCTGCCGAAGAGGACGACGATGATCAGGATGACGATGAGCCAGTCCTCGCCTCGACCGAGGAATGCCAATGTCTGCATGGTGAATCTCCTCTGGAATCGCCGGATTTTCGCTTTCCGGCCGGGAATGGGGCGCCTGATGTTGACACTACCATCGTACTCCAACGCGGCACATCAGTCAAGCTCCTTCAGCCACAGGCCGATTCCCGGTACAAAAACCCTGATCCGATTGATATAATGCGGCGCGGTAACTCCGTGACAATGCCTGGCGTTACGAGGTGGAAGAATGAGACCGAGGCGGGAAGAGATACTGCGAATCATCGCGGAGAACCGAGACGCGATACGGGCGTGCGGCGCGCGGCGGTTGGCGCTCTTCGGATCCGTCGCCCGGGGCGAGGCGCGGGAGGACAGCGATGCAGACTTCATCGTCGAACTGAACCGGAAAACTTTCGACAACTACATGGACTTGAAAGAGCTTTTGGAGAAATTGCTGGACTGTCCTGTGGATCTCGTAATGGCTGACACCGTCAAGCCTCGCCTCCGCGCGGCCATCGAAAGGGAGATGGTCCATGCCCCGGGACTATGTTGAAATGAAAGGAACTTGCCTTGCCCATTCACGGCGTCCAGACCAAGCCGCTGAAAGTGATTCCCGACGAGCGCGGGCGGCTGATGGAAATCCTCCGCTGCGACGACGCGCTGTTCCGCAAATTCGGCCAGGTGTACATGACGACGGTCTATCCGGGCGTCGTGAAGGCCTGGCACTATCACAAGCTCCAGCATGACAGCTTCGCGGTGGTGCGCGGCATGCTCAAGCTGGCGCTGTACGACCCGCGCGAGGACTCGCCGACGCGCGGGCAGGTGCAGGAGTTCTTCATCGGCGACCATAACCCGTTGCTCGTCCAGATCCCGCCGATGGTGTACCACGGGTTCAAGGGGATTTCCATCGAAGAGGCCATCGTGATCAATTGCCCCACGGAGCCCTACAACCGCACCGCGCCCGACGAGCACCGCCTGGAGGCGCACACGAAGGAAATTCCGTACGACTGGGCGCGGAAGGACCAGTAGCAGGGCGGGTGAAAAACGTCCCGACACGGAAGCATTGTGTCTCCACTTTCCGCAAACAGCCATTCTAAGCTGAACCGCCGGGACGGCTATGTCCTGGCCGGTTTCCTCCTGTTCCTCCTGATCTTCTTCTTCGGCGTGCTGGCGCAGCCGGGCGAGCGCTGCCTGGGCCGGCAGGAAGGGGACGGGCGCAACCAGTTCTACGGCTGGCGCGCGTACGGCTTCGGCGAAGTCCGCGCCGGGCGGTTCCCGCTGTGGAACCCTTATGAATTTCTCGGGATGCCCTTCGTCGCCAGCCTGCAGTCGGCGATGTTCTACCCGACGAACTGGCTCTGCGCCGCGCTGCCGATGAGCCAACTCGGCCGCGCGATCAACCTGGGGATTATCCTCAACCTGTTCCTCTCGGGCCTGTTCACGTACCTCTGGGCGCGGCGGTTCGGGCTGCGGTGGATCGGCGCGGTCGTCGCCGCGGCGACGTACGTCTTTGGCGCGCCGCAGATCCTCCGGATCTTCGAGGGGCACTGGAGTTTCCTCGCGCCGATGCCGTGGATTCCGTGCGTGCTGCTTTGCGTGGAGATGCTCGTCAGCGGCGGCTCTGGCCCAGTCGCGATCGCGCTCGGCGCGGCGGCCGTGGCGATGGAGTGGTTCGGCGGAAATCCGCAATACGCCTTCTACGGCGGGATCGCCGCCGTGCTGTACCTGGGCGGTCGGCTTTGGCAGCGGCCTGAGCTCGGCTTGCGCGGCGCGGCGCGCGCGGTCGGGTGCTTCGCGCTGATCTACGTGCTCGGGTCGGCGCTGGCGGGCGTGCAGTTGATGCCCGCGCTGGAACTCTTCTCCATCTCCGCGCGCCGGGGCCAGCTCAGCTACGCCTGGGTCAGGCAGTACGCGTTCGTGCCGGAAGGGTTGCTGAGCTTCCTCGTGCCGGACATTTTCGGAAACGACGTCGGCGTGCGGTTCTGGGGCCGATGGAACCTTTGGGAGACGTCGCCGTACGTCGGCGTCGTGGCGATCGGGCTGGCGTTCATCGCGCTTCTGCGGGGCAGGCGCGGAAGGGCGTTCCTGCCCGGCTGCATCGCGTTGATCTGCCTGCTGCTGGCGATGGCCGGCGACGCGGTGTTTTTCGGCCTGATCCCGGGCTTCGACCTGTTCCGGGCGCAGGCGCGGTGGCTGTGTCCGGTCAGCCTCTTCATCGGCCTGCTGGCCGGCCTCGGCGCGGACGGCGTCGCGGCATCGGCCGCGGAGCCGGAGCCGAGCATCGCGCAGGCCAACGGGCGCGGGATGTGGATCATGGCTTGCCTGGCGGCGCTGCTGATCCTGGCCGGCGGAGCGCTGTGCTTGGACGCCGGGTTCGGCCGGGCGGCGTGGACGGCGTTCATGGACGCCATGCTCAAAGTCGCGCCCAGAGAGCGCGTGTACCTTCACGACTGGACGCCGTCGGCGGAGTTCAAGCTGGTGGCGATGCGCGCCGCCGGCCTGAGCATATTGCGCGCGGGGCTCTTCCTCGGCGCGCTGGCGAGCCTGCTCTGGCTCGCGCGGTCGCCACGGGTCAAATCGGGCTGGATCGCCGCGGCGCTCCTGCTGCTGGTGGCGATTGACGCCTGGACCTTCGGACAGCGGTACCTGGCGACCTTCGACCCGCGGAAGGACGGCCTCTCGCCGGGCGCCGTGGAATTCCTCGCGAAAACTCCCCAGCCGTTCCGCTTCTGGCGCGGCGGCTGCGGCGATCTCCCGGCGTGCGAGGGCATGACGCATCGCTTCGCCTCCATCGAGGGCGTCCAGCCGAATGCCCCGGCGCGGTTCCGCGACGTGTTCTGGTCGTTCCAGGGCGAGGCGATCTACCGGCTGGCCATGGACAAGAAGTTCACCTCGTATTTCATTTACGATCCTGAGCCGGCGCTGCTGATGCTCAACCTGCGCTACGTCGTCGTGTTCCCTTCCCAGCCGATGCTGCAGATCCAGGGCCTCCGCACGGTTTACGAAGACCCGCAGATTCGAATTGACGGGCTGCCCGATTCCTGGCCGCGCGCCTGGCTGGTCCATCGCTACGCCGTGATCGGCAACCCCAGGGAACTGCTCGACCTGCTCCCGCGGCTGAACTATGAGAAGATGGCGCTCCTCGAAGCGGATCCCGGGCGCGCGGTCGAGCAGCCGCCGGCGGCGGAGCCCGTGCCCGAGATCGTGCGGTACGAGCCGGCGCGCGTGGATATCGAAGCCCAGGCCGCCGCGCCGGCGCTGCTGGTGCTGAGCGACCTTTTCTATCCGGGCTGGCAGGCGACGGTGGACGGCCGCCCGGCGGAAATCCTGGAGGCGAATTACGCCATGCGCGCCGTGGCGATTCCCGAAGGCGCGCACGAAGTCCGGTTCGTTTACAGGCCCGCGAGCTTTCGCGCGGGCGTGGCGGCGAGCGCGGCCGGATGCCTCGCCGTGGCGTTGCTGATTTCATGGCGCCTGTGGCCGCGGAGGCGCCGTGGGGACAATTGACCCGGATTCGGACGAGCGTGACAGGAAGCTGAGAGAGGCGCCGGGCCGTCCGCCTGCGCTCATCTCCATCACCCGCCGGGACGTTCTGGTCCTCGCGGGCTTCCTCGTATTCCTGCTGATTTTCTTCAGCGGCATTCTGGCGATGCCGGGCGAGCGATGCCTGGGGCGCCCGGACTCGGACGCGCGGAGCCAGTTCTACGGGTGGCGCGCGTACGGCTTCGGCGAGATTCGCGCCGGACGGTTCCCGCTCTGGAATCCCTATGAGTTCCTGGGGATGCCGTTCATCGCCAGCTTCCAGTCGGCCATGTTCTATCCCGCGAACTGGCTGTGCGCCGTGCTGCCGCTGGGCCGCGCGATCAACTGGGGGATCATCCTCAACCTGTTCCTCTCGGGGCTTTTCAGTTATCTCTGGTGCCGGCGCGCGGGCTTGAGGTGGGTCGGATCGGCCGTGGCCGCCGCGGCGTATGTCTTCGGCGCGCCGCAGTTCCTCCGGGTCTTCGAAGGGCACTGGAGCTTCCTCGCCGCGATGCCGTGGATACCGTGCCTGATGCTCTGCATGGAGGAACTGGCCGCCGGCCGATGGAGCTGGGGCGTGGTTGCCGGCGGCGCGGGCGCGGTGGCGATGCAGCTTTTCGCCGGGCAGCCGCAATACGTCTTCTTCGGCGGGATTGCGGCGGTCCTCTACTTCGCCGGGCGGACGTGGCAGGAGATGAGAAGCCGTCCCCGCGCGGCGTGCAAGGCCGCGGCCGGCGTCGCGCTGATCTACGTCGTCGGGGCGCTGGCGGCGGGCGTGCAGCTCGTGCCGGCGGCCGAGCTGCTCTCGATCTCGTCGCGCAAAGGGCAGCTCACGTACGAATGGGTCTCCCAGTTCTCCCTCGTGCCGGAGGCGCTAATCACGCTGGTCGCGCCGGATTTCTTCGGCTCGGACCTCGCGGGCAAATACTGGGGCCGATGGAACCTGTGGGAGACCTCCGCGTACGTCGGCGTCGTCGCGGTCGGCCTGGCGCTCTTCGGCGCGCTCTGGGGAAGGCGGCGCACCGTGCTCCTGACCGGCGGCATGATCGTCCTGCTCTTCATCCTGGCCCTGGGCGAAAATGCGCCGCTGCTGCTGGTGCTGTACCGGTTCGTGCCCGGCTTCGACCTGTTCCGCGCGCCGGCGAGATTCCTCGCGCCGCTGAGCTTGTTCCTGGCGTTCCTGGCGGGGATCGGAGCCGATCTCTTCGTCGGCTGCGCCGCCGGCGGCGCGGCGGAACCGGAGGCCGAGCGCAGACTGGGAAGAGCGCGATCCGTCCGCGCTGCATGGATGTTCGGCGTCGCCGCGCTGCTCCTGGCGGCCGGAGGAATCTTCCTCCTGCCGCATCCGTCCTTCGCGCTGGAGCTCTGGCCCCGGTTCATGCGCTTCATCTGGCGGCAGGGCTACGGCGAGGCGTTCTACCTGCACTACCGGGGCGGCGCGCCGCAGTTCGTGGAGACCGCCCTGCGGGAGGCGTGTTCCTCCGTGCTGCGCGCAGCTATCCTCCTGGGCGCGCTGGCCCTTCTGGCTTGGGCCATGGCGAAGTTCCGGCTGAAAATGCCGGCCGCCGTCGCCGTTCTCTTTTTGCTGATCGCGGCGGATTACTGGACCTTCGGCCGCAGATACCTGGTCACGTTCGATCCCGCCGGCAGCGGACTTACGCCGGGCTGCGTGGCCTGGCTGCGCGAGGTTCCCCGGCCGTTCCGTTTCGCGCGCGGCGGAGACCTCGACCTTCCGCCTTGCGACGGCATGATACACCGGCTCTGCTGCCTGGAGGGCGTACAGCCCAACGTGCCCGCGCGCTTTCGAGACGCCTTCTGGCGATTGCAGGGCCAGCCGCCCGCGAAGCAGTTGACCGCGTATGAGCTCACGACGGTCACGTCGGCGATGGGCATGCTGAACCTGGATTATCTCGTCTGCTACCGCCATCACCCCAGGACGGCGATGCCCGGATTGCGCACGGTTTACGAGGACGACCGCGTGCGCGTGGACGCGCTGCCGGACCCGTGGCCGCGCGCCTGGCTCGTCCACCGCTGCACGGTCATCCGCGATCCGGCGACGGTGCTGGACTCGCTGGACCGCTTCGACTATCAGCACAGTGCGCTCCTCGAAGAGGAGCCGGCTTGCCGCCTGGCGGCCCCGCCGAGCGCGGAGCCTTTCCCGGTCATCGAGACTTGCGAGCCGAGCCGGGTCGTCCTGAAAGTGGATGCGGCGTCGGACGCGCTGCTGGTGCTCAGCGATCTCTATTACCCGGGCTGGCGGGCGGAGCTGGACGGCCGCCCGGCGCCGATCCTGCGGGCGAACTACCTCATGCGCGCAGTCGCCGTGCCGGCGGGCCGGCATACGGTCGGCTTCCTCTATGAGCCGGCGAGTTTCAAAGCCGGGATCGCCGCCAGCCTGGCCGGCGGGCTGGCCATTGCGCTCATGGTCGTGTTGCACGTCCGATCGCGCAGGAACATTGGGAGAGCGGCGTGATGGCTGAGACATCGCAAGCGCAGGGGAACGGGCGCTTCGACGCGAAGGACGCGGGCATGCTGCTCGCGCTTCTGCTGGTGGCGGTCATCGCGCTCTGGCCGATTCTCTGCGCCGCGCCGGAGCAGGCGCCGGGCCTGCCCGGCCAGGACGGCCGCACGCAGTGGTATCCATGGCGCCAGCTCGCGGCCGACTCGCTCCGGCACGGCTCGCTGCCGCTGTGGAATCCGTACGTGCTTTGCGGCGTGCCGTTCCTGGGGAACTTCCAATCCGCGCTGTTCTATCCGCCGAACTTCATCTTCGCCGTCGCGCCGATCGGCGTCGCCGCGCGCGCCAGCATCCTGTTCCACGTCTGGCTCTCGATGATCTTCGCCTACCTGCTCGCGCGGAGGGTGGGCGCCGGTCGCGCCGGCGGGGCGGTGGGCGCGATGGCGTTCGGACTCTGCGCCGCGCAGCTCCTGAGAGTTCCCGCCGGGCACTGGGGCGTCTCGTGCGCGATCCCGTGGCTGGCGCTGATCTTTCTCTGCACCGAATGGATCATGCGCCGGCCGAACCGCTGGGCGCTGCTCGTCGGCGCGTTCGCCGTGGCGATGCAGGTCCTCAGCGGCATGCCGCAGTATGTCTTCATCACGGCGATCTCGGCCGGCTTCTACGCGCTGATCCGGCCGTTCGGCGCGGGCGGCCCATTCGATCATGCTCAGGGCCGCGCGCAGCGCTGGGCGATGGTCGCCGGGATGTGGCTCCTCGGTGCGGCGCTCGCGGCGGTCCAACTGCTGCCCGGCATCGAGGCCGCGGCCAACGGCGCGCGCAGCCTGCCGATGTTGAAGAACTGGCTGATGGTGTTCTCGCTCGGACCGGAGTGCCTGCTGACGATGGTCGTGCCGGGCCTCTTCGGCGGGACCGTGGACGGCAGTTTCTACTGGGGCCGATGGCTTTCCTGGGAGATGAACGCCTACATCGGAATCGCGGCGCTGGTCCTGGCGGTGTACGCGCTGATCTGCGAGCGGCCGAGGCGGGCCGTCGTGTGCTTCGCCCTTACGGCGTGCCTGGCGCTGCTCCTGGCGCTCGGCGAGCACACGCGCGCGACGGACCTCCTGGCGCTGACGCCGCTGGGCGGCATGTTCCGCGGCTCGGCCAAATTCCTGCTGCCGTTCTCGCTGGCGCTGTCGGTGCTGGCGGCCATCGGCACGGAGCGGCTGCTCTCCGCCGCGACGCCGAAACTGCTGCGGTTCATCCTCGCCGCCGGCGTCGCGGCCGCGATTGCGCTGGCCGTTCTGCTGACCGCGCCCGGAGCGGTCGCCTCATGGCAGCAAGCCGTCCTGCACTCAGGCGAATGCCTCTACCGATACTCACCGAACGCCGAAGCCGCCTCCGCCAGCGCGCTGCCGGCCGTTCATGACGGGTTGCAGGCGCTCCTGCTCCTGGGCGCGCTGGTCGGCGGTTACATGTTGTTCCGCCGCAAGCCGACGGCGGTTGCGTTGGTGATCTTCTTCATCGTCGCCACGGACGCGGTGCTGTTCAGCCGCGGCTTTATCGGGCCGGCGACGACATTCCTCGCGGAGAAATCGGCCTGGCCGGAAGGCGCCGGCGCGGCGCTGCGCCGCGAGGGCGGCGACCGGCGCACCTGGGCGATGGATATCCCCGAGATGGACGACGCCATGCTCGAACGCGTCCCGGTCGTCGAGGGCATCGAGCCGAACCCGCCCGCGCGGTTCCATGAACTCTTCCTGGGAGGCGAGAACCGCCCGGTGAATATCGCGCCGAGCGTATATCGCCTGCTGTCGCCCGGCGGGCCGGTGGCGCTGCGGACCGCGCTGGGGCGCGTCCTCGGGCCGGCGGGCATGCTGGAGGCGACGTCGAAGGCGCGCGTGCTGTGGAACGACGGCCGGTGGGAAATCGTCGAGCTGCCGTTCTCCGCAACGCGCGCGCAGGTGGTTTACCGGAGCCGCGTCGCGCATTCGCCGAAGGAGGCGCTGGAAGCGGCGCTGAACGCGGACCCGCGGGCGATAGTGGTCCTCGAAGAGGAATCCATGCCGCCGGCCTCGCCCGCGACGGGGGCCCGGACGCTGGCTGGCATCCTCAAGGATGCTCCCGATGACGTCGTCGTCATTGCCGAACTCGAGAAACCCGGCTGGCTGGTCCTGCTCGACAATTATTTCCCGGGCTGGAAAGCCGAAGTGGACGGCGCCCCGGCGCGAATCCTCCGGGCCGACTACGCCTTCCGCGCCGTTGCCCTGCCGGCGGGAAGCCACCGCGTCGTCTTCCGGTATCGCCCCGAGTCGTTCTCCTGGGGAATCGGCGTCAGTCTCGCCGCGCTGGCAGCGGCGGTGATCATCGCGCTGACCGGCTTGCGAAAACGCGCGGCGGCCTGAATGAAGTCGGAAGTGCGAGTGATGAGTGATGAAGCACTTCGTCATTCATCAATCGCACTTCTTACTTCGCTCAAAACGGTTCCGTGATGGCGTCCGCGACGCGGGCGATGTCGTTCAGTTTGTCCGCGCAGAGTTTTTTCGCGAACTCGACCGCCTCGGCGATCGGGACGGTGCCTTTCTCCGCGGTGCCGCGGAGTTTCCATTCGACCTGGCCGGCGGCGAAATTGCGCTCGCTGACGATCAGGCGCAGCGGGACTCCGAGCAGGTCGGCCTCGGCGAACTGAATGCCCGCGCGTTCGCCGCGGTCGTCCAGGATGACGGCGATCCCGGCGGCCTGGAGAGCGGCGTAAAGCTCCTCCGCCGTCCGCGCCACGTTCTCCTTCTTGATGTCCATCACGCAGACGTGCGCCTGCCACGGCGCGATGGAGATCGGCCAGATCGGGCCGTACTCGTCGTGGCGCGCTTCCATGACTGAGGCGAGCAGCCGCCCGACGCCGACGCCGTAGCAGCCCATGATCGGCGGCTGCTCCTTGCCGTCGGAATCGAGGTACCGCAGGCCCATCGCGCGCGTGTACTTGTCGCCGAGCTGGAAAATGTTTCCGACCTCGATGCCGCGCTTCGCGGAGAGCCTTCCCGCGCAGTGCGGGCAGCCATCGCCCTCGCGCGCCGTGGCGATGTCGGCCGTCTCGTAATCCTTCGCGTCGCGTTTCAGGTTCCAGTTGAGGAAATGGTAGTCGGCCTCGTTCGCGCCGCAGACGAGGTTGTTGGACTCGGCGGCGCTGGCGTCGGCGATGATGCGGCAGCCGGTGACTCCGATCGTCGAAGCGAAGCCGGGGACGGCGCCGGTCTTGCGGATCGTCGCCTCCTCGGCGAGGGCCGGCTGCCGGAGCAGCAGCCGCGCGAGCTTGGCCTCGTTCACCGCCAGGTCGCCGCGGAGGATCGCCATCACGGGCCGGCCTTCGCTGTCGGACTCGTAGAAGACCACCTTGGCCGTCTGATGCGTCTCGACCTTCAGGAACGCGGCGACCTCCTCGATGGTCTTCATCGCCGGCGTGTGGACCTTCTGCAATTCCCGCATCGGCTCGGCGAACGGCTGCACGCGGCCGACGGCGACGTCGGCGTTGGCGAGGTAGTCGCAGTTCGCGCACTTGAAAATGGTGTCCTCGCCGGCGTCGCACAGGAGCATGAACTCGTGCGCGACCTTGCCGCCCATCATGCCGGTGTCGCTCTGCACGACGGCGACCTCGGGGATTCCGGCGCGCGCGAAGATGCGCTTGTAGGCGACCGAGCAGCGCCGGTAATACTCCTCGAGGTCCGCCTGCGTCGTGTGGAAGGAATAGCCGTCCTTCATCGTGAACTCGCGCACGCGGATGAGCCCGCCGCGGCTGCGCGGCTCGTCGCGGAACTTCGTCTGGATCTGGTAGAGCATGAACGGGAACTGCTTGTAAGTGTTCACCTCGTAACGCGCGAGCTGGACGACGCCCTCCTCGTGCGTCATCGCCAGGAGCATGTCGTGCCCGGTGCGGTCGGTGAAGCGCAGCAGTTCCGCGCCGACGGCCCCGTAGCGGCCCGATTCCTCCCACAGCTCGCGCGGGAGCACGACGGGCATGAGCACTTCCTGGCCGCCGATGCGGTCCATCTCCTCGCGGATGATCTGCTCGATTTTCCGCGCGACCTTGAGTCCGGCCGGGAGCAGCGAGTAGATGCCGTTGGCGACCTGCCGCGCGTAGGCGCCGCGGAGCAGGAAGGCGTGGCTGTCGAGCTGCGCCTCGGCGGGGCGTTCCTTGTACCGTCGTCCGACCAGAGCGCTCATGCGCATGAAGCGAGTTTCCTCAATAGATCGAATCAGAAATCAGCAATCGCCAATCCGCCGTTCGCCATTCACCCCTGCGCCGGCGGCTTCGGCGGCTGCGGCGGGGCGGGCGGCTTGGGCGGCGTATAGCCCGGCGGCCCCGAGGGCGCGTTCGGCGGCTGGCCGGCGGGCGGACGGTGCCGGCGCCCGCCGCGATGGTGGCGCCGATGGAAGTCCCGCTTCGGGCCCTCGCCCTCCGGCTGGTCGAGCATGCGCACGGTCCGGTCGAGCGTCCGCGCCTTGAGCTGCTCGAGCCGCTCGATCAGCCGCCGCACGTGGTCCTGCCGGAAACGGTTCCCCTCGCGGAACGCCTCGTCGAGCATTTTCTTGTACTCGGCCGATATCTGGTCGTAGTAGGTTCGGACTTCCAGGAGCTTGACGGAGGAGCCCAGCGCCTCTTCCATGCGCGCGATCAGGCGCTCCGTCTCGGCCCGCTGCTGCGCGCGGAGGCGCAGGTACACGATCATGGGCGCGACGACCGACGCGACGAGGATGAGCGCCAGCAGCACGGTATGAACCATGTCCACGCCGATGTCCTTTCGAGCAAACCGCGGAGACTATTCCATGCTCACTTCAACGCCTTGCGGCACTTCTGCAGGGCGGCCAGCAGGTCGGCAGCGCGGCCGAAACGCTGCGCGGCCTGAGCGGCCATGCCGACTTCGATGGCCCGCGCAAGGCTGTCGGGCGCGTCGCGCCGGAGCTTCCGCACCGGCTCGTGCCCGCCCTTGCGGATCTTTTCGAGGAGTTCCTTCTCGCTCGCGGCCCGGAACGGCATCTGGCCGGCGACCATCAGGAAGAGGACGACCGAGAGCGAATAGATGTCGCCCTGCGGCATGGGCGAGCGCGAGCTGCCGAGGTACTCCGGCGGCGTGAACTGCAGCTCGTCCATGCGCCGCGCCGGGTCCGTCGGCCGCGGGGCGCTCCCGGCGGTGGCGGTGCGGACGAAGCCGATCTCCGCGAGCTTGGCGACGCCGTGCGGCGTGACGAGGATCGTGTCGGCGGTGACGTGGCCGTGGACGGTGGAGACCGAGTGCGCGTAGTCGAGCGCGCCGGCGATCTGCTCGCCGATCTCGACCGCCTGCGCCAGCGGCAGCGGCCGCTGGACCCCGCGCTCGCCCAGGAGCCTGCGGACGGCTTTGCCGGCGACGAATTCCATGGCGACGAAGGTCAGCCCGTTCTCCTCGCCGGCGTCGTAAACCCGCACGATGTTCGGGTGGTTGAGCTTGCCGCCGGCGCGCGCGGCGCCGATGAACCGGTCCTTCGACCGCGGGTCGCCGGCGATCGCGGGCGAGAGGATCTTCATGGCGACCGAGCGCTCCATGGAGAGCTGCGTGGCGCGGTACACGCTGCTGATGTCGTCGCGCCCGAGCAGCCCCTCGATGCGGCAGCCGCCGACGACCGCTCCGAGCAGGCGCTCGTCGTCGCCCTGCAACTCGAGCTCGTACCCCGCGTCGGCGACCGCCGCCTCCGGCCGGGCGGTGGGCTGTTCCTCGACCTCGACGGGGATGACCGGCTCGACGGCTTCCTCGGCGGGGCTGGTGTCGGGCGTGATGCGGACCTCCGCCAGTTCGGTGCCGATGCCCAGCGCATCGTCGTCGGCCAGCCGCGCCTCTTCCGTGAGGGTCCGGCCGTTGACCGACGTGCCGTTGCGCGAGCCCATGTCCTGCACGTAGCAGGCGCCGCCCTGGACGCGGATGCGGCAGTGGACGCGCGAGATGACGACGTCGCTGAGGACGACATCGGCCTGCGAGCCGCGGCCGAAGGTCTTCGTCTCGCCTTCCTCGAGCCGGACCACGCGGCCGGCGTCCTTGCCTTTGGTGATGGTGACCGTGACGATCATGCAGACTCCCGGAAGTGCGAGAGCGAACCCGCCAGAATCTTACCCGCAGTCGCAGAAAGCGTCAAGTTAACGGGTGAAGGATGAAGGCGGAAGAGAGCCCTGACCGTCGCCGGCCTTCGGGTCAGCCGGATTTCTTTTTGCCGCGCATCTGGTCGAGGCGTTCTTTGGCGGCGGTGCCGTAGTAGGCGTCGTTGCCCGCGTCCACGATCCAGTGGAACTCCTTTTCGGCGCCGGCTAGGTCGCCTTTCTGCTCGAGCGCCATGCCGTGATGATAGTGCGCCTCGGCCAGGTTCGGGTCGAGGAACAGCCCGCGCTCGAAGTCGGCCATGGCGCCGGCCAGGTCGCCGCTCCGTTGGCGGACGGTCCCGCGCTTGCAGAACAGGGCGGCGTTTTTGGGATTGTGCCGGAGTTCCAGGGTCAACTTCGCGATCGCCAACTCGAGCTGCCGGCGGCCGGCGCTGCGCGCCTTGGCCTTCTGGCGCGCCTGGTGCGCCAGGTAACCGGCGACGCCGACGATCAGGACCGCGACGAAGGCGAGCCAATATAGCATCGAGGACCTCCTGGGTTAAGGACGGACCGTTGCGCCGGGCGCGCCGCCTTGCGGCGGAGGCTCCGCGGCCGGCGCAGGCGGCTCTTTCAGGGTCACCGCCAC
>JBKQWE010000067.1:0-60469 GCA_052139675.1 Candidatus Brocadiia bacterium
AATGAGCGCCAGGTTCTTGAGCGCGATATCGCATTGGCGGTCGAAAATCTCCCGGATATGTTCGCGGCGCGTGAGGGTGCTGATGTACCATTCCGCCACGTCCCGGATTCCCTTCGGGTTCTTGAGAGACGGTCCCGGCACCAGGGCAATATCGCCAAATGCCGTCCCGCCAAAGCTGCCGACGAGCGCATAGGGCGTGTTGCGATAGAGCTCCGCGGAGGTCGCGCGCAGGTGCTCCAGGTCCTCATCGCCGACGGGCCCGAACTCCTCCAGGTTGTCCTCGACCTTGAGTGTGGCGTCATCAATGGGCGGTTGGCGGACGATGGCGTCGAAGTAGAACCCGTCTTTGGGCATGTGACCACTCGGAGGAACGGTAGTGTCTCCTTCGGGATAGAGCAGCAGGTCCCCGTTCGCCTCCGGGATGGTATTGAACTTCCCAGGCACCAGCACCGGGGTCCCGTCGAAGGTCACCCAGGGTTTCCAGTCCCGGTTCTCGAAACCGAAGCGGTTCCTGCGCATCCCCAGACCCGCGAAGTCGCAGCCCAGCGCCGCCTTGAGATCGCCGGCCACTTCGCCGAGCATCTGAAAGGGATCAACCACCTTGACCCGCTCGTTGGCCTTGCTCAAGCCCAGGCGGCGTCGCAGCGCGCTCACGATACTCACGTGCGCGCCAGTGACCGAAGTGGCGCCCAGGTCTGCGGGCGGACGGTCAGGCTCCTGATGGTTCAGGGCCAATTTTACCCGTGTGCGCGAATCCGTGCGTTATCTCCCGAAAGGACTGGAACGAAGTGGCAGCATTCTACACTTCTCGGGCGGTTTCACAAACCAAAACCGTCCGAGAGCCTTCTGGCGTACCGCCAGAGGCGTTACCGCTTTTGACAGCGCGACGGCCAGGACGCCAAGCAGGTTTGCGAATCTCGAAAATCCCTGCTAGCATCGGACCGTTTGAGAGGGGCGGCGGTGGTTTTGCAAACAGGGATAAAAAGCCGGCTCGTTCCAGGCTCAGCAGGGAACCCCCATACATGAGGAGAGAGACGATGGCTCGGAACGGCTGGACCGGCTGGATGGTCCTGACGGCTCTTGTTCTGCTGGCCGGGGCCGCGGGGTTGGCCTTGGCGCAGGAGAAGGCGCTGGCGCCGGCGGCGGACGCGGGAGTGCGGCTGTTCGACACCGGCGCAGCTTCCGCCGACCCGGTTTCCGCGGCGGCGCTGTCGCAAAGGAGCGGCTGGACGCAATTGCCCGAGGACCAGGTCAAGCACGAGTTCGTCGGCGACGCGGTCTTCCTGAACAACCGCGTGGCGGTGGCGCTGAGGCGAGGCGGCCACGGCGCGGAATTGTATTCGGCAGGAGCCGAGGGCTGGAAGGAACGAGCGGTGCTGGTCCCGGTCGGCCAGGGACCGACGGATCCGGGCAAAATTCAACTCTCGTCGGTCAAAGTCGTGGAAAATAGCCCTGGAAGCGTGAAAGTCGAGGCGGCGTTCCAGGCGGACGGGAAGCCGCTGAGCGTGGGATATGAACTCAAGATCGGCCAGCTTTACGTCAGGACGGAACCGAAGGAAGGCGTCCGCGCCCTGCGAGTCGAGGCCGCGTGCCGCTTCGCGGTGATGCCGGACTTCTTCGCGGACGATATTATGCTGGACGCGACGGAGCTGCCGGTCGCGCGGGCCGAACTGCCGAGCGAGAACTTCCTGCTGGAAATGCTCGAGGGGAACGACGCGCTGCTGATGAGCGTCTGGACGGAGCAGGACGAGGACGTGGCTGTCACACTGAGCGGGCAGAAGGCGGCCAAGCGGATTGACGGCGCGGAGATCCAGTATGGCGCCAAGGGAAACGTGTGGGTGGCGGTGATGACGGCGCCGCAGATCTGGCACGTGCGGGACATCGGCAAGAAGGATACGGACAAGGTGATTCCGCTGGCGTGGAAGCAGCCCTATCCGGCCGTGTGGCGCGTGGACTGGCACCGGGCGGACCGGCTGGCGGACAGTTGGGAAATGATCATGGAGCGCCCGGACGGAAACTTCTCCAAGTACGGATGGTTCGGCGGCCATAGCACGCTTCCGCCCAATCGCCAGACGTGGGCGACGGTGCTCAATCAGTACTTCTATCCGTGCTGGATTGCCAGGAACGGCCAAGGGTACCTGCAGCCGTATAAACTCGACGGCCGCCCGCGGTTCGAGGGGCCGACGCTGATCTACCCGATCACCCGGTTGGATAACACGCCGCTGGACGCCTACACGGTGGTGGACCTGGTGCGGGCGACGCTGGGGGTCGGGCCGTGCCAGTACATCCTGGACGTGGAAGGGCAGCACTCGCACTACAACGGTATCGCGACCTGCGGGTGCCGGGACGCTCTCATGCCGATTTACGAGCGGCACCAGCAAGCGCAGCGAAAGGCGGTGATCGAGAAAACGCTGGTCGACGTCATGATCTTCGTGCGATACATCCGCGGCCGGATCGAGACGTATGTGCTCTTCGGCCATGAGATGTCGAAGTACCTGGCCGATTACCGGCAGCGGCATCCCGAGCTGGCCGGGCAGATCGCCGAACTGGAACGGCTGACCAGGGTGATTGACGACCGGTACCATGAGTCCAGGGAAAATATCAGGACGCCGGACGAGACGCAGAAACTCGTGGAGGCATTCCGGGTGGCGCATTTGACGGACGAGACTCCGCAGGCCTTGGGAGCATGCAAGGAGTTCACCACCACGCTGGTCAAAATTGGCGGCAGCCAGGACGATTTGGTGGGCGAGTGCCGGCAGGCGGTGAAGGTGCTGCGGCAGCAGACAGGGATCGCGATGGCGCTGGACGAACGGATGGCGGAGGTGGCCAGGGAGGTCCGTCAGCGATGCCACGACGTCTTGCGGAACCCGGCCAGTCACGAATGCGCCGGGCACTGAGGCTATAAATCCATCGAGGTAAGCGAGACACCGACTCCGCCTGGCAACGCAGCGCCCGCAGCATAGTAACGCCTCTTCAGATTGCCGATTGCATTGTGACTGACTCATTCTGTAATCGGCACTCGCCGCGGCATTCTCATCTGGCACGCTAATTGCTATTCTTGCTAAGCGACGAACGCAGCTCAGTCAGTGCGCATCGGCATTCAAAGGCGTGGCCGCTCAATGGATTGCGGCTAAGGGAGTTACGACTTGACATTGGACGCTGCATCCATAAGGGATTTGTCGCAGCATCGAACAAGAATAAGTCTCAGTGTGCCTTTTTCAGTCGGATTTCAGTTTACCTGAGGTCGCTATGGGCAGTCTTGATGCCGCAACTACACTGGAAGACGTCGGCGCCGCCAGCGGATCCCTATCCAATATCTTCATCGCGCGCCAGCCCATCTTGGACGTGCAGCAGAAGGTCTACGGCTACGAACTCCTCTTCCGCTCCGGCCTCGAGAATGCCTTCAGAAACGCGGAACCGAACCAGGCCAGCGCCAAAGTCATGACCGACGGCAATCTGATCCTCACCATGGAGGCCATCAGCGACGGCAAGCTGGCCTTCATCAACATCACGCGCGACATCCTGCTCAACGACTATGTCAGTCTTCTGCCCAAAGGGCTGACCGTGGCGGAGATCCCGGAGAACATCGAGCCGGATCCGGAGGTCATCAGCGCCTGCGGCAGACTCAAAAAAGCCGGCTATCTGCTCGTCCTGGACGATTTCGTCTGCGAAGAGCGGTTCGCCGAACTCATGAACCTGGCGGACATCGTCAAGGTGGATTTCCTGTCCACTCCGGCGGAGGAGCGCCGGCAGATTCTGTCACGGTTCAAAGCGCCCAACGTCCGCTTTCTGGCCGAGAAAGTCGAGACGAATGAAGTCTTCAAGCAGGCGATCAGCCTAGGTTATACTTATTTTCAAGGGAACTTCTTCAGCAAGCCGGTGATCATCTCGTCGCGAGACGTGCCGGGCTTCAAGCTGAACTACCTGCACATGCTCCAGGAGCTTCAATGGCCCGACGTCAACTTCCATCGCCTGGAAGGGATTGTCAAGCGCGACATGGCGCTCTCCTTCAAGCTGCTGCGATACATCAACTCCGCGTATTTCGGCCTGGGCAACAAGGTCAGTTCCATCATGCATGCCATCAGGCTGCTGGGGCCGCGGCAGTTCAAACAATGGGCTTCGCTCCTCATCATGGCCAGCATGGGCAGCGACAAGCCCGACGAGCTCGTCGTCCGGGCGCTCATCCGCGGGCGGTTCTGCGAGTCCCTCGGCCCGATCCTCGGCATGAAGCAGCAGTCGCAGGAACTCTTCCTCATGGGAATGTTCTCCGCGATTGACGCGATCCTGGGCCGCCCGCTGGAAGAGATCCTCAAGGACCTTCCGCTTTCCGATGACATCAAGGACGCGCTCTGTGGAAAGCCGAACCGCCTGCGCGCGGTCTTTGACTACGCCATGGCTTACGAAAGAGGCGACTGGGACAGCTTGAGCGCAAAGGCCGACGCTCTGGGGCTCGACGAGACCGGGATCCCGGCGGTGTATCTGTCCGCCGTGCATTGGGCAAAGCGCAGCTTCGGGGAAGCCGCTTCCGCCGCTTGAGACAGGCGCCGGCCGCTCACTTACCGGGCATTCGGCCGATGATCGGGAAGGATGGATCTTCCACCAGGACCACTGGGAACTGCGCGGCCCGCCGGGGCTATTGACGCGACCTGGCGGGGATGGTACGGTCTCAGGGCAGGCCTGGGTCAGCAAGGTTTCGCGTTAGTTAGAAAGTGCAACGCCATGGCGGAGAAGCAGGGAGATAAGCGCAGCGCTGGTCCTGCCGCCAGGTTGGAGCCCTTTCTAAGGATTCTGGACTCGCTGGAGAAGGAAAAGAAGTCCCTGCTGGATAAGATCAGCGCAACAAGTCCCGACAATGCGATGGCGGTCAAGCGCATACACGAGATTGACGGTAAGCTCACGAGCATCCAGGATGCGTTCACGGACAGCTTAGTGAAACGGATTGAGGTCGAGCGCGAGAGAAAAAGCTAAGGGGCCCTATCCGCCCGGTCGAGATTACCGATTTGCTCTTGACGACTTGCGGCTGAGCGGAAGCCATTCCAGGACGCGTTGAATCTGCCGGTCCCAATAGCTCCATTCGTGACCGCCGCGGCTCTCCTCGTACGTCAGCGGAAGCCCCAGCTTGCGCCCCTGCGCAAAGAAGCGCAGGTTGATCTCGCGGAGGTGGTCTTCCGTCCCGCAGCATTGATAGAGCGCCGGGAGGCGGAGCTTCTCGCGGACCGCGCGGCGGCTCAGGGCGAACAGGTCGTGCTCGCTGCCGCGGAGCTTTCCGAGCGCGCCGAAGATGCCGCGGAACTCGCGGCGTCGCGCCGGGTCGGTCATGCGCGGGTCCATGCCGCTGGCGATCCGAAAAGCGCCGGAGAGGCTTGCCGCGGCGGCGAACATTGCCGGCTTGCGCAGCGCCCACTTGAACGCGCCGTAGCCGCCCATGGAGGCTCCCGCCACGAAGTTGTCCTTCCGCGCGGAGGAGAGCGGGAACAGGGACCGCGCGACGAACGGGAGTTCCTCGGTCAGGAACGTCCAGTACCGCCAGCCGAGGGCCATGTCGGTGTATCGGCTGCGGTGCCCGTCGCACGTCACGACCGCCAGCTTAAACGGTTCGACGTACCGCTCGATCGGGATCTCGCGCAGCCAGTCTGTGTGGTCGCCTGTAAGCCCGTGGAGCAGGTAGAGCGTGGGATACCTGCTGCGGCCGCCTGTCTTCTTCGCCGGGTAGGGCAGAATCACGCTGATCGTCGTTCGCAGCCCGAGCACTTGGGAATGGAAGCGGCATTCGATCAGAGGCATGGCTGACTCCTGCTACTGATGTTTGCGGAAGGAAAGGCCCGCCGCCGAGAGCGGAGAGAGCAGGGAAAATCGGCCCATGTCGCCGCCCATTGACGTTCTTCCTTCGCGATCATCGCGGGACTTCTCGCCAGGATTATACCGCCCCCACGCGCAAGCGCAAGCGAAATGCTCTTCTGAAACTACTGACCCTGCCGTCCGCGCCCATCGGCTCTCGTCGCGCAGTGCCGGCGAAAAAGCTTGACAAAAGGAAAAGAGGCGAGCAAACTGTCTATAGAGCGCGGACCTGGGGAGTGCGGAGTCTCTCACCAGCGTGAGACATCTGTCCATTTCACGCTGAACCAGGAGAGTTCCGCAAGGGTATAAGGTCCGTCATCGCCGGCTCATGATGTTGGAGAGCGACAGCGCCGGGGCGCCGCTGAGGGGCGAACCTTGGCTACGATACGACGACGTGCCGCGCAACACTCTCCGCTGAACCACGGTTCCGAACGACCGCGCGTGCAAAGGCCGTTTTCCAAGTCCGAGTCCCTGAGAAACTGTCCTCCGGCAACTCAAGGCTACGTCATGCCAGGAACCGGCCACGCGCCGCTCCTGGCCGGGAAAGGGTGAATCCTTATGCATTTTTCCAGGCGCACACGGGACGCAGGGTCCATCATCGCCGTTCTCCTCGCCGTATCAATTGCAATGACCGCGGCCACGCCGGCAGCGGCGCAGACCTACCTGCTGGCCGTCCAATCCACGCCGCCGACCGGGCTGAGCGTCGGTTCGAGCACGGGCGACGGCGGGACGACGAACTATACGGTGCCGGGCCTCGCGGCCGGCGTCAGCGTGAACCTTCAGGCTCCCGCGACGGATCCGAGCGGGTATACCTTCGTGCAATGGACGCTGAACGACACGGCTCAGACTGCGGGGCAGAAGGCGATCACGTTCACGATGACTACGGGCGCGTTGGCGATGGCGCAGTACACTCCGAGTTACCTGACTGTGCAGGCCACGCCGCCGATCGAGCTGAGCATCGGTTCGAGCACCGGCAACAACGGCACGACGAATTATACGACCAGCGTCGCATACGCCGGCACCGTGAA
Source organism: Candidatus Brocadiia bacterium (assembly GCA_052139675.1). GTDB lineage: Bacteria > Planctomycetota > Brocadiia > CAIUPP01 > CAIUPP01 > JBEKCB01. The sequence continues at coordinate 6,867 of JBKQWE010000067.1, forward strand.
TCTTCAAGCCCCGGCGACGGACCCGGCCGGGTGCACCTTCTCGCAGTGGACGTTGAACGGCCTGTCGCTGGGTGCCGGGCAGAAGACGGTCGTGATTCCCGGCTTCGCCTGCGGGGGCAGCCTGGGCACCAACCTAGGGCAATTCGAGTACCCCGACGGCGTCGCCGTAGACCGCGCCGGCAATGTCTATGTGTCCGACACGGACAACAACCGCATCCAGAAATTCTCCTCCCAAGGCGCTTACATCAATGAGTGGGGCAGCCTGGGCACCGGCAAGGGGCAGCTCAGTTCGCCTGAGGGCATCGCCACCGACAGCGATGGCAATGTCTACGTGACCGACATGTACAACGATCGCATCCAGAAATTCACCTCCGCCGGCGTTTACATCACCCAGTGGGGCAAGTCTGGCACCGGCAACGGGCAGTTCAATGGCCCGTACGGCATAGCGCTCGACGGCGCCAACAATGTCTATGTGGCCGACCCGGGCAACAACCGCATCCAGAAGTTCACCTCCTCCGGCGCTTACGTCACCCAGTGGGGCAGCCTGGGCACCGGCGGCGGGATGTTCCAGTTTCCCAAGGGGGTCGCTGTAGACAGTGTCAACAATCTCGTGTATGTGGCCGACACGTTCAACGATCTCATCCAGGAGTTCACTACCGCCGGCGCTTTCATGACCCAGTGGGGCGGCCCGGGCAGCGGCAATGGGCAGTTCGATGAGCCCTATGGCGTCGCCGCCGACAGCGCCGGCAATGTCTATGTGGCCGACAGCAACAACTCCCGCATCCAGGAGTTCATCTCCACCGGTGTTTACGTCACCCAGTGGGGGAGCTATGGCAGCAATAATGGGCAGTTCGATTTTCCCGAGGGCATAGCGCTCGACGGCGCCGGCAATATCTATGTGGCCGACGTGAACAATTGCCGCATCGAGGTCATCGGCCGGGTCATCAACCGGAACCTCCTGGTCGTGGCGCAGTATACGTTGAACAGCGGCACGTTGTCCGTGGAGTCCACGCCGCCGACCGGGCTGAGCATCAGTTCGGGCACAGGCGACGGCGGGACGACGAACTACACAGTGCCGAGCGTCGCGTCCGGGAAGAGCGTGAACCTGGTGGCCCCGGCGGCGGATCCGGCCGGATACACCTTCGCGCAGTGGACGCTGGACGGAACGGCCCAGCCTGCCTCACAGAAATCCATCACGTTCGCGATGAAGGCGGCCAGGACGGCGGTGGCGCAGTACACGCTGAACACCTACGCGCTGGCCGTGCAATCCACGCCGCCGACCGGGGTCGTTATCGCTTCGAGCACGGGCAACAACGGCACGACGAGCTACTCAAATACCGTCGCATACGGCACGACCGTGAACCTGCAGGCGCCGGCGACGGACCCGGCCGGATTCACGTTCTCGCAATGGACGGTGAACGGAGCCGCGCAGACCGACGGCCAGAAGTCCATCACGCTCGCGATGGATTCAGCCGTGACGGCGGTGGCGCACTACACGGCGAACGTCGGCTACACGCTCTCCGTGCAGTCCACGCCGCCGACTGGCCTGAGTGTCGGTTCGAGCACGGGCCAGAACGGCACGACGAACTATGAGAAGAAGGGCCTCGCGTACGGGGCGAGCGTGAATCTCCAAGCGCCGGATACGGACCCGGCCGGATACACCTTCTCGCAATGGACAGTGAACGGCGCGGCGCAGAGCCCCGGGCAGAAGTCCGTCACGCTCACGATGGATGCGGCCGTGACGGCGGTGGCGCAGTATACCGCGAACATCGGCTACACGCTCTCCGTGCGGTCCGCGCCGCCGCGCAAGCAGGTCATCACTTCGAGTACGTTCGACGGCGGCATGACGAACTACACAGTGGCCGATGTCACGTACGGAACGGGCGTGAACCTGCAAGCCCCGCCGACGGACCCGGCCGGATACACGTTTCTGCAATGGACGGTGAACGGCGCGGCGCAGGTTCCCGGCCAGAAGTCCATCACATTCACGATGGACGCGGCCGTGACGGCGGTGGCGGAGTATACAGCGAACATCGGTTACACGTTGACCGTTCAATCCACGCCGCCGACCGGGCTGAGCATCGGTTCGAGCACGGGCCAGAACGGCACGACGGACTACACGAAGGCCGGTGTGGGCAATGGGACGGACGTGAATCTACAAGCGCCGGCCACGGACCCGAAAGGGTATACTTTCTCGCAGTGGACAGTGAACGGCGCGGCGCAGAGTCCGGGCCAGAAGTCCGTCACGTTCACGATGGACGGGGGCGTGACGGCGGTGGCAGAGTACACGGCGAACCTCGGTTACACGCTGACCGTGCACTCCACGCCGCCGACCGGGCTGGCCATCATTTCGAGCTCGGGCCAGAACGGCACGACGAACTACACGAAGACCGGCATCGGTAATGAGGCGAGCGTGAATCTCCAGGCGCCAGCCACGGACCCGAAGGGCTACGCCTTCTCGCAGTGGACCGTGAACGGCGCGGCGCAGCCTGTCGGGGAGAAGTCCGTCACGTTTACGATGGACGGGCCCGTGACGGCCGTGGCGCAGTACACGCTGAACGGGTACGCGCTGACGGTGGAATCCACGCCGGCGACCGGGCTGAGCATCGGCTCGAGCACGGGCCAGAAAGGGATGACGAACTACTACATCAATAAGAGCGTCGCTAATGGGACGAGCGTAAACCTGCAAGCCCCGGCGACGGACCCGGCGGGATATACCTTCTGGCAATGGACGCTGAACGGCGCGGCGCAGACGGCCGGGGAGAAGTCTCTCGCGTTCACGGTGGACGGGGACATGACGGCGGTGGCGCAGTACACGCTGAACGGCTACGGGCTGACCGTGGAATCCACGCCGCCGACCGGGGTTGTTATCGGTTCGAGCACGGGCAACGGCGGCACGACGAGCTACGCGGATATCGTCTCATACGATACGACCGTGAACGTGCAGGCCCCGGCGGCGGACCCGGCGGGATACACCTTCTCGCAGTGGACGCTGAACGGCGCGGCGCAGCCTGACGGGCAGAAGTCCGTCACGTTCACGATGGATGCGGCCGTGACGGCGGTGGCGCACTACACGGCGAACTTCAGCTACATACTCTCCGTGCAGTCCACGCCGCCGACCGGGCTGAGCATCGGCTCGAGCACAGGCCAGAACGGCACGACGAACTACCCGATTCCCGACCTCGCGTATGGGGCGAGCGTGAACCTGCAAGCCCCGGCGACGGACCCCGCCGGATATACCTTCTCGCAGTGGACGCTGAACGGCGCGGCGCAGCCCGACGGGCAGAAGATGGTCACCTTCACGATGGATGCGGCCGTGACGGCGGTCGCGCGCTATACGGTGAACACCGGCTACATGCTCTCCGTGCAGTCCACGCCGCCGCACAAGGTGGTCATCACTTCGAGCACGTCCGACGGCGGCATCACGAACTACCCGGTGCCGGGCGTTACCTACGGCGCGAGCGTGAACCTTCAGGCGCCGGCGACGGACCCGACCGGCTACACCTTCTCGCAGTGGACGGTGAATGGCGCGGCGCAGACTCCCGGACAGAAGTCTGTCACGTTCACGATGGACGGGGCCGTGACGGCAGTGGCAGAGTACACAGCGAACGTCGGCTACACGCTGACCGTGCACTCCACGCCGCCGACCGGGCTGGTCATCGGTTCGAGCACGGGGCAGACCGGCACGACGAACTACACGAAGACCGGCGTGGGCAACGGGACGACCGTGAATCTGCAAGCGCCGGCGACGGACCCGGCCGGATATACCTTCTCGCAATGGACAGTGAACGGCGCGGCACAGACTCCAGGGCAGAAGTCCATCACGTTGACGATGGATGCGGCTGTAACGGCGGTGGCGCAGTACACGGCGAACGCCGGCTACACGCTGACTGTGCAATCCACGCCGCCGACCGGGCTGGTCATCACTTCGAGCACGGGGCAGGGCGGCACGACGAATTACACGAAGACCGGGCTCGCGTACGGGACGAGCGTGAACTTGCAGGCGCCGACGACGGACCCGTCGCGGTACATCTTCTCGCAGTGGAAAGTAAACGGCACGGCGCAGACTCCCGGACAGAAGTCCGTCACGTTCACAATGACCGCGGCTACAACGGCCGTAGCGGAATATGTCAAGACCGAATAGCACCGCCATTGAGGCTGTTTGAGTATCAGCCCTTTGCAGCGTTGCCTCGCGCTCGGACGGCGACAAGCCGTCCGTGGGCGCCTTCGAGGTTTCGTCTTCGAAGCACTGAGCGCTTGCCCGGTCAGGGAAGAAAGACGGCCTTGAACACATCCCCTTTGCATTGCGCCAGGGCGTCCATCGCCTGCCGGCATCCGGCCAGCGGCGATCTGATGTCCACCAGCGTTTCCAGGTTCAAATCGCCGCGCGCCAGCAGGTCCAGGCAGGGCGCGTAGGCGTTCAGGGACCGGCACGCTCCGAGCACGTTCAGCTCCCGCATGTGGATCAAGCCCATCTCCAGGGGCTCCGGTTTCCAGATGTAGCTGAAGATGACCAGCGTGCCGCGCGGACGCAGCGCCGCCAGGCCGACGTTCGGCGATGCGCCGGCGCCGGTGGCCTCGATGACGATGTCCACGCCGTCGCCGACGCCTTCAGCTTTCAGGACTTCCTGAAGATTGCGGTGGTGAGTATTGCAGGGAATCGCCTGCGTCTGAGATGCGATCCTCGAAAGTCGCCGGTCGTGATGTCCCGCCACGATGATCTTGCCCGCTCCTCTCGCGCGGGCGAGTTGCGCGTGGAGGAAGCCGAACGGCCCGTCTCCCAGGACCAGGACGCAATCGCCCGGCGCCAGCCCGGCGCGCTGGAAACTTTCGTAGCAGACGGCCGCGGGCTCGGCCAGGCAAGCCGCCGCGGGGGCGACTGAGGGCGCAACGGGATAAGCGTTGACCGCATCAATCACCACGTACTCCGCCCAGCCCCCGGCGACAGCTCCCCAGCCCAAATGGCGGAATTTCAGGCAAAGATGCCCGAAGCCCTGGCGGCAGCATCGGCACGCGCCGCAGCGCATGACGGGATCGAGCGCCACGCGTTCGCCGAGCCTGCGGCCCTCCACGCCGCGGCCGATCTCGGAGATCGTGCCGGCCACTTCGTGCCCGAGGACCAGCGGCGGCTTGGCGGCGAATTCGGACATGTGAAGGTCCGAGGTGCACACGGCGGCCGCTTCGACTCGCACCACCACTTCGCCGGGGCCGGCCTTCGGATCGGGGACGGTCTCGACGCTGAATCGCCGCTCGCCCTGCCAGACGATCGCCTTCATTTGCGCTCTCCGGATTCCAGATAGCCCAGCACCGTCAGCAACGCCACGCGGCAAGGCGTCAGGAGGCGTTCGATGCGGACCGACTCGCGGTCCGCGTGGGCAAACTCGTTGTCGAAACCGATGAGGACCGTCGGGATGCGCGCGAGGGGCGCAAGCCGATTCGCATCGGTCACGACGGATGTGCCGGCCAGCGGCATGATGGTCCCGGTCACCGTCTGCCACGCGAGCCGCAAGGCCTGCACGATGCTCTCATCCGGGCTGACCTCGTATGCATCGCCGGTGAGCCGCAGGTCGCATTGAACAGTGACTCCGGGGAACGCGGGCAGTGCGCTTAATAGCTCGCGTATCTCTTTCTGAACGGAGTCGAAGGAGCGGCCGGGATGCCAGCGACGCGTTCCCTGCATCGTGCAGACGTCGGGAGCGCGGTTGTAAAAGTCGCCATAATGCATCTGGCCGATGAACAGCGATTCGGGCCGCAGCAGACTGTGGCCGGCCGTGCTCTGCCGTAAAAACTGATCCTGGGCGCGCAAGGCCGCGGCGGCGCGGAGGGCGCATTCGAGGAGATGGTCCGCCTCGGGCGAGCGGTTGAGTTCGTGACAGGCGGCTTCAGCGCGGCGGAGAGTCAAGTTCCAGATGCACTGACCGGCTCCGGCCACAACGGCCTTGTCGCGATTGGAATGATCGCTCTCCATCACGATGGCTGCGTCGGCGGCGATCCCTCGCTGGATGAGATGCGTGAGGGTGGACGAATCGCCGATGGGCGCCTCGTGCATCCCGTAGGCGGCGACCATGATCTCGCCCGGAAAATCGCGGCCGGCGGCACTGAGCAACCGCAGGATTTCGACGATGGCGGCCAGGCCCGATTTCATGTCCGCGCTGCCGCGTCCGCTGATGGTGCGCGCATCGCGCGCGGGCGCGGCGTGCGGGACGGCGATGTGATCCAGGTGCCCGGCCAGCAGTATCCGCCGTCCGGGCCGGTTTCCTTTCAGCCGGGCGAGGACGCAGGGGCGCCGCGGATCGGGTTCCTCCGGTCCCACCTCCGCGCCCGCCGCGCGCAGCATTTCCGCGTAGGCCTGCGCCGCCTTCTGTTCGCGTCCGGTGGGGCTGGGGACGTTGACCAGCGTCCAGATGTCCTCTGCGACGCGCTCCATCCGAATTGAACTCAGCAGGCCGGCGCTCGTCATTCCGCCTCCGGATACAGCAGCATCTTGACCGCCTCGGAGCGCTTCGTGCGCTCGAATGCCTCGCGCCAGCGGCTCAACGGCAGCACGCCGGAGATGAGCGGTCGCGGCTGGATCCGCCGCTGCGCCATCAGGTCCAGCACCGCTTCCCAGTCCGGCCGGTTGTGCCCGAACGTTCCGGCCAGGGTCGCGGACTTCCGGAGAAGCGGATCGAGGCTGAAGCCCACCGGCTCCGGTCCCCAGCCGATCTTGACGATCCGTCCCATGCGGCCGACGGCATCGAGGGCCATGCGCAGCGCGGCGGAGTTGCCCGCGGCATCCACCACGACGCCGGCGCCCTCGCCGCCGGTCAGGTCCATGATCTGCTGCGACGCTTCCGGCCGCGAGGCATTCACGACCGCGTCGGCCCATCCGTGCTTTTCGGCGACGGCGGCGCGGGCGGCGCTCGTGTCGCGGCAGACCAGGATCACGCGCTCCGCGCCCAGATGCCGCGCCATCTGGAGCGAGATCAGGCCCATCGGGCCCGGCCCGATGACCAGGGCCGTGTCGCCCGGCTTGAGACGCGATCTGCCGGCCAGCGCGTGATGCACCACGCAGAACGGCTCGCACAGGGCGCCCTCTTCGAAGGAAACTTCGGCGGGAAGGCGATGCAGGATTTCCTGCCGCACGACGACGTAGCGCGTGAACGCGCCGTCCACTCCGTAGCCGAAGCCTTTTCGGGAAGGGCAGAGCTGGTATTGTCCCTCGCGGCAGCAGCGGCAGCGGCCGCAGACCACGGCGGAGGTCTCGCTCACCACGCGTTCGCCGACCTTCCACGCGGCGACGCCGGGGCCGACTTTCGCGATGGTCCCGCAGAACTCGTGTCCCTGGATCACCGGCACGGAGACGGCGTTGGCCATCGTGTGCCGCCACATCTCGATGTCCCAGCCGCACACGCCGCAGAACTTGACCTCGACCAGGACGCTTCCCGGAACGACGCGGGGCGCCGGGACATCCCGGATTTCAACCTTGTCCGGGCCTTGATCGTATTTGACGACCGCTTTCATTTGCGCACCATCGCGAGGGCCTCGACCAGGCTCTTCTCGATCAGCGAGACCATCTCGTCGAGGTCGCTCTTCTCCGCGATCAGCGCGGGCGCGACGGCGAACCAGTCGGGGCTGATCCGCAGGATCAGGCCGTTCTTGAGCGCCGTCTTCTTGAGCGCGTCGCCCAGCTTGCGGCCCGGCGGGAAAGGCTTCATCGTCTCGGCGTCTTTGACCAGTTCAACGCCGCGCAGCACGCCTTTTCCGCGCACCTCGCGGACGACTCCGTACTTCTTCAACGACTCCAGTTTGGCGGCCAGGTAATCGCCCAGCGCGCGCGCCTTGGCGTCGAGTTTCTTCTCGATGATTTCGTCCAGGACGGCGATGCCCGCGGCGCAGGCCAGCGGATTCCCGGCGAACGTGTGGCCGTGCGCGAACTCGATCCCGTCTTCGGCGCTGCCGTAAAATGCCTTGGCCATGTCCTCTCTGGCGATCATCGCGCCGAGCGGCGCCGCGCCGCCGGCGAGTCCCTTGCCCGCGCAGAGGATGTCCGGAGTGACGCCGAAGGTCTGCGCGGCGAACATGCGGCCGGTGCGCGCGAAGCCGGTGATGATCTCGTCGAAAATCAGGAGCACGTTATGGCGGTCGCAGGTCTCGCGCAGGATCCTGAAATACTCGTCGGTGGGCGTAATGATGCCGCCCGTGTTGCAGATCGGTTCGATGAGAACGCCCGCAACGGTTTCGGGATCCTCGTTCACGATCACGTCGTCGAACATCCGGGCGCTGAAGCGATTGGCCTCTTCCCAGGACGGGAACCGGTCGCGGTACCAGGAGGGCGGGAAGACCTTGAGGAAGCCGGGCATCTGCGGCTCGAATTTGCTCTTGCGGCTTCCGGTGCCGCTGGCGGCCATGGCGCCGAACGTGGCGCCGTGATACCCGAAGTAGATGCTGACGAACTTGTACTTGCCCGGATGGCCGGTCTGCTTGAAATACTGCCGCGCGAACTTCATCGCCGACTCGGTGGACTCCGATCCGCCGCTGTAGGGCTTGACGTACTTGAGCCGCCCGGGCGTGACGGAGCCGAGCTTCTCAATGAAATCGAGCGTGACATCGGCGACGCCGTGAAGCGGCGGGGCGAAAGTCATTTTCTCCATCTGCCGCCGCATGGCGTCCATGACCCGCGGATGCCGATGCCCCAGCACGGCGACGAAGATGCCGCCGATGGCGTCGAAGTAGCGCTTGCCGGCGGTGTCCCAGCAGTAGAGGCCGTCCGCCTTCTCGAAGACCAGTGGATTCTTGAGAAAGTCCGAAGTCTGCCGATAGTCCAGGAAGGTGCGCTTGACCAGGTCCTGTCTGCGTTTGTTCAGCTTCATGCTCTGGCCCTCGATTGTGAACGCGCTCTCTTTCGGGGATTCGCCTGCGCCGTGGAAACCGGCTTGCCGCACCGGGCGGAATCCCGGGCCGCCAGAGAGATGCGGGTGATCTCCATCGCTTCCTCCGCCGGCACGACCGCCGGGATGCCTCTTCGGAAGCCCTCGACCCAGGCCGTTTCGCGGTCCGGCGGCCGGCTCGGGAGCGGGAGCAATTGGACGCCTTTCGCCGTATGGAGCGCGGCGATGGTCTTGCCGCCGGATGCGGGATCGGCATGGACCACCACGGCGCCGCGCGGACCGACGATCTCCATCTCCCAGACCGGGTAGGGAAAACGGTTGCAGAAGTACATGTCGCACGAAACCATCGCGCCCGTGGCCATGCTCAAGACCATCTTGCCGCAGTCCATGAACGGGCTCGAGGCCGTCGTGTAGTTCCCGTAAAGCGCGAAGACCTGCTTCACCCGCGAGCCGGTCAGGTGCATGGCCAAGTCCACGACATACCAGGCCAGCGACAATTCCGGCCCGCCTTCCTTCTTCCGGCGATACCAGTCGTTCTTGTGGAAGCCCTCGATCGTTCCGTGGTGGTGCGCCAGCCGCAGGGCGAAAGGCTTGCCGATCAGGCCGCGAGAGATCGCCGCCTTCGCGGCAAGGATCGCGGGCTGGTAGCGGTCGCTGGGGCCGGAGGCGATGTTCACGCCGTGGACTCTGCCGGCTCGCACGATCCGGGCGGCGTCGGAAAGCGTCGTAGCGAAAGTCTTGGTGATGTAGATGTCCGCTCCGAGGCGCGCGATTCTTTCCACCCAGTCCGCGTGTTCGCTGTGAGGGACGCAAAGGACGACGGCGTCCAGTTTCTCCCAGCGAACCATTGCCTCCGCGTCGCGGTACAGCGTCAGCCCGAACCGCTCAGCGTAGGCCGTCGGCGTCATGCCCAGGTGCTCCAGCACGGCCTTCTCGGGGGATCGCAGCGTGGCGGCGGCGACGAGCCTGGCCCCCTTCGCCTTGGCGAGGCTCTGCGCGAGGGCGATCGGCCAATACAGCGACGTCAAGCCGGCCATGCCGACTTTCAGCGGGCGCCCGGAGATGGTTTTCGCGGTCATCTCAATCGTTCTCCTTAAGTTTCCTGCGCAATGGGGCCGGCAGCGCCCCGGCTTTTTCCAGCAGGCGCGCCATCGTCAGGCCGAGGATCGAGCGCTTGTCCGCGTCGCTCGCTGCGGCGAAGACCACCGGCCCTATTCCCACCGACAACGGGTTGAGGAACCCGTCCGAACCCAGGATGAACTTCCCCGCGCCGGCGTTGGCGATTCCGCGGTCGAGCCAGCCCAGCGGAGAGACCGACCAGATGTTGGCATACACGTTCGCTCGTTCCTTGAGGACGGCATCCGGCCAGCCGCCGCCGTAGTGGCCGAAGATGAAAGGAGTGTCGGGGAAAGCGGCGGATATTTTCTCGATGACGCTCGGTCTCCATGAGTGGTTGAACACGATCATCCCGCGGCGAGCGGCGAAGTCGTAGACCGCCATCAGGTTCGGCCCGTCGCCGGGATAATTCTCCTGGTAGTCGTTGATGAGCTTGATCGCCCGGATGCCTGCATCGTAAACGCGGGCCAGTTCGTCGAGGATATTCCCGCGAGAGTCGTTGGGGTTCACACTGGCGAAGCCGATCAGCCGGTCCGGCACGCGGCGGCAGACTTCGAGGAGGAAATCGTTTCCGAGCCGGTAGTCCATTCCCTCGAACATGTACCCGCCGGACTGGACGCAGCAGGCGTCTATACCGGTGGCGTCCATCGAGGCGACCGACTGCGCGGCCGCTTCCTCGGCGTTCGCAAAGGTCGCCGCGTGGCGCCACTCGCCGATGTGGATGTGCCCGTCAATGACCAGGAGGCCGGGCAGCCCGAGGCCGGCGATCCAATTTTTCAGGATTTCGCTCATCGGACCCCCTTCAGCAGCCGGCGCAGATTGTCGCCGGCGATCTTGAGCTTCGCCGCTTCGTCCAGCCGGGGTTCGTACTGCACGTTGGAGATGTAGATGCCCGGATCGGCGAACGGCGCGCCCGTGGAGAAGAGGACGCGCTCGGGCCCCGGCTCGACGGCGACCTCGCGCCAGAATTCGAGGATGCCGGCGATATCCAGGTAGAGGTTCGGCGTGCGCCGGACGAGCGGAACGACGGCGGGATGCACGCCCAGCCCGCCGAAGAGTTGCGACAGGATCATCGGGAGTTCCGGATGGGCGAGGGCGATCTCGCGCACGCCGTTCAGGTCGCCGTCCGAGACTTCTCCCGACGTGCTGATGTCTCCGAAGTCGAGGAAGCAGGGCACGCGATGCTCCTCCAGCGCCGCGCAGAGATCCTCCCACAGCCACGGGAGCGGAGGCGCGGCCTTCATCGGCAGCCGGGCGGCGCGGACGCCTGCGTCGAGCATCGCCGCCACCAGCGCGCGGGCGGCATCCGGGCCGGGCGATTTGGGCGGCTCGATGACCCAGACCGGGTGCAGGCGCGGCTGCCCTTTCACGACCTCGAGGAGCCGGCGGTTGGCGTGTTCGCGCGGATGGATCAACCGCGCGTCGTGTTCGTGCACCAGCGCCTCGGCGATGTGATAGCGGTCCATCAGTTCCAGGGCCTGGTCCACCGTCAGGCCCGGTGAATACGCCGAGTGGACCAAGCGTCCGAGCGTCAGGCAACTGTCGAACATCCGGAGCGAATCCAACCCCGGCATGGCTTCATGGGCGCGCATGGGTGCTCCCGCGTTTCAGGAAAGGCGCTTCTCCCACTCCATCACAAGGTGGCGCCGCCGGAAACCGGCCCGCTCGTACGCCTTGAGCGCGGGCAGATTGTCCACGTTCGTCGTGACGAGAATCTCGGCCGCGCCCCATTCCCTCAGCCGCTTGACGCTGCGCTGCGTCAGCACGGTGGCCAGCCCTTTGTTGCGATGGAGTTCGGCCGTCTCCACGTGCCCGATCTGGCCGACGGGGCCGCCGGAGGCGCCAAGCAGGCGCGGATAAAGCCGCGCGCCGCAGGTGGCGACCTCTTTTCCGCCGCACAAGGCGGCATAGCGGAAGGCGCGCGCCTCGAATTCGTCCGCCGCTTCGGCCTCGACCACCTGGTACTCCGGCGGAATCTCGCGCACTCCGGTTGCAGGGCCCATTGCGACGAGGATGATCTCGGGGCTGCTGATGCGGAATCCGGCCTGGACGAAGAGGTCCGTCCCGTCAACGCCGCGGTCGGAATGGTATGGCTCCTGGCCGCAGATGTAGCCTCCGTAGAATATCCCGGACGAGGCCGTCGGGCCGCGGAGCCATTCGGCGCCCGCCGCGCGCGCTCGCGCTTCCGCCTCCTCGATGAGCCGCAATCCGTCGGCGACGGCGGCCGGGACCATCGCCAGCAGGTGAATTTGATAGGTCGTCTTGTTCTTCTCGCTGTGAATGAAGGCCGTCGGCTTGCCCTGCCGATAGATCAGGGCCATTTCCTCCGGCTGGTACCGGCGGCCGAGGGTCTTCCAATGCGCGACCAGTTCCGCGGTCACCGGCTTGGAATAGGGCCAGCCCGCGATATAGGCGTTGACGACCCGCATGGCGTCCGGTTCCGTCTCAGGGCCGAACGCCCGGCGCTCGGAGTGATCGCCCGCGGGGAATTGAGGAGCGGTTTTTGCAGCGGGCCGAGCCATCGCGCCGTACCCTCTACCGAAATGCGTTGAACGGCTTCGTCGCTTGTCCGGTGCGGACCGACTCCCACGCGGCGACGCCGACGGCCACCGCTTTGGCGCCGTCGAGCACTCCGGGCGAAGGCTGGCGGTCGGCGTCGAGGCAGTCCTGGAAGTGGCGCATGTAGCGGATGACCGTTGCGCCGTGTCCATAGGCGCTCAGGTCGCGCTCCGGCTCGAAGACGGAGACCATCGGCTTGTGGCCCGGCAGCTTGTCCAATACGACGCGAATCTGCCCCGGCTGGTTGTCGGTGAACTCCGCCTGCAGGCTTCCCTTCGTGCCGTAGATGCCGAACTGCATCATCGGCGTGGGCGGATGGACGATCCCGTAAAGGCCGGAGACGCGCCCGATGACGCCGGAGGCGAACCGCAGATTGATGAAGAAGTTGTCCGCCAGAGGGTATTCTTTCGTCAGCTTTCCCTTGCGCGCATTGGCGTGGACGGCGGCCACGTCGCCGCCGAACGCGCGCAGCACGTCAATGGAATGCACGCAGCCGCCGAACATCAGGTCCTGCGGGGCGGTCAGCCGCCAGGGCGTGGCGCGGAACACCGGGCGCATGTCGTGAACGTAGTAGCTCTCCAGCGCGATCAGCTCGCCCAGGTCGCCGTCCGCGAGAAGCCGGTGCGCCGCCTGGAACTGCCGGTCGAAGCGCAGGGTCTGGCCGACGAGGAATTTCCGTTTCGTCCGGCGGACGAGCGAGACCAGCCGCTTCGCGTCCTCGAGCGTGGTGACCATGGGCTTGGTGCAGATCACGTGTTTGCCGGCCTCGAGCGCCGCGGCGCAGTGCTCGGCGTGGAGGTGGTCGGGCGAATAGACCGCCACCGCGTCCACGTCCTTGCGCGCGACCAGTTCCCGGTAGTCGGTGGTGCAGAAGGGAATCCTGAACGCCCGTGCGCACTCCTCGGCGGCCTGGCGCGGAAGGGCGCACATGGCGGTCAGGCGGTAGCGCAGGTCCGGCTCCTGCTCCAGCAGCGTCAGCGTCGAGGCCATGTTGCGCAGGCCCATGCCGATCACGCCGAGATTGATGGTCGCGCGGCCCATGTCGGCTGTCTCTCAGGTCAACGCGTGGTAAGCGAATTTCCTCGGGCCGGCGTGCGACAGCTTGTACGGGAAGCGGTCGCGCAGGCCTTCCATGATGCTGAGCATCCCGTGCTCGTCGAAATGGCCGTAGCCCTTCCGGTCGAAAATGGCGACGACCTCGAGCGGCTCCAGGTGGCCGTTGTCCTTCACCGCCTTGAGCACTTTCTTCTCGAGGGCGGAATATTCCAGCGGCTTGACCTTGCCGCTCTCCGCCAGCTTGATCGCGCGGGCGAGGATCTGCGCCTGCGCGCGCATCTCGGCAACCGGGCGCATGTTGTTGGTGGTCACCATGCGCGGAATCATGTCCTCGGACACGGGGCAGAGACCGGCTTTCCACTCGACCTTGCCCTTGTACATCCGGCAGGTATAAGGACAGCCCTTGTTATTGTAGGCGTTCGGGTTGCGGAAGATGTTATAGAGATAAGCGGGCCGCTGGATGAACCCGATGCCGAACCCGCCGCCGGCCTGGCGCAGCGCGGCCTGGAAGACGGGCGAGGAGATGTTCCGGCGCTCGCCGCGGAAGATGCAGGACCAGAAATAGGGCGCGACGACGGCGCCGGGAAGCTCGCGGCGCGCGTCGAGCCACTCGCAATCGTCCACGACCGCGTCCATGAGCTTGCGCCCTTCGCGGTACACCTTCAGATAGCCGGGCACTTTCTTGAGCTGCTCGACGCCCACGGCCGCCTGGAACTCGGTCATGCGGTAGTTCGACGAAAGCACTTCGGGGCTTTCGCCGAAGATGATCCGCTTGTTCAGCTCGTCCGCCAGCTTGTCGTCGTTGAGGATGGCCATGCCGCCCTCGCCGGTAGCCAGTTGCTTGCCCATGTTGAACGAGAACGTGCCGACCTGCCCCCAGTTGCCCACATACTTGCCCTTGTACGAGGCGAACATGGCATGCGCGCAGTCCTCGAGCAGGTAGATGCCGTGCTTGTCGGCAATGCGGCGGAGCGTCTGCACGTCGGCGGGGAAGCCCCACAGGTGCGTCACCCAGATGGCCTTGGTCCGCTTCGTGATCCGCTTCTCGACGGACTTCGGGTCCAGGAGGAAATCATTCGGCTGCACGTCCGCCCAGACCGGGACGATGTTGTTGAACAGGCAGGCGATGCCGTGGAACTGGACGATGGGGTCGCAGATAATCTCGTCGCCCGGCCCGGCGCCGATGGCAGCCGGGATCGCCTGCATCAGCAGCATCGCGGTCGCGCCGGTGACGGCGTGCTTGGCATGGAAGGCGCGGGCGAAGTCGTGGCGGAACTGATCCATGAACCCGCCGCGCTTGTCGCAGAAGACGCCGCTCCGGATGACCTCGGTCAGGTTGCGGATTTCTGCCTCTCCGAACGTAGGCATCGTTCGTCCCTTTCAGAAAGCGCGATTCAGATGTCCCGGACGCGCCCCGGCGCGCGCCGTTCCCTGCCACTCGAAACAGCCCCAGTCCTCCAGCGGCTGGTGGCCGTGCTCCACGCCGCGGACGCAATAGACGATCCAGCCGGGGCCGATCTCGAACTGCTCCTGCCGCCCGTCCGGCAGCCGGATCGTCAGCCGCGTGCGGCCCTTCGTCCATCCCCAGTACTCGTCGGAATCGTGATAATGCAATTCCGTGGACCGCTCCCGGCCGAGAAGCCAGTGGTGGAAGCTGCCGGGCAGGATCGGATCGAGCAGTCCGGCCACCTGCGGCGGCAATTTCTCTCCACCGGAATGGTTCACGGCGAACATCCGCGGCGTCAGTCCCGCGCAAAGGTCCGCCGTCAGGCCGGCAATCCGGGCCATGAGGTTCCATTCTTCCGTGCTCGCGGGACGTTGCGGGACACGCTCTAACTGCAAAGCTCCCGCTGGATGTAGTCGAAGCTGATCTTCAAAGAATCGAACGGGTCGCCCGGGCAGGTGTCCTGTTCGACGATGAACCACTCGCAGCCGTTCTTCTCCGCCGCGGGGACGATTTTCTTCCAATTCAAATTGCCGTTCCCGATCTCGCAATACATGGGCTGGTGGCTGGCGTTCACTCCGAAGTCCTTCATGTGGAGCAGCGGAAGGCGGTTCTTCAATTTCTGGCACCACTCCAGCGGGCTGCCGCCGCCGTACTGCACCCAGTACGTGTCGGGCTCGCCCTTCAGATACCGCGGGTCGGTTTCGGCGTAAATGATCTCGAGAATGGTTCGCCCGTCCAGGCGCCGGAACTCGATCGCGTGGTTATGATAGCTGAGGACCAGTCCCGCGTCGTGCAGCACTTTGCCGGAGGCGTTCAGATTCGCCGCGAACTCCTTCACGCTCGCCAGGGTGTCGAACTTGATTCCGCCCGGGTAAGGGTACGCCGTGTGGCGGCACTTGAGCTTGCGCAGGGTGTCCACGATGCGCTGCGGCTCCTTGAGTATGCGTTCGCCCGGCTCGTGAGTCGCGCAGCACGTCAGCCCTTCGCCGTCGAGGATGCGCAACAGCTCCTCCTCGGCGATCGGTCCCATGCCGCTGACCTGCACCGCCTGGTAACCGATCTTGCGGACCCGCTTCATCGAAGCCGCAATCTCCGGCGGGGTCTTGATGAAATCGCGCACCGTGTACAACTGCGCAGCGACACGCTCGATCTTCACAGGAAACCTCCTATCGCTAAAACCGGAATCGTCCCGCGCCGCGCGCGACGGAAAGCGCGCCCTGCCGCCGCGAACGCCCGCGCCGGAGAGGTCAGCATACCGACTCCGGCTTCCCATCGCAAGGCTGCTTTCCCGGCGTCATTGCCGCTTGTAGACGCCGGCGGCCCTCTTCTCTTCCGCCTTCTTGGAAAGGGTCGTGTCGCAGGAGAAGGGCAGGCCCACTTTGCGGGTCAACTCTTTGAGATAAGCCAGGTGCGGGCAGGGCGGCCCGTGGTAATTGTCGGTGCTGATGCAGCTCGCCAGCTTGACCAATATTTCCTCAGGCTCGATGTTGTCGAACTGCTTGGCCTTCTTCTTGAGCATGACCAGTTTCCGGTGCAGCGCTCTGCCGCAGCAGCCGCCGCAGGTGAAAGATATTTTTCTCGCGCCGTCGGCGAGGTTCAGCCCCTCGAACCCGCCTGTCCGGTTCACGAACGCCCGGTCGCACATGTACCCGGGGCATCGCTGATGGACCAGATGACACTGCACAATCGCCACCAATTTTGTCATCGGACAGGCCTCCTCATAGACAGCGCCGGCCGCCGTTGATTTTCACTGCGCGCGCCGGGGACGGTTCGAGGCGATCAGTTTTTCAGTCTCGGCGAGCGACGGAATTCCCGCCCGTCCGCCGAGCTTGCGGCACTTGAGCGCGGCGACGGCCGAGGCGAACTCGGCGGTTTTCCGCAGGTCCATTCCCTTCGCCATGCCGAAGGCGAACGCGCCGTGGAACACGTCGCCGCAGCCGGTGGTGTCCACGACGGGCACTTGGAAGGCGGGCTGGTGGAACGCCTCGTCGCGCGTGACGAAGTGGCTGCCCTTCGAGCCGGCGGTGACGGCCACGACTTTGTCCGGGTCATGCGCGGAGAGCTTCTTGAAGAGCCGCTGCGCCGCCTCGGTCGGTTCGCAATCGCCGACGCGGCTCCGGGCGAAGCCCAGGCTGGCGATGACGTGCGTGGCGAGGTCGGCCAGTTCGTCGCTGCCGGCGTCGGTCAGCTCCGCGTCCATCAGGATCGGCCGCCGCGCCTCGCGGCCCCATCGCGCGGCCTGCACCGCCGCCTTGAGCTGGAACCCGTCCACGAAGAGCACCCTGCCGGCGAGCACCTCGTCGCGGTCCATCTCGCCCGGCTCCAGCAGCGGCGCGTCGTCGGTGCAATAGAAGAGCGTCCGGAAGCCCTTGGCCGGGTTGATGAGGCCGATGGCACGGATGCAGGACATCCTCGGCATGATGCGGACGCAACTGGTGTCCACGCCTTCGCGCTTGAATTCCCGGATGACGAACTGCGCGTGGTCGTCGTCGCCGACCTTGCCGATGTACCGGGCCGTGCCGCCGAGCCGCGCGACCGCCACGAGGCCCGTGGCCACGAGCCCGCCGCCCTGGCGCGTGATTCCCGCGACTTGCATCTTCTGGTCTTCCTCGATCGGCCCTTCGTAGATGCCGAGCGTATCCACCGCGCAGCAGCCCATGCCGACCACGTCGAATTTTCCCTGGAACGTCATCGGGGTTCCGGTGAATTCTTTATTAAGGGGTCGTTGTGAAAATAGGGCGGCTCCAGGTCCACGGCGACGGTCGCGCGCGGGAATTTCTCCCGGATCCTGCGCGCCACGTCGTCGCGGAACGACGCGACCGGAATGTCATTCGCGCCGGGCGCCGGGGCGACGTCGAAGACCACCTTGAACCGGGTCCTGCCGCCGACGAGCCGCAGGTCGTGGAACGAGACGATCTTCTTCTCCGCCGCGACGGCCTCCGTCACGATGCGATGCACCTCGTCGTAGTGCTCGTGGGCGGTATTCAGCGGATCCACGTGGACAATCGCATGGCCGGGGAACGCCTGCCGGACCTTCGTCTCGATCTCCTCGCTCATGTCGTGGAGGTGCATGACGTTCTCGGCGGCGCTGACCTCGATGTGCAGCGAGATGATGTCCATCCCGCCGTACCGGTTCACGAGCACGTCGTGGACGCCGAGGACGCCGGGCACGGCGCGGGCGATCCCCTCGATCTCCTCGTACATGTCCTCCGGCGCGCGCTCGCCCAGCAGCGGGCTCATCGCGCCGGCCAGCGTTTCGTACGCGCACCAGCCGATCAACGCGGCCACGCCGACGCCCGCCACGCCGTCAATCCAGGTGATCCGCCAGTGCGCCGCGATGAGCGCCACGATGACCAGACCGGTCGCCAGGACGTCGCTGCGGTGGTGCAGCCCGTCCGCGACGAGCGCCTGCGACTTGATGAGCTTGCCCAGGTCCATCGAGAACCGGGCCTGGAATTCCTTCAGCGCGACCGTGCCGACGAGCGAGGCGATCACCCAGGTCTCCGCGTGCACCGGCGTCGGGTTCTTTTCGATCAACCGCTCCACGGCGTACTGCGTCATCTCGACGGCCGCCACGGCGAGCAGCACGCCGATGACCACCGCCGCCAGGCCCTCCATCCGCCCGTGGCCGAACGGGTGCCGCTCGTCCGCGGGCCGGTCGGACATGCGGAAGCCGAAGATGACCACGACTGAGGTCAGCGAGTCGGAGAACGTGTGGACGGCGTCCGCCAGCAGCGACACGCTTCCGGTCATGAGGCCGAGGATGGTCTTGAACACGGCGAGCGCGGTGTTGAGGACGACGCTCGACCAGCCCTCGAGCATCCCGGCGCGCATTCGCACGGTGGGGCTCTCCGCCGGCGCGCCCTTCGCCGTGAAACGCGAAAGAATCCAGCACGAGACCCGCATCATCGCGATTTTCCCCCTGTGGCGCCTGCGCGGAAAAGCCGCCGGTTACCGCGCTCCGCCTGCGCCTTTCAGCCAGCGTCGGACTGCGGCGACGACCGGGCCGGCCTCGATCGCCTGCATGCAGGACGGGTTGCGGGCGCACTCGGCGCGATAGCACGGAGCGCAATGCGACGCGGCGGTGATGATCTCGCCGCGGCCGTACAGCTCGATCTCCTGCGCGCAGGTCGGCCCGAAGAGCGCCACGACGGGGCGCTTCTCGGCGATGGCCAGGTGCATGCCGAGCGAGTCGCCCGTGACCACCACCGCGCACCGCGCCAGCAGCGCCTGGAACTGGCGGATGGTGTTGCCCGTCCCCGCGCTGAGCACGTTCGGGCGCTTTGCGGCGAGGATCTGCTCGATAGTCGCCCGCTCGCGCTCGGCGCCGAAGAGCATCACCCGGCACGGCAGTTCCTTCAGGAGCTTATCCAGGAACATCCCGGCGCAGCGGGCGTTCCACATCTTGTTCGCGAAGGCGCTGCCGCCGCCCAGGTTCAGCCCGATGACGGCCTCGAGCGGCGCGATCCTCCATTGCGCGAACAGCTCCTCCGCGTGGCGGCGGTCGCGGTCGTCAATCTCGATCGCGTACTCCTCCCTGGCGTACGGCAGCTTGATCGCCTCGAAGAGGACTTCCTGGTACGTCTTCTGATTGCGCTTGAACTTCAAATCGTCGTCGAGGCCGAGCTGGAAGGCGTATTCGGCCTCGGGGTTCAGCGGGAAGACCGTGCCGAACTCGCTGAGGCCGAAACCGAGCTTCTCCGGCGCGTTCGCCCACATCGCCACGGCCGTCGCGCGCAGCGTCTTGTCGAGGCTGAGCGCCAGGTCGAACCGCTGCACCCGCAGAGGCTCGAGCGCCTCCGGCTGGTAGGGCAGCACCGCGTCAATCAGCGAGTTGCCGCGCAGCATTTCCTCGGCCATCGGGTGCACGAGCCAGGTGATGTGGCAGGGATCGTATTTCGCGTGGAGCGGGCGGAGGATCGTGGTGGTGCGGGCCACGTCGCCGATCGCGTCGAGCTTGACGACGAGGATGCGCTTTCCCATCGGCGCGTAGTGGGCGCAGCCTTCGCAACCGCACGCGAAGCGGCAGGGCTTGTCTCCCCGAAAGTGCCGGCAATCGAGCTTCAGTTTCATCAGGGTCTCCCGGAAAGAATGCCGGAGGTGGGAGTCGAACCCACATGAGCGTAAGCCCACGGGTTTTTGAAACCCGCGCGTCTGCCATTCCGCCACTCCGGCGGCGAACCAGACCGCTCTTACGCAAAGCCGCAGCGGCGGATCGCGCCAGGAGGATTATAGTCGGCCCCGCCGCGGGAATCAACGAACGCGCGGCGAGCCGGAGCCGCCTGCGCTGCTGCGGCGCACGCTGCGGGCAGGTCAGGGCGCAACAGATTGAAAAACGTCCTTGCCGCAGCGGATGCGGACCCGCGTGCTGTTGCGCATCGAGCAGGCAGAAACCCGCATTTTTGAACTCGGCTGCCTGCACGTGGCTATATATCCTGCGGCTTGCGCACTTGACCTTCCCGCTCCCGGCTCCCAACTCTGACCCGGCGGCGGGAAACCGCACCCCAGCGTAACCGGCGCTGCGCCTTCCCGCGTGCCGCCCGATTGCTGCGCAGCATTCCGCATATCGGCACAGGACATAGCCGCCCGCTCGGCGGCCTTGCGAGGAAGGCGCGCGGGTCAGGATCGCCCTCGCGGACGATGGCACGCAATCCTTCACCGCGCGCTCGCCGACTATATCCTGCGGCGGTATACCGCCGCAGGATATAGTCGCCGGGTATCGTGAGTATGGCCTTTAGACGGAAACCGCATTGATTTTCGCCGTGCGCGTGCCGGCTATATCCTGCGGCAGTATACCGCCGCAGGATATAGCAGCCGGGTTTCTTGGGAACGGCCTTTAGGTTCCGTGCATCCGGTCTAATCCCACCGGCTTTCAGCCGGTTGACTTTCAGCAGGTCATTTCTTCGTTAGCGCATTTCTTGCGAGAGGCATCAGGTACGTGCTCGTCATGTCGCGCGCAGTACGCTGCGCGCTCTCGCTGAACGAAGTGAAGCATCTCACACGCAGCGCGTTAGCGGCGCGCGGGGTGTGAGATTCCTCGCCGTTCGGCCCTGAGCTCACGGCCGAAGGGCTGCGCTCGGAATGACGGCCGCCACTTCAGTGGCTCCTTTTGCGACTTTCAGTCGCGGATAAACCTGCCGCCTTCAGGCGGTAGTGGTTTAGACGCAAACCGCATGCACTTTCGCCGCGCGCCTGCGCCGCGTCCGCTTTCTTTGCCATTTCCGCGAAAGCTGTTCCCGATGCCGATCAGGGAACGGGAACCCACGCAGCCGCGCAACCCACTCGGTTCCCGGACCTCCTCCTATCCTCAGACGCTCGCGAGAATTTACATTGACGCTCCATGCGCGATGCGGTAGTATCACTAGCGCTGCTCGCTTCGTCATCAAGGCCCTCACTCTTCATTCAGTAGCGGAAGCCGATGAAGCTCTCGGTCATCCTGCCGACCTATAACGAAGAGCGGACGATCCGGAAACTCCTCGACCTGGTCCTGAATGTCCAATTCCCGCCGGATTCCGGGCCGGTCGAGATCGAGGTCATCGTCGTGGACGACGGCTCGACGGACCGGACCGCCGAGATCGCCGCCCTGGAGCCGCGCGCGAAACTGGTCCGCCACGAGCGCAACCGCGGCAAGGGCGCCGCGATCCGCACCGCGCTCGGGCAGGTGACCGGCGACGTGGTCCTGATCCAGGACGCCGATCTGGAATATTCGGTGGAGGACTACCCGCGCCTGCTGCAGCCGTTCCTGGACGAGCGCGTCCAGGCGGTCTTCGGCTCGCGCTTTCTGCTCCGGCGCCATCCGACGGGAATGCACTGGACCAACTGGCTCGCGAACCGCATCCTGACGATGACCGCGAACGTGCTCTACAGCGCGAAGATCACCGACGAGGCGACCTGCTACAAGGTCTTCCGCGCGCCGCTGATCAAGTCGCTGCCGCTGCGCGCGAACGGCTTTGACTTCTGCCCGGAGGTCACCGCGCTGGTGCGGAAGCGCGGCGTGGCGATCCATGAAGTGCCCATCGAGTACCGCGGGCGAAGCCGCGCCGAGGGAAAGAAAATCCGGTTCCGGCACGGGTTTGAAGCGATGAAGACGCTCGTGCTGCATCGCCTTCGGCGCGATTGAGGCTTCACGGCGCGGCGCGCGCAAGCGCCGGCAGGCGATAGATGCGCAACGAGTAGTCCATGAAGCGGACCGTGAGCGGAAAACTCTTGACCCGTGATCCGTTTCTCTCGAGGAATTTCAGCAGGTCCGGCGCCGGCCTCGCGTTCGAGGTCTGCTCGACGACCACGTAGCAGACCCGATCTTTCGGCTGCCGCTCCAATTCCGCCAGCCCCATCGGCTTCGGCTCGACGGCCATCGGTCCTTCAAGCCCCGGCCGCGCGAGGTAGAACGCCAGCACCTCCGGTCCTGCGGGCGCAGCGGTGGCGATCACCGGCGCAGCCTCGGCCTTCGCGCTCGACCGCACGTATTCGGCCGCCTCGTGCCAGCGCGGCCGCTCCCCGCGCTCGACGGTGAAATAGAGCGCGTCCTTCAGGCCGAGCGACAGGACGACCACGCCCGCCAGGAGCCACGCGACTTTCCTCCGATCCTCGGTCGCATAGCTGATGAGAATGTCCAGCCCTTCGCCGGCCAGCAGAAGAAACGCGGGCAGGGCGACGAGCGCGAAGCGGCTGCCGCCTTCGGCGAATCCCACGAAGAGGACGACCAGCGCCGGCGGGACCAGCGCCCAACTGAGCAGCCACTTCGCGCGGCGGTCTCCCTGCTGAAGCAGCAGCCAGGCGGCGACGGCCGCGCAGATCAGCGCCGCCGGCTCGAACCGGTCCGTCAATTTCGCCGCCGTCAGCGCGCTGCGGCCGATCGAGAAGCCGCTCTTCGCCTGCCAGTCGGCCAGAAACGAAAGGATCGGACGCGCGAAGAGAACTCCGAAGGCGATGAACGGAGCGAAGAGGATCGCCAGGTTGCTCCAGCGGATTCCCGCTGGCCGTCCTTCTTTCCGCGAGACCCAGAGCGCGTACACCGCCAGCGCCGGGAGCGCCAGGCCCGCCGTCCAATGCGTCCATCCCGCGAGGGCCAGGAGCAGGACCGCGCCGATGAGCCCTTTGCGGCTGTCCCGTTCGAGGCCGACGAACGCGCACCACATCCCGACCATGCCGAACAGCATCATCAGGCTGTAGTAGCGCGCCTCCTGCGAGAAGAAGATGTGATACGAGGAGACCGCGAGCAGCACGGCCGAAAGGATCGCGGCGCGTTCCGAGAAGAGTTTTCGTCCGATCAGGTACAGCGCGGGGACGCTGATCGCGCCGGCGACGGCCGGCACGAGCCTGGCCGCGAATTCACTGGAGCCGAAGAGCCGGACGGCGAGCCCGATCAGCGCGTATCCGACCGGATAGGTGATGACCTTGCCGAGGTCCTGCGCATCGCGGAGGGTGGCGATCTCGTCGGCCCAGAAGCTCCAGTCTCCGAGCCGCCAGAACCGCAGGGCCGCCGCGAGGAGCGCCAGGAGCGCCAGGACCAGCGCGGTCCTTTGCGCGCTTGCGGTCGAACCGGCCGATGGGGATTCGCCGTCGCCGATCAAAGCGTTCCGCCTATGGCCCGGGCGACTTTCTCCATCGTCTGCCGGGCGATCGCGCGCGCCTCTTCCGCCGCGCGCTCGACCTCGCTGCGCGTGGCGGAGGAAAGCGCCTTGTCCTCCAGGCCTTGGAGGTTGATCTCGACGTTCAGCTTGGCGGCGCGGAGGGCGGCTTCGGCCAGGATCGCCGCGACGCCGACGTCGCTGATGAGGTTCGGATTGGCGACCTCCGCCAGCCGCGCGATCGGGTCCAGGGCGCTGCGGCAGATGCGGACGACATGCAGCGGCGAGTCCATGGCGATCACGAGCGCCTTCTGGATCGCCGCGGTCCGGGCCGCCGCCTGCTCCGGCGTCTCTTTCGGCATGGCGTAGGCGGCCGAGACGGTGGCATACGCCTTCGTGTCCTCATCCATCAGGCGCAGCAGGTCGTCGCGCGCGCGGAGGCAGGCGGCCAGCAACTGCCGGACCTCGGGCTCGACGGCCTTGAATTTCTTTTTCCCGACGGTGAAATTCGCCGCCATGCAGCCCATCGTCATCCCGAGCGCGCCGGCCAGCGCCGCGACGCTGCCGCCGCCGGGAGTCGGCTGGCCGGAGCTGGCCGCTTCGGCGTATGAGCGCACGGTTCCGTAGAGATACATGGCTTTTCTCCAACCTGCCGCGGCCCGTCAGGCCCGCATTTCCTGCCCGCCATCCACCAGGTGCGAGCAGCCGGTGATGTAGGAAGCAAGCTCCGAGACGAGGTACACGACGGCGTTCGCCACGTCCTCCGGCGTGCACTGGCGGCCGAGCGGCACTTTGCGATTGTAGAATTCCTCGACCTGTTCCACCGTGATGCCGGCCTGTCCGGCGCGGGCGCGGACGTACTGCTCGCTCCAGATGCCGCTGCCGCGGATGACGTTTCCGGGCAGCACGCTGTTGACGCGGATCCGGTGCTTGGCGAGTTCCTGCGCCCAGCCTTGCGCGAGGCCGATGACGCCGAACTTCGTCGCGTTGTACGCGGAGTTGTCGGCCGATCCGCGCACGCCGCTCTTCGAGCTGATGTTCACGATGCTGCCGCCCTGGCCCTGGCGGATGAGCACCCGCGCGACCGCCTGCGCGCACAGGAAATACCCTTTCAGGTTGATGGCGACCGTCCGGTCCCAGTCCGCCTCCGGGAAATCCGCGAGCGGGAAGGAAGGCGCGATGCCGGCGTTGTTGACGAGGATGTCCACGCGGCCGAATTCGGCGACCGCCGCCTCGACCATCTTCTGCACGCTGCCCTTGTCCCTGACGTCCACGCCGACCGCCCAGGCGCGTCCGCCGCGCTGCGCGATCTCCGCCGCGGCCTTCTGCGCCGCGTCGAGATTGATGTCCGCCACCGCTACGTCGGCGTCCGCCGCCGAAAGCCCTTCGGCGATGCCCCGGCCGATTCCCGAAGCGCCGCCGGTGACGATCGCGACCTTTCCTTTGAGCGATATCGCCTTCATCTCTGGCTCTCCTTTCGAACCGGCGCATTTTACCAGAAGCACCCGGACTTTCCGCAACTGCGTTGACAGGATTTCGCGGACGGCTATAATGCCGGATGGTGTTTTCGGCAACCTGAGACGGTTTCCATATCGAGAACTCCAACGCATGGACTGGGAAATCGGCAGCACCTCGCTGGCGTGCGCCGGCTGCAGCAGAAGCTTCGCCGAGGAACAGGAAATCTTCTCCGCCCTCTACGACGAGCGGCCGATCTTCGCGCGGCGCGACTACTGCGCGGAATGCTGGCCGAAGCAGGAGCGGCAGCCGGTCTTCAGCTACTGGCGGACGCGTATTCCCAAGCGCGACGCGCCGGTGCGGCGGTTCGTGGACGACGACGTGGTGCTGGACTTCTTCAAGCGGCTCGAAGGCTCGCCGGAGCCCGCGAAGATCGGCTTTCGCTACGTCCTCGGCCTGCTGCTGATGCGCAAGAAGGCGCTGAAGCTCAAAGAATTCCGCCGGTCGGAGGCGGGCGCGGCGCTGATCCTCCACGACCGGTTGCGCGACTGCGATTACGAAGTGCCCGACCCGAATTTGTCGGAAGAGCAGATCCGGCAGATGACGGGTGAAATCAACCAGATCCTGAACGTGAAGGGCTGAGCCGGTCGGCTCCATTGAAAGGCGGGAAAGCCATGTCGCGGAAACAGGGGAATGCATGCTGGGCGATGGTGACGGGAGCGCTTTTCACGTCGGCGCTCGGGCTGACCGGGTGCGGCACGTTCAGCCCGACGCGCATCGAGACGCAGCCGGTGGAACGGCGCGAGGCCAGCCGCGACCAGCTTCTGGCCATCCTGAACGGACAGTCGAAGCTCCTGCGGATCTCCGCCACCACGCGGGTCGGCATCCTCGAAGAGGGCTCCGTCATCCCCGCAACGGTCATGGACGCCCTGCGGAAGGAACACGATAAGCCGTACAATAAGAGATTCACGGAAGCGGACGTGAACGGCTCGTTCTTTCTTTCGCGCGACGCCCAGGGGCACGTGGACGTCAATGTGTCGGGCGAGGTGCAGGGAATCAACGGGGTCGGCTTCACGCTCCTGGGCAAAGACCGTTCGTTCTGGATGCTGATCCCGACCTCACAGGAGGAGCGCGACAAGGCCGCCAGCCAGGGCCAGGCGGCGCCGAACGGCAAGGTGCTCTACGGCACGTTCGAAGCGGATGAACTTCGTCCGAAGGACAGATATTCCATTCGGCCGCAGGACTTCGCGGACCTGATGCTCGCGGGCGAAGCCAAGCTGGCGCTCAACGGCCAGGACATCTGCTACGTCGAGAAGTGGCAGGATTACTACGTCATGAATTTCCTGCGGCCCGACTGGCCGAACCACATCTACTCGAAGATCTGGTTTGAGCGGCAGAACCTCACGGTCGCGGTTCACCAGTTGTTCGACTCCGCCGGCGAACTCGTCGCCGAGGCGCGCTTCAGAGATTACGGGCGATACGCCCTGGCCAAAGACACCAAGGTCAAGGTGGAGATACCGGTCCAGGTGGATTTCCTGTGGCCGAGAGACCGGGTGCTGATGCGCGCGCAATTCTCGGGCGTGAAATTGAACGCCGACATTCCCGCGAGGATCTTCGACGAGAAGCGCTTCGAGGGCTATCCGACCGAACGGATCGAGGCGCCGCCGGCGCGCTAACGCCGGCGCGCGGCCAGGGCCAGCAGGGGCAGGCTCGCGAGCGACAGGGCACAGATCGCCCAGCACGTCATGAAGATGCCGAGCACGGGGACGAGTACGGTGCCGGCGAGCAGGGCGCCGGCGCACGCGCCGGCCAGTTCCATCGCGTAGAGCCTGGCGGCCAGCGCGCCCGGCTGGGCCAGTTCGCCGGTTTCCGCTGCGCCCAGCGCCACGCTGACCGGATATTGCACGCCCACGACCGCCCCGACGCAGAAGTTCAGGAACGGCACCACGATCGTCGCGCCGGCCGCAGCCGTCCCCGCGCCGGACCTCTCGAGCCAAAACAGCACGGGCACGAAAAGCGCCGCCAGGAGCGCCAGCGCCATCTGGCAAACGGCCAGCGTCCCGAAGTTCGCCGGCGCGGTCAGGCTTCCGGCCGCCAGCGCGGCGCCGGCGGCCGTGCCGAGCATGAAGGCCGCGAAGAGAATCCCCAACTGCCCGTACACGTATCCATAGAGGCTCTGAAACGCGAAGACCAGCACCATCTCCAGTACGATGCCGGCCAGGCCGGCATAGACGCGCGCGGCCGGCAGTCCGACGCGGATCGGCCTCGACGTGAACGTCGCTGCCAGCGCCACGATTCCCGTCGCGACCGCGATGAAAAAGAGCACGCTCCAAATATCCAGCCCCAGCGCCCAGTGCAGCAATTGGGTCCCGCCGACTTCAAACGCATCGGCCCACAGCAGTAGTTCCTGGTAGTACGCCGCGGGTCTCATGTCCGTATTGATGGCGCCGCCCTTGAGGCTCGCCTGGAATTGCAGGGCGCGCGCCGGGTTCGTGATCTCGGCCAGGACGCCCTCGGTCAGCCAGGCCGGATGCATTCCCCACGCCTGCATCCGCACGGGCCAGGCGGCCGTGTCAGGGAAATCCCGGGACTTCGATGCCAGGAAATAGATGCCGTTGTCCGACGGGAACGCCGCGACGGACTTGCCGAAGACCGACTGAAGCGTGGCCAGAATGTCCGCAGCCAGGGCGCGCTGAGGAGCGCTCATATATGAGCGCGGAGTCCCCGCGAGGCTGAGCGCGAGGACGCCGTCCTTCTTCAGGGCGCGGCGCGCTTCCTGGAAGAACTCGCGCGTGTAGAACCGGTTGAGCAAGCCGGTGGTCGGGTTGGGCACGGCGGAAAGGATCACGTCATAGCCCGCCACGTAGCGCTTCACGACGAGCCGGCCGTCGGCATCGGTCAGGATGCGGACGAGGTCGCCCGGGCTGAGCGCGGCCTTCTGCTCTTCGTCGCCGAACTCCCGCGCCGAGGCGACCAGTTCGGGGTCGAGCTCGACGTCATCCACCCGCATCCAGGGAAGTTCGCGCGCCTTGGCGAGCACGCCGTTGACGGCGCCGCCGATGATCAGCATCTGCCCCGGCGCGGGATGCGCCAGCGCGGCCAGGAACGCCGCCTCTTCCGCGGAACGGTCCGTATGCGTCGTTCCCACCAGCGAGCCGTTCTGGTAGAACTCCTTCTGCCCCTGGTTCTCGACCACGTCCACGCGGCCGTAAATCGTGTCCGCCGAGTGCAGCAGCACCCGGCCCTCGTAGCGCGGAGCGAGCGAGAGGACGTCCACGACGGCGCCGAAGGACGCGTACGGCTCGGCCGGCCGGCTCAGCGCCGAGAACGCCGTCGCGGAGAAGAGGACGCAGCAGGCCAGCAGCGCCCATCCGCGCTTCTCGGCGGCGCGGGAACTGTGCTGCCAGACGGCGAATCCCGCCAGGCAGTCCACCGCCGCCAGGACCAGCGCGATCTGGAACGCATCCATCGCCTGCAGCAGGACGTACGTCAGCAGAATGCCGCCGATGAACGTGCCGATCGCCTCGCCGAGATAGACGCGCGTGGCCGCGGAGGCCGCGGATTCCTCCAGCCGCGAGACGATCGAGCAGGCCAGCGCATAGAAGAATCCCAGGACGAGGCACAGCGGCGCGAGGGCGACGAAGGTGGCCAGGAGCACTCCGCCGAGCGACGGCGCGATCCCGCCGCCGGCGAACAGGAAATAGCGCGAGGTCCGGGCCAGGAGAACGGTGACCGGCGCGAGCGCGCCGCCGCCCGCCAGCGCCAGGGCGAATGCGGGAACGCCGAGCGAGTATTTCCCGGCGAGCCGCCCGAGTCCCGCGCTGCCCGCCGCGAAGAGCAGCAGCCACACGGCGAGCACCACGCCGTACACCAGTTCGTTCCCGTGGAACGCCGTGGCGAGTTCGCGGACGGCGAGCACCTGGCCGATGACGCAGGTCAGGCCGTAGAGTATCAGGCAGCGACGCATCCCGCATTCTCTTTCGACGAGGGCCGTTTGCGACCGTCATAAAGCGACCGATGGCGCGCGTGCGGAGTAGGCGATGCTCCTAAGAAAATGCGCGTCCGGCGCGCATTTTCTATTGATGCACCAGCCGCGCAGCCGTTGGCGCGGCTACTGTGCTCGGATCAATCGTGAAGGAGCCGTCCGCGGAGCCTTAAATTGAGAAACCCGATAGGCCGCACGCCTATCGGGTTTCCCATGACGAAACCTGTCCGCGGCCGCGAAGCGCCGCTTCACTTCGGCGCGGGCATGGGCGCCGAACCGGCCGGAGCCATCTTGGCCGGCGGCATCTGCATCGCCTTGTTGAGCTCTTTCAGTTCGTCCTTCGCCCACTGGGCCGGCTCGCTCGTCGGATAGAGATCCATCACCTTGGTATAAGCGTCCCGGGCATCCGCCAGCTTGCCGAGGGACCGGTACGAGCGGGCGATATTGTACTGGGCGTACGGGAGCAGGTTCGGATATTCCTTCTCCGCGATGAACTCCTTGTACTTCGCGATCGCATCGCTGTACTTCCCGTCGTTCTGCAGGTCTTTCGCCCTGTCGAACTTCGTGACCGGCGTAGGGGTGCTGCAGCCGAACAGGACCACTGCGCCGAGAGCGGCAACCGCGAACAGACACGCGCGATGCACCTTCATAACAGCCCTCCTTTAAACCGGGTATCGAGGATCCTGCAGCTCCTTGTGACATTACCGCGGGCAATTGTAAGCGCGCGCGGGCGCTTCTGTCAACCTGCCTTGACAGTTTTTTCCGTCTGTGATAGCCTGTGCCAGTCGCTTCACGCGTTTCCGCCGCCGAGCGAAGGCGTGGAGGGCGGGTCCCTTTTCGCGTCCTCGCCTGTTCGACCTGCCGGATAAACTCGAGGTTGGAGTGGAATTCAATGCCCGATAAAATGGTTGAGATTCGCTGGCATGCCCGGGGCGGCCAGGGCGCCAAGACCGCCGCCACGCTCGTCGCCGCCGTCGCGCTGGAGGAAGGCAAGTTCAGCCAGGGATTCCCGGATTACGGTCCCGAGCGCGAAGGCGCGCCGATCCGCGGCTACACCCGCATCAGCGACACGCCCGTCCAGGTCCACAGCGCCATCTACACGCCGGACATCGTGGTCGTGCTGGACGCCTCGCTGCTCGATTCCGTGGACGTGAGCGAAGGGCTCAAGAGCGACGGGATCATCCTGATCAACTCGCCGAGCGAGCCGGCCGTCCTCCGGAAGAAGCTGGGCCTCAAGAGCGGCAAGGTCTACACCGTGGACGCGACGCGGATCGCCACCGAGGAGATCGGCCGGCCCATCCCGAACACGCCGATGATGGGCGCGCTGATGAAGGCCATGCCGATCCTCAAGCTCGAGACGATCCTCCACGACATCGAGAAGAAATTCAAGTCGAAGGGGGAACAAGTCGTGCAGGGAAACTTCCGCGCCATTCGACGCGCGTTTGAGGAGGTCAAGGAAGCATGAGCAAGCTGCCCTCGTGGAAGGAACTGGCCGCCGGCGCGGTCACCCCGAAAGCCGGCTCCACGGCCGAGAAAAGCACCGCCGGCTGGCGCAGCAATCGCCCGATCTGGCATGACGAGAAATGCATCCAGTGCATGCATTGCTGGATCTTCTGCCCTGACGCGTCCATTCTCGTCAAGGACGGCAAGGTCGTCGGGATAGACTACGATCACTGCAAAGGCTGCGGCATCTGCGCGCAGGAATGCCCGAAGAAGGTGCAGGCGATCGACATGAAACCGGAAAGCGAATTCGAAGGCTCCAAGAAGGATTAGACCATGGCGAAATACGTCTCACTCACCGGCAACGACGCGGCGGCTTACGCCCTTAAGCAGGCGCGGCCGGACGTCGCGTCGGCCTACCCGATCACGCCGCAGACGGAGTTGATGCACAAGTTCGCCGAGTTCGTGGCCAACGGCGACGTGGATACCGAAGTGATCCTGGTGGAATCGGAGCACAGCGCCATGAGCGCGGCCATCGGCGCCTCCGCGGCCGGCGCGCGCGTGATCACTGCCACCTCCTCGCAGGGCCTGGCGCTGATGTGGGAGATGGTCTACATCGCCGCCTCCTGCCGGCTCCCGATCGTGATGCCCGAGGTCAACCGCGCGCTGAGCGGCCCGATCAACATCCACTGCGACCACTCCGATTCGATGGGCTGCCGCGACGCCGGCTGGATTCAGATCTTCGCGGAGAATTCCCAGGAAGCGTACGACAGCACCCTCCAGGCCTTCCGCATCGCCGAGCACAAAGACGTGCTGCTGCCGACGATGGTCTGCTTCGACGGCTTCATCATCAGCCACACCAACGAGCCGGTGGCGATGCTGACGGACGCACAGGCGGCGGCGTTCGTCGGCGAGTACAAGCCCGACCGCGCGCTGCTCGACGTGGAGCATCCGTACACCGTCGGCGGGCTGGACATGCCCGAGTGGTACTTCGAGCACAAACGCCAGCAGGTCGAGGCGATGCGCAATTCGTTCGGCGCGATCGAGTCGGTCGGCAAGGAATTCGGCCAGCTCTCCGGCCGGCCGTACGGGTTCCTGGAAGGCTATCGGATGGACGACGCCGAGTGCGCGATCATCGCCCTCGGCTCCACCTGCGGCACCGCGCGCGTCGCCGCCGACGAAGCCCGCGGGCAGGGCATCAAGGCCGGCGTCATCAAGCTGCGCGTCTTCCGGCCTTTCCCCGCGCGCCAGTTGCGCCAGGCGCTCGGACGCGTCAGAACCGTCGGCGTCCTCGACCGCTCGATCTCGTTCGGCATCGAGGGCGGCCCGCTGTTCCACGAGGTCCGCTCGCACCTCTACGGCGACGACCGGGCGATCATGCCGTTCGTCTATGGCCTCGGCGGACGCGACATCCGCGTCGAGCAGATCGTCGAAGTCTTCAAGACCCTGCGCGACGCCGGCCGGTCCGGCTTGAAAGAGCGGGAAGTGGAATTTATCGGGCTCCGCGAATAGCGCGTTTCCCGGGCTCATGAACCAAGGATGACTGAACATGGCGATCAACCTTAAGAAGCTCTCGATGAAACCGGACCTCCTGGCCGGCGGCCACGCCGCGTGCGCCGGCTGCACCGGGCCGACGGTCCTGCGCCAGGCGCTGCTGGCCGCGGAGACGCCGGTCGTCACGGGTTCCGCCACCGGCTGCATGGAAGTGGTGACCACGCTCTACCCGCACACGGCCTGGCGAGTGCCGTTCATCCACAGCGCGTTCGAGAACTCGGCCGCCACGATGAGCGGCATCGAGACCGCGTACCGTGCGCTCCGCAAGCGCGGCAAGATCCCGGACCGCGAGATCGGCTTCATCGCGTTCGGCGGCGACGGCGGCACCTACGACATTGGCCTGCAGTCGCTCTCCGGCGCCCTCGAGCGCGGGCACAAGATGCTCTACATCTGCTACGACAACGAAGCGTACATGAACACCGGCATCCAGCGTTCCAGCTCCACGCCGAAGGGCGCCGACACGACCACCGCGCCGGCCGGCAAGGTCAGTTCGGGCAAGCAGCAGAACCGCAAGGACCTGACGGCGGTCGTCATCGCGCATAACCCGGCATACGTCGCCCAGGCCACGCCCTCCAACGCAACCGACTTCATGGCGAAAGTCCAGAAGGCGCTCAAGGCGAACGGCGCGAGCTTCATCAACGTCATCGCGCCGTGCCACCGCGGCTGGCGCTTCAAGCCGGAGTTGGGCATCGCCATGGCGCAGCTCGCCGTGGACACCTGCTTCTGGCCGCTCTTCGAGTGGGAGCGCCCCGGCAAATTCACGGTCACCTACAAGCCGAAAGAGAAGAAGCCGCTCGAGGACTGGCTCAAGGCGCAGGCGCGCTTCCGCCATCTCTTCGAGCCGAAGAACCGCCACATCATAGACGAACTCCAGGCCGACGTGGACCGCCGCTGGAAGGAACTTCTCGCCGCCGAAGAGGCGACCAAGGGCGTCACACTGGCCTGATCGAAACTCGGAACTCCAGGGCCGGGCGCCGAAAAGCGCCCGGCCTTTTTCGTTTTCACCGGGCGCGGCCGGCTGCTGCAAACTCTTTTGCCCGCACCGCTTTGCGACCGAGTTTTTGCCTTCCGCCTTGCTCTTCTGCGGATCACGTGATATACTTCCTTCAGCAGTTCAGAGGCGTACCATAAGCCGCCAGGGTTTTACCCTGCTGAGAAAGGTCGCGAAAATGAAAGTCATAGGCGCATTTGTGCTGGCTGCCGCGTTGATGGTGTGCTCCGGCTGCGCATCGCTTACCGGACTAATCACCGGAGCGTTCACGGGCGCGGTGGATCTGCCGGCGGAAACCTACCGTCAGAATCGCCTGGCGTTCGAGCAGAACCCGATGCTGTTCGGCCTGGACGTCTTCGTCGTGGCGCCGTGCGGCATTGTCGGAGGACCGGTGGTCGGGCTCGTCAAAGGCGCTTCGCTCGATGTCGAGTGGGTGACCGGCAAGATCGGCTACGGGGTGGTCTTCGATACGTACAGGGACGCGAGCATCTGGCGGCCCTGGACGATCTACTGGCCCAGCCGCAGGCCGATGAATATGGCCAATCCGCCCAATCCGGTCAACCCGGTTCCGTAGAACGCCGGCGTGAGGCTTCCCGCTTGCGGTCAGCTCCCGACGACCGCCTGAAACAGCTTCAGGTGCTCCGGGTGTTTCGCGGCCAATTCCTCGGGGTGCCACTGGACGCCGAGGATGAGGCGGTCGTCCTCCGTCTCGATTCCCTCGATAATCCCGTCGCGGCTCCGCGCTGAAACGCGCAGTCCGCGCCCGAGACGGTCCACCGCCTGGTGGTGCGAGGAAGCCACCTCGACTTCCGTCACGCCAAGACACCGCGCCAGCTTCGTCCCCGGCTCGATCCGAACCGGGTGAAGCAGCCGCGGCCCTTCCTGGGCGTGCCGGTCGGCCGAAGGCCTCTGTGAAGGGATGTCCTGGATCAGCGTGCCGCCCATGAAAATGTTCAGCAACTGTGCGCCGTAGCAGATGGCCAGGATCGGCAGCCCCAGGTCGAGCGCGGTCCCCAGGCAGCGGAAGTCGAACTCATCGCGCCGGCAGTGCACCGGCTTGGTCATCGGGTGGGGCGGCTGGCCGTAGCGCGCGGGCGGCGTATCGGGGCCGCCGGTGATGACCAGTCCGTCGAGCCGGCCGAGGAGGTCGCGCAGCGTCTCATCGGCGCCGACCTGCGGGATGAGGACCGGCGTTCCGCCCGCCAGTTCCACCGAATCGAAATAGTCCGCGAGCAAATAGAACTCGTCCGCCCGCTGAGTCTTTCTCCGGCGATACCCGCCGGTGATCCCGATGAGCCGACGCGCCATGCCTGGGCCTCCTGTCTGAGCGAACCGCACAAATGGTACAGTAACGCGAAGGCCCCTGTAAATGATCACTATGAACCCGAGGGCTTGAAACCTGCCGCGGAAGCGGTGAGAATGATGCGCGACCATGCCATGGACTACTCGGATGAAATCCTGAGCGCGCTGCGCGACGAGCGGCGCTTTATCCTCCTGACTCTGTCCGGCGCGAAGGACCCGGCCGAGGCGGAGTGGCGGAAGGTGGTTATCCGGCCGGTGCAGTTGTCCGGCGGCCGGCGCCTGCAGGCGGTCTTCCAGGGGCTGCGCAAGCAGGCCGCGCGCAGCATCGAGCCGGACCAAGTTGCCGGCGAGTACCGGAAGATCGCCGAGATGGGCTTCCTCAACATCCACCTCCAGTGCGCGGACGGCGACCTGCACGTGCGCATCACGCGGAAGGGCAAGGCGCTGATCTCGCGCGGCCGGCCGTCGCTGGAAACAACTCCTCCGGCGCCGCCGCATGACCGCCGGAAGGAATATCCTTTCCCGCCGGACGAGCCGAACGAGTTCCTCGAAACGATCGGCGTCATGCGCGACGGCCGCGTGTTGCAGCCGATGCGCGAGAAGTTCCGGCAGGTCAATCATTTCCTGGAACTGCTCAGCCACACGGACCTGGTGCGGCGGCCGCCGGCCGGCCCGCTTCGGCTGACGGACTGCGGCTGCGGCCGGGCGTTCCTGACGTTGGCGGCGTATCATTACCTGCGCGAAAAGCGCGGCCTGAGCGTCCAGTTGACCGGCGTGGACGCCGATGCCGAGGTGATCGCGCGCGCGAGCGAGTTGCGCGACCGTCTGGGCTACGCGGAGGTGCAGTTCGCCCGGTCGCGGATTCTGGAGTATGAGCCGGCGGAGCCTCCGCAGGCGGTGTTCAGCCTTCACGCGTGCGACACGGCCACGGACGAGGCGATCGCGCAAGGGGTCAAGTGGCGCGCGGACCTGATCCTCTGCGCGCCGTGTTGCCAGCACGAGCTGCACCACCAGGTCGCGCGGACGGAATTCCGCGCGGCGCTGCGGCACGGCATCCTGCGGGAACGCATGGCCGATATCCTGACCGATGCGCTGCGCGCGGCCGCGCTGCGGGTCATGGGTTACCGGACGGACGTCATCGAATTCGTCTCTTCCGGCGACACGCCGAAGAACCTGATGATCCGGGCGGAGAGATCCTCCGACCCCGCCCCGAGCGGCGCGGCGGCCGAGTACCTTGCGCTGCGCGATTTCTGGGGCGTGAAGCCTTGCATCGAGGAGTTGCTGGGAAGAGGGTTGCAGGAGCGCTTGGCGTAAATCGAATGTATTCACAGAAGCAGAGCGCCGGCCTTCCGCATCTCCGGCGCTTCCGCAAACCGGCACGCGGAGCCATGAGTTTGCAAAATACCCCGATTACAGTACAATACGATAATGGCAATCGAATCGCTCAGGAATGACATCAAGCTGATCGGCAACGAGGGATTCCGCATCCGCGCGGGGAACGCCGAGATTTACATTGACGCGTTCTATCACCCGATCCCGGGCATGGCCAGCGCGCCGGTCCTGCGCGGCACGGACGTTGCGAAGGCGGACCTGATCCTCATAACGCATGAGCACCTGGACCACTTCAAGCCCGGCGAGGCGACGGAAGTCGCGTGTCGCACCGGCGCGATCGTCGCGGGACCCCGCGCGGTGATCAAGTCGCTGGCGGGGAAAGTCCCTCCGGACGCGCTGCGGGAAATGGAGCCGTCCGCGGCGCCCGCCCGCGAGCCGGCGCGAACGGCGAAGCTCAAGTTGCCGTTCGCTGCCGTCACGGCCTTCAGGACGTTTCACGGGCGCGGACACAACTCGTACCTGATCGAGGCGGCCGGGCTGCGGTTCTTCCACGACGGCGACAATGGCGATACCACCCGGATCCCGGTTTCGGCCCTGGGCCGGCTCGACGCGCTGCTCATCGGGCCGTGGCAGGGTTCCGGCTGGGTGGAGTTCGTCGAGAAGCTCTCGCCGCCGAGATATTTTCTGATGCATCTCTCGGAGGAGGAACTTGAGGAGCACGCGGCGGGACGGTTCCTGCCCGGCATCTGCGAGCGTGTTCCGAAGGGGCTGGTGGTGCTGCGGCCGGGGCAGAGTTTCTCGTTTGCGGAAATGAATCTGGTATTCCAACAAAAGGAGCGCCGGTGATGAAAGAGCTGAAGCCTTGCGCGGTGCGGCAGCGGAAGAAGAAGTTCGTGGACATTTTCCGCACGACGCCGGCGAAGACGGTCTGCCCCAATTTCTTCGTCCTGGCCCATGCGAACGGCTGCACGTTTCAGCCGCAGTGCACGTATTGTTTTCTGAAGTCCTCCTTCTGGTACCTCAGCGAACCGCAGGCGTTCAGCAACACCGATCGTATGCGGAAGGAGATCACGAAGTGGATTCGACGCGATGAACTGGAATCGTACGTGCTGAACACGGGCAACCTGTCGGACAGCCTGGTCTTCGAGAAAAACCGCCCGCTGATCGGCAGCCTGGTGGATCTCTTCCGCGCCGAGGCCGAGGCCAAGGGAAGGAAGCATGCGCTGCTGCTGGTCACGAAAGGCGGCATGCGCGACTGCAAGCCGCTCCTGGACATGGAGCCGTGCAGGAACGTGATCGTTTCGTTCTCGGTGAACACGCCCGAGGCGGCGCGTATCCACGAGAAGGGCGCCGCGCCGGTGGCCGACCGCCTTCGCGCGGCGGCGAGCTTGAAGTCGCGCGGCTGGCGCATCCGCATGCGCATTGATCCGATGATCCGCGGCTTCGACTACCGCGGGATCGCCGAGCAGGTCCGGCGCCTGGCGCCCGAGCGCGTGACGCTCGGCACGCTGCGCGCGGAGCACAACCTGCCGCGCTACGTCGGCAACGGACTTCTCAAAGAGCTGGAGAAACCCGCCGAGCCGAAGGCGCTGGCACGCTACCCGATGAACGTGCGGCTCGCGCTCTATCGGCAGGCGACCGACGTGCTCTCCAAGTCCGTTCCCCTCGCGCTCTGCGAGGAGGTGCTGGAGACGTGGAACGCACTGGGGCTGGACGCGGCGTCGAAGAAGTGCAACTGCGCCCTGTGAGAGAAAGCGCGGCTGAGCGGTTGAGGCGAGACCTTGAGCATGATAGGATACGCTGCAAGAGGAGGTGAATCATGGTTGCGCTGCATCCCGAATTCGTCGTGGACAAGAAGGCCGCAAAAAAAGCGGTCATTCTCCCGTTTGCCGAATGGCGGCGCTTGATGGAAGAGATCGAAGAGTTGGAGGACATCCGGGCCTATGACAAGGCCAAAGCCGAAGCCGGCGGCGCCCTGCCTTTCGAGGAAGCGGTCAGGCGAATCCGAGGCAGAGCGAAGAAATGACGTACTCGGTCTTCATTCGAAGATCGGCGCAGAGATCGCTCGCCCAAATCCCATCCCCATTCCAAGACAGAATCATCGCCGCAGTCCGTTCGCTAGTGCTTACTTGCGGAAATAGGACTCCTATTTCCGCAAGTAAGCATGACCGCGATAAGCCGCGTCGTTGTACTGGGTTATGCGTTCCGTTGAACTGCGTTTAGTTGCGTAAATTGGTACGCCAATTTACGCAACTAAACACTAGCGATTACCCCCAGGCCCGCCGGCGTGAAGAAACTCAGCGGCCGCGAAGCGTGGAGAATCCGCATTGCCGACTATCGAATCATTTACGAAATCGAAGATGCACGCCACACAATCCTTGTCGTTGTGATCGGACATCGAAGCAGCGTCTACAGGTGATCGCACTCCGGCCGATAACCTGCACGCCCGAAAACACCGCGCCCGCGCCGCCGCTCGTTGACACGTGCGGCGGCCGCTGATATACTCGCGCCTCATCCGAGCGGCGTCGAACACTACCCGGTGGTGCAATGGTAGCACAGGAGGTTTTGGTCCTTCTAATCGTGGTTCGAATCCACGCCGGGTAGCCAACCTCCGATCTCCGTCCGACTTCCGCCTCGGCATTCAACGGGAAATACAGCGATGCGCCGCCCTTCCAAACTCGGCCGCGAGGAGCTCGAGGAGCTGATTGACCTCTGGCGGATTTCGCCCGAAGGCCGCCGGAAAATCCGCGCGATCCTCGCCCGTGAGAAGGACCCGCGCGGACCGCATCTCTTCCGCTACTACGGCCCGGGCCCGAGCAAGGTCGCCCAGGCGGAGAAGCTCTTCGCGAAGTTCATCGGCGTGCCGCACGCGCTGGCGGTGAACTCCTGCACCTCGGCGCTGGTCGCCGCCTTCCGCGCGCTGGGCATCGGCATGGGCGACGAGGTCATCGTCCCCGCCTACACCTTCTTCGCCACGGCCGCGACCGTCGCGGTGTGCAACGCGATCCCGGTGATCGCCGACGTGGACGACACGCTGACGCTCGATCCGAAGGACGTGGAGCGGCGCATCACGGACCGGACGCGGGCCATCGCCGTGGTCCACATGCGCGGCGCGCCGGCGCAGATGGACGAGATCATGCGGATCGCGCGCCGGCGCAAGCTGGCGGTGGTCGAGGACGTGGCACAGTCCTGCGGCGGGTCGTATCGGGGCAGGAAACTCGGCGCGATCGGCGACGTCGGCTGCTTCAGTTTCGACTTCTATAAAATGCTCAACTGCGGCGAGGGCGGCTTCCTCACCACCCGCGACGAATGGCTATACACGCGCGCGCAGAGCTGGCACGACACGGCCGCCTGCTGGCGGCCCGACCGTTACGCCGCCGAACGGCGCGAGGGCGAGCTGTTCTGCGGCGAGAACTACCGCATGAGCGAACTCCAGGGCGCCGTGGCGCTTGCGCAGATCCGCAAGGCGGACCGGTTCCTCAAGGGCTACCGCGCCAGCCGCGACCGCATCCTCCGCGCGCTCCACCTGCCGGAAGGCGTGGCGCTCCGCCGCCTGGCCGATCCCGAAGGCGACACCGGCGTCTGCATCATCTTCTACCTGCCGGACGTCGAGAGGACGAAGCGGGCGCTGAAGGCGCTCAAGGCCGAAGGCGTCCCGGCCGGCGGCGTTTACGACGCCCGGATCAAGGACTGGCACATCTACGCGCACTGGGAGCACATCCTCGACCTCAAGTCCGTCGCGCATGACGGGCTGCCGTGGAGCGGCGTGCCGCAGGGCGAACTGCCGCGCTACAGCACGACGATGTGCCCCAACGCGCTCGACTATCTCTCGCGCGCGATCATGGTTGACGTGAAACGGTCATACACGGCCGGGGACTGCAAGGCGATCGCCGCTGGCGTCAACAAGGTCCTCCGCGCGCTGTGAACGAACGGGCATGCGGCTCGGCCGCTGCGTGGAGACGTGGTTCATCGGGCTCAGACAGGGAGGAGATTCACATGAAGCGAGTGCTGGCTTTCGGATGCCATCCGGACGACGTGGAGTTCCAATGCGCCGGGACGCTGGGGCTGCTGGCGCGGCGCGGGTACGAGATTCACATTGCGACGATGACCGGCGGCGAGCTCGGCACGGCGGAGTACCCGCTGCAGGAGATCCGCGCGATCCGGCTGAAGGAGGCCGCCAAGGCCGCCGCCGTGATCGGCGCGCAGTTCCATTACGCGGGCGGCTACGACCTGGCGGTCGAATACAGCGCCGAATACCGCCGCTACGCGGTCCGCGTGATGCGCGAGGTGGACCCGTTCCTCGTCTTCACGCACCCGCCGGTGGATTACCACGTGGACCACGAGGAGACCTCGAAGCTGGTCCGGGTCGCGGCGTTCGCCGCGCCGATCCCGAATTTCGACTGCAACGTGCCCACGCGCCTGGCCTCGGGCGTGCCTTATCTGTATTACTGGAACGCGTTCGAAAACAAGGACTGCTTCGGCCGGCCGCTGCCGCTGCACTGCGCCGTGGAAATTTCGTCCATGATGAAGGTGAAGGAGAAGATGCTCAAGTGCCACGCTTCGCAACGCAACTGGATGAAGCACCATCACCACGTGGACTACTATATTGATGTCATGAAAGCCGAAGCGAAAGCCCAGGGCGAACGGTCGGGCCTGAAAGCGGGTGAAGGCTTCATCCAGCATCGCGGCAGCAGCTATCCGCAGGACAACGTCCTCAAGACGATCCTGAAGAACTTGTGCTTGGAATTCTGAGCGGGGCAAAAGTCCCGGCGGCGCTCCACACTAATGCGGTCATCGGCCGAGGGGACGACCGCTGGGGATGGTATTGCCGCCGGGAGCGGAAGTGCCTCTGGGGGCGAAGCCGCCGCTCGACTGCCAGTTGCTGAAGCGCTGAGAGCCGATATCGCGCGCCGTTTGCTCGCGGTTGAGGGTCGGCGCTTCGCTCCGGAAGGCCGGCACCTGGCGCGCGCTCTCCCATCCCTTCGACGTGAGCGCCTCCCAACTCTTGTTCGGCATGGCGCGGAACACCTCGCCGCTGTGGCCGGCGTAAACGCTGTTCGACGGCATCGCGCCGGGCAGCCTCGCGTGCGTCTCCGGCGCGAGCGCCGCGTGCGTTTCGGGCAGGTGGATGGGCTGATTGGTCACGATTCGCGGATGCGCGTTCGCTTCCCAATTACGCCCGCCTTCGGTGGCGCTGCGCGCGGAGTACGGATTGAACGGCTCCCGCAAGTTGGACCAGCCCTGGGCGCTCCAATGGTTTTCCTCGAACCGGCTCAGCGTCGGCGCCACCCCGTTGCCCCAGTGCCGATAGATGTTCACGTGGTCGAGGGCGACGTGGTTGTAGTTCCCCTCATGATGACGCCGGGCCCAGTCGAACGGCCCCCACCACGGACGCGGGCGACAACCGGAGAACCAGGGCGAGACCGCGAAACCGAAGCCGAACCCGTAGAACGCGTCGCAGGAGAACCCCGCGCTGAAGCCGTAAGTCCACGGACAGCCCACCCAGATGTTGTCGCACCACGGCGCGTAGGCGTAACCGGTGCCGTAGACCACCGTGTCGTCCGTCGAGACGCACGTGCCGAGGTAGCCGGGCGTGTAGCCGGTGTAAACCACGGTCGGAGTCGAATCGTAAACGTAGACGTAGGTGACGTAGTGCAGCGGCGAGGAGACGGGGATGGAGTAGATTTGCGGCGGCACCGAGGTGGCCGGCGCCCAGGGTCCGGTCGGAGAGGCGGCGGTGAACCAGACGCCGTTCTGCACGCAGTAGTATGAGCTGGGGCCGAGCGCGATGACCGGCGGCTGGGAATTGACGGCATATTGCATCGCGGTTCCCTGGATCGGTGCGAACTGCGGCGGGCCGTCGTACGTCACGTCCAGTTTCGCCGCGGAGCGATTGACCGCCGCCGTCTGAGGGATCGAGTTGGCGATCAGCGCTTCCTTCGCCTGTGGCGTGGCCGGCACGGAGACCAGCGCGTTCGCCCGCGCGTTGTCGGGCGGAATCTTCGCGAAGTCCTCCGGCAGCGACTTGGCCGGCACGAATTCCCACGGGCCGTAGAGCGACTTCGACTTGAACCAGCGCCCTGAGAGCAGCACGTAGAACTGGTTCTCCAGCAGGTTCATGAAGATCGCGTCGTCGCTGTTCTGGATCTGAAGCAGGTTGTCGGTCTCCTCGATCGGCAGCATCTTCGCCGGCCCATCGGTCTGGATCAGTTCGGTGGGCACCGTGCTGACGCGCATCCCCGGCGGCGTCGCGACCGCGGGGGCGTTCGGATCCGGCTCCATCAGGTCGGTCACTTTGGCTTCCGCCGCGGCCTCCTTGACCTGGTCGAGGACCGCGGGCGGGTCGGTGACCGGCGTCCACGGGCCGCCGATGTCCTTGGCCTCGTACCAGAAGTTCAGCGCCGTCAGGTAAAACCGGTTCTGAATTTTGACGATCAGCGCGTACGTGTTGAGGACGCGCTGCACGGCCGGCAGACTGGTCATGGGCCGGAGCACCGGCGGACCATCCACCAGCACGAGGACCGTCGGCGTCGTGGCGTAGAGAATCCGCGGGACGTCGTTGCTGACGTTGAGCTCCTGCTGATTCTTCACGGCCGCCGAGACGGCCAGGCTGGCCTCGAGGTGGTCGAGCGCGACGGTCTTGACCCCCGTCGGCAGGATTTTGCGCAGCAGCTCGCCATATTGGCTTTCTTTTTCAGGCGTCGTGGGGAATGTAACTTTGGTGATCTCGAAATCGCGGAACGTCACGACGCGCGCGGCTTTGTCCACGTCGGCGCGGGCCTTCATCCAGACGACGCCGAAGACCGGCTGGCTGCCGTCGGCGGGTTGCATGGAGACCGCGGCGCGGGTGGAGATCTGGATGCCGGTCCACTCCTCGATCTGCGGCTGGTAGACCGTCAGGGTTCCCGCCGCGTTCTTGATGACGCGCGGCCAGGTCAGTTCCTCTTCGGCCGGAATCGTCGTCAGCGCGTTCTCCGTCGCAGTTTGCGCCGACGCCCTCATCGGATTGATCGCGAGCATCGCCAGGAGCAGCATCGCCGGGATTGCGGCCCATTTCGACTTGTTCACGGCACCCTCCTCGCTGTCGTTCCACGTCCTGTATTTCGATGTGCCTGTCATTATAACAGTACCGCAATCCCGCCGCTTTATTCCATGGATTCTCGAATGAACCGCGGATTTCCCGGCATGCGCCGCGCGCGGGCGGGCTTGTTTCGAGGTCCGAAAGCGGTATAATGCGATTGGGGGCTCTCATTGGAAAAAGGGGACATGCCATGGAGCAGTCACGGGGAATGCGATCCGTCGCGGCGGACAAGACAGCGACGCTGCGAAAACTTGCCACCTTGGTCCGCTACTACATTCTGACCATGACGACGCAGGCCGGCTCGGGACATCCGACCTCTTCGCTCTCCGCCACGGAGTTGATGGTCGGCCTGCTGTTCGGCGGCGCGTTCCATTACCAGGTCCAGGATCCGAAGTACCCGAACAACGACCGGCTGATCTTCTCCAAGGGACACGCGTCGCCGCTGCTCTATGCGCTGTGGGCCGCCGCGGGCGTGCTGAACGAGAGCGACCTGGCCACCTATCGCCGGTTCGGCAGCCGCCTGGAAGGCCACCCGACCACGCTCTTCCCTTACGCGGACGCCGCGACCGGCTCGCTCGGCCAGGGTCTCTCCATCGGCATCGGGATGGCGCTCAATGCGAAATATTGCGACCACCTGCCGTACCGGACCTGCGTCCTGCTCGGGGACAGCGAAATGGCGGAAGGCTCGCAGTGGGAAGCGATGCAGATCGCCGCGCATTACAAACTGGATAACCTGCTGGGT
Source organism: Candidatus Brocadiia bacterium (assembly GCA_052139675.1). Taxonomy (GTDB): domain Bacteria; phylum Planctomycetota; class Brocadiia; order CAIUPP01; family CAIUPP01; genus JBEKCB01. The sequence goes on from JBKQWE010000067.1 coordinate 50,367, forward strand.
ATCCTCGATGTGAACCGCCTGGGCCAGCGCGGCGAGACGATGTACGGCTGGGATTTGGCCGCGTACCAGAGAAGGGTCTCGGCGTTCGGCTGGGAGACCCTCGTGATTGACGGACATTCCCTCTCGGAAATCCTATCCGCGTACGAAGCCGCGCGGCGCGTCTCCGGCCGCCCGACGATGATCATCGCCCGCACGGTCAAAGGCAAAGGCGTTTCCTTCCTCGAGGACAAGGAGGGCTGGCATGGCAAGACGTTGAATAAAGCCGAGTGCGAGTCCGCGCTGAAGGAACTGGGCGAGATTGACCAATCCGTCCGCGGCGAGTTCGCCATGCCGGAACGCGGCGGCCCTGCCGAACCGGCGCGGAAGAGCCCGGGTCCGGTCAGCTATCCGCCGGGCAAACCGGTCGCCACGCGCGACGCCTACGGCAACGCCCTCGTGCGCATATTCCCGGCATTCCCCGAACTGGTTTGCCTCGACGCCGAGGTCAGCAACTCGACCAAGGCCGCCACTTTCAAGGAGGCGCACCCGGACCGTTTCTTCGAGATGTACATCGCCGAGCAGAACATGGTCAGCGCCGCGGTGGGGCTGGCGTGCCGCGGAAAAATGCCCTTCGTCTCCACGTTCGCGGCCTTCCTGGCGCGCGCCTTCGACCAGGTTCGGATGAGTCCGTACTCGGGAGCGAACCTCAAGATCGTCGGCTCGCACGCCGGCGTCTCCATCGGGCAGGACGGGCCGTCGCAGATGGGGCTCGAGGACATCGCCATGTTCCGAACGGTGCTCGACGGCGTGGTCCTTTATCCGTGCGACGCGGTCTCGGCTGAGAGGCTGGTCGAGGCGGCCGCCGCGCACCGCGGGCTGGTGTACATCCGCACGACGCGTGAAGCCTCGCCGGTGATCTACGGCGGCGAGGAGCAGTTCGTCATCGGCGGATGTAAAGTGCTCAGGAAGAGCGACCGCGACGTCGCCACGGTCGTCGCCGCGGGCGTGACTTTGCACGAGGCGCTGGCCGCCTGCGACGAATTGAAGCGCGATGGAATCGCCATCCGCGTGGTGGACCTCTACAGCGTCAAGCCGCTGGACGAGAAGACGCTCCGCGACGCGGCCACGGCCACCGGGCGGATCATCACCGTCGAGGACCACTACCCCGAAGGCGGCATCGGAGAGGCCGTCCGGAGCGCGCTGGCCGATCTGGCCGCGCCGGTCCGCATCCTCGCCGTGCGCCACCGGCCGAAAAGCGGAAAGCCGGAGGAACTTCTGGACTATGAGGAAATCTCGCGGAAGGCGATCGTGAGCGAGGTTCGGAGATTGGGTGATTAGGTAACCCGCCAATTTCCACCCGGAGGGCAGATGATGCGGATCGGCATCTCGGCGGATCACGGAGGCTTTACGCGGAAGCAGGCGCTGGCCAGGGAACTGCGCGAGGCCGGACATGAAATCGTGGACTTCGGCGCCGCCCGCCTGGAGGCCGAGGACGACTATCCCGATTTCGTCATTCCGATGGCCCGCGCCGTCAGCGGGGGCGAGGTCGAGCGCGGAATCGCCGTCTGCGGCAGCGGCGTCGGCGCCTGCATCGCCGCCAACAAGGTGCCCGGCGTCCGCGCCGCGCTGGTGCACGAAAGCTTTTCAGCCCACCAGGGCGTCGAGGACGACGACATGAACGTGCTCTGCATGGGCGGCCGCGTCATCGGCCTCGGCCTCGCCCGGGACCTGGTCAGGATCTTCATCGAGGCGCGTTACATCGGCGCCGAGCGGCATAAGCGCCGCCTGGCCAAAGTGGCGCAACTGGAGAACCCCGAGGGACCGGCGGCATGACCCAGGCGGAGCAACTGGCTGCGTTCGTCGCCCGGGCTTCCTACGGCGGCCTCTCCGAGGCGGCGCGCGCGCAACTGAAAATCCGCGTGCTGGACGCGCTCGGCTGCGCCATCGGCGCGCTCGAAGGCGAACCGGTCCGCATGCTCCGCGCGCAGATCCACGAGTTCGGCGGCGCCGGCCTGTGCAGCCTCATCGGCGGCGGGCGCACCGCGCCGGACCGCGCCGCGCTTTACAACAGCGCGCTCGTCCGGTACCTCGATTTCAACGACAGCTACCTGGCCAAGGGCGAAACCTGCCACCCGAGCGACAACCTCGGCGCGATCCTCGCGGCGGCGGAATACGCGCAGCGCGACGGCCGCGATTTCATGGCCGCGCTCGCGGTCGCGTACCAGGTGCAGTGCCGGCTGAGCGACGCGGCGCCCGTCCGCGACAAAGGGTTCGACCACACGACGCAGGGCTGCTACGCGCTCGCCGCGGGCATCGCGAAGGCGCTGGGGCTTGACCCGCAGCGGACGGCGCACGCGATCGCGATCAGCGGCACGGCGTTCAACGCGCTCCGCGTCACGCGCACCGGCGCGCTCTCGCATTGGAAGGGCCTCGCGTACCCGAACGCCGCGTTCTGCTGCACGCACGCCGCGTTCCTGGCCATGCGCGGCATCACCGGGCCGCTCGAGGTCTTCGAGGGCCGGAAGGGATTCATGGAAGCCATCGCCGGTCCGTTCGATATCGCCTGGCCGTCGGAGGACCTGGAGCGCGTCACGCAGACGATCCTGAAGGAATTCAACGCCGAGGTCCATTCACAATCCGCGATCGAGGGGATCCTCGAGCTCCGGAGCGAGTTCTCGCTCGGCCGGGAAGAGGAAGTCGAGCGGATCGAGATCGAGACATTCGACGTGGCGTACAACATCATCGGCGGCGGCAACGAGGGCGGGAAGACGCTCGTGCGGACGAAGGAAGAGGCGGACCACAGCCTGCCTTACCTCGTCGCGGTCGCGCTGCTCGACGGCCAGGTGATGCCGGAGCAGTACCGGCCGGAGCGCATCGGCCGGGCGGACGTTCAGCGGCTGCTTGCCAAAGTCGTCGTGCGGCCGGCGGAGGAATTCAGCCGCCGGTTCCCCGCCGAGATGCCGTGCCGGGTGACCGTTGTGCTGCGCGACGGCCGAAGGCTCGTGCGGGAGAAGCGGGACTACGAAGGCTTCCGCACGCGGCCGATGAGCTGGGACGCCGCGGTGGCGAAGTTCGAGCGGCTCAGCCGGCGCTTCTCGGATGCTCCGCTCCGCCGCTATATCGTGGATGCCGTCGCGCGGCTGGACGAAATCCAGGTCGCCGACCTGACGGACTTGCTGACCGACGTCTCCGAACCGGCGGAGCAACGATGAAAAGAAACGGGTTCGCCACGGATTTCACGGATTCCCACGGATTACCGGCAACGAAACGCTTTTGTGCCACGGATTTCACGGATGGCCACGGATTAACGGAACGGAAAAACAAGGTCATTCAATCTCTTTCAGTTCGTCGCCGGTAATCCGTGTAAATCCGTGCAATCCGTGGCAAAAATTCTGTTCAATTAAGGAGACTTTGCAATGGCGAAAGCGAAAGCGGGCGGCAGGGCGTTCGACTTTATAAAGATGAACGAGCGCGAGCCGAAGCCGCGCACGCGCGGCGTGACGGAAATCCGCGGGCCGTATTACACGCCGATGGGCAAGCGCTATCTGCTCGACATCCTCGAGACGATGGGCGCGTACGTGGACTCCCTCAAGTTCGCCGCCGGCTCGTTCAGCCTGATGCCGCGCGAGGCCGTCCGCGAGTTGACCGGCCTCTGCCACGAGCACAACGTCCTCGTCTCCACCGGCGGCTTCATCGAATACGTGCTCACGCAGGGCCGCGAGGCGGTCCACAAGTACATCGAGGAGTGCAAGGAGTTGGGGTTCGACATCATCGAGATCTCCAGCGGCTTCATCACGATCCCGACGGACGACTGGCTGCGGCTGGTCGAGAAGGTGCAGAAGATGGGGCTGAAGGCGAAGCCGGAGGTCGGCATCCAGTTCGGCGCGGGCGGCGCGAGCGCGGCGGCCGACCTCGAAGAGGAAGGCCTGCGCGACGTGGAGTGGATCATCGGCCAGGCCCGGCGGTTCCTCGATGCCGGCGCGTACATGATCATGATCGAGTCGGAGGGGATCACCGAAAGCGTGAAGACCTGGCGCACCGATGTCCCGGCGAAGATCGCCAACGCGCTCGGCCTCGAGAAGATCATGTTCGAGGCGGCCGAGCCCGAGGTGTTCGCGTGGTACATCAAGAACTTCGGGCCCGAAGTGAACCTCTTCGTAGACCATAGCCAGATCGTGCATCTCGAAGTCCTCCGCGCGGGAATCTGGGGCACGAAGAGTCTTTGGGGCCGCGTGCAGACGTACAAGGGCTGAAGGGCGGCCGGGCGTATTGTTTATTCAGCGTACGAGGAGAAAATGCGGAAACTTAATACGACAGTTGCGACGCTGGTCGCCTTGTGCGCCGGGATATTTTTTGCAGCCGGCGCTCCAGCCGCCGATCCGCCCGATGCGCCGAAGGGCGCGCCCGCGGAAGCGCCCGAGAAAGCACCGGAGAAGGCGCCGCTGAAGTCGCCGGTGTTCGACAAAGTCTCCGTCACACATCACGTCGCCAGGATTAACGGAGAGGACTTCCGCTACATCGCGACCGCCGGCTACCTGCAAACGCTGGACCACGCCGGAAAGCCCCGCGCGGAGATTTTCTACACCGCTTATGTGAAGGACGACGCGGAGAAATCGGCCTCTTCTTCGCCCGCCGAAGCAGCGGAGCTGCGAAGAGCGGGGCGCCCGGTCACGTTCGCCTTCAACGGCGGCCCCGGCGCCGCCTCGATGTGGCTGAACCTCGGCGCGCTCGGCCCAAAGCGCGTGCAGACTGCCGACGACGGAAAATCGCTGCCCGATCCCATCCAGCTCGTGGACAACGAATCCACCTGGCTGGAATTCACCGACCTGGTGTTCGTGGACCCGGTCGGCACCGGCTACAGCCGCCCCGCGGCCGGCGTCGAGGCGAAGACGTTTTACAACGTCGAAGCGGACGTCGAGTCCGCCGCGAACTTCATCCGGCTCTACGTCACGCGCGAAGAGCGCTGGCTCTCGCCGAAATTCCTGGCCGGCGAAAGCTACGGCGGCACGCGAGCGGCCGCGCTCTCGACGGAACTCCAGAACGGCCTCGGCATGAACCTGCGCGGCATCGTGCTGATCTCATCGGTCCTCGACTTCCAGACCATCTCCTTCGATCCCGGGAACGACCTGCCGTACGCGCTCTATCTGCCCGGCTACACGGCCATCGCCTGGTACCACAAGAAGTTGCCGGAGGACTTGCAGCGGCTGAAACTGCCGGAGGCGCTGGCGGAGGCGGAACGCTGGGCGACGGAGAAGTACCTGCCCGCGCTAGCCAGGGGCGACTCGCTGACGGACGAGGAGCGCGGCGCGATCGTGAGGGACCTCGCGCGCTACACCGGTCTTCCCACGCCGCTGCTGATGAAGGTCAACCTGCGCATGAGCAACCGTCGCTTCGCCAAGGAACTCCTGGGCGATCAGAACCGCGTCCTCGGCCTGATGGACGGCCGCGTCGCCGGGTTCGATACGAACCCCGGCATTCCGCACACGGAGTACGATCCTTCCTTCTACATCCAGACCGTCCCGTTCGTCGCCTGCATCAACGCGTACCTGCGGTCCGAACTCAAATTCGAGACGGACCTGGAATACGAGTACCTGTCCGGCGAGGTCAGCCACGAATGGAAGTGGGGCGAGGCGGGCGAAGGCTACCTGAACGAACTGCATGACCTGTGCCGCGCGGTCAGCGAGAACATGCAGTTGAAGCTGTTCGTCGCCAACGGGACCTACGACCTCAACACCAGCTACTTCGCCACGAAGTACGCCCTCAATCACCTCGGCCTGGCCCCGAGCCTGCAAGCCAACGTCCGCGCCCGCCAGTATCCCGCCGGCCACATGTTCTACAACGACCCGGCCTGCCTGAAGCAACTCAAGGAGGACGCGGCGGCGTTCTATAAGGACGCCCGTTGAGATTGCATCCTTGAAGACGGTGCAACCCCTCAATGCAGATTGCCGGCCAGCGTTTGCAGCAGCCCGATCAGCGGCCCGGGATAGACTCCGAACCAGACCAGGAAGAAAAGCAAGCCCGCGAGCGCAAAGCTTGCGGCGGGCGAGGTCCGCGTCGCGGCGGGCGATTCGGCCGCGGCCGGGCTCGGCTGCGAGTACATGGCGACGATGATCCGGACATAGTAGTAAAGCCCGATCGCGCTGTTGACGACGAGCATGATGACCAGCAGCCACATTCCTCCGGCGACGCCGGCGGTGAGCAGGTAGTATTTCCCGACGAACCCGGCGGTGAGCGGAATCCCCGCGAGCGAGAAAAGCATCGCCGTCAGCGCGCCGCTCAGCCACGGCCTCCGCCATGCCAGCCCGCGATAGTCCTCCAGCGAGTCCGCGTCGCCGTCTTTGTTCGAGAGCGCGGCCACCACGCCCCACGTGCCCAGCGTGGTGACGACGTACGCGAGCAGGTAGTAGCTCGCCGCGAGCGGCGCGTACGCGCGCGCTGCCAGCAGGGCGATCAGCAGGTAGCCGGAGTGCGCGATCGAGGAATAGGCCAGGATGCGCTTGACGCTCGCCTGCATCAGGGCGAGCAGGTTGCCGGTGAACATCGAGAGGATAGCGGTCAGCGTGAGCACAATGCGCAGCGAACCGCCCTCCGCCGCGCCGGTCGCCGCGAAGTACCGCAGCAGCACGGCGAACACGGCGGTTTTCGAGACGGTGGCCAGGAAGGCCGTCGCCGGGGCCGGCGCGCCCTGGTAGACGTCGGGCGTCCACATGTGGAAAGGCGCCAGCGCGAGCTTGAAACCGACGCCGACGATGATCATCGCCAGGCCCGCCGGCGCGAGCAGGCTGTGTCCGTGAGCGCTCCACGCCTCGGCGATCCTCGAGAACTCCATCGTTCCGAACTCCGCGTAGATCAGCGCCATGCCGAAGAGCAGGAACGCCGCGGAGACAGCCGCGAGGATCAGGTACTTCACGCCGGCCTCGATGCCGTTCCGTCCCTGCCGCTCGTAGGCGATGAGCGTGTACAGCGACACGGTGAGCGCCTCGAGGCCGAGGAAGAAGGAGACGAAGTGGCTGCTCGCCGCAAGCACCACCGCGCCCGCCGTCGCGATCAGCAGAAGCACGTAGAACTCCTCCGGCTGCCGCTCGCGCCGCTGCAGGTATCCGTGGGAGAGCAGCACGACGACGAAGCTCGCCGCCAGGATCAGCCCCGCGAAGAAGAGCGCGTAGCCGTCCAGCGTCAGCAGCGACGCGACGCGCGTCGAGGCGATCGCCGACATGCCGCACAGCGGCACGAAACCGGCCGCGAGACCGGCCAGGCTCAGCGTCGCGGCCAGGGCGTGGTTGCGGCCGGAACCGATGATGAACAGGATGGCCACCGCCGCCGCGGCCGGCGCGATGATGGGCAACAGCGGAATGAGGTCGGCTGGGCTCAAGGTGTTCCTCCGCTGCCTGCCGCTTCGGAGATCGGCCGCTCGGGGCCGGTGCGCGGCGCCCGGGCAAGGCTCTGCGCCTTCGATTCGACCCGCATGAGTGCGGGCGGACTCGTCTCAGGCTCATGCGGCAGGGATTGCTGCAGCGTCGGCCCGACCGTGCGCAGGAGCGGCGCGGGATAGAGCCCGATCCAGAGCACGGCGGCGGCCAGCGCGGCCGCGATGGCGGTCTCGCGCGGCGTCAGGTCCGAGAATCTCCAGCGTTCCCGGTTCGGCCCGTGGAAAACGCGCTGGACGATCCACAGCGAGTAGATGGCCGCCGCCACCAGGCCCAGCGCCGCGACGGCCGCGAGCGCTATGTGGCCGCGATAAGTCCCCAGCAGCACCAGGAACTCGCCGACGAAGTTGGCCGTCCCCGGCAACCCCAGCGACGCCAGCGCGAAGAACAGCGTGAACCCGCCGAGCCGCGGCGCGGTTTCCCACAGGCCGCCCATCCGGTTCAAGTCGTGAGTGTGCACGCGCTCGTAAAGCTGCCCGACCAGGATGAACAGCGCGCCGGTGCTGACGCCGTGCGCGACCATGACCGCGACGACGCCGTTCAACGCCGTCGCGTTCCACGCGAAGATGCCCAGCAGCACGAAGCCCATGTGGCTGACGCTCGTGTACGCCACGAGCCGCTTGAGGTCGCGCTGTCCGAAAGCCAGCAGCGCGCCGTACAGGATGCCGATCACCGCCAGTGTCATGATGTACGGCGATAGCGCAGCCGCCGCGCCGGGGAAGAGCGGCACGGCGAAGCGGAGCAACCCGTACGCGCCGACCTTCAGCACCAGCCCGGCCAGGATCACGCTTCCGGCCGTCGGCGCCTCGGAGTGCGCGTCCGGCAGCCACGTGTGCACCGGCACGGCCGGCAGCTTCACCGCAAACGCGATGAAGAAGGCCATGAACAGCCAGAGCGCGGCCGAGGAGGACATCGGCGTGTTCAGCAGCTCGCGGTACTCGAACGTGTAGACGCCGGCGGCGCGGCCGTGAATGAAGAACAGGCCGAGGATGCCGACGAGCATCAGCAGCCCGCTGGCCTGCGTGAAGAGAAAGAACTTGATGGCCGCGTAAATCCGGCGCTCATGCCCCCACAAGGCGATCAGGAAGTAGAGCGGCACGAGCATCACTTCCCAGAAGACGTAGAAGAGGAACAAGTCCATCGCCAGGAAACCGCCGATGATCGCCGCCGTGACGCACATCAGGTTGAAATGGAAGAAGCCGACGCGCTCCTGGATTCCGCGCCAGGAGGCCGCGACGGCGAGGACACCCAGGAAGTCCGTCAGCAGCACCAGCACCAGGCTTACGCCGTCCATCGCCAGGCTGAAGGACACGCCCCAGTCGGGAATCCATGGAACTTTGAATTCCACCAGCCATGGGCGCTGCGCGTCGCCGTTCGCGCCGGCCCAGAGCGCCAGGGCGAAACTCGCCGCGGGCGCCAGCAGCGAAATCCATCGGCAGGCCGCCACGCTGCGCCGGGCCAGCAGCCATGCCAGCACGCCCGCCGCGAACGGAATCAGGATGCACCATGTCAGGATCATGCGAACACCGCTATCAGGATCGTGATGATCGCGCCGACGACGATTCCCATCGCGTACCAGCGCAGCACGCCGGTTTCCGTCCGGCTCAACGCGCGGTGGAGGCGCACGTTCGCCTCGGCCACTCCGGTGAAAATCGAGTCCGCGAAATCGCGGCGATTGAACTCCGCCGCGCGGACGAACGGGCGGACGAACAGCCGGTCGTACAGCGCGTCGAACCCCCATCCCGCGAGCCAGAACCGATGCAGCGCGCCGCCCGCCCGCGACGCCGTGAGCCGCGCCGACCAGCCGGGCATCGCGAGCACGAACGCATAAGCCAGCCAGACGCCCAGCAGCAGAAGCAGGGCGGCGAGGAGTTGGAGCGATAGTTCAATTCGGAGAGGCGCCGCCGGCGCGCCGCCGGCGTGCGGCAGCGGGACGAAAACGCTCCGCAGGAAATCGGAGAAGATCGGCGCGCCGCCCAGGTAATGCGGCAGCTCCACGCAGCCGCCGACGATCGAAAGGGCGGCCAGCACTGCCAGCGGAATGGTCATGCGCCAGCCGGGTTTCATCGCGGGCCGCCCGCGCATCGGCCCGAAGAAGGTCAGGAAGACCATGCGGAACGTGTACGCGGCCGTCAGCAGCACGCCGGCCATTCCCGCCGCGCAGAGCCACCGGCCGCCCCAGCGCGACGCCCACGCGGCCGAAAGGATCATGTCCTTGCTGTAGAACCCCGCCGTCACGATCGGCAGGCCGCACAGCGAGCAGGAGGCGATCAGGAAGGTCCAGAACGTCAGCGGCATCTCGCGCCGCAGGCCGCCCATCTTGAACATGTTGTGCTCCTCGCGGAGCGCCAGGATCACCGCGCCCGCGCCGAGGAACAGGAGCGACTTGAAAAAGGCGTGGGTCATGAAATGGAAAATCGCCGCCGACCACGCGCCCGCTCCGAGCGCCAGGAACATGTAGCCGATCTGGCTGATGGTGGAATAAGCCAGGACGCGCTTGATGTCCGTTTGCGCGAGCGCCGCGCATCCGGCGTACAGGAGCGTCGCCGCGCCGATCACCGCGACGGCGGCCTGCACCGCCGGTGCGAGCGCAAAGAGGACGTGCATGCGTGCGATCAGGTACACGCCGGCGGTCACCATCGTCGCGGCGTGGATGAGCGCGCTCACCGGCGACGGGCCGGCCATCGCGTCGGGCAG
>JBKQWE010000068.1:0-33871 GCA_052139675.1 Candidatus Brocadiia bacterium
AGCGAAGGGTCTCATACGCATAACTCAAGAAATGCGTGTGAGATGCTTCGCTGCGCTCAGCAAGAGCGCGCAGCTTACTGCGCGCGACATGACTTCGATAAGGCATCATCTGAGTGAAACACTACACTGGCGAGGACGGCGGGAGCGGCTGCGGAGGAAGACCTGCGCGCCCTCGCTGACGCCGAGCTCTGCGGCGACCTCGGGGCATTTGGCTTTCAGGAGGAAGAAAATCTCGCCGGGCGTCTCGTCGAGCGTCTCGAAATTTCCCTGGCCCTTGGCGAGCACCAGGTCGGCGGCGCGGAACGCCTCGACGAACTCGCGCGACGCCCGCTGCCAGTTGACGCCGATGTCGTCCGAGCCGGTCTCGATCACATGAGCGACGGCGGGCAGGCCGACCTCCTCGGCGTCCTGCATCGTCGCGTCGTTGATGATCGGCCGCGACTTGACCGAGGCGGTGACCTGGCAGCGCGTGCGGAGGTCCTCGATGAGCAGCCGGTCGAAGGCGATTTCGCCGGAGTTGTCGCAGACGTAGAGCAGCCGCGGCGCGGCTGAGCTCGCCGAAGTCCGGCAGTCCTTCAGCGCGGCGCGGAACGCGGGGTAATCGTCCACGGCCAGGCCGGCGTCGAGCCCCTGGGCGATATCGCGCTCGAGGTCGAAGGCGTGCCCGCCGATGCCGAGGTCCACGACGTTCCCGATGAGCGCGACTTTGATCGCGGCGTGCAGCGGGTCGGGCGAGGCGGCGATTCGGCGGCGCAGGTCGGGCAGCAGCGCCAGCGCGAGCCGGTTCGTCCGGCGGCGCGCCTCCGCGAACGGGTCGGCGACGCCGGTCATCTCGCGCACGGCGGCGTAGACGACCTGGCTCAGGAGCGCGGGCGTCTCGTCGAGCGAGAGGCCCTGAATCCGCCGCAGCACTTCGTCGAGGACGCGCTGCTGTTCGGCGGGGTCCTGCGTCGAAAGCCGCACGGCGCTGAGGCCCTGCTTGACGAAGCACGGAATGCAGCCGACGCGGGCTTTCATGGCCGCTCCGGCCGGCGGCGCCCGCCGCTCATTGGAGCACCTTGCTGAAGACGACCTTGTTGTCGCCGGGGGCGTAGAACTCCCGCAGCGTGGCCTCCACGCGGTATCCGCAGGAGGAATAAAAATGGTGCGTGGGCTCGTAGCGCGGCTGGCTGGACGTGTCTATGTAGACGCGCTTTCCGCCGAGCTTGCGGATGTGCTCCTCGGCGGCGGCGACGAGCTTGCGGCCGATGCCGCCGCGGTGCATCGTCGGGTCCACGACGATCCAGTAGAGGTCGTAGCTGTGGACGGTGCACGGGACCAGGCCGTAACAGCAGTAGCCGACCACGCGGTCGTCGTTCACGGCGATGAGGAAGTGGTACTCGCAGGCCTTGCCATGGGACAGGCGCTCGTCAATGAGCTCGAGGGCGACGGCGATTTCGTCCTCGCGGAAGAACTTGCAGGAGCGCACGATGTTCTCCAGCGGCTCGCGGTCGGCGGGAAGCAGGTCGTCGCGGATCTGAATATTCAACGCGGCAGCGGCGGCACACACACGGGATCCTCCAAAATGCGTTGGACCATCTGCGCCGGGGAAATGCCCGCGCGGGCGACGGCCGCGGCAAACCCGGCATCGGGGGTCAGGCAGGGATTGGCGTTGATCTCGAGGACGAAGATGCGCGAATCCTCGTCCACGCGCACGTCCACGCGGGCGTAGCCGTGCAGGTCGAACAGCGCCCAGCAGCGCCTAGCGATCTGCTTCATCTGCTCGATGAGTCCGGATTCCTCCGGCGGGAAGTCGAAGCGGCGGCCGGTGTGCTCGTACTCGAACGCCTCGGCCACCCACTTCGCCCGGTACCCGAGCACGCGCTCCTTGCCGGGCGGATAGTCAATGAAAGTCATCTCCGCCGGCGGCAGCACCTGCGCGCCGCGCTCGTCCGCCAGAAGCGAGATGTTGAACTCGCGCCCGTCCACGAACCGCTCGATGAGGACGGCCTGGTTCGGGAACCGGCTCTTGAGGTCGAGCAGCTTGGCCGGAACGGCCGCCGGGTCGCGCACGACGGAGTCCTCGTCAATGCCGATCGAGGCGTCCTCCATCGCCGGTTTCAGGATCCACGGCCCGGGCACGCGGCGCCAGCCGTCGGACAGCTCCCGGCAGATGGCCCATTCGGCCGTCGCGATCCCGGCGTCGGCGATGAGGGTCTTTGCGAGCGCCTTGTCGGTGGTGTGGTCGAGCGCCCACGAGGGCGAGCCGGTGTGCGGCACGCCGATCAGCTCCCAGAGCGCCGCCGCGCACGGGTGGAGCAGGGCGTGGCCGGCGACCGACTCGACCAGGTTGAAGATGCACTCGGGGCGGTACAGCTTGAGTTTCCGGAGCGTCTTCGCGGCGTCGCGGTCGAGCGGGAAGAGCCTGGCGGCGTGCCCGGCCGCGCGCAGGGAAGCGGCGACGTGGTCGGCCTGCTCGACGACGTCGAGGGTGGCCTCGTCCTTCTCGCCCTCCGCGATCGCGTTGTGCGCCACGGCCACTTTCATCGGAGCGGTCCTCCCGGGCTTGTCTCTGCGCGCTTCATGGCGGAACGGAGGATCTCGGCGAGGAGATCCCGGTACGTGTTCCCGAGCAGGCCGTTGAGGATGGGCAGGTCCGAATGCGAGGGGTTCATGCCGGCGAGCGGGTTCGCTTCGATGAAATTCGGCCGGCCCTCCGCGTCGGCGCGGAGGTCCAGGCGCGCCGCGTCGCGGCAGCCGAGCAGCCGATAGCACTCCAGCGCCACGCGCGCCGCCTCGTCGCGGAACGGGCCCGGCTCGACGAGCCGGTACTCCACGCGCTGCTCGCACTGCTCCTTGTTCAGGTAGGAATAGACGCCTTTTTCGGCCGATTGGAGCAGGCGCACTTCCATCACGCCGAGCGCGCGCGCGTCGCGGCCGGTCCCGAGCAGGCCGACGGTCACCTCGCGGCCGGGCAGGAATTCCTCGACCAGCGCCGGCTGCCGGAAACGCTCGATCAGCCGGCGGCAGGTCGCCTCCAGCGCGTCGCGGTCGCGGCAGATCGAGTCCGCGTCAATCCCCTTTCCGGTCCCTTCGGCCACCGGCTTGGCGAAGAGCGGGAACGGCAGGGAGAGCGACCGGAGGTCCTCGATCTCCTCCACCAGCAGGAAGTCCGGAGTCGGCAGGCCCGCGTCGCGGACCGCGCGCTTGGCCAGCGCCTTGTCGAGCGTCAGCGCGGCGGTGAGCGGGTCGCAGAAGGTGTACGGGATGTCGAAGCACTCGAGGAGCGCCGGCGCCTGCGCCTCGCGGCTGCGGCCGCGCGCGCCCTCGCAGAAATTGAAGACCAGGTCCCATCGTTCGCCTTCGGCAAGCCGCCCGGCCAGCGCCCGGCAGCGGCCGATGCGGAGCACTTCGTGGCCGAGCTCGCGCAGTCCCGACTCGATGCTCTCGATGGTCGCCTCGGAATCGAACTCCGCCGCGTCCTCGGCCGACCAGCCGAGGGCGAGGTATTCGGAGCGCAGGTCGAAGGTCAGACCGATTCTCATGCCGCCAATTCCTGAAAGAGCGGGAGCGCCCGACAGTGGGGACGCCGGAAACCGGCAGGCGAGAACTCCCGCGCGAAGAATCTATAACATAATCCGCCACTCGCGGACAAGGCATAAACGGAAGGAAGGACGAAGGCCGAAAACGGCGCGTCGGCCGCCGTCGTCCCGGCGTTCTTCCGCCCCGGCCGCGAAATTGGATTCGTTTTTTCAAATCGCTTTTTGGGCGGATCTCCTTCCCCACCGCCATCTTGCGACATCTCAATTCAGCATTCCGCACTCATCGCTCATAATCCTTCCCTGGCCTGTGGTATAGCAGAAGAGTTCTGATATGTCAAGGGACATTCTGACATTTCAGGACGCGGCGCGTGACAATAATGTCGTAGCGTCTTCGACAAGAGGTGGTTGCGACTCGGCGGCCCACATAAATATTTTTAGTTCTACCGAGCCGGACACCCTCTCGCCGGCAAGCCATTCGCCGTTGCCCGGCCGTTCATTCCGCACTCCGCACTCCGCAATCCCCACTCCTCCCGGCGCTGTCATTTTTCTTCTTGACTGGCACAGGCGATATTGATAGGCTCCTGTGGTCGCGCACCGGCCCCCGATGCGTGTCGGGGACAAGCTTCCGATGGACGAGCGAACCGGCTCCGCCCGAAGCCGCGCATCCTCCGGGCGCAGTCCGTCCGCCGCCGGTCGGGCCGGCAATCCAGGAACAGTTGAGAGGCACGTCAAGTGGACAAGTCAGAAAAATCCCGCCGCCACCTGGCGAGCCCGTCGGAGCGCCTCCGATGGGTCCGCGAGAACATCTTCGGGCGGCGCAGCAAGACGGCTTTCGCACGGAAGCTGGGCATGACATTGATGCAGTACGACTACTACGAACGCCGCGCGGCGCTGCCGCTGGAGTCGCTGCCGCGCGTCATGGAGCTGACGCGCGTCCATCCCAAGTGGCTCTACACCGGCGCGGGCGAGCCGTTCCTGCCGCCGGGCGTGGAGTTCCCCGAGGGCCGGAAGACGATAGACCTGGTCAACGAGCTGATCGAGCGCGTCGCGGGCCGCGGAAAATCGCCCGGGGCGCGCGAGGAAGAGCAGGGCCGATACCTTCCGGTCCTGGCAACGGCGTCCGCCGCCGGGCATGACCGGGTCGCCTACAACGTGGAGCACGCGGCCGGCCGGGAGAAGCTTCCGGGCGACCTGCACTTGATCCGCGTCGAGGGCGACTCGATGGTCCCGGTGGCGCTGCCGGGGCAGTACGTCCTCTGCACGAAGGACGAGCCGGCCAGTGGCGACCTGGCCGTCATCGAGGTCGCGGAGGACGACGAGATCTACTTCAAGCGCGTGTACTACCGCGGCAATCAGGTCGAGATGGTCTCGGTCAACCCGGATCCCAAATACCCGCCGAAGCTGGCCCCGCGCAAGTCCGTCCGCCGCATGCACAAGGTCTGGGGCGTGAAGTTCTGAGGGACGCTTCAATGGAACGCGACGAAGTTCTGGACATTCTTCGGCGGCACGTGGCGGAAATAAGGGCGCATGGAGTCGCGCGCTTGGCCGTTTTCGGCTCCTGCGCGCGCGGAGAAGAACGGCGCGACAGCGATTTGGACATCCTCGTCGACTTCGAAAATCCCGTCAGCATCTTCGAGTTCCTCGAAGTGAAAGACTATCTTCAAACCCTCCTTGGCCAGCCGGTTGACCTCGTGATGCGCCGGGCGCTGAAACCGCAACTGCGCGACCGCATACTCGCGGAGGCGGTCAGTGCCATCTAGAGAATGGCGCGTGCGGGTCGAGGACATGCTGGAAGCCATTGAACGAATTGAAGAGTTCGTCCAAGGCATTGATCTCGACGCCTTCCTCAAAGACCGCAGGACTTCCGACGCAATCGTCCGAAACCTGGAAATCATAGGCGAGGCGGCACGAAACGTTCCGGAAGACGTGGCTTCTCGTCATCCGGGAGTTCCGTGGAAGAAGGCGCGTGAAATGCGGAATGTCCTCGCCCATGCGTACTTTGGCGTAGACCTGCCCACCGTTTGGAAAACGATCCAGGACGATCTGCCGCCGCTTAAGGCCCGACTGCATGAGGTGTTGCGAGCGCCGGCGGAAGATGCGTAGGACGTTCCCGGAATTCGCTCAGAAATATCCGCCGGAGGTGGGGCGCCTTATCGGCATAGTTGTGCGCAGGCGGAAGCCCGGGCCGAAAAAGCACGCGTGGAAATAGTTATCTGTGGGCGTCCCGTTTTGCGGTCGTAAACCGGAGCTGTGGAGAACCGCCGATGGCGCAAGACAATGCGGTGGAAGTGGGGAAAAATCATAAGCGCGCGATCGGCGCGACGCTGACGCTGCTCGACGAGATGCTCTGCGAGTTCGAGGAATACGCCCAGGGCCGCGAACGCCACGGCGTGCTGTACCACGAGCGCAACTCACTGTCGGACAAGCAGCGCCGGGGCATCCAGGCCGAAGTCGCGGCGATGCGCGGGACCATGCGGGAACTCAAAGAGGCGCTCAGACTGACCGCCAGCCGGGACGAGGCCGCGCAGCAGATTTGGGGGCGGGCCTCGGCCTTCTGGGAAGTGCTCGTGGAGACGCAGAGCAGGTACCTGCGCCGTTATGGCGAACTCGCGCCAGGCCTCAAGGAATGCCTCGACCCGCGCATCGAGGCGCTGACTGCCCGGCTGTTGGCTCTCGTGGAGTTGTCCCGAAATGCTGCGAGCGGCCCCAGTGCGCCGGCGATTCCTTCGCCCAAGGGAAAGTCGAGCGACGCGGGAAAACCGTGAGCCGGGACAGCGCTCGCGCGGGGAGCGCGTGAAATGGATTCCCGCTTTCGCGGGAATGACAACCGGCGGCGGGAAAACAATACTGGTATTCCGCGCTTAAAACGAAGAACCTTGCGTCCCGTTCGAGACGGGACGCAAGGTTTTCGCCGCAAGGCGGACCTGCGGTCCGGCGCTTCGGTCAGACTTCCGGATAGGTGTAAACGTTGCCGGCGTAGTTGCGCAGGGTGACCTGCTGCGCGGTGCGCTGGGTGATGTACTCGGAGGTGACGGGCGTTTTGCCGCCGCCGCCGGGGGCGTCAATGACGTAGGTCGGCACGGCGTAGCCGCTGGTGAACCCGCGCAGCTTGTGCATGATCTCGATCCCGGCGGCCACCGAGGTGCGGAAATGCGAGGCGCCCAGGACCGGGTCGCACTGGTACAGGTAGTACGGCCGCACGCGGTTCTTGAGCAGTTTCTGGAAGAGCCGCTTGAGGGTCTCCGGGTGGTCGTTGATCCCGCGCAGGAGCACGGTCTGCGAGCCCATGACGATGCCGCCGTCGGCGATGATCGCCAGGGCGCGCTCGACTTCCGGGGTGATCTCCCGCGGATGCGAGAAGTGCATGGAGAGGTAGTACGCGCCGCTCTGGCGCAGGGCGCGGATGAGCCGCGGGGTGATCCGCTGCGGCAGGTAGGCCGGCACGCGCGTGCCGATGCGGACGATCTCGACGTGCGGGATGGCCCGGAACCGGCGGATGATCCCGCCGAGGGCCAGCTCGCCCAGGAGCAGCGGGTCGCCGCCGCTGATGAGCACGTCGCGGACTTCCGGATGCGCGGCGACGTACTGCGCGGCCGGCTCGACGCGTTCCGAGACCGGGCGCAGGTCGCCGTTGCCGACCAGCCGGCTGCGCGTGCAGTACCGGCAGTACGAGGCGCAGCGGTCCGAGGCCAGGAACAGCACCCGGTCCGGATAGCGATGCACCAGCCCGGGGACCTTCATGTCGTGGTCTTCGCCGCAGGGGTCTTCCATGTCCGTCGGGGAGATGATGAGTTCCTTGACGCTGGGGACCACCTGGCGGCGGATCGGGCAGTCGGGGTTGTCGCGCTCCATGAGCGAGACGAAATGCGGCGTGGCCGCGACGGCGAATTTCTTGCACGCGATGGTGAGGCCGTCCACTTCCTCGCCGCTGAGGTTCAGGACCGACTGGAAATCCTCCAGCGTCCGCAGGCGATGGGCCAACTGCCAGCGCCAATCGTCCCACTGTTCGGGGGTTGCGTTGAAGGGTTGCCGTCCAACGAGACGGAGAGAGGGCGCGGCTTCGACGGCGCGCGCGGGAGACGGTGCTTCCAATACCTCTAAAACTTTAGGGCGCGCTGCCGCGCCCGGAGGTTCCGGCACTTCCTCGGAGGCGGACGTCCCTTCCGCGCTCTCGAGTTCCTTGCCCGGCTGTTCGCTGCTCAACCTCTGTGAAGAGGTGTCCATCATGCGTCTCCTCAAAAACCCGCGGGCACTCGGCGCGCGAAAGCGTTTTTCCCGCGCCCGGCCCGACGCTGATCACACCGCAGACCGCCGCAGAGTTGACAGGCTCCGCCCGCGACCATGTGGGCACTGCGAAGGGGTGAACCGATGGGATGACGATTCGGATGACGAAGGGATTGCCTGCTGCGGGAAACGGCCCCTGTCAGATTGACCGGCGCGCCCCGTTGAACTTGCTCCAGCGCTCCAGCCGCGCGTTGCCTCGCGCGACAGGACGGAGGCTCTTCGATGTCCACTGATCTTTATGAGACCCGAAATAACCGGCCGTCGGCGTCAAGGTGCGCGGCGCGGGCCGCGAGCGCGCAGTCAAGATCGTGACGCCTCCGCCATCTTTTTAGAATTTACCACGCGTACTTTCATCTGTCAAGCTTATCGGTCGAAAATCCGTTCGATTAACTGAAAAAATCCGCTCGCCCATCAACCATCGTCCATCGTCGCTCGTCCATCGTCAATATTTAAAGCGTGACCTTGAACTTCCCGTCGCCCTCGTTGACGAGCTTCTTGAACCCGTGTCGCTTGAGGTTCGAGTCGCTCAGCGTGCTCTTCTCGCTGAAGCGGCCGATGATGCCCGGCGCGGTGAAGCGGCGGCAGATGGGGCCGCCGCAGCGCGGACATTCCGCCGGCGGCGGCTCATTCATGCCGTGGACGACCTCGAACCCCGACCGGCACGCCGGGCAGCCTTTTTCGCCGGGTGCGGCTTCGTAGACATAGGTCGGCATCTCGCAGCTCCACTGGCCCTTTCCACTCCATTCTAGCGCGCGGCGGCGGCGAAAACAATTTGACTTCCGCTTCGGCCAGCGACTATACTTCGAGGCTGCGCCGGGGCCGCACCGGCCGGCGCGCCGAACCCGTCCTTCGCAGCCCGCCGGGCTGCGCCTGAGGGCGGAGAAGAAGGAGGAACGCGAGCAATGCCGTTGCTTGTCCTGATCCTGGCCATCGCGGCCCTCGTCATCTCCATCGCCACCGCCATCGCCGTCTTCGCGATCCTCAGCGGCATCCGCCGCCAGAGCAAGAAGAGCTACGAGGTGGCCTCGCGCGTGATGGAGGACTGGGAGAAGTTCTCGGCCCGCGAGGCGGACGAGCGCCAGCGGCTGGCCGAGCGCTTCGCGCGGTTCGAGAAGGCCACCAGCGACCGCGTCGAGCAGTTCGAGAAGGTCGCCACCGGCACGCGCGAGCGGCTGATCAAGCTCGAGCAGTACCTCAAGGAGTTCTTCGAGGTCGAGCTCAAATCGGTCTTCGACTCGTTCGACAAGACCGTCTCCTCGATCCTCGAAGAGATGAAGTCCGAGCTCCTGCGCGGCATCGAGCGGATCGAGGATATCCAGGCGTTCGTGGACAGCAAGAGCATGGCGCAGGACCGGATCCTGGACGGCGAAGGCAGCGTGTACCGGATGCTCAACGATACGGCGACGAAAACGCCCGCCGCCGCTTCGGCGCCCGAGGCGTCCGAGCCGCTGGTCCGGTACGCCAACGACGAGGAGAAGAGCGCGGAGCCGCCGGAAAAACCCCCGTACCGTCTTGAAGCGGATGAGGCCGAATAATGAACAGGAACACAGCCGGTTACGCCGCGTGCGCGGCCATCGCAGGGTGGATGATGCTTTGCGGGTTCGCGGTGGCCGCTGAGCCGGCGCCGGAAGGCGCGCCCGCTCCGGCCAGGATGGACATCTCCCAGGTGACCGGACTCGAGAGCACGCTGTACGTCTCCGAGTCCGCCTCGGTCACGCGCCCGGTGGAAATGCCGACCGCGGAAGACCGCGCGCGCGCCGCGATGCAGAAGCAGACCCAGGGCATGCCCCCCGGCGCGGTTACGGGCGGCCCCAAGGACCAGGTGATCATCCGCATTCCCGAGACGGCCGCGCCGGAAGCCGCCGGCGCCAGGCCGGTCGCGGTGATCCCGGCCTTGTCGCCCAACGCCAAAGTGCTCCCGCCCGAAGAAGAGGGGTCATGGAAAAAGCCCTTGCCGCCGCTGCGGAGCTTGGAAGGCAGATAGCGCAGGACGAGGCGTTCCAGCGCCTGCGCGCCGCGGAAAGCGCCGTCCAGAGCGACGCCGCCTCGCAGAAAATCCTCGAAGATTTCGAGCGCCAGCGCCGGAAGATCGAAGAGCTCGAAGGCGACCGCAAGCCCGTCGAGCCGGAAGACAAACACGAGATGATCCGGCTCAGCGACGCCGTCCACAGCGCCCCTAAACTCCAGGAACTCGTCCGCGCCCAGGCGGACTACATGGAGTTGATGAACCGGGTCAACAAGGCGATCCAGCAGGCGCTTGCGCCGGGCAAAACGGATGCGGGTTCGGCCGCGCAGGCTTAGACCTGCCGGAGCACGAATGCCCCGATCACGAAGAACTTCGAACATTCAACGTTGAACGTTGAACATCGAACGTTCCGCGCGGCGCGCCGAAAGGGGTGCCTTCGAAGTTCGATGTTCGAAGTTCGCCGCTATTCGCTTATTCGAGCCCGGCTGTCACCGGCTCGCCCAGAGCATTCCCCGCTGCATGATCTCCAGCGCTTCCGGGATCTCGAAGTCCTTGAACGTGTGCCCCAGCGCGCTGTAGAAGACCTTCCCCTTGCTCCACATCCGCGTCCAGACCTGCGGCATCACGCAGCCGCTGGCGAAAGTCGTCGTCGCCAGCACCTCGTTGGAAGGATCCACGTGCAGGTAGTACTGCTCGGTGTTCAGCATCGTGAAATCCTTGATCCCGCGCGTGATCGAATGGTCGGGCCGGGTGACGTTCACGCGATAGGACGGGATGCAGCCGCCCGGATGGGCCACCCACTGCCCGCCGACCATCCACTGGTAATCGGTGTCCTCCCGGAACGAATCGCCCATGCCGCCGTGCCAGCCGGCGATGCCCACGCCGGAGGCGACCGCGTTGCGCAGCCCCTCGGACTGCTCCCGCGTGATCTTGCCCATCGTCCAGATCGGCACGATCAGGCTGAGCGCCTGCATTTTATCCTTGTCGAGGTACGAGTCGAGCGTGGTCGAGACGGTGACCTCGTAGCCCTTCTTCTGCAGCCAGGGCGCGAAAAGCTCCGCGCCTTCCTTCGGCGTGTGGCCCGCCCAACCGCCCCAGACGACCAAGGCTTGTTTCATCGGAGACTCCATTGGCTTAAGACCGCGTCACCCTGAGCGCAGCGAAGGGTCTCATACCCCAAACCATAGCTTGCACGCTGCGCATGAGATTCCTCGCCTTGCTCGGAATGACCGCATATTACGGAACTTATTCTACCGATCCAGCTTGCCTTCGACCAGGCCCGTCGGCAGCGCGGCGGGGCGCTCGCAGGTGCTGGCCGGCGTCATGTGCCGGCCCTTGGCGCCTGAATCCAGGAACGACTGCATGACGTCCACGACGTGATAGGCCATCTGGCCGTTCGCGCGATGCTTGCGCCCGCTCTGCAGGCCGCAGGCCATGTCCGCGACGCCGATGCCGCGCCAGTTCTCCGAATAGACGTGCGAGAGCGGCACGGGCGACCAGTCCTTGTCCCCGGAGAGGCGGATGAAGACGTCGCCGCCGAAGGTGTTCGGGTCGGGGCACGAGAGGCTGCCCTTCGTGCCGTAAATCTCGATCCGCGGGAGGGTCTTTCCGCCCCAGACGTCGAAGCTGGTGACGAGCGTGCCGATGGCGCCGTTGGCGAATTCCATCACGCCGGCGACGTGCGTGGGCGTCTCGACTTTGATGACCGTGCCCTTCAGCGGCTCGCTGGTGACGGTGCGCTCGGGGAACGTGATGCGCGTGCAGGCGGTGACGCGTTTGATCGGGCCGATGAGGCTGATCAGCGCGGTCAGGTAGTACGGCCCCATGTCGAACATCGGGCCGCCGCCGACTTCATAATAGAACGGCGGGTTCGGGTGCCAGGTCTCCACGCCGTGGCTGAGCATGAACGCCGTGGCCGCGACCGGCTCGCCGATGAGCCCGTCGTCAATGACCTTCCGGCAGGTCTGAAAGCCCGCGCCGAGGAAGGTGTCCGGCGCGTTGCCCACGCGCAGCCCTTTTTCCGCGGCCAGGGCCAGGATGCGCTTGCCGTGACTGCGCGTGACCGCCAGCGGCTTTTCGGAGTACACCGACTTGCCCGCCTTCAACACGGCCAGCGCCACCTTCGCGTGCGCCTTCGGCACGGTCAGGTTCAGGACGATGCTGATCTCCGGGTCGGCGAGCAGCTTGCGCACGGAGCAGGCTTTGGGAATCTTGAACTCCGCCGCCTTGGCCTTCGCGCGCGCGGTGACGAGGTCCGCGCACGCCGCGACTTCCAGGTTCTCGAACATCGGCAGCCGCTTCAGGTAGGCCCCGCTGATCGCCCCGGTCCCGATGATGCCGATTTTGATTTTACCGTCCGCCATCGTCCGCCCTTTCCTATCGTTTAAAAGCGTTGACTGTCCCGGCTGTTCTTCGCGCCCTTCGTGGTGGAATCTCTCCGGGATTCCAAGGCGGTTATTATGGGACAAGAGCGCCCGGAATGCAAGCGATGGCCCGGGCGTCAGCCGCTCTTGCGGCTGCGGTATTGCTTCGGCGGCTGCACCTGGAACTCCAGCAGCCGGCACTCGATCGGGCCGTTGAAGAGCGGGGTGACCTTGGACGGGCGCAGGCCGAGGCTGTCGAGCGCCTCGGGGTTGCCCGAGACGACGCACGCGGTCCAGCCGGCGTATTTTTTCTTGAGCGTATCGCCGATCATCCGGTAGAGCGTGTTGATCTGCTGGACCGCGATCCGCTCGCCGTAGGGCGGGTTGAGGATGAGCATGCCCCGGCCGCGCGGCGGCGTCTGCTCCTCGAACGAGCGGCGCTCGATCCGCACGTCGTTCTCCAGCCCGGCGTTGCGGACGTTCCGCGCCGCGATGCGGACGCTCTGGGCGTCCAGGTCCGAGCCGAGGATCTCGAACGGCAGCTTCTCCATCTCCTCGGCGGTCGCCTCCTGGAACACCTCGCGATAGAGCGCCGGGTCGTAATCCTTCCAGCGCTCGAACCCGAACTGCTTGCGGAACGCGCCGGGCGGAATCTTCCGCGCCATCAGCGCCGCCTCGATGACGAACGTGCCCGAGCCGCACATGCCGTCGGCGAACGGCGAGGCGCAGTCCCATCCGCTCAGTTGAATGATCCCGGCCGCGAGCACCTCGTTCATCGGCGCGACGTTCGCCTCCGTGCGGTACCCGCGCCGGTGGAGCGAGTCGCCGGACGAGTCGAGGTACAGCGTGACGATGTTCTCGTTCATGTGCAGGTTCAGCCGCAGGTCGGGGTTCTCCAGCCGCACGGAAGGCCGCGCGCCGGTGCGCTCGCGGAACTGGTCCACGATGGCGTCCTTGGCCCGCTGCGCCACGTAGAGGGAATTGGTGAAAGTCGAGCGCGTGACCACCGGGTCAATCGCCAGCGAGCCGGTCTCGTCGAGGTAGCGCGACCAGTCTATCTTGCCGACCTCGGCGTAGAGTTCCTTCTCGCCGGCGGCGTTGAATTTCCGGATGCGCTTGAGGATGCGGATCGCGGTGCGGCAGCAGAGGTTGGCGCGATAGAGCAGGCGCAGGTCGCCCTTGAAGGTGACGAGCCGGTTGAACGGCTGGATTTCCCGCGCGCCGAGGCCGCGCAGCTCCTCGGCGAGGACGCTCTCCAGCCCGAAGAGCGTCTTGGCGACCATGCGAAATTCCTGCGGCATTCCGTGGACCTTTAGCCTTCCTGGCGGCCGGGGACGCGGCGCGCAATGATAACATAAAGGAGTGTTCCGAAGTTAATACTCGCCCAGCCGTGTAGCGCCGGCGCAACATGCGAGATTTTCCTATGCCGGCAAGGGTTTTCTGCCGATATCGCGTGCGCAGCGGCCGCGAAGTGTTGAGATAGCGCAACATCCGGCCCGAAGTCCGAATCGGCGCGAAAACTTCTCTCGCAGCGTTAAAACCCGCGTATTCATTGGGCAATTCAGCGTCCGCGACATGCGAAGCCGGGACCTCGGCACGCGAATTGCGGCAAAGTCGGCGGGTCAAATATGGGTTTTTTATCGAAATGGGGGTCAAAGCGATGCGCAAGGCATGGCTCGCGTTAATAATTGGGGGACTCTTGGCCGTCGGGTCGGCGCCGGCGTCGGCTGCGACCCTTTACGACAACGGGGGCCCGGATTATAACACCGTTTATTTCAGCGACATCCCAAACGACGGTTTCGAGGCGTACGACTATTTCACGCTCGGATCCGCCAGCACGATTACAGGGATCGAATGGTGGGGCATTTACTATGGTAGCAATACCCCCCCGGCGGGCGGGAACGTCTTCGACTACGAGGTCCAGTCGAATCCCGGCAGCAACGGGCAACCCAGCGGCGAGGTTGACTCCGACGCCGGTTCGCTGGGCAGCGGCAGCCCCGTAGACACGGGCAGCCATGCTTTCGCTTTTGGTTCTTCCTATGACGTCTACGAGTTTAATGCCTCGACGAGCATCTCGCTCCCGGCCGGATCGTACTTCCTCACCATTTACGGCACCGTCGCCGACCCGGGCAACGCGTACGCCTGGGTCACGAGCGATGAAACGGAAACCGATGAGTGGTCTTACTTGACCACCGCCTCCTTTTGGGATGGTCCTGTTGACGCCGGACTGGCGTTCAACCTGACCGGCACCACGGGGACCGCGACCGGTTTCGTGCCTGAGCCTGCGACGATGACGCTGCTGGGGCTCGGGCTGGCCGGCCTGGTCGCGAAATTCTCAAGGCGGAAGAGCCGCTAATCCGCGAGACTCCATCTTCCCTGCATTCGAAGAAGCGCTCCTTTCGGGGAGCGCTTCTTTTTTTCGCCCCGCGGCCGGCGCCGCGCCGGAAAACTTGCCCCGCGGCGCGTCGGAACGTAGAATGTCCGCATGAACGCGCCGCCGCCCTCTGCACTCCCGAACGCCCAGCGGTTTGCCCGCGAGAGGTTCCACCGGCTCGCCGCGCTGGTCATCATCCTCGCCGGCCTGGCGGCGTACGCCAACAGCCTGTCGGACGCGTTCGTCTTCGACGACATTGACCAGATCGTCTCCAACCCCGCGATCCGCCAGCTCTGGCCGCCGTGGAAGTTCTTCGTGCCGCTGAACCGGCCGATCCCGAACCTGACCCTGGCGGTCAACTGCGCTCTCTCGGGCGGCGTGCAGGACGTGGCGTCGTATCACGCCTTCAACATCGTCGTGCACATCCTGGCGGCGCTGACGCTGTTCGGGCTGGTCCGCCTGACGCTGAACCTGCCTGCCCTGCGCGCGCGCTTCGAGGGCGCGGCGACCGCGCTGGCGCTCGCGACGGCGTTGATCTGGGAGGTCCACCCGCTCCAGACAGAGGCGGTGACCTATATCATCCAGCGCCAGGAGTCGCTCGCGGGGCTCTTCTGCCTGCTGGCCCTGTACTGCGTCGCGCGCGGCGCGCTCTCGGAGCGGCCGCGCCCATTCGACTCTGCTCAGGGCGCCCCTCGACTTTGCTCGGGGCGCTGGTATATCGCCGCGTTCGCCGCCTGCGTCCTGGGGATGCTGAGCAAGCAAACGGCCGCCGCCGCGCCGCTGGCGGTCTTTCTCTACGATTGGATTTTCCTCTCCGGATCGTTCCTCGATACCCTGCGCCGCCGGTGGCCGGTGTACCTGGCGCTGGCCGCGACGTGGCTGCTGCTGATCCCGTCGTTTGCGCCGCAGGCCAACGCGCAGCACGCGTCGGCGGGGTTCCAGGTGGGCGGCATCACTTGGTTCAGTTACGCCGTGACGCAGCTCGGCGTGATCCTGCACTATCTGAGGCTCTCGTTCTGGCCGGCCGGGCTGTGCCTGGATTACAACTGGCCGCTGGCGAAGGGCGCGGCGGCGATCTGGCCCGGCGCGGTTGTCGTCGGAGGACTCGCCGCGGCGACGGCGGCGGCGCTGGCATTGCGTCCCGCCACACATCCGGCGGGCAAGCCCGCCACACATCCGGCGGGCAAGCCCGCGTGGGGCTTCCTCGGCGCGTGGTTCTTCCTGACCCTGGCGCCGTCCTCCAGCTTCATGCCGATCGCCGACCTGGCGGCCGAACATCGGATGTACCTGGCGCTGGCGGCGGTGGCGGCCTTTGTGGTGATCGGCGGCTATCTTCTGCTCGGCCGGCTCAGCGGAAGCCGGCGGCGCGCGCCGGGAGCTGCGGCGGCGGCGGTGGCCCTGATCGTCGCCGTGCTGGGATTCCTGACGGCGCTGCGCAACCTGGACTATCGGTCGGAGTTCTCGATCTGGAACGATACGGTCCACAAGGCGCCGAACAACCCGCGCGCGCTCGACGGCCGCGGCAAGGCGTACTTCGAGAAGCATGATTACCCGCGCGCGATCGAGGACCATACCGCCGCGCTCCGGCTGAATCCGAACTACGAGCCCGCGTACAACGGCCGCGCGATCGTCTACAACGAGCTCGGCCGGTTCGACGACGCGCTCAGGGATTGCGACGAGGCGGTCAGCCGCGACCCGGATTACTGGGTCTTCCGCAACACGCGCGGCGTGGTCCTCGCGCACCTGGGCGACCACGACCAGGCCATCCATGAATCCGGCAAGGCCGCTCGCGACTACGCTGAGGCCATTCAGGAATACGACAAGGCCACCGAGCTGAACCCGTCCTTCTCGCCCGCGTACATGAACCGCGCCGTCGCCTATGGAAAGACCGGGCGCCTGGACGAGGCGCTGGCGGATTACGACAAGGCCATCGCGTTGAAGCCCGACTACCCCGGCGCCTATTTCAATCGCGGGAACACTTACGCCGACCGGGACGATTACGACCGGGCCATCGCCGATTACACGCGGGCGATCGCGCTGAAACCCGATTACCGCGAAGCCTACTACAACCGCGCCGTGGCTTGGTTTTACAAGAAAGACTATCGCCGCGCCTGGACGGACATCCGCGCGCTTCGGTACCTCGGCGCCGAGCCGGCCCCGCAGTTCCTCCAGGCCCTCACCCAAGCCGCGCCGCCGCAATGATTACGGGCTTGACAGGATTACAGGATAACGAAGATGTTCAGGTGACTATCCTGGTTATCCTGTAATCCTGTCCAAACGGCCCGTTTCATTTGCGCCGCGCCGGGTTTGGGGATAAAATCCGGGCGCGGGCCGATTTCGCCTTGCTCTCTGGAGGTTCCGAAGCGCCATGCTGGACCTGGCATTCATCCGCGAACACGCCGACCTCGTCCGCCGCACGATCCGCGAGAAGGGCGACCATGCCGACCTTGACCGCGTCCTGGCCCTCGACGCCGACCGACGCAAGGCGCTCGTCGAGTTCGAGTCGCTCCGCAGCGAGCAGAACCGCGTCTCGAAGGAGATCGCCGCGCGCAAGAAGCGCAAAGAGCCCGCCGAGGACCTCCTCGATCAGATGCGCGCGGTGGCCGAGAAGGTCAAATCGCTCGAAACGGTCGCCAAGGAGGCCGGCGAGAAGCTCCAGCGCGAACTCGCCCTGATCCCGAACGTCCTCGCCGAAGGCGTCCCCGCCGGCCGCACCGCCGCGGACAACACGATCGTCCGCACCTGGGGCGAGCCGGTCCAGCGCCCCTTCAAGGTCCGGCCGCACTGGGAGATCGCGGAGAAGCTCGACATCATTGACTTCGAGCGCGCCGCCAAGCTGGCCGGCTCGCACTTCGCCCTCTTCAAGGGCGACGGCGCCAAGCTCGAGCGCGCTCTCATCAATTTCATGCTCGACCTGCACACGCGCGAGCACGGCTACTGCGAAATCTTCTCCCCGCCACTCATCGTCAACCGCGCCTCGATGTTCGGCACGGGCCAGTTGCCGAAGCTCGAGGAGGATATGTACCGCTGCGAGCTGGACGACCTGTTCCTCATCCCGACCGCCGAGGTGCCCGTGACGAACCTGCATCGCGACGAGACGCTCGACGCGGATAGCCTGCCGGTCCGCTACACCTGCTACACGCCCTGCTTCCGTCGCGAGGCCGGCTCCTACGGCCGCGACACCCGCGCGCTCATGCGCGTGCACCAGTTCGACAAGGTCGAGCTGGTCAAGCTGGTGCGCCCGGAGACCTCGTACGACGAGCTGGAAAAGCTCCTCCATGACGCCGAAGAGGTGCTCCAGAAACTCGGCCTGGCCTACCGCGTGGCGCTGCTCTGCAGCGGCGAGATGAGCTTCGCCTCGGCGAAATGCTACGACATCGAGTGCTGGGCGCCGGGCATCGAGCGCTGGATGGAGGTCTCGAGCTGCAGCAACTTCGAGGCGTTCCAGGCGCGCCGCGCGAACATTCGGTTTCGCGCCGGCTCCGGCAAGCCCGAGTACGTCCACACCCTCAACGGCTCCGGCGTCGCCCTCGCGCGCACCGTCCTCTGCCTGCTCGAGACCTGGCAGCGCGAGGACGGCAGCATCGAGGTCCCGCCGGTGCTTCGCCCGTACATGGCCGGCCAGGAGCGTATCGGCTGAGCGAAGGACGATTTTATTTTTTGCCACGGATTTCACGGATGGCCACGGATTACCGAAAAACGAAACCCGTTCCATCTTTGTTTTTGCAGTTCGTCGCCGGTAATCCGTGTAAATCCGTGAAATCCGTGGCAAAAACTGCCGTGTCGTCGTTAGTCCGTGAAATCCGTGGCGAACGATGGAGAGGCCGATGAACACCGGCATTTTTTACGACCCGCTGTTCCTGAAGCACGAGACCGGGCTGCATCCGGAGAACCCGGACCGGCTCACGTGGATTCTCGCCGAGCTTCAGCGGACGGGGCTTTGGGACCGGTGCCTGCATCCGGCCTGCCGCGACGCCACGGTCGAGGAATTGTGCCTTGTCCATGATCCGGGGTACGTGTGGCGCGTGCGCAAGATGGCCGAGTCCGGCGGCGGCGCGCTCGACCCGGAGACGGTCGTCTCCGCGAACTCCTACGCCGCGGCCGTGCGCGCGGCAGGCGCAGCGCTCGCGGCCGTCGAGGCCGTCCTCCGCGGCGAAATGAGGAACGCCTTCTGCGCCGTCCGGCCGCCCGGCCACCACGCCCTGCCCGACGCGGGCATGGGCTTCTGCATTTTCAACAACGTCGCCATCGCCGCGAAATATCTCCGCGAGCGCCTCGGCGTCGGCCGCGTCGCGATCTTCGACTGGGACGCGCATCACGGCAACGGCACGCAGCAGGTCTTCTACCGCGACGGCTCGGTCTTTTTCGCGTCGCTCCATCTCTGGCCGCACTGGCCGGGCACCGGCGCGCGCGAGGAAGCCGGCGAGGGCCCCGGCCTCGGCTGCATCGTGAACCGGCCCATTCCGCAGGGCGCCACGCCCGAGGAATACCTCGAAGTGGCGCGCAAAGTCGTCGAGGGGCCGATGTGGGACTTCCACCCCGAGTTCGTCCTCATCTCCGCCGGTTTCGATGCGCAGCGCGACGACCCCATCGCGCCGATGGGGCTTGAGACGCAGCATTTCCGGCAACTGACCGGCATGGTCGCGGACCTCGCCGAGCAGTTGTGCGGCGGGCGGGTGGTCTCAGTCCTGGAAGGCGGCTATCACCACGTCGGCCTGGCCCAGTGCGCCGCCGCTCACGTTGAGGGATTGCTAGCCTGAATGCCGATTGCCGACTTGTCCGCCGTAGCCTTGGCGGAGGCGGATTGCCGACTTGTCCGCCGAAGGTGGATTGCCGAATGATTGATTAGAAATAACCAAGTGGTAATTACGAGCGAAGCGAGCCACATCATCGGCCTGACCGGCCTGCCCTCGGTCGGGAAAGGCGAGGTTGCCTGCGCGCTCGCCGGCCTGGCGGCGGAGCGCGGCTGGCGGCTGGCCTCGATCTCCTTCAGCGACCAGATCAAGGACGAAGCCCAGTCGCGCGGCATCCCGGAGAAGGCGTTCACGCGCGAAATCCTCTCGCGGATCGGGACGGAGTTGCGCGAGAAGGAAGGACCCGGCGTGCTGGCCGCGCGGATCGCGGGGAAGATCGAGGCCTGGCCCGGCAAAAAACGCCCGGAGGTCTTCGTCTGCGACGGCGTGCGGCATCCCGGCGAGGTGGAAGTGCTGCGCGCCGCGTTCGGGAAGCGCTTTGTCCTCGTCGCAGTCGAGGCCGAGCCGCGCGAGATCGTCGGCCGCCTCATCGCCCGCCGCCGCCCGGACGAATCGCCCGACGCCCTGCGCTCCGAGGGCGGCGCCATCCGCCTGCTCGAACAGGAACTGACCGGCGCTCCGGGCAAAAACGCGCCCAACGTCGGCGACTGCATCCGCCTGGCCGACGTCCGCGTCGCGAACCACGGAACGCTCGAAGATTTGCGCCGCGCCGTGGAGAAATTCTTCCGTGCGCTTGTAGCGGTGAAGACCGAATGACGCCACCTCGTAGTGGCGCCGTGCGGCGCCACTACAAGCGGGCGATCACTCCTTCGCGTACTCCTCCATTCCCGTCCAGTCAATCGCCACGAACGGCTCGTTGCCGACCACCCATGCGTCATGGCCCCCGCCCACGCGGAGGACATCGCCGGCCGTGAAGTCGAACGCGTGCTTGTCGGAACTCACGAAATGCAGCCGGCCGGAAATGGCGTACTGGAAGTGCGGCGCCTCGCACCATTCCGTCTTGGCGATCGGCTTGATGTCCTTCGACCAGCGCCATCCCGGCTGAAGGACGACCTTGGCGATAACGTGTTCGCCGAAGTGCAGCAACTCCAATCGCCCGTTCGGGAACGTGCGCACCTCGTCCGGAGCCGTGAATTTCTTCACTTCGTTCACCAATGTGGTAATCATTTTCGCGCCCTCCTGATCGCTGTCCACTGAAACACCTTCTAAAAACAGTATACAACATGCGGTGCCAGGCGGAATTCCATGGAGAACGTAACGCGCTGTGCAGCAGCAGGTTAGGTGGAATTGCGTTTCGGCGGGCAGGGGTGAGAAACCGCGCGATGCGTTATTCCGGGCACATTAGCCGCGCTAACGGCTGCGCGGCCGGCGCATCAATAGAAAATGCGCGTCGGGCGCGCATTTTCTCAGGAGCGATCGGGCCTGTCGCCGCCCTCGGCCAGCCGGAGGCTTGCGGCGCGGGCGCGATAGATGAAGTCCGCCATGAGCGCCCGGTCTTTGCGGCCCGGCTCGGACTCGATGCCGGAGGCGACGTCTACTCCGTAGGGCGCGGCCGCGGCGATGGCCTCGGCGACGTTGTCGGCCGTCAAGCCGCCGGCGAGGATGATCGGGCCGAACTGCGCCGCCGCGCGCGCGAGCTTCCAGTCGAACGTCCGGCCCGTGCCGCCGCGCCGGCCCGGGTCGTAGGCGTCCAGCAGGAACGCCTCGACGCGGTAGCGCCGGCAGAGGGCGATGTCCGCCTCGGAGGCGATGCGGATCGCCTTGATGCGGCGCACGCCCTGGACGGCATCCACCGCCAGCGGCGGCTCGTCGCCGTGGAGCTGCGCGGCGTCGAGCCCGACCTTGCGGCAGATCTCCATCACCGTTTCCGGCCGCTCGTTGACGAAGACGCCGACGGTCGTCAGCAGCGGCGGCAGGACGGCGACGATGGCCTTCGCGCGCTCGGGACGGATGTACCGCGGGCTCTGCGGGGAGAAATTGAACCCCAGCGCGTCGGCGCCGAGCCGCGCCGCCAGCCGCGCGTCGTGGACGTCCGTGATGCCGCAGATCTTCACTCGGACCATGGTGATGGAGCTTGCTCAATAACCCGCAAAAGGCGCAGCGCGATGGCCGTTCTGCATCATCGTAATCGTAATCCTAATCGTAATCGGGCTTCGTTCGGGTGGAACGAAAAACGGCGATCACGATTACGAGTAAGATTACGAGATTTTGAAAGCAGTTATAGCAGAACACGTTCCCGCCGCGCGTGTCAAGCGAGGTCGCCCGTTCCGGTTTCGCGGCGGACTCGGACCTGATAGAATCGGAGTGTCCAACTGAAAGGCGAGCCATGAAGAGAAGCGGGAAGTCGTCGGTCGAGACGATCCGCGTGGGGATCGTCGGCGCCGGGGCGAACACGCGGCTGCGGCACCTGCCGGGGCTGAAGGCGATTCCCGGCGTCGAGATCGTCAGCGTGGCCAACCGGACGCGCGAGTCGGCCGAGCGCGTCGCGGCCGAGTTCGGCATCCCGAAGGTCTACGACCATTGGACCGAACTGGTGGACGCCGACGACACGGACGCCATCGTCATCGGCACGTGGCCGGTGATGCACTGCCAGGTGATGCTCGAGGCGTTCGAGTGCAACAAGCACGTGCTCTGCGAGGCGCGGATGGCGATGAACGCGGGCGAGGCGCACGCGATGCTCGAGGGCGCGCGCCGCCGGCCGCACCTGGTGGCGCAGCTCGTGCCCGCCCCGATGACGCTCACCGCCGACGGCACGATCCAGAAGCTGATCGCGGAGGGGTTCCTCGGCGACGTGCTGGCGGTGGAAGTCCGCGCGCTCCAGAGGAATTTCGTGGACCGCGAGAGCCCGCTGCACTGGCGGCAGGACGCGGAGCTGAGCGGGTTCAACACGCTGACGCTCGGGATCTGGTACGAGGCGCTGATGCGCTGGGTGGGCCCGGCGACGCGCGTGACGGCGCTGGCCAAGGTCTTCGTGCACCGGCGCAAGGGCGCGGACGGGCTGATGCGCGCGGTGACGGTGCCCGACCACGTGGACGCGCTGGCGATGATGGCCTGCGGCGCGGCGGCGCACCTGCGCTTCAGCGCGGTGACCGGGCTGCCGCCGCCGGACGAGGCCTGGCTGTTCGGGAGCGAGGGAACGCTGCGGTTCGACGCGGCCTCGCGGAAACTCTATGGCGGCCGGCGCGGCGACGCGGCGCTGAAGGAGATCGATCTGCCCGCCGTCCAGGGCGACGGCTGGCGCGTCGAGGAGGAATTCGTCCGCGCCATCCGCGGCGAACAGCCCGTGACGCGCACGACGTTCGAGGACGGCCTGCGGTACATGGAGTTCACCGAGGCCGCCCTCCGCAGCGCGCAGTCCGGGCAGAGCATCGGGCTGCCGTTGTAGGCGATGACTCGTGTGGCGTCCCGAAAACAAGTTGCATAAAGGCTGGTCATTCCGAGCACGCAGCGTACTGCGCGCGACATGACGCCGGCTGGACTTAGGCGTAATACTTCCGGAACGCGATGCTGCATTCTGTCTTCTAAATTCTGCACTCGGGAGGTCAAAGAGTTGGAAGGATCGGCTCCACCGCCGGGCGTCCCGCCGCCGCCGGGATTCAAATCACGGGAGGCGCGGAGGAAATTCTTCATCCTGGCCGGCGTGGCCGCGATAGCGGTCGTGGCGCTTCAGGCGCTGCTGTGGGTCTGGCTGACCAGCCAGTTTCCCTCCACCGCCGAAGCGCGATGGGGCGTGCGGCTGGAGAACGTCCACGCCGAGAGCGCGGCTGTCTGGCGCGGCGACCTCTGGTACGTGGCCGGCGAAATCACCGGCGGCCTCGAAGGCCCCGAGAACCGCGAGAATAACCGGCTGGTCCAGGTGACCGAGCAGGGGCCGAAGACGGTGCTCATGCTCGCGCCGGGCGCGGCCTGGCTCCTGGCGCAGGGGGATATGCTCTGGATCTTCGCCAGCGACGGCGTGTCGCACTACGACGGAAAAACGGCGGCGCAGGTCCCGGCGAAGCCGCTCACGGAATCCGCGTCGCAGCCCTTCCTGCTCGACGGGCTGCCGGCGGCGGTGCAGGTGGAATCCGGCGAGCGCCGCGCGATGGCGCTGGACAACGGCCAGTGGATCGAGAAGGCGCAGTTGTTCTTCGGCGACCCGAAGGACGCGCCCGCGGCGAACCGCCTGAAGGTGCTGGAGATCGGCGCTCTGCCCTACGTCTTCTGCCCCAAGGCCGACACGCTGTATTGTCACGCGGGATTCCCCGGGAAAGAGGCGCGCTTCCCGGACGACTGGGAGACGGTCGGGCCGGCCGGCGATCTGTGGGCGGTGGCGCAGAACGGAGGCCGGCCGGAGGCGTTCACGTTCAAGACGGAAAAAGACCGGATTTCCGTGGAGATCGCCGGCTTGGCGCGCTACGAGGCTGAAGGGCCGGCGGCCGGAAGCGCGGCGGTCGGTTCGCCCGGGAAACCTGCCGCAGCCTGGAAGCAGACCTTTTCACGCGTCTCGCCGTTCCCGCTGCGCACGCTGGGCGCGGCATCGGACGCCGCCGGCGGCTGCCGCGTGGTGTACCAGGCGCTGCAATGGACGGTGAACGTCGTCCGGCTGGAGGGCGAGAAGGTGGTTTCGGCGCGGCGGTACGGCGACATGAATCCGGCCGACCGCGTCCGGGCGTTGGCGGGGATACTGCCCTCGGTGGCCTCCGGCGTGCTCTCGCTGGCGCTGGCGTTCGTCCTTTCCGGCCTCATGAAAGTTTACCGGACGGACACTTTTTCCGCGTCGGGCCCTTCGGCCGGGGGCTCAGGGCAGGTCCTTTCGGCCGGAGGCTCAGGGCAGAGCCCTTCGGCCGGAGGCTCAGGGCAGGTTTGGTCGGCAGAATGCGCGTCGCTGACGCGGCGGGCGCTGGCGCTGCTACTGGATGCGGCGCTGGTCTTCGGCCCGCTGGTCGCCGGCATGTTCGGCCTGTTCTGGATTCTGCCGGGGATCGAGGACCAGCCGGACGCGCGCGGGGTGACGTACCTGACGCCGCTGCTCTTCGGCGGGGCGCTGTGGGCGGTCGCGGGGTTCTTCATCTTCTGCTACACCCTCGGGCGATGGGGCCGGACGCCGGGCAAGTGGGCGTTGGGCATCCGCGTGATCGGCATGGAACTGGCGCCCTGCGGCTTCGGACGCGCGCTGCTCAGGACGCTGCTGCTGATCGTGGACGGCTTCCTGTTCGCGGACGGCTTCCTGAATTTCAGCTTCGGCGCGCTGGTGATCGCGTGCACGGCGAACCGGCAGCGCGTCGGCGACATGGCGGCGCGGACGATCGTCATCCGCGAGGCGGCCCAACCGGCGCCGGTCCAATCGCTGGACACTCGCGTCTGAAAAGCGCATGGAGTCGTCTATATCGCATGCGCCGAGATCGCTATCGTACTCGTCCTCGTCGTCCTCGTCCTCGGCTGTTCCGTAAGAACTATTCGAGGACGAGGACGACGACGAGGACGAGGACGATTCGCGGGCGCGTGCTAGGGCTATTTGCCCTTCCGCGCGGCGAGGCGGACCATAAGGACTGAAATGTCGGCGGGGCTGACGCCGCTGATGCGCGAGGCCTGGCCGAGCGTGACCGGGCGGATTTCGCCGAGCTTGCGACGCGCTTCTTTGCTGATCTGGACGAGCGATTCGTAGTCCAGGCCGTCGGGAATGCGGCTGTCCTCGACCTTGCGCGCCCGCTCGATCTGCTGCGCCTGGCGGCTGATGTAGCCTTCGTACTTGATCTCGATTTCGACTTGCTCGGCAACTTCCCGCGGCTCGGACTGGAGATCGGGCCAGACCTTCGCCAGGTCGGTGAAGGCGGTGCCCGGCCGGCGCAGCTTTTGCGCGAGCGTTTCGCCGCCGATCTTCGTCCCTTCGAGCTCCCGGCGCAGTTCCGCGATCCGCTTTTCCTTCTCGTCCAGCCGGGCGACCTGTTCGGCGGAGATCAGCCCGAGCCGCCGGCCGTGCCGCATGAGCCGGCGGTCCGCGTTGTCCTGCCTGAGCAGCAGCCGGTGCTCCGCGCGCGACGTGAACATGCGGTACGGCTCCAGCGTGCCGCGCGTGACGAGGTCGTCAATCAGGACGCCGATGTACGCCTCGTCGCGGCGCAGGACGAACGGCGGCTCGCCCCGCAGCTTGAGCGCGGCGTTGATGCCGGCCATCAGGCCCTGCGCGGCGGCTTCCTCGTAACCGGAAGTCCCGTTGATCTGCCCGCCGTGGAAGAGGTTGGCGACCGGCTTGGTCTCGAGATGCGGCCAGAGCTGCGTCGGCGGCGCGAAGTCGTACTCGATGGCGTAGCCGTACCGCACGATCCGCGCCTCCTCGCAGCCGCGGATCGAGCGCACGAGCGCTTCCTGGACGTCCATCGGCAGGCTGGTCGAGATGCCGTTGCAGTAGAGCTCGCTCGTGC
This sequence comes from Candidatus Brocadiia bacterium, assembly GCA_052139675.1. Taxonomy (GTDB): domain Bacteria; phylum Planctomycetota; class Brocadiia; order CAIUPP01; family CAIUPP01; genus JBEKCB01. The sequence continues at coordinate 25,667 of JBKQWE010000068.1, forward strand.
CGCGGCCCTCCGGCTCGAGGAAGACGGTGTGCTCCGCGCGGTCGGCGAAGCGCACGACCTTGTCCTCGATCGAGGGGCAGTAGCGCGGGCCGACGGACTTGATCTGCCCGCTGTAGAGCGGCGCGCGATGGAGGTTGGCGCGGATGATCTCGTGCGTGGCCGGGTTCGTCTCGGTGAGCCAGCAGGGCAATTGCGGGCCGGGCAGCGAGACGGTGGAGAAGCTGAACGGCTGCGGCGTGTCGTCGCCGGGCTGGAGCTTGAGCTCGTCGAGGCGCACGCTGCGGCCGTCGAGCCGCGGCGGCGTGCCGGTCTTCAGGCGCCCGAGCTGGATTCCGGCGGCGATGAGGCTGGCGGAGAGCCCTTCGGCGCTCGGCTCGCCCATGCGCCCGCCGGCCATCTGCGCGGGGCCGACGTGGATGAGCCCGCGCAGGAAGGTGCCGGTGGTGAGGACGACGGCGCGGCTGCGGATTTCGATTCCGCCGAGGCAGCGGATGCCGGTCACTGCGCCGCGCTCGACGAGCAGCGTCTCGGCGGTGGCCTGAAGGAGCGAGAGATTCGGCTGCTGCTCGATCCGGCGCTTCATCGCGGCGCGGTACGCGACGCGGTCGTTCTGCGACCTCGGCGAGCGGACCGCCGCGCCCTTGCCGGTGTTGAGCATGCGGAACTGGATGCCGGTCTCGTCGGCGACCTTGGCCATCTCGCCGCCGAGCGCGTCAATTTCGCGGACGAGCTGGCCCTTCGCCAGGCCGCCGATGGCCGGATTGCAGGACATCTGGCCGACCTGGTCGGCGCTGAGGGTGACGAGCAGCGTGCGGCAGCCCATCCGCGCCGCCGCCAGCGCCGCCTCGCAGCCGGCGTGTCCGGCGCCGACGACGATGATGTCGAAGGAATCAGGCATGCCTCGTCCTAATCGTCCTCGTCCTCGTCCTTTGCCTCGTCCTCGTCCTCGATCTCGTCCTCGTCCTCGAACGGCCGTTTCGAACAACCGAGGACGAGGACGACGACGAGGACGAGCACGAACGCAAGTCACACCATTCTATCGAATCCCCGTGCGAAGAGAAAACCGCGACGCCATCCTTCCGCCTCGGTTGACATTCCTCCTGCACGAACTTAATATCATGCAGGACATGCCGTCCAAAGTGGCCTCGTGGCGGGAGATCGGGCAAGCATGCTGCATCCCGTAATCATGGCGGGCGGTTCCGGGACGCGCTTCTGGCCGCGCAGCCGCCGGCACAGGCCCAAGCAGTTGATCCGCATCTTCGGCGAAGGCAGCATGATCCAGCAGACCGTAGCGCGGTTGCAGCCTTCCTTCCCGCCGGAATCGTTCCTGGTGATGACCAACGCGGCGCAGGCGGAAGAGGTGCGCCGGCAACTGCCGCAGCTCTCCGCCGCGCAAACGGTCGCCGAGCCGGCCGGGCGCGACAGCGCGGCGTGCATCGGGCTGGCGGCGCTGATCCTGCTCAACCCGGACCCGGATGCGGCGATGCTCGTGCTGGCGTCGGACCAGCTCATCTCGCCGGTGGAGGAGTTCGCGCGCTGCGTGGCCGAGGCGCAGCGCATCGCGCAGCGGGAGCACGCGCTGGTGACGTTCGGCGTGAAGCCCACGCTCCCGAGCGAGCAATACGGCTACGTGCGCCGCGGCGAACGGCTGCCCGGCCCGCCCGGCGCGCCGCCGGCGTTCCGCCTGGCGCAGTTCAAGGAGAAGCCTTCGCGGGAGCAGGCGGAGGAATTCATCCGGACCGGCGAGTATTACTGGAACAGCGGCAATTTCGTCTGGCGCGCGGCGGACATCCTCGAAGCGATCCGCCGGCGCCTGCCCGAGCTTTACGCCGGGCTGGAGAAAATCCGGCCCGCGATCGGGACTGCGCGCCAGGAACAGGTCGTCGCGCGCGAATACCCCGCGCTGACGCGCATCTCCATTGACTACGGCGTAATGGAGAAGGCGACGGACGCCGTCATCGTGGAGATGGCGCTGGACTGGGACGACCTGGGCGCGTGGAACGCTCTCTCGCGCCACCACGCGGCGGACGGGCAGGGGAACGTCGTCCTGGCGCTGCACGCGGGCATGGATACCCGCGACTGCATCCTGGCGGCCGAGCCGGACCACTTGATCGCGACGCTCGGCGTAAAGGACCTGATCGTGGTGCAGACGCCCGACGCGACGCTGATCTGCGACCGCAACCGCGCCGCCGAGGTGAAGGCGCTCGTCGAGCTCCTCCGGGCGCGCGGGCTGAACGCGTACGTCGAATGAGGAATGCGGCATGGACGGCTGATCCGCGGGCGAACCGCCTCGGCCGATCCGGAGTCCGCGCTCGGCATTCCGCAATTTAGTTTCGGGTGTTCGAATGGCTCTGCAAGGCCGCTTGACGGTCGTCCAGGGGTCTCTGCCCAACTCGGAGTACCCGCTGCCGCTCGAGGGCGAATTCACAATCGGCCGCAACCGGCGCACGAACCTTCCGATCATGATGCGGACGGTCTCGCGCAAACACGCCAAGATTACGTACCGCAACGACGCCTACACGATTGTGGACCTCGAGAGCAAATCCGGCGTGCTGGTGAACGACCACAAGGTTACCACGAGCGTGCTGCGGCACGGCGACCGGATCCAGATCGGGCGCATCAAGTTCCGGTTCTGGCTGCAGGTGCCGGAGAGGCCGGCGCCGCAACGGGAGCCGCAGGGGCCGGTGTTCGAGGTGATGCGCGAGCCGGTGGTGATCCCGCCGAAGCCGCTGCCGCCTCCGCCGCCGGAGGAGGAGGAGTCGGAAGAAACGACCGTGACGCGCTTTACGGGCGAAGAACTCCGGTTCATCGGGCGGACCATCGGCGGGACCAAGCTGATCACCGCGCTGACGCGCACCCGGCGGGCGATGATCTACAAGGGCACGCAAGCGAGCCACAACCGCGTGGTGGCCTTCAAGATGCTGCGGCCGGAGGCGGCGAAGAACCGGGAAATCGTGGCCTGGTTCATCGGCGGCGCCAAGCGCGCCAGCGAACTGCGCCACGAAGACATCGTCGGGCCGCTGGGCGGCGGCAGCGAGGAAGGCGTGCTGTTCGTCACCCTGCCGTTCATGGACGGCGGCAGTGCGCTGGAGTCCTTCAGCGTGGCCGTCGAGGAAGGCATCCCTGCGGCCAAGCGGGCGCTGGAGGCGCTCGTGCACGTCACGCGCGCGCTGGAGTTCGCCCACAGCAGCGGCATTCGGCACCTGGGCCTGCGGCCGTCGAAGATCCTGTTCAGCGACCCGCATCACGCGAAGGTGACGGGGCTGGGATTCGACAACACGACGTCGGCGGCCGGCGCGGAGGCCACGCCGGACATCGAGACCTATCTCGCGCCGGAGCAATTCGGCGCGAAAGGCGATCTGACGGCGGAGACGGACATCTTTTCGCTCGGCGCGACGTTTTATTACATGCTGACCGGCCAGCCCCCGAAGCGCGACCACCGCCAGCGGATTTCCTCGCCCAAGGAAGTCAACCGCGTCATCCCCGATTCCATCTGCCGCATCGCCGAGAAGATGGTGGCGCCCGACCCGCAAGCGCGTTACCGGTCCTACGGCTTGCTGCTCCACGACCTGCGCTGGGCGCTCCGCGGCGAGGCGTGGCCGCATGCGTAAGCGGGGGCCGCAGTTCACATTGGATCATTGGGTCGGCATTCCGCCTTCGCCCCTTCGGCCGCGCGCAGGGCTTCGGCGGACAAGTCGGCAATATTTTTGAGAGCCCATGTCCGGCTCCAACACTGACAAGACGATCCACGTCCCCGGCTATCATCTGCGCACGCAGCTCGCGCGCGGCGGCATGGGCGCCGTTTACCGCGCCTACCAGATCAGCATGGACCGCGTCGTCGCCGTCAAGGTGCTCGCCCCCAAATTCACCGAGGACACCCTCTTCGTCCAGCGGTTCCAGAAGGAAGCCCGCGCCGCCGCCCGGCTCAATCATCCCAACATCGTCCAGGCGATTGACGTCGCCGAGTCCGACGGGCATTGGTACTTCGTGATGGAGTTCGTCGAGGGCAGCGCCCTGAGCGCGCTGCTGCGGGAGCGGGGCAAGCTTCCGCCGCTCGAGGCCTGCGGCCTGATCGTGCAGATCGCGCGCGCCCTCGAGCACGCCTCCCGCTTCGGCATGCTCCACCTCGACGTGAAGCCCGGCAACATCCTGGTCACGCCGGCGGGCTGCGCGAAACTGGCTGACTTCGGCCTCGCCCGCCACATGGAGGACGAGGACCCCATCTACGCGCAGAAGAAGGTGATCTTCGGCACGCCGCATTACATGTCGCCCGAGCAGATCGCCGGCGCCGACCTCGATTCGCGCAGCGACATCTATTCTCTCGGCGTCACCTTCTACGAGATGGTCACCGGCCACAACCCCTTCGCCGCGCCGACGACGCGCGAGGTGCTCCAGCAGGTCAAGGCCGGAGCGGTCGCGCCGCCGCACCTCGCCGAGCCGGCCGTCTCGGAGGACGTCTCGCTCGTCATCCAGAAGATGATGTCGCCCGACCGCGAGCAGCGCTACCGCGATCCGGGCCAGCTCCTGGCCGACCTGGACGCCCTTTCGCGGCTGCTGCCGCCGCCGATCGCGCGGGAACTCCCGGTCCCGGAGCCGCTTCCGGAGGCGATGCCGAGGCGCCGCCACCCGGCGCTGCCGTTCCTGGCGGGGATCGGGCTGGTGCTGCTCGTGGCCGGGGTTACGGCCCTGGTCATTCACCTCCAGGGCGGCGCGCCGCCGGGCGCCGGCGAGACGAACCCGGCAGCCGCGCCGCCTGCGCCCGCCCCGGCACCGGCGGAGACGGCCCAGGTGCGCGAACTCTTCCGCGCGGCCGTGGAAGAGGCGGAACGGGACATGGCGGAGGACCGGTTCAAGGAAGCGCTCCAGGTTTATGAGGATTTCGCCGCGGCGAACGCCGGGACTCCTTCGGCCGAAGAAGCGCACCGCGCCGCCACCGGCGTGAGCACCCGCGCGGAGCTGTACGCGGAGGACCTGGCGCGCAGCGCCAACACCGCCATCGAGCGCGGCAACTACGGCCAGGCCAAGGCGCTCTCCGACCAGCTCGCCGCGCTCCACCTGAGCGTGACCGACCCGCTCGCGCAGGATGTCCAGACCAACCTCCGGCGCGCCGAGGAAGCCGCCCGCCGCGAGGCGGACGCGTCGCGCGAAGCTTCCACCGCGCGCACCCTGGCGGCGCTCCGGAAGGACCTGCCCGGCCTTATCCGGGAGGAGCGCTTCGACGAGGCGGCCCGCCGATGCCGCGAGTTCCTCTCGAACCCGGACCAGACGCAGGCGCGCGGCATCCCGGCCGAGGAACTGGAGCGGGTGTTCCAGCTCCAGAGAATCCAGGCGGTGATCGTGGCCGGTGCTGAGCGCTCGGCCGGCCGCGCCTTGCAGCCGCTGCCGCCGGAGCCGGGCACGACCGGCATTCCGTCTCGCGCGACCGTCGCCGGCGCGAGCGACGGGAAAGTCCTCCTCCAGCTCGGGACGGCCGAGCGGACGCTGAACCTGCGCGACCTGGCCGAAGCCGACCTGGCGGCCCTCGCGCAGGCCGGCCTGGCCGCCTCGGCCGACAGGGACGATCCCGTGCTGCTCCTGCACGGCGGCCTGGCCGCGCTGTTCGAATCGCAGGGGCGGTGGCGGGCCGCCCTGCGCCACATCGCCCAGGTCCAGGAACACCAGGGAAGGCTTCCGGCGTGGCTGGCGGAGACCGAGCGCAGCGCGCTCCTCGGCGCCACGCAGGACGACCTGGCCGCCGGCCGGCTCGCCGACGCGCTCACGCACCTGCGCACCCTCAAGGCCCGTCACCAGCGCAGCCGCTTTTACCTGAGCCACATGACGGAGATCGGCGCGCTGCTCGACAAGCTCCGCGCAAAATACTTCGAGGAGATGATCGCCATCCCTGCCGGCCGGTTCATTTACCAGGCGGCCAAGCGCGCCGCCCCGCCGCGCTTCTCCAACCTGCCGCTCTTCTACATGGACGCGCACGAGGTCACCAACGCCCAGTACGTGCGTTTTCTCGACTACTGCAACGAGAATCCGGACCATTCCTTCTTCGACCACCTCCTGCAGCCGCCCTGGAAGAAGGACCACGTGCCCCTGAACTGGGATGAACTCTCCAAAGGCCGCCCGAATTACCCGGTCGTCGGCGTGGACTGGTACGACGCCTTCGCCTACGCCAACTGGCTCGGCAAGCGCCTGCCGACCGACGCGGAGTGGGAGAAAGCCGCGCGCGGCACGGACGGCCGCAAGTATCCCTGGGGCAACGAGTGGGAGCCGGTCCTCGGGCAGCGCATGTGCAACGGCCCGCCGACGATCGCCCGGACCGCCGCGGACATACCTTCCGGCGTCGTCGCCGTCGGCAGCTTCCCTCGGGGCAACAGCCCCTACGGGCTGACGGACATGGCCGGCAACGCGCGGGAGTGGATCGGCGACGAGGCCGGGTCGGTCTCCGAACCGACCGCCGCCTGCCGCGGCGGCTCCTTCGCCGATCCGATCTCGATGTGCATGACGACCGCCAGCGTGAAGTTGCCGCGCGAGACGCGCGACGAGATGACCGGTTTCCGCTGCGCGGCGGACCCGATCACGGACACGCCGTAAAAAAGAAAAATGAAGGCGGAAGGATGAAGGACGGGATCTCAGCCGGGGAGAGCGCAAGGATGAAAAAGCTCATTCGCCGATTCGCGGCATCCTTCGTCCTTCCTCTTTCATCCGTCCTCCTTCTGGCCTTGGCTTTCTGCGGATGCCGGACGTCCGCCCCGCCGATGCCGCTGAGGGAAATGGTCCAGGAGCTCCCCTCGCAGATCCTGTTGCGGCTCCAGGTGCTCGCGCTGCGCGAGACGGTGAACGCGTCCGACGGCGCGCCGTTCCCCGCGCTCGGCTTCCAGTTCGCCGGGGACCGCGTCGTCCCGGTCGAGAAGCCGGACACGATCGCGGGCGTGGAGCTGACGGCGCCGCAACTGGCCCGGTGGGTGGCGAACCTCGATAAAGCCGGCGCGACGCTCTACGCCGCGCCGGGTTTCACCGCCGGCCCGAACCTGTCCGCCAGCAGCAACTACTCGACCGAAAAGCAGTACCAGGCGAATTGGCGCCTGGACACCCGCGGCGCCACGATGCAGAATGCCGCCGTCACCCCCGAATCGAAATTCAGCGTCCGGCCCGAACTCATCCCCGGAACCCGCGACCTGCTGACGAGCGCCGGCATCGAAATCCGCACCGCCGACCTCGACTCGTTCACCCTCGTGGACCGCTTCGTCGGGAATGACGAGAAGCCGGTCCCGCTGGCGCTGCTGCTGCCGCGCCAGGCCATCCTGCGGATCGCCACGCAGACGCTGGTCCGGCCCGGCCGCACGCTGGTCTTCGCGCACTACGTCAAGCAATACCGCTCGGCGCCGCAGCCGCTCAAGGCCGCGGAGAACCTCCGCGATCAGATTTTCTTCCTCCTCAGCGCGGAGCGGCGCGGGCCGGAACAAGCCGAAAGCGATCTGCCCATCATCCCGCAAATCCCGCCGCGCTTCGCGCTGAGCCTGATCTGGCTCGAAGCCGAGAAGCCCCCGCCGGCCGCGCCACGCCCGGCCCGCGCCAACCCCGCGCCCGGACCGGCGCCGGACGATCTGGACGAACTCCAGAAAGCCGCCGCGCAGATCAAGGACTCCCCGGACGCCGTCATGCAGACGTTGAGCCTGGCGCTGACCGTGAAGACGCCGGCCCAGTTCGAGGTCGCCGACGAACGCGGCTACGTCGCCGGGATCCATCGCGATTCGGACGAGACGATGAGCCCGTACAACTTCCTGATCCGGCAGACCTGGGCCGGCGTGAAGCTCTCGGCGCAGCTCGAAGCGATGCCGCAGGGCGTGTCGGCGGACGTGAACCTGCGCCTGGCCGATCCGCCCCAATACGACGACGCCACAGGCAAGCTTCCCTCGCTGCGCCCCGGCGAGACCGAGAAGGAAGCGAAAGAATATCACTTCCAGGTCGCCGGCCAGGCCGAGGCCGACTTCGCCGCGGTCCTGCCCCTTCAGCCGGGCCAGACCCGGCTGCTTCCGCTGACCTGGCACGCGAGCGGCATCTCCACCTCGCAGAACGCGCGGCTCCGCCCGGTGGCGGTGACCCTGAAAGAGCCGCCTGCGCCGGCCGCGGAGCCTCCGCCGCAAGGCGGCGCGCCCGGCGCAACGGTCCGTCCTTAACCCAGGAGGTCCTCGATGCTATATTGGCTCGCCTTCGTCG
>JBKQWE010000069.1:0-9407 GCA_052139675.1 Candidatus Brocadiia bacterium
TCTCAAAGTGACGATTTTCCAAAAAGACCCGGTTTTACAGCTCTTTTCACAAGGCCCGATCTCAAATCCGGAGATCAACGTTACAAAACAGTTGTCATTCCTAGAGATTTAACCGGACAGTAGTGAATCTTACTCGTAATCGTAATCGCCGTTTTTGTGCCAGTACGGCGGAGGCCGAGTACGATTAGGATTACGATTAGGAAGAACAGGAGGCGCTTCGCGCGCCTCGGTTGCGTTGAAAGAGGCTCTACCTCTTGCCGAGTTCCTTCGCCCGTTCCGCGGCGGCGTGGACGGCGTCCACGATCGCCCCGAGCGCGTCGTGCTCCGCGAACCGGCGGAAGGCGGCCTCGGTGGTGCCGGCCTTGGAGGTGACGCGGCGGCGGAGTTCGCCGGGCGGCAGGTCGTCGGCGATGATCATCTCGGCGGCGCCGTGCGCGGTCTGGACGACCAGCGCGCGGGCGATCGTCTCGGGAATCCCCTCGCGACAGCCGGCCTCGACCAACGCCTCGATGAGGAAGTCGAAGTACGCCGGCCCGCTGCCGCTGAGGGCGGTGACGGCGTCCATGAGTTCCTCGCCGACGACGACGACGTGGCCGACCGCGCTGAAAATCGCGTGCGCAAGTTCGAGGTCGCCCTGCGTGGCGTAACGCCCGGTGCAGAGCGCGGTGGCGCCCATGCGGACCCGCACGGGCAGGTTCGGCATGGCGCGGACGACGCGCACGCGCTCGTTCGCGGCGGCTTCGAAGAGCGTCGTCGCGCAGCCGGCGCAGATCGTGATCACGAGCTGGTCTTTCCGCAGGCTCGGCCCGACCTGGCGGAGCACTTCATCGAGGTTCTGCGGCTTGACGGCGACGAGCAGCACGTCGCACTCGGGGACGATCTCCAGGTTCCGCTCCGCCGCGCGGATGCCGAGTTCGCTGAACAGCCGCCGCCGCGGCTCGGACACGTCGGAAGCCGCCAGCGCCGCCGGCGGGAAAAGTTCAGCCGCCAGCACGCCGCGCGCGATCGCCTCCGCCATCTGCCCCGCGCCGATGAATCCCATTCGTTCGTTGCGCATGTTTTAGTCCTCTGCCAGAGTAAACAGCCACCATCAAGGCGCTGCCGGAACGAAGAGCTGCGAATGATGAAGGAAGAAGTACCTCATCATTCATCACTCATGCTTCTTCCTTTACGCTTCCCGGAACAGCGCGCTGCCGACGCGGATGAGGTCGGCGCCTTCCTCCACGGCCACCTCGAAATCCTGCGACATTCCCATCGAGAGCCATCGCAGCTCGATCCCCGGCGCGGCGTGCGCGAAGCGGTCGCGCAGCGCCCTCAGTTGCGCGAAGACCGGGCGCGTCTGCTCCGGATCGGCGGCGACCGGCGCCATGGCCATCAGGCCGGTCACGCGGAGCGACTTCATCCGGCCGATTTTTTCCAGCGCCGGCCCGAGATCGGCGGGCGCGAAGCCGTCCTTGGTCGCCTCGCCGCTGACGTTGACCTCGACCAGCGCGGAGACGACCGCGCGGCCGCGCGCGGCGTGGGCCTCGAGCGCCTGGGCGAGCCGCACGCTGTCGAGCGAGTGAATTAAATCGAAAGCGCCGATCGCTTTATTTGCTTTCTTCGTCTGGATGTGCCCGATCAGGTGCCAGCGGGCTTCGAGCCCCTTGAGCGCCTCGATGCGGCGCAGCGCCTCCAGCACGCGGCTCTCGCCGAAGTCGCGCACTCCCAGGTCGTGCAGCGCGCGGATTTCGTCGAGGCCCACCGTTTTCGTCACTGCGACCAGCCGAACGCTCTCCGGCGCCCGCCCGGCGCGCTCCGCTGCGGCGGCAACCCGGCGCCGGACGGACTCCAGATTGGCGCGAATCACCGAGGCCGGAACCATCGCCCGATCTCCTCCCGCAAGCCCGCGCGGCGAACTTTGCTGTTTTTCACTTGACGGAGATGATTTTCAAGCATATAACTTGTCCTTGTAGGAAGCAAGAGAATAAGTTACAATTGTGTGAGTGAGGGGAGAATCGCCGCACAGGCATGCCGAAGGAGGCGGGCGGATGGCAACGACCACCAAGCGTGAAATCGCCGAACGCGTGGCTCAACAGAGCGGGCTCGCGCAAGTTGAAGTGAAGCAGGTCATCCAGATGCTCTTCGACGAGATCGTCAAGGAAGTCTGTGCGGGGAACCGGCTGGAGTTCAGGGACTTCGGGGTATTCGAGGTCGTCGTCCGCAAGCCGCGGACCGGCCGCAACCCGCGCACCGGCCAGAAGGTGGTCGTCCCGCCGAAGACGGTGGTGACGTTCAAGATGGGCAAGGTCATGAAGGAAAAAGTGGCCCGCACGCCCGGCGCGGCCGGAACGGCCGCCGCGCCACAACCTCAACCCCAGTCGCCCACGCCTCCGCCGGCGATCTAGCCGCAACGAGGCGCACGTCCGGGCGCAGGGATAAACATCGTTTCCGACCTTCCATCGTCATTCCCGCGGAAGCGGGAAGCCAGCCTGCAGTACAACCGTCCCCGTGGGCTTGTCGAAGTGGCAGCGGACCGCGTCGCGGATCATTCTCTTCAGCTCGACGAGGGACTCGGCCTGCGTAGTGATCCCCTGCCCCAAGGCGTGGGCGACATAGCCACCGTCCACGGGATCCTCTTCGACCTGAAACACGATTTTGCTCATGCGGCGTTTCGACATAATTCTGACTCGGCTTTCCCGTCTATCAGCTTTACCGCTCGGCGGCAAGGACCTGACAGCGCGCTGCGCATGAACTAATTTTCGCCGCTGCGCGCTGGTCATGCCTTACGAAGGTTTGTACGAACCTTCGCAAGGTTTCGCCCGAGCCTGTGGCGCTACCGCGCTGCTAATCTTTCAGAACGGCGCCGGAGGTGGCGTGGCCGACCAACTTCGCGTACAGCGCCTGCCAGCCGGGGACCTACCGCGTCGCGGCCGTATGTGGAATGCGCATGGGTGCTCAGAAGTTCACTTCGCCGGTTGGCATTCGCAGCGGGCGTGGCGACAACGCCAAGGCTTTCCAATTCCGCTATCCGGCTATTCAGCGCGTCGCGCTTGGCGATGAGGTCCGCTAGGGCCTTCTCCCGCCGCTCGATTTCCTTCTTGAGTTCCTCAACGGTAACCTTCCGCAATTTGGACCTCGCAATTATAGGCGGATATTGCGGAGGCGGAATCGGCTTGTGTGCAGAGCGCGCGGCTTCAAGCCACGCGCGTTTCGCTTCCTCCACCGCTGCAAGCGCCGCTTCCGCGGTACGGCCGAAAGCCGAGCAAGCCTTAAGGTCCGGGATATCGGCAATATATCCTTTATCCTCTTCGCTGTAGAAGATGTTGATGTGGTAGTCTGCCATGACCTAGTGCTCCAGCTTCAGATTGTGCTGCTCCACCAACTCCAAGAACTGCCGAATTTGGTAAGGCTTTGCCTCGCCTTCAACTTTCTGCAAGTTCACCAACTCGGAGATGTTCGGATGCACAAATATGTGGTGGCTTCCATTAACCCGGTCAAGCGTGAAACCGAATCCCTGTACCAAGTTTACCATATCCGAAAAGGCAACATTGCGCAACGATCCCTGGTTCAACCGTCGCAGAAGTCTCTTCCTGTTCATTACACAATGTCCTCGCCGGCAATCATCTCGTGAGCTTCATGCTTTCAACGTCGCCCCGGAAGCCGCGTCACCGACCAGCTTGGCGTAGCGCGCCAGCCAGCCGGTGAGCTTCCTGGCCGCGGCCGGCTTCCAGCGCTTCCGGCGCTGCGCCAGATCCGCAGCGGATACGCGCAGCGTCAGCTTTCGGGCGGGGACGTCGAGTTCGATCTCGTCGCCGTCGCGGACCAGCGCGATCGGGCCGCCGCCGGCGGCCTCGGGCGAGATGTGGCCGACGCACGGGCCGCGCGTGCCGCCGCTGAAACGCCCGTCGGTGATGAGCGCCACCCGGTTCTTGATCTCCACCGGATAGCCCGCCAGCGCCGCCGTCGGCGAGAGCATCTCCGGCATGCCCGGCCCGCCGCGCGGGCCTTCGTACCGGATCACCAGGACCAGGTTGCCCGTCTTCGGCAGCCGCTTCGGCAGGTCGCGGATGGCCGCCATGCCCTCGGTCTCGCTGTTGAAGCAGAGCGCGCGGCCGGTGAAACGCAGCATCGTCGGGTCGAGCGCCGAGGCCTTGATCACCGCGCCGCCGGGCGCCAGGTTGCCGCGCAGGATCGCGATGCCGCCCTCGGGCCGCACCGGCGTCTCCAGGGGGTGGATGATCGTCCGCTTGCGCGAGACGAACTCGCCGGTGGCCGGGTCGCGCTCGACCAGGTACTCGATGCGGATCGGCGGATGCCGGTCGGCGATCTCCAGCAGGCCGGGGCCGCTGACGGTCGGGTTCTCCTGGAGGAGCGGGCGCAGGACGTTGAGGATCGCCGGCACGCCGCCGGCGTATTCGACGTCCTCCATGAAGTTCTCTCCGCCGGGCCGCAGGCTGACGATCTGCGGCGTGCCGCGGCTGACGCGGTCGAACAGCTCCAGGTCGAGGCCGATCCCGGCCTCGCGCGCGATGGCCGTCAGGTGCAGCACGCTGTTGGACGAGCCGCCCATCGCCATGTCCACCCGCGCCGCGTTCATCAGCGCGGTCCGCGTCACGATCTGGCGCGGCGTGACGCCCGTGCGGACGAGCTCGACCACCCGCCGCCCGGATTCGTAGGCGAGGCGTTTCTTTTTGCCGGACATTGCCAGCCCGGTGCCGCAGCCGACGAGCGACATGCCCATCGCCTCGGTCAGGCAGGCCATGGTGTTGGCCGTGTAAAGCCCCTGGCACGAGCCGGCGCCGGGGCAGGCGTTGATCTCCAGGTCGAGCATCTCCTCGCGGCTCATCTGCCCCTGGTCGTACTGGATCCAGGCCTCGAAAGTGTCCTTCACCAGGTCGAGCCGCTTGCCCTCGCCCGGGCCGGGGCAGGAGAGCCGGCCGGTGATCATCGGGCCGGCGGTGAGCACGACGGCGGGCAGGTCCATGCGCACGGCGGACATGAGCATTCCGGGCGTGATCTTGTCGCAGTTGGTCAGCAGCAGCACGCCGTCGAGCGAGTGCGCGCGGACGATGGACTCGACCATGTCGGCGATGAGCTCGCGCGAGGGCAGGCTGTAGCGCATGCCGAAGTGGCCCATGGCGATGCCGTCGCAGATGCCGGGGATGCCGAAGACGAAGGGCACTCCGCCGGCGGCGGCGACGCCGCGCTCGATGAAGCGCTCGAGCGAGCGCATGTCGGCGTGGCCGGGAATCAGGTCGGTGAAGGACGATGCGATTCCGATGAGCGGCTTGCCGATCTGCGAGCGCGTGACGCCGGTGGCGAACATCAGCGCGCGATGCGGCATGGTCTCGAGTCCGTGCGCCAGGAAGTCGCTCGGCAGGGCGCGCGTGGCGCTCTTCTTGCGGGCGGGGCGGCTGGCCATGATTCGGGTCCTTTCCAATCTGACTGGGAGAGAGATTCTAACTTCTTGCCATTGAAGGATTGCCTTCAGAACGGCAAACGCCGAACATTCAACGCCGAACTTCGAACGCCGAAGGGCGGACTGCGAGTTTCGCGTTCACTTCGACGTTGGACGTTCAAGGTTGAATGTTCCAAGTTCTTCGTCTTCGTTTCTACGGCGCGTCCTGCGCGCAGCGGAAGCCCAGGGTGGCCGCGCGCTGGCCGGGCAGCAGGCCGGCGCGCCGCGTCACCATGCGGAGAATGAAGATCGGCTCCTGGTGAGTCGCTCCGCGGACCGCCTGCTGGCCTTCCTTGAAGAGCAGCCCTTCCGCGTCGGCGGCCGGGTAGGGCTTGAGCGGGTCGGCCGTCCACTCCTGCACGTTGCCGGCCATGTCGGAAGCGCCGTACGGGCTCAGGCCGCCGGGGTTCAGGTTCACCACGGCCGTATCGGCCGTGTCGCTCTCGGAAGCGCCGCAGAGGTTCGGATCCCAGTCGTTTCCCCACGGGAAAAGCCTTCCGTCAATTCCGCGGGCCGCCTTCTCCCATTCCGCCTCGCGGGGCAGGCGCTTGCCGGCCCATTTCGCGTAGGCGGTCGCGTCGGCCCAGTCCACGTCCGTCACCGGCTTGGACTGGCAGCCGGGCTTGACGGCCTTCTCCGTCCAGTCCGGGCTCGGCGGCGGCGCGTGGTTCGTGGCGTCCACGAACTTTTTGTACTGCGCGTTCGTGACCGGGTGCACGTCAATGCAGAACGGGTTGAGGAGGACGCGCTCCTCCGGCTCCGACATCCCGAACCAGGTGTCCGTCATCACCGGCGGCAGTTTGAACTGCGCGACGATCTGCGCGACGCGCTCCTTCGAGAGCCCCATGATGAACTCGCCGCCCGGGACGTACACCATCTCCGCCGGCGCGGCCTTGATGCGCGCCAGTTCCTTGGCGGCGTCCGGATCCGCGGCGGCGATCTTCTCGAGCGTCGCCTGCTCCGACTTCACGTCCCCCGACCGGCCTTGCTGGACGGCGACGTCGTAAGCCTCTTTGGCCATCAGCCCGCGCGCCGTCGCGGCGGGGGCCGAGTCCGGGTACTTCGACAGGAGCCTGTCGAGGTACGCCTGCGCGGCCGCGGCGTTGTTGGCGTTCAACTCCTTTTGGGCCAGCGCCCAGAGGATGGCCGGTTCGTCGGCGGGCCCGGCGGCGCCCGGCGGATTCGCGGCCTCGAGGAGCGCCGCCATCGGGTCGCCGTATTCCTGCATCACGTGCGCGCCCGGATACTTCTCTCCGAGTTGTTTCCAGAGCGCGACGGCCTCGGCAAACTCCATCTGGTCCTTCGCCTCGATCGCGGCGCGCGCGAGGACCTCCGGCTCGTTCAGATCAATGGCCCTCTTCAACGACGGGTCGAGCCGCTCCGCCTCCTGGCAGTCGGCGAGCGCGTCGCGGAAATGGCCGGCCTTCGCGCGGCTCTCGGCGCGGGCGAACAGCGCGCGCGCGAGCAGGCCGCGCCCCTTCGCCGCATCCGCCTCGGACAGGTTCGACGCGAGGATCTGCCGCAGGAACGCGATCGCCCGCTCAGGCTGGCTGTTTTCGAGCGCCTCCGCCAGCCGCAGGCGCAAGCCCGGCAGAATCTCCGCCGCGTCGGCGGCGGCCGGCGAGCTGGGGTATTCCTTCATCAGCGATTCGTACATGCCCATCGCCTGCTCGAGGTCCGCTTGGTTCTCCAGCGCCTTGGCCATGGCCAGGATCATGTCGGGCACGCGGCGGCCGGCCCGCATGGCCGAGTCGGTGGTCGGATAATCGCGGAGAATGGAACGGTAGACTTCGAGCGCCTCGGCCGGCTTGGCGTTCGCGGCGAGGTCCGCGCCCTTGAGGAGCATGGCGCCGGCGATTTCCACGTCAATCCGCTGGACGACCGGGTCGTCGCGGAAGCGCTCGCGCAGGTCTTTCAGGCGGCGGATCGCCTCGTCGAATTTCCCCGCGTCGGCCAGCGTCTTCACCTGTTTCATCGTGTCGGTGAAGGCCTTCTCCGCCTCGGGAACCACCGGAGCGGCGGGGGCTTTCGGCGGCGGCGGAGGCGCCTCGATCGCCACCGGCACGGCCGGCGACGGCCGGGCGGGCCGATGCTGGAACTGGAAAACGATGCCCAGGACGAGAACCGTCACGAGCAGAAGCGAGGCGGCAGTGACCGCCGCGGTGAGCAAGATGACGCGCGGCCCGCGCGCCGGCGGCGAGGCCGCCTCCGGCGGGACCGGCGCGAAGGCGGAATCCGCTCCGGGCGGGACCGGCTCGGGCGCGGCGCCGCCGAGCCTGGCCTCGACGCGGTCGAGATCGTCGAGCAGCGCCTGCGCGGTGCGATATCGGTTGCGCGGCTGGCGCTCGAGCAGGCGGCCGACCACCGCGCCCAGGTCCGAAGGGATCGCCGTGTCTGCGCCCGCCAGCGGCAGCAGGTCCGTCGCGACGTTGGCGTGCAGGTAGCCGAGCGGGCTCTCCGCCGGGAACGGCTCGCGGCCGCTGAAGAGCTCGTAGAGGATCACGCCGAGCGAGAACAGGTCCGAGCCGGCCGTGGCGGGCTTGCCCTGGATCTGCTCCGGCGAGAGGTACTTCGGCGTGCCGACCAGTTCGCCGTAGACGGAGAGCATCGCGTCGGCGGCGTCGTGCGCGAGGTCCGCGAGGGCGACCTTGACGATCGGCTTGCCCGCTGCGTCGCGGCCGACCAGGATGTTCTGCGGCTTCAGGTCGCCGTGGACGAGGCGGAATCCGTGGACGGCGCGAAGGCATTCGGCCATGGCGCGCGCGAGGCCGAGCGATTCCTTCAGCGACGGGCGCGTTTCCTTGACGTATTCATCCAGCGGGACGCCGCCGAAGTCCTCGTGGACGATGTAATAGGAGTCGCGGCGGACGCCGACATCGAGGATTTTCAGGATGTGCGGATCCGGCACGCGCCTTGGGCTGGCCGGGTCGCGCAGTTCCTCGAGCACCGCGCGGATGCGCTCGTTGCGGCAGACCATCGGGTCCACGATGCGGATGAGGACCTTCTGCCCGGTCGCGCGGTCGAGCCCTTTGCAGATGCGCGCGATGTGTCCCTCGGCGCGGCATTCCGTCAGCCGATACGACCCGAGGGTCTCTTCCGAATGCGGATCGCCCATAACGGCCTCCTGTTCCGGACCATCGTCCGCGCCGCGTTGAAGCTCGGCGCGCTCCTGCGCCCAGGCTTTCTGCGAGACCTGCGCTTCGTCCATGCTGCGGCTCAATTCGCCGCGTACCCGTTCCAGCTCCTGCGCCGCCGAAACCGCCCGTTCCTCCGCCTCTGCGGCCTTGGCCCCTTCCGCCTCCGCGGACCGGGCGGCCTGAGCCGCCTCCTCGCGCGCCTGGGCGAGCGCATCGGCATGGTCCCGGGCCTCGTTGTTCAGTCTCTCCCACGTCTCGGCCCACTCCGACCGGGCCTGCTGAGCGTGGGCCAGGTCCTGCCGCAGCGAGGCGATCGTGCGCTGCAATTTCTCGCGCTCGGCCGCAGCGGCGGAGAGTTCGGATTGGAGCGCCTCGGCCTGCGCGGTGAGCTTCTCGCCCGGTCCGCCGGACTCCACCTTGCGAGCGAGAAGTTCGCCGATGGCGCGCGCGGTTTCCTGCCGCGCGGCCGCGAGGTCGCGGGCGAGCGCCGCGGCTTTCGCTTCGAGCGCATCGCGCGCCGCGGCCCATTCGCTCTCGCGCGGGGCGCGCGCGGTTTCCTGCCGCGCGGCCGCGAGATCGCGGGCGAGCGCCTCGACTTTCGCTTCGAGCGCATCGCGCGCCGCGGCCAGTTCGCTCTCGCGCGGGGCGCGCTCGGCGAGTTCCCGCGCCAGGCGCGCGTTCTCTTCGCGGAGCTCGGCCGCCTGCGAGGCTTTCTCATCCGCGCCGGCGGTGAGCTGCCCCATGTCGCGCCGCAGCGCCTCCGATTCCTGCTGCAACCGGGCGTGGGCCTGCTCGGCTGCGGACGCGGCGGCGCGGGCCTTTTCGAGCGC
>JBKQWE010000070.1:0-12882 GCA_052139675.1 Candidatus Brocadiia bacterium
AGTACGCCGGATCGGTCTGCGTGAAATTACGGGCATCCATGACGGAGCTTTCCGTCTGCAACACCGCGGGGTTCTTGTACGGCAGCACCCGCAACTGGTCAATCCGGTCGTAATGGAACTGGTCGGACGGGGTCGGGTCCTGGCAGGGATAGAGAAACTCGCCGTTCTCGTAAGTCCCCGTGCGGAAGTCATATCCCTTCGGCGCGTCGGTGTAATAGATCTTGTCGAAGTTCGCGTTCCCGCGCAGCTCGTCGGCGGAAGCGCATCGGGTCCACTTCGCGCCGAACACAATGGAAGTATCGAGGACCGCCTTGCCGTCGCCCCAGCCATCGCCCTTGTAGGTGATCGGGCTGCCCTCTTTCCCCGAGGCCGGAATCTCCACAGAGCCGCGATACATCACGCCGCCCTTGAACAGCACCATGTCCCCGGGCGCCAGCGCCGCCGACCGAGCGCTGTTCGCTGCATTGGCGTCCCCGGGCGCGTGCTTCCATGCGGTGGCCTGGGTCGTCCCCGGCTGCGCGTCGTCGCCCTTGTCGAAGTCCACGTAATACGTGGCCGCCCACACCGGGCTGCCGAGCAGGAGCGCGGCGATCAGAAAGCTTTTTCGCATGGCGGCCTCACTTAAAAAATTGTTGCACGTCCGCAGACTATATTATGTTCCGTCACCTTTGTAAATAGCGCATGGATAATTCTCGATGCCAGCGCACCTGGCGCGCATGGCTACTTTCGTCAATGCTCACAAATACTTCAGTTGCGATGTTGACTTATCGAGATTCTGAGATAAAATAGAGCGGGGTTGAAGGGTGAACTGTAGTAAAACAGTTCGATTCAATCCGATAAAATGAACAGGGCATGATGAAGCACGCGATCAAAATCGGCGGTCTGCAAAGGGAAATTGACATCCGCCCGATGGACGAGGACTTCATTGTCTACCGGAAGATGTACGTCGCGCCGCTCACCCGCGAGAACATTTCCCAGATCAACCCGGGCGATTGGCGCGAGCACCTCGAAGAGTTCAAACGCGCCGGGTGGCAGCAGGTCATCCAGGCGTTCCTGCAACGCGAGGTCCGCGCGCTGGGCAGTTGCGCCATGCTCGCCTGGGACGGCAACGGCGTCGTCGCGAAGATGTACTTCACGACCGCCGAGATGTTCGACGCCTTCAAGGCGCACGGCGGCTGCCACTGCGTTGAGAGCCGAAGCATGCCGGCGGTGATCGAGTCGCTGACAGAGGAGCAGGTCGCCGAGCTGCTGAAGTCGCCGAGCAGGACCCTGCGGATCCTCTGCTTCAATGTCGCCCATTTCGACCAGCGGTACCACGGGCAAGGAATCGCGACCGCCCTGATCGAGTGCCTCAAGCTGTGGGCGCGCGAGCGAGGCTGGCGGCGGATCCTGGCGGATTCCTGTCCGGACATCACGCCGCCGACGGTGGTCGGGGATCACCTCTTGCGCCGCGGCGCGCTGGAGCGGCGCGGGTTCCGCGTGCTCGAGAATACGCTCGCGCGGCCGGAGCAGGCGCGGGCCCGCCTGCGCGCGATCGAGGCTTACGCGAGCGCGCAGAAGGAGCATCCCGATGAGGCGACCTGGTACCTCCGCAATTTTCTGCGCTTCTACGCTGCGTTCGTCTGGCGGTCCGAATACGACCTGGACCACTTGATGGCGTTCGATCTGTAAGCGCTACTTCCGCCCGCGCGGCTTCTTCGCCGCGCCCTTCTTCGCCTCCTCGACGAGCGCCATCAACCGCCGGCCGTATTCGACGTACGTGCTGTACATCGCCGCGGGGTCGGAGGTCTTCCCCTCGTGCACGATCGCGGCGATGTGCGGCTCGATCGAGATGCCGCCCGGGTAGCCGCTGCTGAGCAGGTCGCGCACGATCTGCGCCACGTCACCCTGCCCTTCGCCGGGATAGCACGGCTGGGCCTTCTCGCCGGTCTTCCGCGCGTCCTTGATGTGGACGTACGCGACGTGCGGCTTCACCTGCGCGTAGTAATCGAACGACGCCTGCCCGTGAAAAACGGTGTTGCCGGTATCGAAGACCAGCTTCAACGCCGGCGAGCCGACCGCGGCGATCAGCTCGAGCGACTGCTTCGGCCCGAGTCCGCCCCAGCCGTCGCAGTTCTCGTGGACGATCGTCACGCCGCCGTCCTCGGCCATCTTCGCCATCTCGCGGATTCGGCGGACCGCCTCGCCGCGCCACTGCGCCTCGGGCACATTAGTCTTGTTCGTGTAGCTCATGATCCGGATAAAGGGCGTGTTCAGCTTCTTCATGCGCGGGATGGAGCGCTTCAGCTCGTCCACGTCCACCTCGAACGGCCCGAGAATGTCCCGCGACCAGTTGGCGATCCGGCTTGCGAAGCAGGAGACCTGGATGCCGGCCTTCTGCAACTGCGAGCGGATCTCCTCGAACTGCTTCTCGTCCGCCAGCGCGAGCGTCGTGTCGTTGACGGCGCGGATTTCGATGTGCTTCCAGCCGAGTTCCTTGTGCGCGCGGATCTGCGTCTCCAGCGGCGTTCCGGCTTCGTCGGCGATCCCCGATAAAAACATCCCGGCTCCTTTCACAGAAACTTTAACTACAGCGAAAGAATTTTAACCACAGATGGCCACAGATGAACACAGACAGGAAAAACGAAAACAGAATCCGTATCTGTGCACATCTGTGTCCATCTGTGGTTCCGCAGTTGTCCGTTGCCTTTGTTATCCTGTCGGCGTCGTTCACTTTTTGAAGATCTCGTTGAAGAACGCCTTCATCGCATCCCAGGAACGCCGATCGGCCGCCGCGTTGTACGCCACGCCTCGCGACGGATCGTCGCCGGAGGCGGGGTTGGTGAAGCTGTGCACCGCGCCGCCGTAGAAGATCATCTGCCAATCCACTTTGGCGTTGCGCATCTCCTGCTGGAAAGCCGCGACCTGCGCCGCGTTGACGTGCGGATCGTCCGCGCCGTGCAGGACGAGCACCTTCGCCCGGATGTTCTTCGCATCGTCGAGGTTCGGCGTGTCGAGGTTGCCGTGGAAGCTCGCGACCCCGGCGATGTCCGCGCCGCTGCGGGCCAGCTCGAGCACCACGCCGCCGCCGAAGCAGTACCCGATGGCCGCGACGCGCCGCGGGTCGCACAGCGGATTTTTCTGCAGCGTCTCGAGCGCCGCCTGCGCCCGCGCGCGCATCAGCGGGCGGTCGTTCCGCAGCGCCGTCGCCAGCTTGCCCGCCTCCGCCGCGTCGTTCGCGACGACGCCGTTCCCGTACATGTCCACCGCAAGAGCCACGTAGCCCAGTTGCGCCAGTTGCCGCGCGCGGGACTTGGCGTAGTCGTTCAGGCCATACCACTCGTGCACCACCAGCACGCCCGGACGCCGGCCCTGGACCGCGTCGTCCCAGGCCATGCAGCCGATCATCGTCGTGTCGCCCAGCTTGTACTTCACCATCTCCGTCCGCACCTCGCCGCGGGCGGTCATCGCCGCGGCCAGCACCGTCAACGCCGGCACCAGGTACTTCATGGCGCGCCCCCTTTCACCCAATGGCCCCGGGACTGAAACGATTCGCGAAGAACGCCGGTCAAATCCTGCCGAGCGATTTCCAGTACCGGTACTCGTGCGGCCAGTCTTCCTTGTGCATCGAGATCAGCGCCTTCATCCGGCCGAAGAACGCCGCGCGCTCGGATTCCTGGTCGGCGAAGGTCTGGCTCTCGCGGATCGCGGCGACCATGCGATTGCCCAGGTCCCCGGCCTCGCCGAACCTGGCGCCGCGGCCGCTCTTGCCTTCGACCTCGGCCGCCTCGGCCGCCACGCTGCCGACGGTCCAGCAGCCGAGCGCCCGGAGGAAATGCAGGATATACCCTTCCACCACGTCGCTGCCGCTGCCGCCGGAGGTCACCACCGCCGCGCCGTACTTGCCTTCCAGGGCCTGGCAATGGATCGGGCAGGAGCAGCGGTCCAGCAGCGCCTTCATCTGCGCGGACACGCTGAAGATGTAGTTCGGGCTGGCGAGCACGATGCCGTCCGCCTTCATGAACGCCTCTTCGATTTTCTTGAAATCATCCTTGATCACGCACTGCCCCGTCTTGTGGCACGAGCCGCAGCCGCGGCAAGGCTTGACGTCCATCCGCGTCACGTCGAACTGCGTCACCTCGGCGCCGGAAGCCTTGATGGACTCCTCGACGCGCGAGAGAAGCTGTCCGGTGTTCCCCTTCATCCCGTGCGGGCTGCCGATCACCGTCACGATATTCATCGCGCGCTCTCCTTTTCTGGCACTTGTGCCCACGGCCCGAACATCGTCTGCCGCATCTCACCGATGTTACCGCGAGCATGGCGGTTTCGCAAGCCGGGCGGACGAACGCATTTCGTGCGAAGCATTACTTGGAGCGCCGCCTGGGGCGCAGTATTACTTTCGTCACGCGCCCGTTCTCCAAGACATAAAACGGCCGCCCTGATTTCCGGTGTTCCCGGCGTAATCGCCGGACCGCCCGGCGCATGGCTTCCAACGCCTCATTGCCCAGCGCGATTTCTTCTTCGCGTGTCAGGCGGCGAGTCATGGTTGAATTCCTATGACCTTAATTCCTGCTGCGCGTTCAACCTCGGCCATCGTTTCCCCGACGATTGAGGTCAAGCACCGGGCGTTCCCCGTTGCAACCAGTTTCGGCTGGTGCCACGAATTGTCCACGATAGCCAGAAAGTCCGCCAAGGGTCGGTAGAGCGTGAACAGATTCCGCAGCCCAACGGCATAACGTCGTCTCACGTCGGCTTCGGGCACATCGTGGCCGCCGTCTCGCACTCGGTCAGCAATTCTGCGGAGCGCGAGATCCACGTCTCTCAACCAGAGAAAGTAAATTCGAATCGTGTAACCGCGCCGTTTCAAGTCTTTCAACAGGTGCACGTATGTTACACCCGCCAGCGTCGTCTCAAAGCCGAAATTCTTACGCTCCTGCGCCAACTGCCGGATGCGGCGCAGTGACAGTTTTCCCGCCTCGATCGCGGCCCGGTACGGAGCGAACGGCGAAAGCCCGCCAGCCAAGTAGTCCGCGTTGACGAACTCGAAGTTCGCCTCCAACCTCGGCAGGAATTCCCTGGCAAAGGTGGTTTTGCCTGATCCGTTCGGTCCCGCAATGATGTAGACGACAGGTTTGTCGTTCATCGTTCCGATTATATCACTGGAATTTCGGCTGCACTAAACTTGTTCCGTCTCCGTCGGGGCTGATCACAGGCTCGGCCGTCGCGCCGCGCGCCAGTTCGTCTCGCGCTCGTAGGCGCGGGCGAGCTGGAGCAGGCGCGGCTCCTCCATGGCGCCGGCCATGATCTGCGCGCCGATGGGCAGGCCGGCGCGGGTGAAGCCGCACGGAATGCTGATCGCCGGCGCGCCGACGAGGTTGCTCGAGATCGTGTAGACGTCGGCCAGGTACATCTCCAGCGGGTTGGCCACGCGCTCGCCGATGCCGAACGCCGGGCCGGGCGTCGTCGGGCCGATCAGGAAATCCACCTTCTTGAACGCGGCCTCGAAGTCCTGCAGGATCAGCCGCCGCACCTTCGCGGCCTTGAGGTAATACGCCTCGTAATAGCCGGACGAGAGCGCGTACGTGCCCAGGAGGATGCGGCGCTGGACTTCCGGCCCGAACCCCTCGGCGCGGCTGCGCGCGAAGACGGAGAGGATGTCCTGCGCGGCGGGGCTGCGGTAGCCGTAATGGATGCCGTCGTACCGCGCCAGGTTCGAGCTGGCCTCCGCCGGCGCCAGGATGTAGTACGCGCCGATCGCGTAATCGTTGTGCGGGAGCGAGACCTCGCTCGCCTTCGCGCCGAGCTTTTCGAGCACCGCGACCGTCTCGCGGACCGCCGCCGCGATTTCGGGATCCAGCCCCTCTCCGAAGAACTCCTTCACGATGCCGATCCGCACCGGCTCCAATGGGCGCTCGGCGGCCTCCAAGTACGGCTGAGCGGGCGCGGGAAGGCTGGTCGAGTCGCGCCGGTCGTGGTGCGCGATGACTTCCATGAGCAGCGCGGCGTCGCGGACGTCCTTGGTGATCGGCCCGATCTGGTCGAGCGACGAGGCGAACGCGATGAGGCCGTACCGCGAGACGCGCCCGTACGTCGGCTTGAGCCCGACGACGCCGCAGAGCGCGGCCGGCTGGCGGATGGAGCCGCCGGTGTCCGAGCCGAGCGAGAGATGCGCCAGGTCGGCGGCGACGGCGGCGGCCGAACCGCCGCTCGATCCGCCGGGGATTTTCTCGATGTTCCACGGATTACGGCTGGGACCGAAGGCGGAATTCTCCGTCGAGGAACCCATCGCGAACTCGTCGAGGTTCGTCTTGCCGACGAGGATCGCCCCTTCGCGCCGGAGCGCCTCGACGACGCAGGCGTCGTAGGGCGGCCGGAAGTTCTGGAGCATTCGCGAGGCGCACGTGGTCGGGAAATCGGCGGTGCAGATGTTGTCCTTGACGGCGATGGGCACGCCGGCGAGCCGGCCGACGGCCTCGCCGCGCGCGAGGGCCGAATCAATCTCGTCCGCGCGCTCCAGCGCCCCGGCGCGGTTCAGCGCCAGGTAGGCGTGCAGCGGCCCGTCCAGGCGCTCGATGCGCGCGTACAGGTCGGCGACCGCTTCGCGCGCGGAGACTTCCTTGCGCCGGATCTTTCCCGCCAGTTCAAGGCCGGTCAGAGTGTGCAGTTCGGTTTGCATGCGTTGAGCCTTCAGACTTCGGAGATGTGCGCATAAGGCAAAGCTGCACTTGCGCGTTTCGTCCTCGTCGTCGTCCTCGTCCTCGAATAACCGTTCTGACCGGCCGAAGACGACGACGAGGACGACTTGCTGTCCTTTTACTTTGTCGCCATCACTCAATAACGCGCGGCACGCGGAAAAAGCCGTCCGCCGCATCCGGCGCGTTCTGGAGCGCGCTCTCGCGCGGCAGCGAGCCGGCCGGGACATCGTCGCGCCACACACTCGCGAGCGCGCCGGGATGCGAAAGCGGCTCGACGCCGCTCGTGTCCAGCTCGTTGAGCTTGGCGATCAGGTGGAGCACCTGGTTCAACTGTCCGGCCATCTTCTCGGCCATTTCGTCGGAAATGTCGAGCCGCGCCAGGTGCGCGACCGCGTCCACCTCTTTCTTGCTCAGGCTCATCATCGGCTCCTTCAGCTTGGAAAGCGCAGGAAACTCATTTTAACAACCCCGGTTTGAAAAGCAAACGCGCCGCGCCTTGAACAGTGCCGAGACTCGAAAGGGCCGCCGCGTTTTGTTTTTGATCCGGCTCCTGAGCGGCCATCGAGCCGGAGCCAGGAATCAGTTGTTCATGTTTTCTGCCGAACGATCTGCCTCGACAAACGTTATCATATCGAAAGCAGCTTTCACATCCTCGGCACGTGCTGACGAAAGGTGTGCGGAATGGTGCGCTCAGACCCCGGTGGTCCCGTGCGTTCAAGCCCGGCGGAAATTGAGGCGCTGTATATGCAAAACAAAGACCGCCTGCTCACGCTCGCGACCGCGCTCACGGGCCACGTGAGCGCCGGGGAAGATGTCGTGCATGACGTATTCGCCATGCTGGTCAAGGACGCCGGACGACTGCGCAACGACGATCATGTTGCAGGGTTCCTTTCGGTCTGCGTCAGGAACCGCGCCCTTGACTGGCGCCGAATGCGGGACAGGCAGAATAAGCTTTCGACGGCTTACGCGGCTTGCAGGCAGGATGATCCGGGGAAGGACCCTGCGAACCGCGCGGCACAGGAGGAAGAAGTACGGGAACTGCTCAAAGCCGTGCATGAGCTTCCCGATGAGCTTCGAGAGATCGTCAGTCTCAAGTTTTGGGGCGGCCTGAGCTTGCAGGAAATTGCCGAGTTGCGGCAGACGACCAAGAGCACCGCCCACGCGCGTTACACTGAAGCTATCGAGAAATTGGAAGCGATTGTCGCAGGAGGAAGCCAGCATGTCTGAGACAAATAAAGAGGGACTCGAAGCCAGGCTCGAACGCGTTCGCCTCCGGACGTCAAAGGCGCTCGACGAGCGCGTGAAGGCGACGCTTGCGGGAGCCGGCGCAGAGGAACCCTCGAAGAAAGGGAGAACCATCATGTTTCGCTTGATAAGAACCGCTGGTGGAAAACTGAGTCTGGCGGCGGCCTTCGTGGCGATTATAGTCGGCGTTGTCTGTTACGTTGCCAGTTCACAATCAGTAGCTTTCGCCGCCGTTCTGGAAAAGCTGCGCGCGTCACATACGGTTAAATTCAAGATCACTACACAGATGGCGGGTTTTCTACCTGCCCAGACAGCTTCTTCGCTGCCTGAATCCGTTACCGAGGACGTCATGCAGATGGAACCGGGAAAGAGCAGAATCACCATGCCTGGCGGTGCGGTCATGATCGCCGATGAAAGTCGGCAGGAGTTTCTAGTGCTCGATACGCTCAAGAACACAGCGATGGCGATAACCCCATCGGAAAAGAAACCTCCAGAAGCACCTGTGAACTTCCTTGAGCATATGAGGAAGCTTGAATCTCGATCTCAGGAAAGCCTCGGCAAACGCGAGATTGACGGCAAGAAGGCAACAGGATTCCATGTGATTGACGGTTCCATGGACTGGACGATCTGGGTCAATGATCAAACAAGTTTTCCAATCCGAGTTGAGCTGAAGACCAGCATGTTTGGCGCACCGATGGTCGAGGTCATGACCGATTTTGTGTTCGACGAGCCGATGGATGATTCACTATTCAGCTTGACGCCGCCGAGCGGTTATACGATCGAGAAGCAGCAGGTGAATACATCATTGCCACGAGAAGAGGACCTGATCAACGGGCTGCGCCTTGCGACTTGGGCAACTTGCGGTCTGTTTCCCGTTGAGTTCAACCAGTCGTGCATTCTTAAGACGATGCTATCGCAGAAAGAGAAGGGCATCAAGCCGGACTTTGGCGGACGAACGCGCGAGGAGGCGGCCATGTACATGGCAAAGGAGTTTTCGACGAAGATGATGCGGGCGACTTTATTTGTCGGGATGATCCTGAAACCGGACAATGATTGGCATTATGCAGGTGGCGGCGTGAAAGCGGGCGACGCGAGCAAGGCCGTGTGCTGGTGGCGGCCGACCGGGTCAAAGACTTACCGGGTCGTTTACGGCGATTTCAGCGTGCGAGATTGCATTCCGAGTAATCTTCCGACGGCCCCCGCGAAGTGAAAACATCCACCATGGCGGCGGACCAGTCTTGGAACGGTCCGCCGCCCTCTCCTGCCGAGAGCTAAGCGACCCAAAGTGAGTGCCCCAACCCCTGAACTTGCGGCGCTCGACGGCTCTGGCTTATAATCCTTGCCCGGTGGGAGAGCCCAAATCCAGATTGCAGAATGCGGCTTGCCCGCCATAGCTCAAGCAAAGGCGGGATCGCAGAATGAAGAATCCAAAAGCCGTCGCCGTGTCTCGCGGTGGAATCGGCCTGAGCCTCCTCGCGCTGCTCGCGTTGTGGGCGGCGGCGGGCTGCAGCGAAGCGACGAAGTCGGGCGCCAGGGCCGGGCCGAAAGCGGCGGCGCCGGTCAAGGTCGCCGAGGTCGTCCAGAGGACGGTGCCGATCCAGATCAAGACCTTCGGCAACGTGCAGGCTTATGCCTCGGTCGCGATCCGGGCGCAGGTGAACGTCGCGCTGATGACGATCGGCTTCAAGGAAGGCGAGGAAGTCAAAGAGGGCCGCGTGCTCTTCACGCTGGACTCGCGCCCGTTCGAGGCGGCGGTCCGCCAGGCCGAAGCGGCGGTGCGCCAGGCCGAGGCCGCGTTCAAGCAGGCCGAGGCCACGCGCCGGCAGGCTGAGGCGACCGTGATCAAGGACAAAGCCCTGGCCCGGAACGCCAAGACCGAGGCCGACCGCGCGCAGACGCTGCTCAAGCAAGGCGCCTACACGCAGGAGCAGTACGACAACGCCCAGGCGACCCAGGCCGCGATGGATGCGGCCGTGGATGCGGACGCCGCGGCCGTGGCCGCCGGCGCCGCGGCCATGGATGCGGCCCAGGCGAACGTGGATGCGGGCAACGCCGCCGTCGAGAATGCGAAGGTGCAGCTTTCCTACTGCACGATCCGCTCGCCCCTGGACGGACGCGCCGGCAGCCGCATGGTGGACGTGGGCAACATCATTAAGGAGGTGGACGTTCAGCCGATGGTGATCGTCAACCAGGTCCATCCGATTTACGTCGGCTTCTCCATCCCCGAGCAGCAACTGCCGCTGGTCAAGAAGTACCTTAGTGACCATGAGAAGATGAAGGTCGAGGCGATCATCCCCGGCGACCCGGGCCTGCCGGCGACGGGCGAGCTGACTTTCATAGACAACGCCATTGACGCGGCGACCGGGACGATCCTGCTGAAGGGCACGTTCCCGAACGACGACCGCCGCCTGTGGCCCGGCCAGTACGTGGACGTGGTGCTGACGCTCAGCCAGCAGCCGAACGCCATGGTCATCCCCAGCGTGGCGGTGCAGACCGGCCAGCAAGGGCAGTTCGTGTTCGTGCTCAGGAACGACGGGACGGTCGAGGCGCGCCCCGTCACGACCGGCCGGCCGGTGGATGACTCGATCGTGATCGAGAAGGGACTTCAGCCGCATGAAATGGTGGTGACCGACGGCCAGTTCCGCCTGGTGGACGGCGCGCGCGTGGAGGTCGTCCAGCCGGCGGCGGAAACGGCGCCGGAACCGGGCGCCGGCGTCGTCGCTGCGACGACCGGCTCCGCCGAGGCGAAAACCGCCGAATGAACCTACCGGAATTTTCCATCCGACGGCCGGTCACGACCACACTGATCATGGTGGCGATCCTGCTCTTCGGCATCCTCGGCTTTCGGCTGCTGCCGGTGAGCGACCTGCCCAACGTGGATTTCCCAATCATCCTCGTCTCCGCCGCGCTGCCCGGCGCGAACCCGGAGACGATGGCCTCCGCGGTGGCGACTCCGCTGGAGAAGCAGTTCGCCACGATCGCCGGCATTGACTCGATGACCTCCGCCAGCGGCATCGGAGTGACGCAGATCACGCTCCAGTTCAGCCTCAGCCGCAGCCTGGATGCCGCCGCGCAGGACGTGCAGGCGGCGATCAGTGCCGTCCAGCGGCAGCTCCCGCAGAACATGCCCGCGCCGCCCTCGTATCAGAAAGTCAACCCGGCCGACCAGCCGATCCTGTTCATCGCGCTCACCTCGCCGGACCTGCCGCTCTACCAGCTCGACGAATTCGGCGAGACGCTCATGGCGCAGCGCATCTCCGAGGTGAGCGGCGTGGCGCAGGTAATCGTCTTCGGCGCCCAGAAGTACGCCGTGCGCGTCCAACTCGACCCGACCGAGCTGGCGCACCGCGGGATCGGGATTGACGAGGTGGCCGGCGCGGTGCAGAACGCGAACGTGAACCTGCCCACCGGCACGCTCTACGGCGAGGAGAAGGCGTACACCGTCCAGGCCAACGGCCAGCTCATGACCGCCGAGCCCTATCTGCCGACCATCGTCGCTTACCGCAACGGCCATCCCGTGCGCCTGCGCGAGATCGGCACGGCCATCAACAGCGTCGAGAACGACAAGACCGCGGCGTGGTACATCAACCAGCGCTCGGTCATCCTGGCGGTCCAGCGCCAGCCGGGCACGAACACGGTGCAGGTGGCGCAGGACGTCCTGGCGCTGCTGCCGAGCTTCGGGCCCTCGCTGCCGGAATCCGTCAAGCTGCACCTGCTCTACGACCGGTCGGTCTCGATCCGCGACTCGGTGCACGACGTAGAGTTCACGCTCATCATCACGCTCGCGCTCGTGGTGATGGTGATTTTCCTCTTCCTGCGCAGCCTCTGGGCGACCGCGATCCCGAGCCTGGCGCTGCCGATGTCCGTTATCGGCACCTTCGCGGTTATGTATCTGCTCGACTACAGCCTGGACAACCTCTCGCTCATGGCGCTGGTGCTGGCGGTCGGGTTCGTGGTGGACGACGCGATCGTCATGCTCGAGAACATCGTCCGGCACCTGGAGATGGGCGAGAGCGTCTTCGAGGCGTCGCTGAGCGGGTCGCGCGAGATCGGCTTCACCATCATCTCGATGACGCTCTCGCTGGCGGCGGTGTTCATCCCGGTGCTGTTCATGGGCGGCATCGTCGGACGGCTGGTCCACGAGTTCGCCGTGACCATCGGCGTGGCGATCCTGATCTCCGGCTTCGTCTCACTCACGCTCACGCCGATGCTGTGCAGCCGGTTCCTGCGGCCCCCGGCGCAGGCGCACCACGGCAGAATCTACGCGGCCTCCGAAGAGGTCTTCAACGCCATTCGCAAGCTCTACAACGAGACGCTGACCTGGTCGCTCCGGCACCGCGCGACCATGATGGGCATCACGCTCCTCACGGTCGCTGGAACCGTCCTGCTGTTCTGGTTCGTCCCAAGGTCCCTCATCGCCAGCGAGGACTACGGGCTGCTCATGTGCTGGACCGAGGCGGCCGAGGGGATTTCCTTCAAGGCGTTGGCGGAGCACCAGCAGCAGGTGGCGGAGGTCATCGCGAAGGACCCGAACGTCGAGTCGTTCATGTCCACCGCCGGTCGCATCGGCACGCTCGGCTCGGACAACACCGGACTCATATTCCTTCGGCTCAAGCCGCGGTCGGAGCGCGCGCTGTCGGCGGACGAACTCGTCGGGGAACTCCGCACGAAGCTCGACAAGATTCCCGGCATCGTCTGCCGCCCGCAGAACCCGCCGCCGATCCAGATCGGCGGGCGGCTGACGCAGGGCCAGTACCAGTTCACGCTGCAGTCCGGCGACGCGAAGCAGCTTTACCGCTTCGCGCCGGAGCTAGAGGCCAAGGTCCGCGCGCTGCCGGGATTCCAGGATGTCACGGGCGACCTGCGGCTGAAGAATCCGCAGATCAACGTCGAGATTGACCGCGATAAGGCCTCGGCGCTGGGCGTCTCGGCGGCGCAGATCGAGCTGGCGCTGTACGACGCG
>JBKQWE010000071.1:0-90624 GCA_052139675.1 Candidatus Brocadiia bacterium
GCAGACGACGGGGAAGACCATCACGTTCAGGATGCCCGAGAAGGCCGTGACGGCGGAGGCGGTATACACGGCGAACATCTACACGCTGGACGTGAGCGCCTTGTCGACGAACCCGGGCGACTTGGCGTTGACAGGGGTGAACATCAGTTCGAGCATAGTCGCTGAAAGAGGGCCGACGACGTACTCTCTGAGCGTCGCGTACGAAGGGACCGTGAACCTGGTGGCGCCGACGCCGGACCCGACGGGTTACACCTTCTTGTACTGGGTGGTGAATGGAGCCGAGCAGACGACGGGGAAGAACGTGACGTTCACGATGCCTGCGGCGGCAACGACGGCGGCGGCGTGGTACATGCCGAACAACTACGCGCTGGCGGTGAACTCCACGCCGCTGACCGGGCTGGTCATCGGTTCGAGCACAAGCGAGGGCGGGACGACGAACTACACGGCGAGTGTCCCGTACGAGTCGAAGGTGAACTTGCAGGCGCCGACGCCGGACCCGACCGGGTACACCTTCGAGCACTGGGTGGTGAATAATACGACAAAGACTGCGGGATTGCGGTCCATTACGTTCACGATGTCCCCTGCGGCGGCAGGGACGGCGACGGCGGTGTACAAGGCGAACACCGGAACGCTCGGCGCTCAGCCCGTGCTACCGACAGGGTCAAGCGCCCGTTCGATCACCGACCCCGCCGCCGCCGGCACATTGACCGTGCAGTCCGCGCCGCCGACGGGGCTGAGCATCAGTTCGACCACGGGCGACGGCGGCACGACGAATTACACGCTGTCGAGCGTCGCGCAGGGGACGAGCGTGGACTTGCAGGCGCCGGAGACGGATCCGGCCGGATACAGCTTTTTGCAGTGGACGGTGGACGGCGTGGCGCAGACCGCCGGGCAGAAGGCGGTCACGTTCACGATGACTGCGGCCGCGACGGCCGTGGCGCAGTACACGCCGAACCGCTGCGCGCTGGCGGTGCAGTCCGCGCCGCCGACCGGGGTCGTCATCACTTCGAGCACCGCCGACGGCGGCCTGACGAACTACGCGGCGTCGGGCGTCGAGTACGGGACGAGCGTGACCCTTCAGGCCCCGGCGACGGACCCGGTTGGGTACACCTTCCTGGGGTGGACGCTGAACGGAAAGGCTCAGACCGCCGGCCAGAAGTCCATCACTTTCACAGTGTCTGCGGCCGCGACCGCGGTGGCGCAGTACACGGCGAACACTTACACGCTGACCGTGCAGTCGCCGGCGGCGACCGGGATCGTTATCACTTCGAGCACCGCGGACGGCGGGGCGACAAACTACTCGGCGCCCGGCATCGCGTACGGGACAATCGTGAACCTGGCGGCCCCGGCGACGGACCCGGCCGGGTACACCTTCTCGCAGTGGACGCTGAACGGAACGGCTCGGGCCGGCGGGCCGCAGTCCATCGCGTTCGCGACCTCCGCCAACATGAAGTCCATCACGTTCGCGATGTCCGCTGACATAACCGCGGTGGCGCAATACACGCTGAACGCGCCCGCACCGTGACCGCGCGGTCCGCAGTCATGGACTGTGAGGTTCGGCGGCGGGATTTTTGGGCGCGTAGATATTCTTTGTGGAGAGCGTGCCGCCGAGCAAGCGGTCGCATTCGGCAGCGACTTCCAGCGCGTCGGCGGGTCTGCGGCGCGGCTTCTTCTCCAGCATCCGCATGATGAACCGTTGGAGTTCCGCGGCCAGGTCCGGGCGGAAGTCGGCGATGGGCGCGGGCGGGCGGTTTGAGATGTCGCGGGCGATTTCGTCCAGGCTTTCGCCGCGCGGGCGCAACGGCCACGTGCCGGCCAGCCATTCGTAGGCGATCACGCCGAGCGCATAAATGTCGCTCTGCCCGGTGATTCGCGCGCCGGCCGCCTGCTCCGGCGCCATGTAGGGCAGCGTGCCGGTCATCTGCGGGAGCGAGGTCTCCTGCCGGCCGGCGACGTGCGCGATCCCGAAGTCCACCAGGACCGGGCTGCCGTCGTCGCGAACGAGGACGTTCTCCGGCTTGAGGTCGCGGTGCACCACGCCGGCTTCGTGCAGCGCGTGGAGAGCTTGCGCGATCCGGGAGAGCTGCGCGACGACCTGGTACGGGTCCGCCGTGGCGTCTCCGGGCATCAGGTTTCGCAGCGAGCCGCCGGCGACGAGTTCCTGGATGATGTAGGTGGCGCCGTCCGGCTCGGTCCCGATGGCCAGGACGCGGACGACGCCGGGATGGCGCACGCGCGAGGCCGCTTCGAGTTCGGTCCGCGCCGAAGCGAGAATACTCTGCCGGACGCGCGCGTCGTAGAGCTTCTCAAGCCGAAGCCGCTTGAGCGCCACGTCCCGTCCGCGCTCGGGGTCGTAGACCTGGAAGACATCTCCGAATGCGCCGGCGCCCAACTGCCGGCGGATGACGTAAGTGGTCCTCGCGGCGGAACCCGCGTCGCCGACGGCGCGGTCTTTTTCGTCTAGCGCGCCCTCGACCAACTCCAGCCCGGCCATGGCCTCGTTGAGGACCGGCAGGTAGCGGGCGAAGCCGTCCGCGCGCGCGATGCGCAATCCGCGCAGCAGGCACTGCTCCGCGAGCGCCTTGTATCTCCATTGCACGTACGCTTTGGCCAACGAGATCCTCGCGGGAATTTCCTCGTCCGGAAGGTCCATCTCCTCGAATCCCTTGACTGTTTCGGCCAGGAGCGGGATGGCCCGCTCATCCGCGCGCGCCCGGAGCAGCTCTCCTCGCGCGGCGCTCAGAAGCAAGGGGAAGTACGCGTCCGCCTCGCGAGGCATCGTTTTTTCCGCTGCGGCAAGCTCCGACTCGGCCCGGTCCGGCTCGCCCTGCGCCAGCCGCAGCAGCGCCAGGTCTTTCCGCGCGAAGAACACCAGGTCCCTGAAACCGCCCGCCTCGGCTTTTTCGATGCACTGGGCCAGGCAGGTCTCGGCTCTCGCATAGTTCTCCATGCCGAGCCAGGCGCGGCCGAGATCCTCGAGCATCCGCGCCTGGCCGCGCCGGTCGCCGAGCGCGGCGGCCAGTTCCTGGTTTCGCTCGAAGCAGAAGACGGCCTGGCTGAAACGCCCGGCTTTCAGGTGAACCCTGCCCAGGTTGCCGAGCGTGATGGCGGTCCCGAAACGGTCCGCCGCCATCGTCTTGAGGACGAGCGAGAAGGCGTAATCGTTGACGGCGAGGTCGAGCCGGCCGCGCGCGGCCTCGGCCATGCCCAGCGTGTCGAGCACCTGGGCCTGCGCCAGGCGTTCGCCGAGGGCGTCATAGATTTCCGCGGCTTTCAGGAGGGCTTCGATCGAGGCCGCGGTGCGGCGGAGTTTTCCCTCGGCCAGCCCGATGATGTGCCATGCCCGCCCGGCCAGAACGCTTTGCGGCACGACACGGCTCAAAACGTCCTTCGCGCTGTTCAGCGCTTCCCGGATATTGCCCCGTTCGCGGATGCCCAGCAGGGCCAGTTCCAGCGAGCAGGCGTCGCGGAGCGCCGGCGAGGCGGCCTCGAGGTCCCGGCGGGCCTCGGCTTCGCGGCCGACCAGCAGCCGGGCCTGCGCCCGTCCGAACAATGCCTCGGCGGAAGAAGCCGGTTCGTCGCACACCACCGCGGGAGTTTCCCGGTCCAACGCCGATCGGAAGGGTTCGGGAAGCGGCGCCGTGCTGAAGAACATGACCGTTGCCCTGTGGGCTTTTGAGAAATTCAATCTCGGGCTGCGACTGATTCCCGCCGCGCTCCTCGCTCGACCGCGAGGAACGGCCGCGGAAGCTTATTCGACGCGGAGGACGATGAGGCTGATGTCGTCGCTTTGCGGCGCGCCCGCGGCGAACTCGCGGACGGCGGCGAAGATGCGCTTCACAATCTCATCGGCGCCGGCGTCGCCGACCCGGCGCAGGAGGTGCAGCAGGCGCTTCAGGCCGAAGATTTCGCCCTGGGTGTTGAGCGCCTCGGTGACGCCGTCGGTGTAGAAGATGAGCAGGTCGCCGCGGCGCAGCGGCACATCGGCCTGCTCGTATTCCTCGCCGAGGTCGGCGCCGAGGACCATGCCGCCTTTCTCGAGCGGCTCGGCCCGGCCGCCGCGGATGACCAGCGGCGGGTTGTGGCCGGCGTTGGTGTACGAGACGACCCGCCGCGCCGGGTCCAGCATGCCGCAGAAGAGCGAGACGAACTGGCCGGAGCGCGAGTCGTGGCAGAGGTTCTTGTTCAGCCGCCGCATCAGCTGGCGCGGTTCGGTGGTGCTTTCCAGGTGGGCGCGCAGCGCGGCGCGCGCCGAAGCCATCAGCAGCGCGGCCGGGACGCCCTTGCCGGCCACGTCGGCGATGACGAAGGCGACGCGGTCGCCTTTGACGCGGATGAAGTCGTAGAAATCCCCGCCGACCTCGCTGCACGGGATGCTCTGCGCGGCGATGTCGAACCCGGTCACCGTCGGCGGGTGCTCCGGCAGGAGCTGCTCCTGGATCCTTCCCGCCCAGCGCAGTTCGCGGTCGAGCTTGCGCTTCTCGATGCTCTGCTGGTAGAGCTGCGCGTTCTCGATCGCCACGGCGGCCTGGTTGGCCAGCGACCGCAGCACCTGCACCTGGTCGGCGTCGAAATGCCGCTGGTCGGCGGTGTACAGGTGCAGCGTGCCGATGGGCCGCTTCTTGCTGATCAGGCCGAGGGAGATGCCGGAGCGGATGCCTTCGGCCTGCGCTTCCTTCGGGTAGGTCACGCGCGGGTCGTGGAGCATGTCGAAGGTCTGGACCACCTCGCCCTTGAGGGCGGCGCGGTCAATCGCGCTGCGCTCGACCAGCACCGGGCCTTTGTCGAGGTAGCGCTGGCTGAGGTTGTAGAACGACTTGATGACGAGGCGCTTGCCCTGCGCGTCGAGCAGGCGGATCGAGCAGCCCTTGGCGCCGGCCGCCTCGGTGGCGCTCTTGGCGACGAGCTTGAGCAGTTGGTTCAGGTCCAGCGTTCCGGCGAGGAGCTTGCTGACCTCGTAGAGCGTGCTGATCTCGCGCAGCTTGGCGCGCAGTTCCGCCCCCTGGTAGCAGAGGCCCGCGACGCCGTTGGTGATCGAGACGAGCAGCGTGATCGCCTGGGTCATCTCCGCTTCCGACCATGGCCGGACGGTGTTGAGCGCCGAGCGGAGTTTTTTCTCCGGGATGTTGCTGCGGCGCGCCAATTGGGCGATGCGCGCCGCCGAGACCTGGCCTTCCGGCTGGTCGCCGGTGACGATCGTCCCGACGCAGGCGTTCTCGACCTCGATGGGCGCGGCGAACTGCGAAAGGCCCGCGTGGCAGACGTACTTGACCACGCGATGCTCCTCGGCCGCGCGCGCCACGGCCCGGCGGTTGCTCTCGCGGCAGCACGTCTCGCCGTATTGCGAACCGGTCATGAGCGAGCAGAACGCGTTCTGGCAGCTCGGCCGCGTGACCGGCCGGCCCTGCAGGTCGCGGATGACCACGGAGACGCCGGTCACCTCGGCGAACCGGTCCTGCATCCGCTGGAGGACGCCGACGTCCACCAGCTCCGCGAGAGGCGTCTCGCGGATGAGCTTGCGAAGCTGGGTGTCGGCTTTGGCCATGATTAATGTTACCGAACGGCGCCTTGAATGACTCGTTTCCTGTTCATCGTAATCTTACTCGTAATCGTAATCGCCGGTCATCCGTTGTCTTCCGAACGGCGATTACGAGTAAGATTACGATTACGATTACGAGACTTGTTGGATGACGCCCTCGCCGGCGAAACTGCGTGCGCGCGCCTCAGAAAAAAACGGGGAGAGCCTCCGCGGCATGCGCCACGGCCGCTCTCCCCGCCGAACTCTTGCGCCGGCAATCGCTGATCAAGCGACCCCTAACAATTCCTTCGCCTTGTCCACGGCGGAGGCGGCGTCCGGAGCATAGCCCTGCGCGCCGATCTCGTCGGCGTAGCTCTGCGTCACCGGCGCGCCGCCGATCATCACTTTCACGTCCTTCAGCCCGGCCTTGCGGACCGCTTCGCACACCGCCTTCATCTGCGGCATGGTGGTCGTGAGCAGCGCGGAGAGGCCGACGAGCTTCACGTTCTGGGCCTTGGCGGCCTCCACGAACTTATCCGCCGGCACGTCAATCTCCAGGTCAATCACTTCGAAGCCGGCGCCGCGGAGCATCATGCAGACGAGGTTCTTGCCGATGTCGTGCAGGTCGCCCTTGACCGTGCCGAGGATCACCTTGCCGCGCGACTTCACGCCCGCCTTGGTCAGGTGGGGCTGCAGGATTTCCATCGCGCCCGGCTTGGTGGCGGCCTCTTTGGCGTTGGACATGGCGCGCGCCGCGATCAGCACCTCCGGCACGTAGAACTCGTTGGCCTTGAAGCGGCGGCCGACTTCGTTCATGCCGGCGATCAGGCCGTCGTTCAGGATCGTCGCCGGCGGGATGTTCTCCGCGAGCGCCTTCTTGACCAGCTCCACGACCACTTCCCGCTTGCCGTTGATGATCGCTTCCGCGAGCGGCTTCAAGTCCGCTTTCTGCCCGCCGGCCTGTGCCTTCGCCATTTACGTCTCCTTCCCTAAGGATGGTTGGGGTGAGTTCGCGCCTCGTTTTTCCGCCGCCGTGCACCTTCCGGGAATTATGACTTGCGCGGGGTTCCCTGTCAACTTAACTCCAATCGCAAAACGCTGCCGCTCAATCCTTCGCGCCGGCGGCCGCTTCGGCCAGGCGGCGGGTGGCGGCGAGGTCCGGTTTCCCGCTTGGCAGGAAAGGCAGGCCCTCGACGCGGTGGAAGTCCCTCGGCGAGGGCAGCCACAGGTTCGGCACGCCGCACTCGGACATTCGCCGGAGCAGCGCGCCGGCGTCCAGCTCAGGGCCGGAATAGACGACGACGACTTTTTCCCCGCGCACGCGGTCCGGGAGCGTCACCACGGCAAAGCTGCGCCTTTCGACCATGCTCAAGGCGCCCTGAGCGGCATCGAACGGGCGCTCGGCCTCCGCCGAGGCCGCGGCGAGCGCGGCCTCGATCGCCATGTGCGGCACCATCTCGCCGCCGATCTTGCTGAACCGCGAGATGCGGTCGTGAATGTGGAGGAACCCGTCCTCGTCCATCGCGCCGATGTCGGCGGTCACGTACCAGTCGAGCCGCCGCAGGCCCGGCTCCGGCGGAGGCGGGCCCTCCCGAAACGCCGCCGCGGTGGCGCGCGCGTCATCCATGTAACGCATCATCACGCTCGGCCCGCGCACGAGGATGACGCCCGGCGCGCTGCCGGCCGCGGGCCTGAGCGTCTCGCGGTCGGCGACAAGGATTCCCAGTCCCGGCAGCGGGCGGCCGACCGAGCCGGCGCGCGCGCCGATCTGCTTCACGGGGCCGTCGCAGACGTCCGGCACGTTGACGGACACGACCGGCGAAAGTTCGGTGCAGCCGTAGCCTTCGGTCAGCGGCAGGCCGAACCGCGCCTCGAACGCCTCCGCCACCGCCGGGACGAGTTTCTGCGCCCCGGCGACCGCCAGCCGCAGCGAGCGGAACTGCTCCGGCTCGCAGCCGCGCACGTACAGCGCGAAGAAGGACGAGGTCCCGGCGATGACCGTCGCGCGGTATTTCGCCGCCATGCGGCCGACGCCTTTCGCGTCGAGCGGGTTCGGGTGATAGACCACGGGCATGCGCACCGTCAGCGGCGTCCAGAGCGTGGCGGTGAACCCGAACGAATGGAACGGCGGCAGGATGCCCAGCATCGTGTCCGACGGGCCGAAGGCCATCACCTCCGTGAACGCCTCGATGTTGCTCACGATATTGTGATGCGAGAGCATCACGCCCTTCGGCTCGCCGGTGGCGCCGCTGGTGAACATCACGGTGGCCAGGTCGTCCATCGCGCCGCGCCGCATCAGCAGGCGCTCGGCGACCGCGTTCGGCGTGATCGCCGCGAGGAGGTAGCACAGCACCCGGTCGCGCCGCGGCATGCCGCGCAGGATGTCCTCGAGATAGACGTATTCCGGCCGCTCCGGCAGCCCGGTCCGCTGCAGGAGCCCGCGCGAGGTGAAGACCGTCTTCAGGCCGCAGCGCCGGATGGCGACGCCGATGGAGGCGCGCGCGCCGGTGAAGTTCAGGTTGACCGGCACGCGGCCGGAGACGAGCGTCGCCGCGTTCATCAGCGCCGCGCCGACCGAGGCGGGCATCATCATGCCGACGCTCTTCTGCCCGCGGCAGCGCCGGTCCATCCAGCGCGAGAGCATCAGCGCGCCCGCGAGCGACTGGCCCCAGGTGAGCTCCTGCCCGGTCGAATCGGCCATGCACAGCCGCCGCCATTGGAACGGGCTCGACCGCGCCGCGCGCCAGAACTTGACGTGCAGCGGGAGCTGGTATCGCTTCCGCAGCGCGAAGGCGTCCGACCCCAGGTCCATGACCGCGCGGCGCACTTCGGCGGACGAGCTGTCCGGCGGGAGCGGCGCCCCGAACGCCACCGTCAGCGGCCGCGGGATCCGCTTCGGCCATTTGAAGAAGTAGCCGCCGCCCTCGAAGCTGAAGACGCTGCCCCAAAGCCCGTCCATGTACACCGGCGTGATCGGCACGCCCGCCCGGCGCGCGATCAGCTCGAAGCCGCGCTTGAAGCCCTGCACGTGGCCCGTGCGCGTCATGCCGCCTTCGGGAAACAGGCAGACGACCTCGCCCGCTTTGAGCGCCGCGACGACCGCCGCGAGGGATGTCTTGATCGTCTCGGGCGCATCGTCCTGGGCCACCGGTATCGCCCCGAACGCCCGCACCACCGGCCCGACGAGCTGCGCGTCGTAGAACTTCCGCCAGATCAGGAACCGAGGCGGGCGCGCCAGGGCGTAGCCGAGGATGACGCTGTCCACGTAGGAAACGTGATTGCAGACCAGCAGCACCGGGCCCTTCGCCGGCAGGTTCCGCGCCCCGATGACCGTGACGCGGTAGAACACCCGCACGAACGGCCGCAGCAGTGAGCGAAGAATCCGCCACCCGGTCAGGTTCATCTGTCCTAACTTGTTATCACAATGCGTGTTATGATATGTATTGCTCTAACATGCTTCAGTGATGTATGTTATGACGCGCCGGGTTCGTTTTTTCAAGTTGCCTCTTGAATCGTATCATCTTCCCCATGAGCATCTTGTGACCGTTCATGGGTCAAATGATTATACCATGGTTTATGACATCATGTCAAGTCTTATTCATAAGATTTCTAACATCCCGAGACGATTCTTCAGCCTCAGCGCTATGCGCCATTTGCGTCTCCGATCAGCTTATTTCCTGCGCGGCTCCATCATCAGCGCGTTCATCTGCGGTGGAACAGCTCGCCGGCAGGAGCAATGCGGCGACCAGGAGGACCACGCTGACGACCACCAGCATTTCGACGAGCGTAAAACCGCCATGCGCAGTTTTCATGGGCGACCCTTTCCCCTGAAAAATCGCTTTCAGCCGCCGCCATTATACACGCCGGTCCCCCGGAAATGTGTAAGAATCCTGAACGCGCCTATGTGGCTTTCTCATCTTCAAAGGTGAAGATGTCCTCGATCCCGCGATTGAAAGTGCGGGCAATACGGAACGCAAGCCCCAGCGACGGTGTGTACTTGCCGCTCTCGATCGCGATGATGGTTTGCCGTGTCACCCCTACGCGTCCGGCCAGTTGCTCCTGCGTCATCTCGCCGTGCTCGAAACGCAGGCGCCTGACGCAGTTGGATATCTCAGACATCGTCGGCCTCCGCGTGGAGTCTGTAGCCGACCAGAATGGCGACCGCGCGTACAAGGTAGTGCGTTATACCGCCCAAACCCACGATGGCGGGAAGCACATGTACGGATACCTGCGAACGCCCATGAAACATGAAAACCGCGAACCACACGCCCATGAGACCCAGAACGAAGATCAGGTAAGAAGCCGCAAAGCCAAGCATTGTGGCCTTGCGCAAGATGCTTATGTCCCGCTCGTCAGGCTTCTCTCCGCGTCCGATGAATCCGGCTAAACCGCCAACCCCGAAGAAGCCGAACGCCCCTATGGCCGCACGAGCCCCGATAAACGGCGCCAAGGCGGCGAACAAAACGACGGACACGACGAAAACTATCACAATCAACCAGGCCCGTTTCTGCTCTGCATTCATGGTTCCGCGCCTTATGTAAAGGTAACTGTACATAGTGTAATGAAGACTTTACACGATGTCAAGCAATTTCTCGACTGTGCGTGGGTCTAAAATCGGCTTCAAGGGGCGGGCTGGTTTTCGGAGCAACGCGCGTAACATCGCTCTAAGACTGCATAAACATAATCCGGAAAATAGGGCCCAGTTGAAAAATGCGCCGCAAGGGTATAGATTGCTGCGTGTCGAATGCCGGCACAGAGAGGCGGTGCGAGATGAAGATCGTGGTGCTCGACGGTCATACGCTGAATCCCGGCGATTTGAGCTGGGACGAACTGAAGGCGCTCGGCACGGCCGAGGTCTATGACCGCACGCCGCCGGACCAGGTGGTCGCGCGCGCGAAGGACGCGGAGATCGTCCTCACCAACAAGACCGTGCTCGACGCGGCGGTCCTCCGGCAGTTGCCCCAACTGAAATACATCGGCGTCCTGGCCACCGGCTACAACGTCGTGGACATCCAGGCGGCGCGCGAACGGCACGTTTCGGTGACGAACGTGCCGACCTACGGCACGCCGTCCGTGGCGCAGATGGTCTTCGCGCATCTGCTCGAGCTGACGCAGCACGTGGCGCACCACGCGCAGACCGTGCGCGACGGGCGCTGGACGAAGAGTGTGGATTTCTGCTACTGGGATTTCCCGCTGATCGAGCTGAAGGGCCTGACGATGGGGATCGTCGGCTACGGCCGGATCGGCCGCGAGACGGCCGCCGTCGCGAAGGCGTTCGGGATGAACGTGCTCGCGGTCGAACAGGCCCCGAAGCCGGGCGGACCCGAGGTGGAGTTCGTCTCGCTCGACGACCTCTTCCGCCGCAGCGACGTGGTGAGCCTGCATTGCCCGCTCACGCCGGAGACGAAGGGCCTCGTCAACGCGCAGCGGCTGTCGCTCATGAAGAAGACGGCCTTCCTCATCAACACCAGCCGCGGCCCGCTCGTCGAGGAGCAGGCGCTGGCCGACGCGCTGAACTCCGGCCGCATCGCCGGCGCCGCGCTCGACGTGCTGGCCGTCGAGCCGCCTCCCGCGACGCACCCGCTCCTGAAGGCGAAGAACTGCCAGATCACGCCGCACATCGCCTGGGCCACCCGCGCCGCGCGCGAACGCCTGATGAAGACGGCCGTGGACAACGTCCGCGTCTTCCTGGCCGGCGGCCGGCAGAACGTGGTCAATTAGCGAGAAACTATGGCTCCCGCGGCCGAGAAGAGACCTCCGATGCGGCTGCTCGAGATCGCGCTCGACCGGGGCATGATCACGGACGCGCAACTGGAGATGGTCCGCGCGGAGCACACGCAGGTCGCCGCGCAGGGCCGCAGCAAAACCCCCACGCGCATCGCGATCGAGCGCGGCATCCTCTCCGACCAGGACGCCCACGACCTGGAAACGGAGGCGTGGATCCGCGAGCTGCCGTCGGACCTGGAGGAATATCGCCTGGTGCGGCTCGTCGGCCGCGGCGGCATGGCCGTGGTGTTCGAGGCGCAGGACGTCTCGCTGGGCAAAACCGTCGCCATCAAGCTGCTCCTTCCGGAATTCTCCTCGAGCGATTCCTACCTGGCGCGCTTCCATCGCGAGGCGCGCATCGCCGCGCGGTTCACGCACCCGAACACCGTGCAGGTCTTCCGCGCCGGCGAGAAAGAGGCGGTGCAGTTCCTGGTGATGGAGTTCGTCGAGGGCGAGCCGGTCTCCGCGATCCTGCGGCGGTGCGGCCGCATCCCGGAACGCGACGCGTTCGACGTGGCCCTGCAGGTCAGCGGCGCGCTCGAGGAAGCCGCCAGCCTCGGCGTCATCCACCGCGACGTGAAGCCGGGGAACATCCTCATGTCGAAGTGGGGCGTGCCGAAGCTGGCGGATTTCGGCATCGCCAAGGAGTTCGCCGACATCCGCGACCCGCGCATTCAGCAATCGCTCACGATGGGCGTCGTCGGCACGCCGACGTACATGTCGCCCGAGCAGGCGCGCGGCGCGCGGGACATTGATTTCCGGTCGGACATCTACTCGCTCGGCGCCACGCTCTATCACATGGCCGTCGGCGAGCTGCCGTTCCCGGCCTCGACTCCGCAGGAGACGATGGTGCGCGTCGTGGCCGAATCGCCGCGCCTGCCGCGCGCTGCGTTCCCGCAGCTCTCCGAACCCGCCGCGGCGGTCATCTGCAAAATGATGGCCAAGCAGGCCGCGGACCGGCACGCTTCGTACGCGGAGCTCAAAGCCGACCTGGCCGCCGCGCGCGACGGCCAGCCGGCCTCGATCAGCTACGAGGAAGCGTGCAGCCTGATGACGCCGGCCGGCCGAACCGGGGAAGTCCGTGCGCCCGCCGCCGGCGGCCGCCTGCTGCGAATGCTCGCCGTCGCCGGCGCTGTGGCCGTCGTCGGCCTGGCGCTGATGCTGCTGATGATGCGCGGATGCAGTTAGAACTCGCAATCGTAATCTTACTCGTGATCGTAATCGTCCTTTTCCGTCCACATCGTACAAAGGCCGAGTTCGATTACGATTACGAGGCTTAGGAACCGGAAGGAGGAACGGCCATGGAACGCATCTCATACACGTTCGACATGATGCGCTCGTCGTGGGAGGTGCTCAAGGCGGAGAAGCAGTTGGTGCTTTTCCCGCTGATCAGCGGCGTCTGCTGCGTGCTCGTGCTGCTCTCGTTCGCGCTGCCGCTGCGGGCGACGGCCATCCCGACCGCGGAGCAGTTGCACGAGAGGACGCTGCTGTATTACGGGCTGCTCTACTTCCTCTTCTATTTTGTGAACTACTTCATCGTCATCTTCTTCAACAGCGCCGTCGTCGCGTGCGCGATCCTGCGGATGCGCGGCGGCGAGCCGACGCTCTCGACGGGCTTCCACGCGGCGCTCTCGCGGCTGCCGCAGATCGTCGGCTGGGCGCTCGTCGCGGCCACCGTCGGAATGATCCTGCGGACGCTGGAGAACTTGACGCGCAAGCGCGGCAGTTGGGTGGGGCAGATCGGCGCCGGCCTGCTCGGAATGACGTGGTCGGTCATGACGTTCCTCGTCGTGCCGATTCTCGTCGTGGAGAAAAAAGGCCCCTTCGCGGCGCTGAAGGAATCGGTGGCGCTCCTGAAGAAGACGTGGGGCGAGCAACTGGTCGGCGGGTTCAGCTTCGGACTGGTTTTCCTGCTGCTGGGTCTCGGCGGCATCGTCCCGCTTTTCCTGGGCTTCCATATTCTGCACACCGTCATGCCGCTGGGCGTGCTGCTGATCGCGATCGGGACGATTTACCTGATCGGGCTGTCCGTCGTGCAATCCGCGCTGCAGACCATCTTTCAGGCGGCCGTTTACCTGTACGCCCGCGACGGCCGCGCGCCGAAAGGGTTCGACGAGGCCACTCTGGGTTCCGCGATGGCCTCTGCGCCGCGGTCGAATGACTGAGCCGGCCGGTCGCCGGCGACGCCTTTCTCAATTGGGCGAGGAGGGGGTCGAACCCTCACGTCCCTAGCGGGACATCGGATTTTAAGTCCGATATGTCTGCCATTCCATCACTCGCCCTTGCGCCGCACAGCATACCCGAATCCTCAGCGTTTTCCAATACCGGCGCGGGTTTTATCGCTTCCGTGCCGTCCGCCTCTTGGCCTTCCGCTTGTGACAGTTTGTGCCGTCCAGTGCCCGAAAACGCACCCTGAATAGGCAAGATTTGAGGTAAGGATTTTACACCGTTCAGTTCCTGAACATCAGCGCTTCCATCGGTTCCGGTCGCGCGCGCCGTTCAACGCGCCGATCCGTCCGCGCATTCAACCCGCTCAGGTGTGCTATTGGGGATTCCGACGCCCGCCGCTCCCTCACCATCCAGCGGCAGAATGACTTGAACGCGGCCAGGTACCCGCCCGACAAGCAGGAGAAGGCCACGGCGACGGTCCTGGAGCAGGCTGAACTGCGGTGCAAGAACTGGGCGGCGTAAGGTCCGCCCTCAGAGGCTTGCGTAGTTCACGATGCTACGGGACGTCCTTGACATATATCGCCACGGCCGTCGTGGCCGCGGTCATCGTGAACGTGACGGATTTCTGTGCGGCAGGTTGCGCCGCGCCGCTCACCGTCCATTGTGAGAACATGTACCCGGCCGGGTCCGTGGCCGGCGCCTGCAGGTTGACGGTTGTCCCGAACGCGACGCCGGCTTTCGTGTAGTTCGTCGTGCCGCTCTGGCCCGAGCTCGAGCTGATGACCAGCTTGACCGGCGGCGTGGATTCCACGGTCAGCATGTAGCCGATGTTCGATGTATATTCCGCCACTGCCGTCATCGCCCCAACCATCGTGAACGTGATGGACTTCTGCCCGGGACTCTGCGCCGCGCCGTTCACCGTCCATTGCGAGAAGGTGTACCCGATCGGGTCCGTCGCGGGGACTTGCAGGTTCACGCTGGCGCCGTAAATAACGCCGGACACCGTGTAGTTCGTT
Source organism: Candidatus Brocadiia bacterium (assembly GCA_052139675.1). Classification (GTDB taxonomy): domain Bacteria; phylum Planctomycetota; class Brocadiia; order CAIUPP01; family CAIUPP01; genus JBEKCB01. The sequence goes on from JBKQWE010000071.1 coordinate 14,470, forward strand.
ATGCCGCCCTGGAATGTGCTCGAAGTGACGACCTGCTTGACCGGCGGCGTGGACTGCACGGTCAGCGTGTAGCCGACGTTCGCCGTGTAGTGCGCCACCGCCGTCACGGCGGCATCCATCGTGAACGTAATGCTCTTCTGCCCGTCGGCCTGCGCCGCGCCGTTGACCGTCCATTGCGAGAAGGTATATCCCGCCGGGTCCGTCGCCGGCGCCTGCAGTTCCACGGTCGTCCCGTACGCGACGGTATTCGCGTAGCTCGTCGTACCGCTGTTGCCCGTGCTCGAAGCGATGGCCTGCTTGCTCGGAGGCGTGGACTGCACGGTGAGCGTGTAGCTGATATTCGCCGTGTAGTGCGCCACCGCCGTCACGGCCGCGTCCATCGTGAACGTGATGCTCTTCTGCCCGTCCGTCTGCGCCGCGCCGTTCAGCGTCCACTGCGAGAAGGTGTATCCGGCCGGGTCGGTCGCCGGCGCCTCCAGGTTCACACTGGTTCCGGACGCGATGCCGGGGATCGTGCAGTTCGTCGTGCCGTCCTGACCGCTGCTCGAACCGATGCTCAGCCCGGTCAGCGGCGTGCTCTGTACCGCCAGCGTGTAGCCGTTCAGCGTGTACTCCGCCACCGCCGTCATGTCGCCATCCATCGTGAACGTGATGGATTTCTGCCCGGCCGTCTGCGCCGCGCCGTTCACGGTCCATTGCGAGAAGGTGTAGCCGCTCGGGTTCGTCGCCGGCGCCTGCAGGTTCACGCTCGCCCCGCTCGCGACGTTCTTATTGATATAGTAGTTCGTCGTGCCCTTCTGACCCGTACTCGAACCGATGCTCAGCCCGGTCGGCGGCGTGGATTCAACGGTCAGCGCGTACCCATTCAGTGTGTACTGCGCCACCGCCGTCATCGCGCCATCCATCGTAAACGTGATGGACTTCTCTCCGGCAGGCTGCGCCGCGCCGTTCACCGTCCACTGCGAGAAGGTATATCCCGTCGGGTCCGTGGCCGGCGCTTGGAGGTTCACGCTCGCCCCGTACGCGACACCGCTCTTCGTGTAGTCCGTCGTGCCGTTCTGGCCCGTGCTCGAAGCGATACGCAGCCCGGCCGGCGGTGTGGATTGGACGCTCAGCGCGTAGCCGGCGTTCGCCGTGTACTCCGCCACGGCCGTCATGGCCCCGTCCATCGTGAACGTGATGGACTTCTGTCCGGGGATCTGCGCCGCGCCGTTCACTGTCCATTGCGAGAAGGCATATCCCTTCGGGTCCGTGGCCGGCGCTTCGAGGTTCACGCTCGTCTCATCAGCGACGCCCGCCTTCGTGTAGTTCGTCGTACCGTTCTGGCCCGTGGTCGAACTGATAGACACTCCGCTCAGCGGCATGCTTTGAACGGTCAGCGCGTAGCCGGCGTTCGCCGTGTACTCCGCCACGGCCGTCATGGCCCCGTCCATCGCGAACGTGACGTACTTCTCCCCGGGACCCTGCGCCGCGCCGTTCACCGTCCACTGCGAGAAGGCGTATCCGGCCGGGTCCGTCGCCGGCGCCACAAGGTTCACGCTCGCGCCGTACATGACGTCGGGCACTGTATAGTCCGTTATGCCGCCGTCGGATGTGCTCGAAGTGATGACCTGCTTGCCCGGCGGCGCGGACTGCACCGTCAGCATGTAGCCGGTGTTCGGTGTGTACTTCGCCACCGCCGTCACGGCCGCGTTTATCGTGAACGTGACGGACTTCTGCCCGTCGGGCTGCGCCGCGCCGTTCAACGTCCACTGTGAGAAGGTATACCCGGCCGGGTCTGCCGCCGGAGCCGCCAGGTTCACGCTCGTCCCATACGCGACCCCGCTCTTCGTGTAGTTCGTCGTGCCGCTCTGCCCCGTGCTCGAGCTGATGCTCAGCGCGGTGGGCGGCGTGGATTCCACGGTCAGATTGTACCCGAGGTTATACTTCGCTGTGGCGGTCACGGCCGCATCCATCGGGAACGTGACGGACTTCTGCCCGGCAGGCTGCGCCGCGCCGTTCACCGTCCATTGCGAGAAGATATACCCCTTCGGATCCGCCGCCGGCGCCTGCAGGTTCACGCTGGCGCCGAACGCCACTTCGCTCTTCGTGTAGCTCGTCGTGCCGCCGTGCCCGGTGCTCGAGCTGATGATCTGCTTGACCGGCGGCGTCGCTCCCACGGTCAACGCATAGCTGGTGTTCGCGGTGTAGTGCGCCACCGCCGTCACCGCCCCATCCATCGTGAACGTGATGGACTTCTGCCCGTCGGCCTGCGCCGCGCCGTTGAGCGTCCACTGCGAGAACGTGTATCCGGCCGGGTCCGTCGCTGCGGCCTGCAGATTCACGCTCATGCCGTACGCAACGCCGGGCAGCGTATAGTTCGTTATACCGCCGTCGGACGTGCTCGAAGTGATGTATGCCCCCGTCGGCGGTGTGGACTGCACCGAGAGCGTGTAGCCGACGTTCGCCTTGTAGTGCGCCACCGCCGTCACCGCCGCGTCCATCGTGAACGTGATGGACTTCTGCCCGCCGCTCTGCGCCGCGCCGTTGAGCGTCCACTGCGAGAACGTGTACCCGCTCGGATCGGTCGCCGGGGCCTGCAGGTTCACGCTCGCCCCGTACGCGCCCGCCGTCTTCGTGTAGTTCGTTATGCCGCCGTCGGACGTGCTCGAAGCGATGCTCAGCCCGCTCGGCGGCGTGGACTGCACGGTCAGGGCGTAGCCGTTCAATGTGTACTCGGCCACCGCCGTCATGTCCCCACTCATCGCGAACGTGATGGACTTCTGCCCGGCGGGCTGCGTCGCGCCGTTCACCGTCCACTGCGAGAAAGTATATCCGGCCGGGTCCGTCGCCGGCGCGACCAGGTTCACGCTCGTCCCCGGGCCGACCCCATTGTTCAGGTAGTAGTTGGTTATCCCTTTTTGACCCGTGCTCGAACCGATGCTCAGCCTGGTCGGCGGCGTGGATTCCACCGTCAGCGCGTAGCCGCTCAGCGTGTACTGGGCCACCGCCGTCACGGCCCCATCCATCGTGAACGCGATGGACTTCTGCCCGAGGGTCTGCGCCGCGCCGTTCACCGTCCATTGCGAGAAGGCATACCCCGCCGGATCCGCGGCCGGGGCCTGGAGATTCACGCTCGTCCCGCTGGCGACGCCGGCTTTCGTGAAGTTCGTGGTGCCGCTCTGGCCCGTGCTCGAACTGATCACGATCCCGGTCCGCGGCGTGGATTCCACGGTCAACGTGTAGCTGGGGTTCGCTGTGTAGTCCGCCACCGCCGTCACGGCCCCTTCCATTGTGAACGTGACGGACTTCTGTCCGGGACTCTGCGCCGCACCGTTCACGGTCCATTGCGAGAAAATATATCCCTTCGGGTCCGTCGCCGGGGCTTGGAGATTCACGCTCGCCCCGCTGACGACGCCGGCCTTCGTGTAGTTTGTCGTGCCGCTCTGGCCCGTGCTCGAGCTGATGAACAGCCCGGTGGGCGACGTGGAGTCCACGGTCAGCGTGTAGCCCATGTTCGCGGTGTATCCCGCCACCGCCGTCACCGCCGCATCCAGCGTGAACGTGATGGACTTCTGTCCGGGACTCTGCGCCGCGCCGTTCACCATCCACTGCGAGAAGGCGTAGCCGGCCGGGTCCGTCGCCGGCGCCACCAGGTTCACGCACGTCCCGTTACCGACGCAGGGCATCGCGCAGTTCGTCGTCCCCGAGTGGCCCGTGCACGAACCGATGCACAAGCCGGTCGGCGGCGCGGACTGAACGGCCAGCATGTATCCGGCCGTCGGCGTCAGATACACGGCCGTGTACGTGTCGTCCCCCGCCATGACGGTGATGGTGGAATTCGTGCTGTAGTCGCTGCCGTTCTCCTGCCACTTCTGGAAGTTGTCCCCGGAAACGGCCAAAGGCGCCGTCAGCGTGACCGACGTGCCGGCGTTGTACGTCCGCGTCAGCGGCGGGGTTCCCGTGGTCCCGCCGGACAAGCCGTTGTTGTCCGCGGGACTGACGGCGGCCGAAACCCCGCTGGCCGGATTCTGCGACTGCACCGTCAGCGTGTAGGTGTTAATCGTGTATTGCGCCACGGCCGTTGTATCCGCAGTCATCGTGAACCCAAGGGACTGCTGCCCCGAAGTCTGCGCCGCGCCGTTCAACATCCACTGCGAGAAGGTGTACCACCCGATCGGATCCGTCGCCGGGGCCTGCAGGTTCACGCTCGTGCCGTACGCAACGCTCGGCATCGCGTAGTTCGTTGTCCCGCCGTCGCCGGTGCTCGAACCGATGGCCAGCCCGGTCGGCGGCGTGGACTGGACGTTGAGCGCGTACGTGTTCAGCGTGTATTGCGCCACCGCCGTTGTGGCCGCGGTCATCGTGAAGGTGATGCTCTTCAGCCCGGCGGTTTGCGCCGTTCCGTTCACCGTCCACTGCGCGAAGGTGAACCCGGTCGGGTCTATCGCCGGCGCCTGGAGGTTCACGTCCGCACCGGAGGCCACGGTGTTGGTGTAGTTCGTCGTGCCGTTGTTGCTCGCGCTCGAACCGATGGCCAGGCCGGTCAGCGGCGTGGACTGGACGGTCAGCGCGTAGGCCGGCGCGTACTCCGCCACGGCCGTCATCGCGCCGGACATCGTGAACGTGATGGACTGCTGCCCGGCGCCCTGCGACGCGCCGTTCACCGTCCATTGCAAGAAGATGTACGACCCGGTCGGGTCCGTCGCCGGCGCCGCGAGGTTCACGCTGGCGCCCGGCGTGACGACGGGAATCGCGTAGTTCGTCGTCCCGCCATTGCCCGTGCTCGATGTGATAAATACCCCGGTCGGCGGCGTGGACTGAACGGCCAATGCGCCGCTGTTCAGCGTGTACTGCGCCACCGCCGTCGTTGCAGCGGACATCGTGAACGTGACGGACTGCTGCCCCGCCGTCTGCGCCGCGCCGTTCAACGTCCATTGCGCGAAGCTGTACGATCCCGTCGGGTCCGTCGCCGGCGCCTGCAAGTTCACGCTTGTCCCGGCCTCGACGCTCGGCATCGCGTAGTTCGTCGTCCCGGCGTGACCCGTGCTCGAACCGATGCTCAGCGCGGTCGGCGGTGTGGACTGCACGTTAAGCGTGGAGGCGTTCAGCGTATACTGCGCCATGGCCGCCGTCGCCGCTGCGGGCATCGTGAACGTGATGGACTTCAGCCCCGCAGTCTGAACCGTCCCGTTCACCGTCCAGTGCGAGAAGGTGTAGTCGGCCGGGTCCGTCGCCGGCGCCGCCAGGTTCACGCTCGTTCCGTACGCGATGCTCGGCACCGTGTAGTTCGTAGTCCCGCCGTCGGCGGTGCTCGAAGTGACCGCTATCCCGGTCGGCGGCGACGACTGGACGGTCAGCGCATAGTCGTTCACGGTGTACTGCGCCACTGCCGTCGTGGGCCCATTCCTGCCGAACGTGATGGACTTGAGGCCGGCGGTCTGGTTCGTTCCGTTCACCGTCCACTTGGCGAAGGTGTACCCGGTCGGGTCCGTCGCCGGAGCCTGGAGGTTCACGGTCGGGCTGTACTCCGCGCCGGGAATCGTGTAGTTCGTCGTGTAGCCCTCGCCCAGGGTCGAACCGATGCTGATCCCGGCGGGCGGCGCGGACTGCACGGTCAGCGAGCTGTGCAGCCAGAGGAAGTACGAGTCGGTCGTCGCACCCCAGGAACTGGCGGTCGCCGGGTTGGTGTCCTCGTTTGCCTCGAATTCCTGTTGGATTTGCGTATCATAGGGGACGAAGTTGCTCCACATCCGCAGCAGCCAAACCTCGGTGCTCGTGTTGGTGTCGAGCGTCACGTTTGCCCCGCCGCTGGTGGGCTTGACGACGATGGTGCCCGTGCTCCCGTTCCAGGTCGCGCTCACGATCGTGCCGTTCAAGGGGGCGGGGTATGAGCCGCCGTTCCAGAATACCACCTCCGGCCAGGCAGCGGAGGCCAGCGGGGTCAACGAGTTCGGGATGCAGCCGCAGACTTGCGTCACCGTGCCGGAGGCGGGGTAGGCCGAAACGGACATGCCCGGCAACAGGCTGGAGGGATTGAAATAATACTGTATCGTCCCCAGCCCCGACGAGGGAGTCCAACTGGTCTTGGCGTCGGTGACCAGGGTAGTGATGTCCGATTCGTTGAACACCACGCCATGCTCGAACGCTGCGACGGCGCACTGGGTGTCTATCCAGTAATACCCGTTGTTGGGATGGAGGCCATACCACGTCTTGGTATTGCCTATTCCGTTATTGTCGTAGAGAGCATTCTGCGCCTGGTTCGCGATGAAATCCCACGACCCGGCCGGCTCCCAGTAGTTCCAGATCAAGTCTCCGGCGCCGTCAAGGCCGGAGGTCCATTCGTCCTCAAGCGTCATCCGGTAGTTCTTCAGGTAGGTGAGCCATTTGCTCGCGCGGAGCTGGTATTCGGGATTGCCCGTTGCGTCCCACATCGCGAGCAGCCACAGGGAGATCTCGTCGTTATAATTCGTCGGCGTCGACATTCCATTATTGATGGCCTGAGCGATCCAGACGGGGCCATACTCGTTGGCTGAGGTGTAGGAATTCTGGCCGGGCGAGTCCGGCCAGTTGGTCGCCGGGTTGGTAATCCAGGTCTTGTAGCCGGTGGCCGGGTCCATCCCCTCCGGCAGCATCACGGAGATCATCCCGCCGGGGTAGTAGGTGGGATCTGTATCTCGCCAGCCGCCGCGCCACACCCACTTCCGGTAGAGCGTCTCGGCCAGCGCCAGGTAGCTCTGTCCTATCACGCTGTAGGTCTGGCCTGTCCCGCTGTAGATTACGTCTTTCAGCGCGGGGTTGGTGACCATCTGGCAGGCCATCAGGACGATCGGGCGGAACGCCGCGGCTTCGCCGAGCATGCTGTCGCCGTAGTACCAGTCCAGGTCATCCGTCCCTGTGACGCCGCCGGCGGTCGTCGCGGGCCAGCCGGGGTAGCCGTCCGGCTCGATCGTCTCAAGACTGATGAGATCATCAACAAAGGTCACCATCTCATTGACGTACTCGGTGTTGCTGGTGGCCATGAAGCCGTAGTAGAAGCCGGTCAGCACCGGCGCAAGCTGCCAGTCGAGGTTTTCGCCCATGCCGCCGTAATCTGAATACCCGCTTACCAGCATACCTGGCGTCAACTGCCAATCGTAGTCGCTCTGGATATTCTCGTCCCAGAGGGTGTACCAATCGTTCCACAGGGTGGTGGACAATGGGGTGAGCGTCGTGAACGAGGCGCCGGCCGTCTGGAGGTAAGCCGCCACGGCGGTCGTCGCGCTGGTGCTGGAGATCGTGCCCGAGGCGCTCTGCGGGGAGGCCCAGGAGCCGATGTTGTTGAAGTTTATCGTATAGCCGGAGCCGGCGGTGAGACCGCTGACGGTGGCGCCGCCGTTCTGCCAGGCCTCGCCGTTCACGTTCCATTGCGCGCCGGCGGCGAGCGCGGCCGCGGGGGTGAGCTCCACCGTCAGGCTGCCCGCCAGTTGGGTATACGTGCCGGTAACGGGCGTCGTAGCGCCGGCCGTAATGGTAATCGCCGTGCTCACCGGCGAGGCCCATCCGGCGGCGGTCATGAAGTATACGTCGTGGGTGCCCGGGCTGAGGCCGCTGACGGTGGCGCCGCTGCTCTGCCAGCCGCCGCCGGCCGCGCTCCAATTCGCGCCGCTGTCCACGTTCCATTTTGCGCCGGCGCTAATCGCGCCCGCCGGCGCGAGCGTCACCTGCACGCTGCCGGTCTGCGCCTGGCAGAGAGTCGCCCACAGCAAAAGTCCGCCGACGCACAACCCAAGCATCTTCTTCAGGGCCACAGATCAACTCCCTCAATGGCCGCTTGCGCGGCGCCCATTGGAGAAACTCCGTCGTCATAATTCCGGCTTATTGCCCACGAGGACGCCTTCGGCAGTTTAAAGCTGGCAGCTTTAACAGTTTACCTCTCCATTGCTCCCTTTACAAGGGGGTGGCCCGGGATTATCTAAAACATGCGCTGGACAAGGGGGCGCAGGTTAGAATGTCCCATTTCAAAGGCGATTTGCGCCCGAGTTTTTGATTTATCGCAGCGATAGTTACGCATCTTTATACTGTTTACTGTAGTTACTGCAAAAGCTTGCGCAGGGCACCCCCGCGCCCGCCGCACGCGGGGTATATCCACACTCGCCGTTCGTGTCCGTACGGCTCTCATACCCGCCCGACAAGCAGGAGAAGGCCACGGCGACGGTCCTGGAGCAGGCTGAACTGCTGTGCAAGGACTGGGCGGCGTAAGGGCGACGCCCTCAGGGGCTTACCAACGGCTCCGCCTTCGGCTCGCACCGCCACGCGTAGCCGATGGCCGTGCCCGTCCTTGACCGCATGGAAGCAGAACGAGTTCGGCGTCCGCTCGTGCTCAAGCTCGTCCAGCCCCGTGTACCCGTATCGCCGAAGCCGCGCCATCACCTCGTCGAGTTCACTCTCCATCTGCTCTCTCCTCCACGTCCGCCGGCGGCAAAGCCGCCTCGGCGGCCCCATTCTCGACGCCGGGAATCGGGTCCGGCTCCGGCATGTCGTGGATAACCAGCAAATGCGGCTCTTCCTCCTGAACTTGCAGCTTCGCCGGCACCTGCTCTAATGGGTTCCGGGAGCTTCGGCCAGGCATCTATCGCGGCGACAAGATTGGGGTCCGAAAGGGCAAGATTTGCGGCAAGGCCGGAAGCCCTGTTTGCGTAACGTCTTGACGTGGCGCCCTGTTGCGACAATGGCGCAGCGGATTTTAAGTCCGATATGTCTGCCATTCCATCACTCGTCCGAATGCCCGTTATTCTACTGGACTGTTCTGCATTTGCCAAGGCCAGGCTTAGAGTTTCTTCACATTCGTCCCTCTCGCTCGCGTGTTGCTCGACGCTAAGCGAAGTTGCCTGTTTTGACCTCTTCGACGCCAAGCAGGACGCCAAGACAGAATCGTCCGCTCCCGTCGCCCGCCGCGCTGAGCCTTCCGGCGCAGTCAGGTCTGGGAGCACGTCCAGCGCCGCCGTCTGATCGGCCACGGCCAAATGCGTGTACCTGTCCATCGTCAGCCCAATGGTGCTATGCCGGGCAAGCGCCTGAGCAATCTTCGGATGCACCCCCGCGTTGCACAGGTTCGTTCTGAACGTGTGCCGCAAGGCGTGGAAATCGGCAACTCGCCCTTGCTCGTCTTGGCAAGGGATAAAGCCTGCACTTGAAACAATCTCCTCGGAAGCGGTAGCATACCCGCATTACAGAAAGAGGTAAGGAACGGTGGCCAGTCGAACAGGTATCGGTCGCGGCACCACTTCTGGCGGCGATCTCTTTGACGATCACGACTCGCCACGACTTCAGACGAGTAAACCTGGGCATCAGTCTCACCGACCAGAGGAACAAGATTCCGACGCCAAACGTGGCTCCTATGCGACCTTTTGCAACGCTTGCCGTGAACTGCGCGAGGTATTCCATCGCATCGGACAGTTTGATGACGCGCACGCCAAATTGGATGAGATGTGCAAGCTCTTAGTCTTGAGGGTACTCGATGCCCGCCATCCACCCGCCTCGGCAACGACAAGGCTGTTTCTCGACTATCTGAAGCAGCTCGCCAAAACAAAGTACGGCAACCCGCGCAGGATCGCGGCTGCGATACATGAGGTCTTCTCCGAGATTACTGCGAAGTTTCCTGATGAGATCGAAGCCTTTGCCCCGTCCAGGTCTCAATATGAGTCCCGATGATGACGCGTTTGCGTCGGATCACCGCCACATGCAGGAAGTTCCGAGATCAGCCAAGCCCTTCCGCACCCATCGCGTGTATCTCCCGCGTACTAGCGATTGCCGCCGTCCGTACTGACCCGCTTCTCAACAATCGCTGGACGCGGGATAACTTCTCCATCGGCCAGGCGGCCCGGCGCCAAGTGGAGTTCTATCGCGACGTCATTGAGCGGGGGCACGGCCGATGAGCGCGGAGGCGAATCCGATGGTCAGCGCCGTCATACCGACGTATAACTATGGCCGGTTCGTCGCCGAGGCGGTGGAGAGCGCCCTGGCGCAGACCTATTCGCCGGTGGAGGTCGTCGTCGTGGACGACGGCTCGACCGACGACACCGCAGAGCGCTTGCAGCCTTACCGCGGGCGCATCCGCTATCTTTACCAGCCCAACCGCGGTCTTTCCGGCGCGCGCAACGCCGGCATCCGCGCGGCGCGGGGAGAGTACGTGGCGTTCCTGGACTCGGACGACACGTGGAAGCCGGACAAGATCGCCGCGCAGATGTCGCTGGCCATCGCCCAAGGTTATCAGGCCGTCGTCTGCTGGAGCACATGGCCGAAAGGCGCGACGGAGGCGCTCGGCTTCGAGGACTGCTTCTTTTCGGGCCCCGGGTTCGGCTCGACGGCGCTGATGCGGAAGTCGCTTTTCAACGAGGTCGGAGAGTTCGATGAGACCCTGCGGAGCGTCGAAGACCGCGACATGATGCTCCGCCTGACCCGCGACGGCCGGAAGATCGGCGTGCTCGTCGGCGACTACGTAACGATCCGCCACCATCCCGGGAACATGAGCAAGAACGCCGCGACCATGGAACGCAATTTCCTGTGTGTCCTGGACAAGGCTTTCGACTGGCCTGCGGCTCGCCGCCGCTACGTTCTCAAAGCGATGGCTTACAGCCATGCCTGCGCAGATTGCTCCTGGGTGTATTTCGTTCAGGGAGAGCGCCGGAAGGCGCTGACGAGGCTGCTCAAGTCGTTCTGTCTCTTCCCGCTCCCGGGCGGAGCGAGTTTCTGCCGGGGGCGTTTCACCCGGTTGAAAGTGCTGCTGCGCTATCTGCTCGGCGGCCGGCCGCAGGGCTTCTAGTGCTTCCTTGCGGAAATACGACGCCTATTTCCGCAAGGAAGCACTAGGCCTCCACATTAATCGCAAAGTACATCGGCCACTGCTCGCTGCTGTCTCCGCGCATCGGGTGCTCCTTCCCAAACTCGAACCCTTTGCACGGAAGTATAACATGCGTGTCAAGTCAACTTTCTTAGCAGCCTGTTAGTGGAGGTATCCTTCAATGATGGCGGAACCCCTGCAAACTTGCCCTTGCGTTCGTGTAATGATATAATGTCCGCGACAAGGGCGATGACGGTCTTGCACCCTCGGTCGTCTGGGGAATTTAGGATTGCCACCCATTCTCCAGCGACAGCACAACATGCGGGGACTTGGAATGAATGAACAAGAGTTCATCGCAAACGTGGAAGAACTGCTGGAGGCGGACGCCGGGTCACTCAACTTGGCGACGCCACTTGGCAGTTTGCAAGGGTGGGACTCTCTGGCCTTTATCAGCTTTCTGGCCATGGCGGACGCGAAATATGGGGCCAAAGTCGAGCCAACCGACCTCCGCCAATGCAAGAGCGTTGCGGACCTGATGAAACTCGTGGAGAAAAAGTAGTCCCGTGGCGACCGCCAAGATACCAGGTGTTCGGGTGGCGGGCATTGCCAGTGCCGTGCCGGACACGCGCGCGCCCGTATCGGCGGCTGCGGATATCTTCGGGGCCGAGATGGTCCAGAAGATCTCCATGAACACGGGCATCGAATACCGGCACCTGACCACTCCCGGGTTGTGCAGTTCGGACCTGTGCTATGCGGCGGCGCAGCGCCTGCTGCAGGCACTCCGCTGGAGTCCGGAGAGCATTGAAGGCCTGGTGTTCGTCACGCAAACCCCCGATTTCCCGTGTATCCCGGCCACCAGTTGCATCCTCCAGATGCGATTGGGGCTGCCGCATTCCTGTGCGGCCTTCGATGTGGCGCTCGGTTGCTCGGGATATGTCTATGGTCTCTGGCTGGGAGCCAGTTTGATTGCCGGGTCCGGTCTGTCGCGGGTGCTTGTGTTGGCCGGCGACATTGCGAGCGTTCTTTCGTCGCCATCGGACCGTGCCCTCAGCCTCTTGTTCGGTGACGCCGGTTCCGCCACGGCCTTGGAAAAGGATGACGCAGTCGGGCCGTGCGTCTTCTCGCTCGGAACGGACGGGACCGGCTGGAAGAACCTGATCATCCCGACCGGGCTGCAGTACTCCCGGCATCCGCAGGACGAGACAACCCACCTCCGGCGGAAGGCGGAAGCGGACAATCAACGAAGTGCCGAGGACCTATACATGGACGGGGCGGAAGTCTTTGCCTTCACCATCCGGGAGGTCCCGCCCCTTGTGAACCGAGCGCTGACGGCGGCCGGGTGGAAGATGGAGGAGGTGGATGACTTTGTCTTTCACCAAGCCAACAAATTCATGCTCACCCATTTGGCCAAAGCCATGAAGGTGCCGCTCAACAAAGTGCCCTTCTCTTTGAGGGAATACGGAAACACCAGTTCTCCATCCATACCGCTCACCATCACCACGCAACTGCGCGAGGAGATCAGTTCCCGGCCGCTCCGCCTGTTGCTGGCGGGCTTCGGTGTTGGGTATTCATGGGGTGCCTGCGCCGTGAGTTGTGGCCCGCTGGTGTCGCCTCCGGTCATCTTGGTCAACAGGTCGGAGGCCTGGCGGTGTTGAATCCCTTTGAACTGACGGCGCGCAGGATATTGGTCACGGGCGCCTCCTCAGGCATCGGGCGTGAGACGGCGATCGTCCTGAGCCAAATGGGGGCGCGCCTCATCCTCGTGGCCCGGAATCAGGAGCGGCTCGAGTCCACGCACAGCGCTTTAACCGGCAACGGCCATGTCACAAGTGTCTTCGACCTGAGCGCCTATGAGAACATCCCAGCGTGGCTGAAAGATTTGACCCAACAGCATGGCAGCCTCGACGGTCTGGTGCATTGCGCCGGCCTGCACATCGGCCTGCCTCTCAAGGTGCTGGAACCGGCGCCGGTGGAACAATTGTGGCGGGTCAACGTGACCGCCAGCCTCTGGTTGGCCAAGGGCTACCGGCAGCGCGGCGTGAACAACCCAGGCGGATCGGTGGTATTTCTCGCTTCCGTCGCCGGGCTGGTCGGCCAACCGGCGTTGTCCGCCTACTCCGCCTCCAAAGGGGCGATTATCGCGCTGACGCGCTCCTTGGCGATGGAGTTAGCTCGTGAGCGAATCCGCGTGAATTGCGTCGCCCCGAGCGTGATCCGCGGCGAAATGTCCAGCCAGTTTACCAAGAGTCTGGCAGAAGACTACGTGGCGGCCATCGAACGTGAGCATCCCCTGGGGCTCGGTGATCCGAGCGATGTGGCCTACGCGATTGCATACCTGCTCTCCCCGGCAGCAAAATGGGTTACCGGCTCAACGTTGGTGGTGGATGGCGGTTACACGGCTCACTAGAATCGTCACCCAGGCCAGTCTCTCCATCACCGGCATTTACTCGCAATGGCAGGAACAATACTGGAAACAGCGACATACGACTTAACAGGATCGGCGCGAGAGACTAGATGAAGAATGAGGTCGGTATTGTCGTTTTCGGAAGCGCATTTCTGGGTCAGCAAGCAGTCAGATTCCTGAAGAAGAACCACAGGCCCGTTGTCGCCATCTTGGATGATTTCACCGGCCTGACTGAATTCGAAGGTGTTCCAGTCCTTCGCTCGGCGGATTTCCCGCCGGAAAAGCGTTCCACCCTGCGCTTGCTCGTCACGGTTGACCATCCCGGAGAACGGTTGCGCGGCATCATCACGATGTTAGAAAATGAGAAGTGGTATTCCGTTGAGTTATATTACAACTTCCACTGGCGAGAGCTGCCCCCGTGGCTGTGGATGGGAGGTCCCAACGCACATGTCGGACGCGATGAGGAAATTGCCCAAGCAGAATCCATTTGGGACGATGAGGTTAGCCGTGAATTGTACACGGCCTGCGTGAAAGCCCATGAACAACGGAGTATATCGTTCCTGCCGCCGGGAACACTCTATAAGCGTTTGAAGAAACCGGAGCGTTATGGCGCTTCACTGGCCAGTTGGCAGTATCACGAGATCTACTCGTACTTCTGCGACCCAGAAGTCGGACGGTGGCCAGAACCCCTTCGCTTCCTTGAATGCGGTGCGTATGACGGGGCGGACTTGGCCGCGGCAGAAGCCGCCGGCTACACCGTTGAGGCCTACGCGGGACTGGAACCCAATCCCGCCAACTACGCCAAACTAACGAAGGTTGTCCGCAACGTACCCGGAGCGCAGGCCTACCCGCTGGCGGTGTCGGAGAAAACTGAGCAGCTTCGCTTCTCGATGGATGGCGAAATGGGGGGGATCGGCAAGGGTGACGCCATGGTCCAGGCCGTGTCAATCGACGACGCTTTTTTCAATTTCCGGCCTTCATTGATAACGATGGATGTGGAGGGATCGGAGGCCGGCATTCTGCGCGGTGCGCGAGAAACCATCCGGGCTCATCGCCCCGGCTTGGCGGTAAGGGTCTACCATCACCCCGAGGATTTCTACGCGTTGCCGTTACTGGTGAGAGATCTGACAGACGGTCTCGGATATCGCTATCACCTGCGACGTTTCTTGAACAGTATGATTGACGAGACATTCTATGCAATGCCGCGCTAGTCATAATTTGCACATTACACAATTGGTGTCATCGGTGTTTTCGTCCTGCACGTATGTGGTCCACTCCCCGTCCCACCGGGAGGCGCTGGTGGTTGATCCGGGCAATCCCGACATCGGGCCGCTATTGGGCGCCCTGGCCTCCGCCGGTGTGCGACAGGTGCCGTACATCCTCTTGACTCACGAACACTTCGATCACATTGGCGGAGTCAATACGCTTCGCCGGCGATACCCGAGCGCCGTTGTGGGTTCCGAGCTCTGCATCCAGGCGATCACCGATCCGAAGAAGAACTTGTCCGCTTACCATGAGGGGCCCAGCTTGATCTGCGAACCTGCGGAGTGGAGTTGGGAGCAAATGGACTGGGAACTGCCGTGGCGCACCGGAAAGGTCAAAGCGTTTCCGACGCCGGGACATTCGCCCGGCGGAGTTTCCGTTGCCATTGGACAAGCGCTCTTCACCGGTGACACTTTCCTTGGAAAGGTTGCATCGCCAACTCATCTTCCCGGCGGCAACAAGCCGGCATTGCGGGAGAGCGTCTCCAGAATTCTGAGCGAATTTGACGACGATACCGTTGTTTACCCCGGACATGGAATGAGTTTTACGCTGGGCGCATTCCGTCACGACGCCGCCGCCGTTCGTGCGGCGACCTTGGAGAATTGAGCGTGGCCTACATCAAAGCCATGGCTTACAGCCTGCCGGAAGGACGCCTGACCAATGAGGATTTGTACCTGCGGTTCGGTGAGAAGGCCGTCCGTTCGATCTCGAAGATGTCCGGCATCACCGAGCGACGAATCGCTTCGCCCGGCGAGACGGCCGCGGACCTGGCGACGCGTGCCGCGCAACAGTTGTTGACTGAACAGCACTGCGACCCGCAAAGCATTGATCTGCTCATCTTCACCTCGCAGACCCCCGACTACCAGATCCCGGCCACCGCCTGCGTGCTGCACGAACGTTTGGGACTTCGCCTGAACTGCGCCTGCTTCGATCTCAACCAGGGTTGCAGCGCCTTTCCTTACAGCCTCAGCGTCGCGAACGGTCTCCTGGAAACCGGCGCGGCCAATCGGGCGCTCGTACTCAATGCCGACGTGATCACTCAAGTGCTCTATCCCAAGGACCGCGCTCTGGTGCCGCTGCACGGGGATGCCGCCGTGGCCACGTTGCTCGACCGGTCTGCCGGCGGCGGCCGGCTGCATGGCTTCCACTTCGGAACAGATGGCGCCGGATGGAAACACATCGTGATGCCGGTTTCAGGCGCCCGGGCCAAACGCACTGCGGATACCGGCAGGGAAATCGTCACCGAGACCGGCAGTGTCACTACGGCCGAACACTTGCAGATGAATGGCCCCGCCGTCTTTCACTTCTCCATGACCACCGTGCCCGAGGCGATCCAGTTCGCTTTGTCGAAATGGAATTGGACGGTGGAGGATTGCCGCCTCGTCCTGCTTCACCAGGCCAACAAAACCATGGTGGACATGATCTACCGGGCTTTGAACGTGCCGCCGGAAAAGAGGTTCTATTTCATGGAGAACATCGGGAACGCCGCCGGCGCGTCCTCGCCCCTTTTGTTAAGCGAGGCGTTGCGCCAGGGCAAAGTCAAGCCGGGCGACAGACTCGTGCTGTCGGGGTTCGGCAACGGGCTGTCCTGGAGTGTGGTGGCCATTGAATGGAGTTAGCGATATCGGATGACCACGATTGAGAAGCTGCAGAACGTTTTCCAGGACGTGTTCGACGATCCGTCCATCCGGCTGACGCCGGAGTTTTCCCCCTCATTCTACGGGGATTGGGATTCCCTGGCCACCGTCCGCCTCGTGCTAAGCATAGAGTCTGAATTCGGCATGCGCTTCACCACGGATCAGGTGGCCAAGATCAGGTCCGTCAGAGATTTCCTGTCCGTTCTCGAACCCCTGAGTTCATAGACCTTCGGCACGGCGATGACAACGCGAACATTTGGCTTGACGGATCAACTGGCGTTTGCCGAACTCTCCGGCGACTACAATCCCCTCCACATCGATCCGGTCGTCGCCCGCCGCTCGATGTTTGGGGCGGCGGTGGTGCATGGCATCCACTCCCTGTTGTGGGGGTTGGACGTATGGCTGCGAGATCGTCCCCTTCCGGTCTGCGTCAGCGCAATTCATGCGGCCTTCACGAGGCCAATTCGGTTGGGCGATGTCGTCACTTGCTCCCCGGTGACCGAACGCTCAGATCAAGCCCAGCTTCACTTGCTCGTGGACCAGTCCGTGACAACAAAGATCAAGGTCAATTGGCGCCCCTCGTCCAGCCGGGATCTGGACCTTTTCGCGGTGGGGTTTCCGCAACGCCAAGAGCCCAGAGTCCTCGCAATGCGCGACGCTGAAAACGCCTCGGGAACGTTGCCTCTGTATCTGAATCCTCAAGCTTCCGCCCGGCTTTTTCCACATCTGGCCGCCGCGATGCCCCCGCTGCCGGTCGCCCAGTTGCTGGCAACAACGCGGCTCGTGGGCATGGAATGCCCCGGACTGTACTCTCTCTATTCGTCTCTGGACATTCTGTTCCGGGCCGATGCGAACCTAACTCCTGTCTTGACTTACAGGGTCACGAAGCTTGACACGCGCTACGGCGTCGCGATGATGGACATCGGTTCGCCGAACATGACCGGCGTCGTGACCGCGTTCTTCCGTCCGCCTCCCCAGGACCAGGTCAGTTATGGAGCCCTTCATGATACCGTCAACCGCAGTGAGTTTGCCGGCCAACGGGCATTGATCATTGGCGGTTCCCGCGGTCTCGGTGAAGTGACCGCCAAACTCCTTTCCGCCGGCGGCGCAGAGGTGAGGCTCACCTATCATCGGGGAGCCGCGGACGCTCGTCGAATCGTCGCCGAGATCACTTCGGCAGGCGGCCATGCCGGTTGTCTTCCGTTCGATGTTCTGGATTGCGCCTCCAATATCGGCGGCGTACTGGGGCCCGAATGGACTCCGACTCACCTGTATTACCTGGCTTCGCCTTTCATCGCCCGAGGAAAGAACGGGGTGTTTTCCGGTTCGCTGTTCGAAACGTTCTGCAACTACTACGTTCTAGGCTTTCATCGGATGTTGGAGCCGTTGATCTGCCGCGGGTTGAAGCGGGTGCTTTATCCTTCCACGGCGTTCATTGACGAACTCCCGCCGGACATGGGCGAATACGCGACCGCCAAGATGGCAGGGGAAGGGCTCTGCCGGTTCCTGGAGAAGGCCCATCCGGGCCTCATCATCCACAAGCCCAGGCTACCCCGAATGGCCACCGATCAGACCGTCAGTTTCATGCCGGGCGGGAATCGGGACCCCGTTCCGATCCTTTTGGAACATTTGCGCACCATGGCGAACGATCATGCCCTCTGCTGAGAATGTCCTGGAATTAGCACGGGAACGCCGGCGAACCGGTGACGTGACGGGGGCCTATGCGGCCTTGCGTCAAGCCGTGGTCACGGGACCCGAGACGTACGGTTTCCTCGCCAAGGCCGCGGAACTGTTCGACCGATTGCACAAGCAGTCTCCACCTCCGGGCATCAGTCGCGCGTGTCGGGTCGCGTACCTCTCTAATCACACCGTCTTGTTCCACCTGCCGATCTTGCGGGTGCTGGCCTGGTCGGAAGGCTTGGCGCTGGAAATCTACACGTCTCCCTACGGGGCGCTCACCCAAGAGGTGATGAAGCCGACCTCCGGATTATACGCGTTTTCGCCGGAGCTCGTTCTGTTCGCCAACCAATGGCGCGACTCGAATCTCCCCGCTCTGAGCAGCGATCCGGAGTCCACCGTGCAGAGGGTCTTGGACGGTCTGAAGGGACAATGGGACGCCGTGGTAAGCCGCCAACCGTGCCGGATCATCCAGCATAATTTCGACCTCCCGGCCTGGGAGGCCTTTGGCACCCTGAGCCAGAGACTCCGCGGGGGCCGGCAGGCCGTTCTGCGGGAATTGAATCTTCGGCTGGCCCAGATGGCGCCGCCGCAGGTCGCCATTCTCGATCAATCCCAGGTATCGGCCAACTTCGGAAGAGAGCGCTGGCAGGATGACCGCGCGTGGTATCTGGCCAAGCAGCACCCGGCCCACGAGGCCCTTCCGGCTCTCGCCAAAGCCCAATTGGCATTGATCCGCGCCGGGCTTGGCCTGACAAAGAAAGTGCTCGTCCTCGACTTGGACAATACGCTGTGGGGAGGTGTGATTGGCGAAGATGGCCTCGGGGGCATCCAGCTTGGCCCCCCGGACTCCCGCGGCGAGGCCCATCAGGCATTGCAGCGGTATTGTCGCGAGTTGAAGGAGCGCGGAATTCTTCTGGCTGTCTGCAGCAAGAACGACGAACAGGATGCGCGGTTGCCCTTCGACAGGCATGAAGCTTCTGTCCTGACACTGAACGATTTTGCCGCCTTCTTCGCCAACTGGAAGGACAAGGTGGACAACCTCCAAGCGATGGCGCGCAGACTGAACCTCGGGCTGGACAGCTTCGTATTCCTCGATGACAACCCCGCCGAGCGCGCCCACGTTCGCGCCCAACTGCCGATGGTCGCCGTGCCGGAGATCACCGATGACCCGGCGGAATTCATTCGCGTTCTGGCCGCGGGCCGATACTTCGAGGCCTGGAGCCTTTCCGAAGAAGACCGGCAGCGCACCGAAAGCTATGCCGCCGACGCCCAGCGCGAACAACTGTTGCGCGGCGCGGCTTCCGAAGCGGAGTACCTGCGTGATCTGCATATGGTCTGCACCCACGGCTCATTCGATGAAGCGACGCTGCCGCGCGTGGCCCAGCTCGTGGGCAAGACCAATCAGTTCAACCTGACCTCGCGGCGTCACAGTCTCGAAGAACTGCGGCGCGTCAGCCAGAACGGGAAAAACTGGACACAGTGGTTCCGGTTGCGGGACCGGTTGGGTGATTCTGGTATCATCGGGGTGATCGTCGCGCTGGCCGACGGTGACGACGCGTGGCGGATCGACACCTTGCTGATGAGTTGCCGGGTGATGGGACGCGGCATGGAGCAATTCATGGTTCAAACGCTCGTCGCTGAAGCGAAGAAGAGGCGAATTGACAAACTCGTCGGCTCGTACTGCCGCACTCCCAAGAATTCCGTCGTGGCTGACTTCTATGCCACGATCGGATTTCAACAGTTTTCCGCGACCGCCGCGGAAACGGTGTTTGTGTTGGCCCCTGGCACGGCGCAACCGCCCGCTTTGCCCATTGAAGACGCAACCTTGGCGTCGAGGAGACCATCATGACTACGCCCACCCGCGAGAAACCGGAGACCCCGGAAGAGGTCAAGTTGACCCGAGCGTCGTTCCGCCGGTACCTCGCCACTTCCAACCGGCGGGTGCCGCGGGCGGTTCGCTGGCTTTACCGGCGCGTGAACAACTTCAGTGTGCCCGCGCCGCGCCTCGTGGTGAAGCCGATGTTGTGGGGGTATCTCGTGTTGCGGTTTCTGGTGTTCTTTTTCAGGCGCGTGTTCATCGCGGAGCCGCTCTTCAAGGCGTACTGCAAGCGCTACGGACGAAACCTGCGCACCGACATCTACGTTCACTGGGTCATGGGCAAAGGGGACATCATCCTCGGTGATAACGTGCTGGTCGATGGAAAATGCTCCTTTTCTTTTGCCCATCGTTTCGTGGACCGGCCCGTGCTGGAGATCGGCGACGGAACCGGCATCGGCCATAATTGCTCGTTTACCGTTGCCAAGCGCATCACGATCGGACGTAACTGTGGACTTGCGTCCGGTTGTTGGATTTTGGATTCGAGCGGACACTCGGTGGGCGCGGCCGAACGGATCGCGGACGCGAAGACGCACACCTGGAAACCGCCGTCCGCGGACGACGTGCATGAAGTCGTCATCGGCGATAATGTCTGGATTGGCGGGCATTGCAGCATCTTTCCGGGGGTCACCATCGGTGAGGGCAGCATCATCTCGGCCGGCTCGGTGGTCCGGATACAAGTCCCCCCGTATTCCTTGGTCGCCGGCAACCCGGGCAAGATCATCTGCAAAGTGCCGGGCGCTCCCAAGGTCACCGATTCTCAACCGCCGGCCCCGCCCGCTGAATCCCGCTCGCCGTAATTGCGTTTCTATTGTGCGGTATATCCGCCATCGACGGTCAAGACGGTGCCCGTAATCCATCTGCCCGTATCGGCCAGCAGAAAGGCAATCGCGTGGGCAATGTCCTCGGGTTCGCCCGGTCCCAGCGGATGCAGCGCGATAATCCGTGCCTCTTGCTCCGGATCCCAGGCCCCGGCGACTTGGGCATACATCGGCGTCCGCACAAATCCGGGCGCCACACAGTTCACGCGGATTCGTTTCGGCGCCAGTTCGAGGGCCATCGAACGGGCCATGCCGATCAGGGCGGCTTTGGACATCGAATAGCCCACGATGGTCGGTGACCCGACGATCGCCATGACGGAAGAAATGAAAACAATTGAACCGTGATCACCCGCGTAAACTTTCCGGCTCTGAAAAGCCCGTGCCAGGGCGAGCGCGGCTTCCGTGTTCACCGCCAGAACGTCCCGGTAGCTTTCAGGGGTCAGAACACGGAGCGGCGCAGTACAAGGCATCCCGGCGGCATGGACAATTCCATGCAGGGGGCCCCATTGTTCCGCCAATTTCGGCAGCCACTCCGGAATACTTCCAATGTCCCGCAAGTCGCAACGGTGGAGCGTGTGTCCACCCCCCTCCAGAGACGCCACCGTCTGCTCCAGGCCTTCCCGATTCTGATCCACGGCCGCCACACTCCCTGACAAGCGGCTCACCAGGACGGCGGTGGCCCGTCCGATGCCGGATGCGGCCCCGGTGATCAAGATACGGCGGCCATCCAAGTTCAAAGGATAATGCATACCCCTCACATGCTCCTCTCATTTCGCAGAAGCGTCGGCTGCGAACCGTGGAGTCGAGTCGGCACCGCTGTGAATGGGTTGATCTGAATGCCCGGCTCCCGGCTCATGCCAAGGAACCGGCTGGCGCACGCATATCCGATCTTCCATGACCCACCCGGTCATGCCCCCTGTGGCCGAACGCGGATCGGACCAAAGTGGCGTATGAACGCCACCTCCTCCAAGGGTGCGGGCCAGTTGGGCACTGGCAGAAGACCGGTATACTGATCCAGAAGTCGGCGAACATCAACGATGGGAAATTGAATTGCTGCAAGCATCAGGGTTCCCCAACAAGGCACCCTCTGACCGACGAAAGGCCAGAGGGTGTGGGCCTGCAGCAGAAAGCCGCTTTTGCAGGAGTTTATCCCTATTGGCCCTTTTCCCGCGTTCCCCGCACGGTCCTATGCCGCCTTTGAGTCTGCGGGCATTCCTGCGTTTTGAGAGCTATCTTGACGACTCGCCCGTGCACTGTCAAGCCGGAAGCATTGATCCCTGCTGCGAAAACCCGTGCCCTTTCGAGCGCAACCGGCGGCCGCGCTCTTCAGCTATCGAAACAAGATATCTTTGGTGTGCCCGCTGATTTCCACCTCGGGGGAATCGTATCGCGCCATCCTGCCGTGGCGGACGACGTTTTCAAAGAGGACGTTTTCGACGGGGTGTTCCGCGTCCGGACCGTGGACCCTGATTCTCCCGTAACTGCCCAGGAGATCTCCAGTCACAAAGACGTTCCTGAACACGCAGTTCCGGATCGTTCCGGGCGTCGGCTTCTTCGCCCATGGAGTCGCTTTCGGCACGACCTCGATGACCCACTCCTGGCCTTCATGGTGGATCTGGATATCCTCGAACAGAACGTTCTCGATCGGCATATCCTCGCCCGGTTGGAGGGAAATGCACGTGGGGAGATCGTCGCCGCTGC
Organism: Candidatus Brocadiia bacterium; assembly: GCA_052139675.1. Lineage (GTDB taxonomy): Bacteria > Planctomycetota > Brocadiia > CAIUPP01 > CAIUPP01 > JBEKCB01. Next base: position 36,653 of record JBKQWE010000071.1, read on the forward strand.
TCCCGCTGCCGCTCCCGCTCCCGTAGCTCGTCATGTAATGGAGAACCTGGATGTCCTTGAACGTCAGATTGCGGAAAGCTTCGGCCCTGCATTCGGCCCCGATTCGCCACACGTGCGCGCGGTCGTTCCATAGCGAGGTCCGCCTGATGAGGACGTTATCCACGGCCTGGTTCCCCGCGTAGCCGAGGCCCTTGATCGCAATGCAGTCGTCCTCGCTCCGGACGAAGCAGTCCTCCACGAGCACGTCGCGCGTGTTGCAGATGTCAATCCCGTCGTTGTTCAGGCAGCGCACCGCGACGATTTTGACGTTTCGGACCGTCACGTCCCTGCCGCCCCTCATCCACAGGTTGTAGCCCCAGCTGTCCTTGATGATGATTCCCTCGACGAGGACCTTCTCGCAGGCGTCGAGATCAACCGGGGCGCGGGTCGGCCCCTTGTGCCGCTCGTAGTCCGATCCGTCCAGAATACCGCGGCCCAGGATCTTCACATTCCTGCCTTTTACGTGAACGCCGCCTTTCACCACGGCTCCGCCGGCGATGTACAGCGCCTCGTTGTCGCCCAGTTCTATAGCGCCCGCCTGGTGGAGGCCCGGGCCGAAGTACTTCACCCCCGCGTCGCCCGGACTCGGAGAGGAGGCTTCAATCGGATTGGCAAAGAGGAGCAGCGGACCGTGCTTTCCATCGGGCTCGATGGAGAGCTGGCACGGAGCGGCCGGCAGCATGAACCTCATCACGCCCCTGAGCGTGTTCGGGTTGGCGGGGACGGGATAGGGTCTGACTCCCTTTGATTCGGGCCGAATGACCACGTCCCTGAGCCACTGCCGCGGCGATTCGACCTCGACCTCCACGCTTCCTGAGAAATCGAAGTACGCGAAGGAATAAGGGCCGCCGAACGGGGGCGAGTAATTCTGCTCATAGACTTTCCCGCGGTAGACGGGCACCGGAGCGCCGTTGACCTTGATCAGATAGTCGTCCGAAAGCTCCACCCCTTCCGGAGCCTGATAGACCACGATGTTTCCGGCGGGCATTGCAGAGGCCTCCTTTTTCTGCGGTTCTTCGCTCCCAGGCGTCGCGTCTGCCGCAGCGGACAGGCGCGCCGAGGCCGCCACGACGATAGCCGCCAGGAAAAGCCATGTTCTTCGCATTGCTCCGGCGCCTCCTGTTCCCAAAAGCCCGGAAGCTGCCCCCAGTGCTTACTGGCGGAAATAGGACGCCTATTTCCGCCAGTAAGCACTACTTGACCGTGATCTTCGCCGGGCCTGGGGCGCCGGCCTCGGGCTGGAAGGGTTTGAGGTCCAGTTGCACCGTCTCAGCCTGGCCGGTGGACCAGGCCAGCGCGAAGCGGATGGTATCGCCGTTGCAGGAAGCGGCCTTGACCTCGGGTGGCTCTTCGCGGTCACTCAGGGGGATCAGCAGGTTTACGAGCCGCGCCGCCTTCGCGGGCTGTTTCATCGTCAACGTCAACTGATAGCCGCGCAGCACGGGCTTTTTCTCGCCGACCCCTTCGCCGGCGTCAACGGTGCTCGGTCCGGCCGCCGGCTCGGTGGCCGCGCCGCCGAGGGTGAGCACTGCCAGGCCGGACTTGGGGAGGCGAGCGACCTGCGCTGCGCCTTCCGGTTTGAACTCGCCATCGGCATGGCAGATCCAGGTCAGCGCATGCTCCGCCGGCGCCGCCATCTCGTCAACGACCAGCAGCCAGCGCTTGGTCATGAGCAGGCTCCGGCGCAGGTTAAGGTCGTGGGCCACGCGATCGTAGACCGCGCCGAATTCGCCCGAGGCGAAGCCGTAGTCGTCGGCCAGATAAACGCGGTCAATGCGGGCCTCGTTGAGCTTCTCGTAGGGAAAGCCGTTCGCGTTCCAATACGATCCGTCTGAGGCCTGACCCTGGCCGTCCACCAGCAGGGTGTTCTGATCGCGCGTCCACTTGCGGCTGGTGTAGCCGGTGCCGGTGGCGAGGTAGGCCCCCTTGCCGTACATCCAGAAGCCGCCGATATCGGCGTGCGAGTGGCCGGGATCCATGCCCCAGTCCTTCATCTGCGCCAGTTTGGCGAGCGCCATGTGCCCCTCAGCCGGACCGCAGCGGAACAGAAAGCAGGTGGCGTCCTCGCCCCAGCCCGAGCGCCAAGCGATGACGTCGTGGTCGGTGAAATGGAAGTAGGGCTTGATCTGATCGAGCGGCGTCGGCGGCACCGTCGGATCGAACCACAGGAAGGCCACGGACGGATAATCGCTCTCAGCCTTGTGGGCCTGGCACAGGTCGGCGGCGGCGCGGGCGGCGCCGCTTCGCAAGACTGACGCCTCGTCCCAGAGCATGTCGAAGTTGTTGGGCGATACGTTCGTGCGCTTCGCGCCGGTCCACCTGCCGGCGTCGCCGATGTCGAACGCATACGGCCCTCCCGGCAGGCTCAGATAAAGGGGAAACTTCCAGCCGTCGCGGAGGGCCGGCAGATTCAAGGCCTTCTCGCCGGTGGCCCGGGCGATGAGATCAGCGTAGCGGACATGCCAGTGCAGGGCGTAGCTCCAGTAACCGACGCCCTCGAAGTAGTAACCGTCGTCGCCGAGGGTGTAGCGGCAGCGCCGCATGGCGGCATAGGCGTGCTTCAGCCAGTTGTCCGCTTCGGGCACGTCGCCGAGCAGAGCCAGCGCGCCGGCCGCCAGGGCCGTTGCGGGAATGAAGGTGTGATTCTGGTCGAAGGTGAACCGTTCCCTGCCGGACGTCGGATCGAAGCTGTCGGAAATCGCCTTGACATGCCTCGCCAGGCCGTCGCGGATGATCGCACGGTCGGTCGGGGCGAGGTCGTTGTAGAGCATGTCGTAGGCCAGGGCGATGTGGTAAAGGTACCACGAGGCCTCCAGGTCGAGGTTCGGGCGGTAGTCGTTGCCCCAGAGCGGCTCGCGGGCATGGGCGACCATCCAGGTGGCGGCGCCGTCGAGATAGCGTTTCTCCCCGGTGACGAGGTAAGCGAGGGCTCCGGACTCGGCGCGCTCGATGCGCCAATAGTACCTGCCGCTCGTGATCTCCTCAGGCGTCGGCGGTGCTGCGGCGAGGAGCTTGGCGCTGGCCAGCACCGCCGCCCAGAGCTCCGGCTGCGCCTCAGCCTTCTTTTTGAGCGCCGTAACGTCCTCGGCGGCGAACAAGAGCCGGGGGTGCTTGGCCGCATATCCCGGCACGAGCGGCACCGCAATAGTCTTCAGGTCGTCGGCCAGCGTCAACCCGGGCATTGCCGAAGCCTGCCCATAAACCAGATTCCCGGCGACGAGCAGCGCTGTCACCGACATGACCGGCAGGAGTGTCTTGAGTGTCGCGTTCATGTTTGTACGCTCGGCGTTTAAGTTGCGCGGAACTTGTCCATGCGCCCACATGACGGTCAGCCATCGAATGCCGCATTCTGCGCCTCAGAATCCCGCTTGTCAAGGGGAATCGCGCGGGGAAAGAAGGCCCCAGCTCAGGCGGCTCGGACGACGGTGACAAAGGCGTGACGATGAACGACAACCTGAATCATTCGATTCTGATTTCCGTGGCGCGCCTCGGCAGCGCTTGAAACAACAGAACGATGGGGGCCCACATCGGCCACATTATGGCAGCGGGCGCCATCATGAATCTGTACTCCCAAGCGTTGCGGATGACGCGGCCCTGAAGGTCAATGGGGTAACGTTTCCTGGAGAACTCTGGAACACGCCGGCGAATCCGCATCAGGTTCCCAACGGAAGGGAATGGAGCAAGGGCGAGTTCGAGGCGAGTCGTTTTCGTCAGTTCCCGCCTGCGCCACCCAGCGAGCAGCATGGATAGGACGCCAAAAGGAATGGCCCACAGAAATAGCTGCGCGCCGAACCCAACGTGAATTGCAACGCCAAGAAATCCGGCCAGACTGAGTGCAGCGATTGACTGACGAACCGACCACCACCGCCGCCATGTCCGAGCGCACTCGATTTCAGCATCCGACTGGAGCAGAAGGAGCAGTCGGTTGAAGTAGTCCCATTCCTCCTTGCAGGCAACGATCTTGTGATCCTTCAAGTCGTCATAGTGCAGCCAGAGCGCCTGTCCGATTTCTTGCACCGTATCGTCCCGGGTAGAGTCCACTGCCTTCGAAATCGTGTCGTCGAACTCGAATGCGGCGATTCTCTCGTCCATGAAGGACTGAAGCGCTGATGCGAGCCGATCACGAGCGTTGCGGTCAACCATGCGTTTCCTGCTTCGGTCGTGTGTTGGCCTTTTCTGCCGTCGCATCATCCAGGGTAATAGGCGCGGTACTTCTCCAGCGCCACAGCGATGGCCTCGATAATCTCCAGGGGCACCCCGTCGTCAATTTCGGCCTTGAGCCACAGCCCGCCTTCGGGCGAACCGAGGATTTCGACAGCTTCGCGCACGTGGGCATCAATGTCGGCGGGAGTGCAGAAGGGGAAAAGCTGTCGGTCGAGGTCGAGATCAACACAGACCTTGCCTTTGCAGACACGCGCCAGGTTGTCCAAGCCGTTGGCGCGGAACTGAGGGTTGATGACGTTGACGCCGCATTCGATGAGGTCGGGGATGATCTCGTAGATGTGACCGTCGCTATGCATGTAAACGGGGTGTCCGGCGGCGCGGCAGAGACCGTAAATCTTCGCGTAGCAGGGTTTGAGATACTTGCGCCATATGGCCGGGCTGATGGGCAGGGCGTGCTGGGTGCCGAGGTCGTCGCCCAAGATTATCATCTCGCCGGGCTTTTTCTCTGCGAGGGCGATCTGCACCTGCCGCAGGTTGTATTCCAGAACGATGGCGATGAGTTTCCGCAGCTCCGGCGGTTCCTCGGCGAAGTCGAGCATCGCCTCTTCATAGCCGCGCAGGTCGGTCAACCGGAGGAACATGAACCCGTGCGGCAGGCCGATGTCCTCGGTGGGCGCGCTGAGCCGGTTCACATCCTCGCGCCGGGGAACCGGGTGACCGGTGACAATGGCCTCGTGACCGTGATAGACATTGCTCCAGACGCACCCCCAGCCGTCCACGTGGGTCCCGGCGGCATATCGCGGCATGCCCACGGCATCATAGTCGCGCGGCCCCTGCCGTGTGCCGAAAAGCAGCGGATGGCGCCGCGCGATCTCATCCAGCTTCTCTCGGTACTTCATCCATGCCGCCGGAAGGATGCCCATGCTCACGGGGATAAACTGCGGCCTGGCAAAGTTCATCGCCTTGTCGTGATCGTTACTCATTCAGACTCCAAGGACTCCCAGGTCTACCCGGAATTTCGGACGGCCGCGGTCCACAGAATGGCCAGCCAGCAAACCTCGGATTCTGACCCTCGGAATCCCACTTGTCAAGGAGAATCCGCGCGGCCAAAGAGCCGCTTCTCAGGTCTCCAGGGATATTTTTGCGCTGCAAGTTATGTACTTGGCAGGAGATACGTTGGAGAAGCGCCGTCGTCGGCAGTTATGCCAGTAGTGGAAAAAGCGAGTGGGGGCATTTTAAGTCCGATGCCCCTTCGGCCTCTGCAATTCAGGAATAGAATTCCTGGCGCAATTGTCTGATGCGCGCATCGGCCAGGTATTCGTCATACGTGGTGTTAACCCTGTTGATGATGCCCCTCGGCGTGATCTCGATGATGCGGTTCGCGATGGTCTGAACCAGCTCGTGGTCATGCGATGAGATGAGAAGGGTTCCTTTGAAACGCTTCAACCCCTCGTTGAGCGCGGTGATGGACTCGAGGTCCAGGTGATTGGTCGGCTCGTCGAGGATGACCACGTTCGGCTTCATGAGCATCATGCGCGAGAGCATGCAGCGAACCTTTTCGCCGCCGGAAAGAACGTTGACGGCCTTCTGCGACTCTTCCCCTGAGAAAAGCACTTTGCCCAAAAAGCCGCGAATGAACGACTCGCTTTTGTCTTCGGAATATTGGCGGAGCCAGTCCATCATGTTGAGCGGGGCGTTGAAGTAGGCCGCATTGTCTTTCGGGAAATAGGCGCGTTTGGTCGAAAAGCCCCATTTGAACGTCCCCGCGTCAGCCTCAATTTCGCCCATGAGGATCTGGAACAGCTTCGTCCTGGCCAGTTCATACGGGCCGACAAAGGCGACCTTCTCCCCTTTTTCGAGTGTGAAGGCCAGGTTGCTGAACATCACCTGCCCGTCCACGGATTTAGACAACCCGTCAACGCTGAGAAGGTCGTTGCCCGCCTCGCGCTCTTGTTCAAAATGGACGTACGGGTATTTTCGGGAGGAGGGCTCGATATCCTCGATGGTGAGCTTGTCGAGCAACTTCTGCCGGCTGGTGGCCTGCTTGGCCTTGGAGAGGTTGGCCCCGAACCGCGCGACGAATTCCTGAAGTTCTTTGCGGCGCTCCGCGAGCTTCTTGTTCGTCTGGCTGCGCTGCTGGGCGGCCAGCCGGCTGGACTCGCTCCAGAACGTGTAATTGCCGGAATGCATCTTGATCTTGCTGTAATCTATGTCCGCGATATGCGTGCAGACGTTGTCGAGAAAATGGCGGTCGTGCGAGACCACGATGGCCGTGTTCTCGAATCTCGAGAGGAATTCTTCGAGCCACAGGCAGGTCTCGACGTCGAGGTGGTTCGTCGGCTCGTCGAGGAGAAGGATATCCGGATTGCCGAAGAGCGCCTGGGCCAGAAGGACGCGCACCTTGAACCGGCCTTCGAGCTGGCTCATCTGAAGCGCGTGCATTTCCGCCGGAACCCCGAGATCGGCCAGCAGTTTGGAGGCGTCCGCTTCCGCATTCCAGCCGCCCATTTCCGCAAACTCGCCTTCGAGCTCGGAAACGCGCAGGCCGTCCGCGTCAGAAAAGTCCGGTTTGGCGCAGATCGCATCCTTTTCCCTCATCAGATCGTAAAGTCTTTTGTGCCCCATGATGACCGTCGTCAGGACGGAATACGCGTCGAACGCGAACTGGTCCTGCTTGAGGACCGACAGTCGCTTGCCTTTCGCGACGGAGACCTCGCCTGCGGTCGAGTCAATCTCTCCGGAGAGGATATTGAGGAACGTGGATTTGCCCGAACCATTGGCGCCGATGAGGCCGTAGCAATTGCCGGGGGAGAAGATGATGTTGACCTCGGAAAAGAGTTTCCGCTGGCCGAATTGCAGCGACACATTGCTGACGGTGATCATGTCTCGACGCCTCAGGGTTAAAGTGCTTGCGGCGAAGTGGAACAGGTCGCGACCCGGAAGGATTGCGTCGCGCAGCCGAAGGGCGTCATCAGCGCTCGCGGCATCCCGCCAACTGCGATCATCGAACGCATCGCGTCATTTCATTATAGACTGCGCCGATGGAGAGCGTCAAATGTGCCGGGCACGCTTCCGCGATGCAATCATTCTCTTGCAGGCCTCCATGAAGGGCGGAGTTCCTCTTGACTCAGTTCCGCCTACAGACGCGCTGTTGGACATTGCACGGCGCGCAGGTTACAGTACCGCAATCGGTCGGTGAGGGCTTGGTCAATTCAGGATAGGAGCGCAGGCACATGAGAACGACTCTGAGGCCGGTGGGTGTGACCTTGGCGGCGGTGGTGGGGCTGGCGGCCGTGCTCGGGACGGGTTCGACGGCGTCGGCGCAGGAAGAGCGCACGCCGGATGCCCTCTTCCAGCAGATCCTCCGCGAAACCACGGCGACCATCGCCAAGGACGGCGCCGGCGAGCTGTTCGGCTGGAACGTCAACTACTACGCCGGCGGCTTCGTATCGGGCTACCAGCGCACGAAGGACACCGCCTGGCTCGATGGCGCGCAGAAGGTCTTCGAGTACTGCATCGGCAAGATGCGCGCCGGCCCCGATGGCTACAAGGGGTGGATCGGCGAGGACCAGACCGACCGCGGCACCTGGGCGGACACGCACGTGGGCGATGCGATCATCGTCGCCCACATGCTGAGTTTTTCCGAGCTCGTCCTGAAAGACCCCGAGCTGAAGAAGAAGTACGGCGACGCCGCCCAGAAGTACGTGGACCTGGCCAGGCGCGATCTCTTCGAGAAGTGGGAGAAGCGCGGCACCTGGAAGGAAGACCGCGCCTGGGGTTGCTACGTCGCCTGGGACATGAACTGCACGCAGGCCCACCCCGATGTCTGGAAGAAGGACACGCAGCCGTGCATCAACCTGCCGTTCAACAAGAACAACAGCCTGGGCGTCTGCGCCCTCCGCCTCTACCGCATCACCGGCGATGAGAAATGGCGCGACCGCGCCTTCAAGATCTTCGCGTTCACCAAGAGCCGCTTCCAGCTCGTGGACGAAGAGGGCTTCAGCTACTACAACTGGGATTACTGGGAAGCCTTCGGCCCCGAGAGCGTGGACTTGGCCAAGCACGACACGCGCCACTGGATGAACGTGCACCCCGGCCGGCCCTATGCCGCCGGCGAGGTCGGCCAGATGGTCGAGGCCTACAACACCGGCATCGTATTCGACAAGACCGACATCGAGCGGTTCATCAATACCAATCTCAAGATCATGTGGAACGGCGACAAGGCCAACCCGCACTACTCGAATTCCAACTGGAAGCTCCCCATGCCGCTCGGGCCCGATGGCAAGCCGCTCCCGCCCGAGGTCAACAGCGCCGCCGCTCGGCTCTGGACCGGCCTGTCGCAGTTCAGCCAGGAGATCCGGGACCTCGAGGGCGGCCGCGGACGCGGACGCCGCCCGGCGGCCGATCGCCCAGTCACCTTCGACCGTCTCTACTGCGCGGAGAAGGACGCGAAAGTCTTCGACTGGCCCTACTATCATTCCTGCAAGAGCCTGACGGTCGCCGCCGTCCTGCCCAGCATCGTCCGGAAGGGCAACTCGGCCATCCTCCTGTGCAAGGCGCGCATCCCGCAGGACCCCTTCGAGATCGCCCTCTGCAGCGCGGACGGCAAGGAGAAAATCCTGGTCATCCATCAGGGCAAGATTGACGGCGGCCTGGATGGGCACGCGGGCATCTTCATCCTGCCGTGGGATCCGGCCTCCAGCAAGGATAAGGCGCTGAGCGGCGATTACCGCATCCGCTGGACGGGCGTGGACGGCTACCGCGAGTTCCCCATCACCATCACGGAGTAAGCGCGAATTGGCTAAGAGCAACATCGAGTTCCCCAAGTCGTTCCTGTTCGGCGCGGCCACCGCGGCCTATCAGATCGAAGGCGCGGCTCGCGAGGATGGCCGGGGAGAGTCCATCTGGGACCGCTTCTCCCACAAGAGCGGGACCATCAAGAACGGCGATACCGGCGACGTGGCCTGCGACAGCTATCACCGCGTGGACGAAGACATCGCCCTGATGAAGAACACGGGCCTTCAGGCCTACCGGTTCAGCATTGCCTGGCCGCGGGTTGTCCCCGACGGCGACGGCGCGGTGAATCCCAAAGGCCTGGACTGGTACTCGCGTTTCGTGGACAAGCTGCTGGCCGCCGGCATCCGGCCCTTCGCCACGCTGTATCACTGGGACCTGCCGCAGGCGCTCGAGGACAAGTACGGCGGCTGGCGCAGCCGCAAGACGAGCGAGGCGTTTGGGCGGTACGCGGAGGCCGTCGTTCGGCGCCTGGGCGACCGCATCAAGGACTGGATGCCGATCAACGAGATGCCCGCCGTCATCGTCGCCGGCTATGGCTGGGGCCGTCACGCGCCCGGCATTGTCGAGACCCGCGCCGGCCTCAACCGCATCCAGCACAACGTTCTGCTGGCCCATGGCTGCGGCGTCCGCGCCGTCCGCGAGCACGGGCCGCGCGGCTGCCGGGTCGGCACCGCGCTCAACCCGCGCTGCTATGTCCCCCTGTGCGAGAGCAAGCCCGACCACGTCGAAGCCGCCGCGAAGGCCTTCGCCCATTTCAACGGTCCCATCCTCGACAGCATCACGTTCGGCCGCTACCCCGAGAAGTGGATCGCCGGACTCGGCGCCGATGCTCCGGCCGTCGAACCGGGCGACATGGAACTGATCTCCTCGAAGTGCGACTTCATCGGCCTGAACATCTACAGCGGCTCATACGTCCGCCCGCCGTCGGAAGTTCCCGGCGCGAAGGCCATCCCGCCCGGCAACCTGGGGATTCCGAGCCTCGCCCTCGACCCGACAACGGCCGATGGATTCCTCGAAATCGCCATGCCCGCAGGCTATCCCAAGGCCGGCGGCATCAACCTGCTTCCCCAGGCCATTTACTGGGGCGTACGGCATGCCGTGCAGGTCTACGGCTGCAAGAAGGTCTACATCACCGAGAATGGCTGCGGCTTGCAGGACCAGGTGGTCAACGGCGAAGTGCAGGACCTGGAACGCGTCCTGTACTATCGCCTGCATCTCCAGTCCGCGGCGCGGGCCGTGGCGGAGAAACTGCCGCTCAAGGGCTACTTCATCTGGTCGCTGCTGGACAACTTCGAGTGGAGCGCGGGCTACAGCGAGCGGTGCGGCTTCCACTACGTGGACTACGCCACCCAGAAGCGCATCCCGAAATTCAGCGCCCAATACTACGCCGCCTGCATCGCCGCTCGGCGCGTGGTGTAGAGGAGAAGCAGAGGGTCTGAGAATGAGCACTGGAAAACAAGCCAGAGAGCGCAAGAACAAGCCGAAGCAAAGGGCGCGATCAGCGGCGCCGTGGCCGGTGACTTGTGTGTCGCCGGAAGAGATCGGCTTGAGCGCCGGCCGGCTCGGCCGCGTGGACGAGATGGTGCGCCGGTGGGTGGATGAGGGAACTGTGGCCGGCGCCGTCACCCTGGTGTGCCGGCGCGGGCGGATCGGCCACCTGGCCTGCCACGGTTATCTGGACCTGGAGAGCCGCCGGCCGATGCGCGAGGACGCGATCTTCCGCATCTACTCAATGACCAAGATCGTCACCAGTGTCGCCGTCTTGATGCTTCTCGAAGAAGGGCGGTTCCTTCTGGGCGATGACGTATCGCGATTCATCCCCGAGTTCAAGGATCTGCGCGTGGCCGTCACCGGCGCCGACGGCAAACCGGAACTGATCCGGCCGCGCCGGGAAGTGACCCTGCACGATCTGCTGACGCACACGGGCGGTTTGACGTACGAAGGCTGTAAAGAGGCTGTGGCCTACGGCAAGACGCTGCAGCAATTCGTCGCCGACTTCTGCAAAATACCTCTTTGCCGTCATCCGGGCGAGGCGTGGAACTACAGCGCCTCGGCCGATGTTCTCGGGCGCGTGATTGAAGTCGTGACGGGCCAGGCATTCGACGTTTTTCTTCAAGAGCGGATTTTCGCGCCTCTGGGCATGACCGACACCGCTTTCTGGGTGCCGCCCGAGAAACGCGACCGGTTCGCCGCCATGTACAAGCCCGGAGCGGATGGCCGGCTGGAGGCCTGCGACGATTTGCCGAGCCTCCCCGACCGAAAGACGGCGCCGTACACCGAACCGCCCGCCTTTCTGAGCGGGGGCGGCGGGCTGGTCTCGACCACCTCCGATTTCCTGCGTTTCGGCCTCATGCTGCTGGGCGGCGGCCAATGGAACGGCGTGCGCCTGCTGAGCCGCAAGACGGTCGAGTTGATGACCGCCGATCACCTGCCGGCCGGCCATCCTCCGATCCAGCCTTACGGATTCGGCTTCGGCCTGGGAGTGTCCGTCGTGCGCCGGCTCGGCGAACTCCGCAAACTCGGCTCCATCGGCGAGTTCGGCTGGGGCGGCGCCGCGTGCACCCAGTTGTGGATTGACCCTGTCGAGGACATGATTCCAATAATCATGCTCCAGTACATGCCCGTTTCAAGTGGGGGTCTCGTCACGGACCTTTTCAAACATCTGGCCTACCAGGCGATCAACGACTGAACCCAATCGTTAAGTTGACAGAAACCGCTGGAAGGCTAGAATGTCGCTTATGGGAGTTTCCTGCTCGCGCGGGACGGTTTATCCCGAACTGGGCGAACCGGCCGGCGCGGCACGCAGAAGGGAAAGGAGACAGGTCATGCTTCGAAGGAATTTAGCGCTCAGTCTCTCCGCCGCGGCAGTCTTGTGCCTGGCGGCTCCGTGTTGGAGCCAGGAGAAGCCGGCGGCCATTTACACAAAGGATAACGCGCCGGCTGCGCCCAAGCTCGATGATCTTGCCTTGAAGGGCAGCCTCTCGCAATACGGCATGACCTGGACGTTCGACAAGCCGGCCCGCGTCGGACAATTCGTCAACGGCGACTTCTACGTGGTCGGAGCGGTGACGGTCACCGAGATCTCCCCCAAGCCTCTTTACGGCGCCGAGATCCCCGCCGCCCAGCTCGACCACATGGATAAGGAGAAGCCGGAGAAGGACCGCGTCCACAATGGCTTCATGCTCAATCCGCCCGCCGCGATGAAGGTCTCTTACGACAGCGGCATCCGGAACTGGTTCGACCCGTCGCTGATTCAGAAACTCCCGGTCGCGATGAAGCCGGGCGATTCGCTCGTCTCGACCATCAGCATGCCGATGAGTCCCGTCGCCGGCGTCCAGGGCCGGCCCATCACCCGGGGCGAGGAAGACAACAGCCCCGTCCGAGACGCCGCGGTGCTGACCTGCGTGGCCGAGCCGCAGCCGGCCGACGCGTTCCGCCCGGCGTTCTGCGACCGCACTCAGAAAATCTATCTCGCCCGCAACCTGAAGCGCGAATTGCTGCCCGCGGTCGCCCCGCAGGGCGACTTCCCCAAGCTCGAAAAATACATTCGCCTCACCCAGCGCCCGTGGGTCCACACCTGCTTCTTCGGCTTCGAAATCCCCAACGACGACATGCCCGGCTACGGCCAGCAGGTCGGCGAATGCTCCGGCAACTGCGCGCTGCTCCTCTGCTGCAAGTATACCCCGCAGCAGAAAGAGCCGCTCCTCATCAGCTTCGTCCAGGTGGGCATTGACCTCGGCGGGATGATCCGCGCCGGGCATCCCGGCTGGGAATGCTGGGGCGGACACGGCAGCGGATGCAAACTGCCCATCTTCTTCGCCGGATTGCTCCTCGGCGACGACGAGCTCGCCCATATCCACAACTCATTCCCCAAGGCGCACTTTGGTGAGGATGAGCAGACCGCCTATGGCGATTGCTGGACCGGCGCCAAAGTCGTCTTCACCGGCCACTCCGGCATAGACGAAGCCACCGGCATCGGCCGCAATTACGCTCGCACCAACGACGCCTGGGGCCCCTACGAGCATATTCAGCCCGCGAAATGGGTGGGCGGCAACTGGACCAGCGAAGCCTATCGCCGCGCCAACACCAGCGCCGCCTGGATCGGCCAGGCGCTCGCGATCCACCTTCTCCACGCCGAGAAAATCTGGAACCACGACGCGTTCCTGGATTACGTGGACCGCTGGATGTTCGAGAACGACGCCCCCGCCGTCAAGACTCTCGCCGCCCTCGGCCATAACTATGATCAGGACTGGACGCGCGAGGGCACGTGCGAATGGAATCACTGGCACATAGCGATGTGGCAAAAGTATCGCGCCGGGGCCGATATGCCGCCGATTGACGGCTGGAAGCAGCCGCATGATGATTCCTACTACACCGCCGCCGTCGCAAAAGAACTGAAGCACCCGAGATAGAGCGGCAGACAGAATCGCCGCCGCGACGACACTGAAGCGCGGCCGGGTTTGCAAAGCATCTTTTGCGTGCCATACTGTCTTCAAATGCGAGGCCCGGAATCGTGCGGCTGACCATTGACGAGAAGGCGGTCCCGGGCATTCAAGAGACGACCGGGAAGCGCAAACGCTCGCCGGCCGTGCGCGAGGCGCCGGAGCGGCCCCTGTGTGAGCGGGAGAAGAGAGAACTCCCGGATCAAATTCTTCCCCCGCGCGGATAGGCTAACGCCTTAGACCGCTTGCCAAATGGCGGCCGAAGGGAGCGAAAGGTGTCCGACCGCGAAAGAGCAGGGGACAATAACCACTGTCCCCGGAGCTTGCCAAAGCTAGTGGAATGCCCTGATGAGGCGACTTAATGCCAGGTGACATGCGCCGTTTCGTAGATCGCTTTGACCGACGGCCCGGCGTGAAAGAGGACGCAGTCGCCAAGAGTGAGAAGCAGTTGGGTGTTAAACTTCCATCGGAGTACTTGGAGTTCTTGAAGTTCACCAATGGCGGAGAAGGCTTCATCGGCAAAGGTGACTATCTGATGCTCTGGAGCGTCGAGGAACTTGTCCCGCTGAACCAATCATACGAAGTTCAGAACTACGCTCCTGGTCTTCTGATCTTCGGGTCCGACGGCGGCGGCGAAGCCTACGGATTCGATACGAGGCCGCCGCAATGGCCGATTGTCCAAGTGCCCTTTGTTGGGATGGATTGGAATCTGGCGCGGCCAATGGGTGAGTCATTCGTTGCGTTCCTGGAAAGACTGCGTGAGGCTGAAGAAATGAAGGCGCCCCATCGAGAACCGAGCTCAGCTACTCCAAGATGCAAGGGTAAGCAGATATTCGAAATTACGCCGGTAATTCTTGGTGGCAGCCCGACTGACCCCGCGAATAAAACTCTGCTGAGCAAGGAAGATCATATTAAAGCTGTGACCTTCTGGAACAAAATTGTTGCGGACATACGCGGGAGAAGGGCGGACAGCGGGGCTGCTGGAAAAGCATCCATAGGCTTCGGATGAGGGGCCCGGGTCGGCTGAGCGGCCGCGGAAGACGATGGGCAAGGCGGCTGAGACGCTTCAGCCGGGCGACCGGGTGATTGTCCATGCCGGGGTCTATCGCGAGTACGTGGAGCCGAGGAACTCTGGGCTTCCCGGTGCGCCGATCGTGTACGAGGCTGCGCTCGGCGAAAGGAGGAACAAGGGTGAGGCGCGCCGTCGAAGGCGACCGCACGCGACTGCTGGAGTATCTCCGGTGCGAACCGGAGGTCAACCTGTTCATCGCGGGAGACATTGCGAACTTCGGCTTCAACTCCCCGGCGGTGGACTACTACATCCAGGAATCGGACGGCTCGATTTCCGCTGTACTGACGCGGTTCCGCACCAACCTCCTTCCCTATACTCGCGACCTGTCCGGCGACCTCGGACCGATCGCGGAGGCGATGAACGCCCGCCTGCGGCCCGTCGGCGGGTGGATGGTTTCGGGCAAGAAACAGATCCTCGACAGGATTCAGCCGCTGTTGTCGCTGCCGCCGCGCGATGCGCGGGACATGTTTCTGTGCGCGTGCCGCAAGGTGCAGCCCGGCGTTCCTCCGGACAGACTGCCGATGGTGGTCCGCGCCTCGGCCTCCGACGCCGCCGAGATCTATGCCCTGATCCAGTCGCTCCGGGAATTCGCCGGCGGAGGCATGAGCGTTGAGACCCTGGCCGAGGAGATCGCCTCCGGGAAGACGCGCGTGGCCATCATCCGCGATGCGGAATCGGGGATGCTCGTCTCCTGCGCGTCCGCCGTGGCGGAGACGGACGCGGCCGCGATGGTCATCCTGGTGGGCACCGACGTGCGGCACCGTCGAAGGGGCTACGCCAGCGCCTGCGTTTATTATCTCGTCCACGACCTGGAGCGGCGCGGCAAATCGGCCTGCCTGTTCTTTCACAATCCCGAGGCGGGCGCGATCTACCATCGCCTGGGATTCGTCAACATCGGAATGTGGAAAATGCTCAAGTTTGGCGGGAGATGACCATGCGCAGAAGTGAACGAGAGATCACCGACCCTGCCGTGATGGAGGACGTCCTGTTGAAGGCGACGGTCTGCCGTCTCGGACTGTGTGACGACGAGCAGCCCTACGTCGTCCCGATGAACTTCGGCTACGAAAACCGGACGCTGTACTTCCACTCCGCGAGCGAAGGGCAGAAGCTCGACATCCTGCGCAGGAACAACCGGGTATGTTTCCAGGTGGATACGGACGTGGAGATCGTCGTCGGGGGAAGCGGCTGCAATTGCCGGGCGAGGTACCGCAGCGTCATTGGCTTCGGCCTGGCGACCTTTATCGAGGATCCTACGGAAAAGCGCCGGGCGCTCGCCGTGCTGATGCGGCACTACGCCTCGGGAACGTTCGTCTTTCCCGCGGATGCCGTTGCCAAAACGTGCGTCTTCCGCGTGGACATCACCCGCATGACCGGGAAGCAAGCCTGATGCGGACTCTGCTTGCGGGCCGGCGATCAGGCACGTCGGCCGACGCTGCGGGCGCCGGCGAAAAAGGCTTGACAAGCGGAAAGCGGAAGCGCAAACTACCTCCCGCCAGCGCGGGGCGCGTACCCATTCACGCTGAAGCAGGACAACAACCGCTTTGTATGGCATTTGGCACAAGGGTGGCCCGGAGGTTCAGACCATCGGGGATGGGACGAAGTCAGCGACGGTCCCGGTGCTTCTGAGAAGGCCCTCCTCGCGGCAGGCCGGCATGGCCGCCTTTTCCGCACTCTTCTTCATCTCGTTTTTCCTCTACCTCTGGTTACGCATAGATCCCGCGCTTCTTTGGGGTTTCCTGCGGTCCCGAGAGTTCCCTTCTTTCCGGAAGGGAGCGGATTTCCTCGGGGCCTTTCTGCCGTACCCGGGAGGGCCGATCGGGTACGTGGCGGCGTACCTCTCTCAGTTGTACTACTGGTCCTGGGTCGGCTCGCTGATCCTCACCATCGTTGGCGCGCTGCTTTGCCTGGCCGCCTTCGGCGTGTTCCAGGCGCTCGGCGGCGCCCGGGCGCGCGCTCTTTACTTCGCGCCGGCCGTGCTGCTCCTGGCGCTTTATAACCTGTACGGCCATCTGCTGGCCGCTGCCCTGGCGCTGCTGGCCGCACTGCTTTTCGTGAATATCTACGCGCGGCTGGCGCCTCGATCCGCCTGGCTGAGGTTGGCGGCATTCCTGGTCCTGTCCGCGGCGGTGTACTATCTCGCGGCCGGCGCGTACCTGGTTTTTGCGGCGTTATGCGGAATCCTGGAACTGTTGACCCGGCGGCGGCTTCTTCTGGGCGCGTGCTGTATCGTGTGCGTCGCAGGAGTTCCCTGGCTCGCCGAGAAGTGCGTCTTCCCCGTCAGCACCTTCGAGGCCTCTCTGCGCCTGCTTCCCTTCTCGTTGCCGAAAACAGGACCGATTCCAATTCTCGCGCTGGGCCTGTATCTTTTCTGTCCCGTCGTTGGATTGCTCATCGCCCTTTGGCGCCGGTTCGGCGGAGAGCGGTTGCAGCCGGCCGAAGGCGCGCCCGCGAGAGGGTGGTTTAAGCAGGCGCTCGAATCGCCGCTTCTGGTCATCCTGGCCGCCATCCCGATCTGTTTCTCGTTGAACCAGGACGTCAGGAGGCCCCTTAGAATCGAAAGCTGGGCGAGCCAGGGCCGATGGCAGCAGATCCTCGCGCAAGCCGAACACCTCTCGCGCGCGCAGTACAATCCGGAGATCAATTGGGAGGTCAAGAGGGCGCTCTATCACGCCGGCCTGATGCCCGAGAGTCTGTTCAAGTATGTCCAATACCCCGGGACCCTTGTGAGCCTTGTGCCCTCCGCGGGCGGCGAAGCCAGCGATATCTGGATTGAACTGGGAGACGTGGCCGAGGCGGAACACCTGGCGTACGAGACGCTGGAACTGGACGGCGACCGGCCGAGGAACCTGCAGCGGCTGGCGCTGATCAACATAGCCAAGGGCAAGACAGAGGCCGCGCGCGTTTTCCTCGGCGCCCTCGCGCTGGACCCGGTACGCGGGTGGCTGGGCAGGCTCGGCCTGGAGCGTTTGCAGGCCGACCCGGAGCTCGCCGGCGACCCGGAAGTCCAGCGCCTGCGCGCCTGCAGGCCGAAACGCGACACCGTCAAGTTCGGTTCCATCGAAGACAAGCTGCTGGCGCTCCTGGAGGCCAACCGGCGGAATCGAATGGCGTTCGAATATTTGATGAGCCACTATCTGCTGTCCGGCCAGCTCGACAAGTTCGCCCTGAACATCCGCCGCCTCGACGATTTCGACTATCCCGCCATTCCTCGCCTTTACGAGGAGGCGATACTGGTCTATGCGGCGACCTCCGGCCGGCAGATTGACCTGAACGGCCGGCGCATCAGGCCGGAGACTCTCGAACGGTTTCAGCGCGTCGGCAACATTCTCGCTTCTCATGGCAACGATCATGCCGGCGCGCTCAGAGAGGTTGCGCGGGACTACGGCGGCAGTTTCTTCTGGTGGGACCTGGCCATGAGAGAGCGGCGACCGGAATGAGGAAGCGGACACTCTGCGTGCTGCTGTTCTGCGCGGCGCTTGCGCTATCGGCCGCCTCCCTGTGCTGCCGGCCGCGTCCCGGCGCGGGAGACCTCGCGAATTGCGCGCCCGTGAACCGGCTTCCGCACATACGCCCCGACTACTCCGGGACCGTCATTCCGCCGAACATCGCGCCGATGAATTTCGTCGTAGAGGAGCCGGGCGCGGAATACTATGTCAGAATATCGTCGAAGCGCGGAGACGGCATTGAGATTTCCAGCGGCGCCCCCGTGATCGAGATCCCGTTGAGGCCATGGAAGAAGCTCCTGGCGGCCAATCGCGGGGAGGACCTTCGTTTCGATCTCTGCGTGCGGCCGGCCGGCGGCCGGTGGGAGCGGTTCGACAGCGTCGTCAACAAGGTCGCGCAAGAGGAGATGGACGGTTACCTGGTGTACCGTCTGATCAACCCGCTGTACAACCTTCATTCGGTGATGAGCATTCGCCAGCGGAACCTGCAGAACTTCGACGAAACGGTCCTTCTCGACAGCAGGGATTTCCGCGATCAGTGCATGAACTGCCACTCGTTCCTCAACAACCGGCCCGACCACATGATCGTGCAGGCGCGCGGCGCCACAGGGGGCATGCTCCTCTTGCGCGACGGGGCGCTCACGAAGGTGGATACCCGCACGAAGCTCAATCCCGGCCCTGCTGCGTTCGTCTCCTGGCACCCGAGCGGGCGCTTGATCGCCTTCTCGGTCAATACGCTGAGGCAGTTTTTCCATTCCGTCAGGACCGAACAGCGCGACGTTGTGGACATGGGTTCTCAGTTGGCCATCTACTCGTTCGACTCGAACAGCATCACGAGCACGCCCAAGCTCACCCGGCCCGACCGCCTGGAGACATGGCCGACCTGGTCGCCGGACGGCCGCTGGCTGTACTTCTGCTCCGCTCCCAAGCTATGGGGCAACGCCAAGCAAATCCCGCCGGACCGCTACGACGAACTCAAGTACGACCTGATGCGCATCGGCTATGACCCGGGCGCCGGCGCCTGGGGCGAAGTCGAGACCGTCCTCTCCTCGGAGGAGACCGGCTTGAGCATCACGCAGCCCAGGATCTCCCCGGACGGAAAATTCCTCGTATTCTGCATGTCCGAGTACAGCACGTTCCCCACCTTCCAGCAGAACAGCGATTTGTACCTGATGGATCTCAGGACCGGCCGCTATGCGCCCATGGAGTGCAACAGCGACCAGGCGGAGTCGTGGCACTGCTGGTCGAGCAACAGCCATTGGCTCGCGTTCACCAGCAAGAGAGGGACCGGCCTGCTGGGCCGAGTGTACTTCAGCTACATTGATGAAAACGGAAACGCGCGGAAGCCGTTCATCCTGCCGCAGCGGAACCCGGCCTTCTATGATTCCTTCCTGAAGCTTTATCAGTTGCCGGAGCTTATCGTCGGACCTGTCCCCGTGAGCGAGCATGAGTTCGCCCGCGTCATTCTCGCCCCCAGCGCGGTCACCGGCCAATTGGCCGTCACGGGTGCGACCCCGAAGGCCGAAACCGGCCCGACGCCGCCCATGTACGGCCCTGTCCCGGAGACGGAAAGCGACGAGGAATAGGCCGCCGGCGTCTCAGCCGGCCGTGGTGCTATCAGGGAAAACAGCGACGGGGACGGAGCCTGCGGTCAGACGCGCGTGGCCAGTTCGTGCGGCTGGACGCGGGGCGAGTGCGCGCCGCAGCTTTCGGCCTTTTCGGCCTCCGGCGTGCCGGCCGGGCTCGCGTAAAACCCGAACTCGCGCAGGAGCCGCAGTTTCGGCAGGACGTTGCCTTCCAGGTCGATGTGGAAGAACCCGGAGAAGATGTCCGGGTTGTCCGTGATGAGCTGGAAATACCGCCGGTAGCGCTCCGGGATGCGGATGCCGCCGTCCACGTAAATCTCGTGGCCGGTGCAGACGAACTCCGGCAGCAGCCAGGGCGAAAATTCGAGCTTCGCCTTCGCCGACCACTCGCGGTAGACCTCCGTCTGCGGCAGCAGCGAGAGCAGGCTCGGCAGGATGCGCGCGCCCATCATGCGGAACGAGATCATCTGGAAGAGCGACTGCCGGAAGTCCTCGATCGTCTCGAACGGGAATCCCCAGACGTAGAACGTGTCCACGCGCGGGAAAATGGGGATCGCCATCGGCACGACCTCGAGCGCCTGCGCGGCGGTGAAGCCCTTGCGGATGATCTCCAGCACGCGGTCCGAGCCGGACTCGATGCCGAACCGCAGTTCCAGGCAGCCGCACGCGGCCATCGCGCGCATCATCTCCTCGTCCACCAGGTTCACGCGGCCGAACGCCTTCCATTCCAGCTTCAGCCCCGTGCGCGCCAGCTCGTCGCAGAACGCCATCACCTGCCGTTTGCCGGAGACGAAGAACTCGTCCTGGAAGAGGAACAGGTCCGCGCCGGCGCGCTCGTGGATGAGCTTCATCTCCGCCACGATGTTCCGCGGGCTCCGCGAGTAGCTCTCCAGGTTCCACACCGGCGCCACCGAGCAGAACGTGCACGGATACGGGCAGCCGCGGCTGGTCATCAGCCCGTAACCGGCGTAGCGTTTCAGCTCGATCTTGTCGAAGGCCGGGAACGGGATGCTGTCGAGATCGCGGATGCGCGCGCGGTCGGCGTTGTGGCGGATTTTTCCTGCGCCGTCGCGGTAGGAGATGCCGGCGACGCCGGCGAGATCGGCCCCGGAGTTCAGTGCGCGAAGCAGCTCCGGCCCGGTCAGCTCGCCTTCGCCGCGGCAGATGACGTCGATCCAGGGAAAGCGCGCGAGCACTTTCTCCTCGACCGACTTCGACCCGACGCCGCCGAGGACGAGCGTGCGGCCGGGATAACGCTTCTTCAGCGCCTGCATCGCCAGGATGGTGAACGGCAGCAGGTTCGCCATGCACGAGAGCCCGATGACCGGCGCGGACTCCTTGAGGAAATCGAGAAATGCGACGATGTCGAACGGATCGTCGGTGGCGCAGGTCTGGTAATCGCGGAAATCCACCTCGAAGCCGGCGTCCTCGAGCGCGCGGGTGAGATACAGGCAGCCGAGCGGCACGTGCAGCTCGCGCTCGATCTCCTCGCCGTAGCGCATGAAGAGCATGTTCAGGTTGACCAGCGTGATGTCGGCCATTCTCCGTTCCTTCTCACGTTGCCGTCGTCATTGTGAATTCGGCAGACGATCGGGCTGATCCGGGCGCATGCCGGTGACCACCATCGGCGGCTTGGGTGGAGTCTCCGGTATCACGGCGGCATCCGTGTCCGGCGGAGTCGCCGGCGGATTCGTAGTTGCCGGGCTGCCGGGCGGTGTCTCCGCGGGAAGCGCTGGCGGCCGGTCCGGCCGGACGCCGCCGAAGTTGATCGGGCGCTTGGGATTGTTCACGGCATCCGTATCCGCCGCAGCGCCCGGCGTAGCGGCGGGAGCCGAAGTTGTGGCGGATGGAGCGCTCTCGGTCGTTGACTGCGCGGCGGACGGCGGCAGGTCAGGTCTGCTGCCGGTCGGCGGAAGCGGCGTTGAGTCGCCGCACCCGGTCAAATCCGCCCCCAGCGCGACGAGCATCACCGCCGCGGCCGCGCCCATGAGGATCGGCCGGAGCTTCGCGTCAACTCGGGTTTGACCGATGATCGCTTCGAGCTGCGCCTGCGGGATGCCCGCGAGCATCGCGATTTCCGAGGGGCGCAGTTCCAGCCCGATCGTCTTCGCCGCCTCGGCGCGCTGCTCCAGGAGCAATTGGCGGAACTGCGGGTCCACCGCCGCCTTTTTGATCAGCACCTCGACCCCGCGCGGCACGCCGCCCACCGGCTTGCCCGCGCCCGGCGGCCGCCCGCCGACGATCGTCGTCCGCACCGCTTCCTGCTCGGCTCTGCGTGCGCCGCCCTTCTGTTCCGGAGCGCTCATCGTCGGATTCTCCTTCCATCGGTTCGCGCCACAGCCTTGCCGGGATTCTACACCCGCCGAGTAAAAAAGCAACTGAAATGTTTCGTCCTGCGGCGCGAGGCGGCGATCGTTGCCTTCCGAAAATGCGCCGGGCCGTTTGACAGGATTCCGGCTGCGTGTAGAATGGCGCAGGGCGAATGGAATCAGGAACGGGAAGGATCCGATGAAACCAGGATCGCGCGGCGCTTCGGCGGGTGCGGGCGGGAGCCGGCCCGAGCTGGAGAGTCTCGGCGAAGTCGGCATCCTCTTCGCCGACCTTTCCGGATACACGCAGGTCGTCTATCAGTGCGTGGGCGATGAGGAGCGGCTTCAGCGCCTGTCCGTGGCGCTTTACCGGCTCTTCAATGCGCCCGGCCAGGCGCATCCGGACATCTCCGTCGAAGGCTACGCCGGTGACGGCTTCCTGGCGTTCAGCCGCGGCCGGACGCCGGTCCGCACCATGTACGACTTCGCGCTGACCTTGCACGGCCGCTTCAATGCGGAAACGCGCCCGCTGATGCTGAACCTGGGCTTTCGCGCCAGCGCGGCGCTGCGCACGGGGCTTCACATCGGGCGCGTCTGGCGCATGAAGTTGTCCGAGGACCCCGAGCCGCCGCGCTATTCCAACATCTCCGACGCGATCAACGTGGCCAGCCGCGTGGTGGCCGGGCAGGTCTGCCGCCGGCGCGGCCTGGCGGTCACGCGCGACTGCTACCGCCGTTTGCTCTACGCCGGTCGCAAGGAGGTCCGCGAGCCGGACGAAGTCATCCAGGACCGCAACCAGTATCCGGAGCCGATCGAGATCTATCACATCCGGCCGGAGGAACATCAGCAGATCGTCGCCCGCCCGGCCGGGCAGACGAAAAATCCTCCGGCGTGACTTGCGCGCGCCTGGCGAGGGAAGCGGGAAATAACTTGAGTGACGCGCGGTCATTCCGAGCGGAGCGAGGAATCTCATACGCGGCGCGTCGTAACGGTTTATGGTATGAGACCCTTCGCTGCGCTCAGTGTGACTTTCATAACGTGTTTCCGTCGCAATGCGCCCCGTGATGGTCACTGAAAGCCGCAACGAACGACGAATGAGGAGAGCGCGATGGGACTGACGATCCGCTTCCAGGGCGGCGCGCGCGCCGGAGAAGTGCTCGATTTCGGCGACCAGGTCGAGACCGTCGTCTTCGGCCGCGACGCCGACAGGTGCCAGGTGGTCTTTCCGCCGGACGAGACGAAGGTCGGGCGTGAGCACTGCGCGCTCAGGCGCGTGCTCGGCCGCTACCGCCTTCAGCTCAACAAGGACAACCTGGTCCTGCTCGACGGCAAGCCGGCGATGGAAGACCAGGAACTCGGCGCGACGGCCGACCTGCAACTGGGGCCGGACGGGCCGCGGCTGATCGCCGAGACGACCGGGAAGGCCGGCCTGCTTCCGACGATGGACCAGGGCCGGCGCGTGGGCCAGGCGACGATGGTCCGCGACGCGGGCCGGACGGCCAGGAAGGGCCGGAACCTCGCTCTTGCGGTGGCCGCCTTGCTCGTGGTCTTCGGCGTCGTCGTCCTCATCGTGGCGCGGCGGCAGGAGGAGAAGATTCGCAGCGTCGCCGAATTGACGCGCGCGGATAAGGCGCTGATCAATGACATGGCGGGCAAGCTCGCGACGGTCGCCGCCAGGTCCGAGGCGCTGCCGATGGCGCTGGCCAAAGCGCGGCCGTCGGTCTACATGGTCGTGCTGCGCTTCCAGCCGGAAGGGAAGTCATCCTACGAAGAGGTGCAGCTCGGCACGGCGTGGGTCATCGCCGACGGCGTGCTGGCCACCAACGCGCACGTGGCGGAGGTGTTCAATAACCTGGGCAAGACGATGGAGGACCTCAAGCCGCTCGGCATCCTCCAGGAGTACGTGGTCCGCTCGGACGCGCCGGAGCCGAAGACGCATCGCATCAAGTCCGTGCGCATTCACCCCGGCTACGAGGAGTTCCAGAAGATCTGGGGCGAGCTGAAGCCCGGCTACGGGCAATCTCTCAGGACCCTGCGCATCGTGGACGCCGCCGGCCCGGCTTGCGACGTCGGGCTCCTGCAGGTGGACGAGGCGGACCAGGCCGGCCTGGCCGAGAAGCTGCCCGTCGCGACGCCGAAGGAACTCGGCGAGCTGCTCGCCGGCCGATCGGTCGGATATGTCGGTTATCCGGGCGAGAACCTGGCGCTCATCAGCCAGACGCATCCGAATCCCGTCACGCAGGTCGGCAGCATCACCGCCGTGACCGACTTCCTCGGCGTCAGCTCGAAGGACGGCCAACTGATCCAGAACTCGCTGCCGCTCGCCGGCGGCGCCAGCGGCAGCCCGGTCCTGAACGCGGACGGACACGTCATCGCGATCCTCAGCGCGGGCAACATGGTGGTGACGAGTTCGGGCCGGACCCCGTCGGCGGCCGGCATCAATTTCGCCCAGCGCGTTGACCTGGTCACCGAACTGCTCGAGGGGCGGGCCGAGAAGGCCCAGCCGGAGCGCTCCGCCGCGTGGCGCAGGCAGATACCGGAGGTGTACGACACCGGTCTCGCCCTGCTGCACAAGGACCTGGTTCCCGAATACATGAAGTACCGGGCAGTCCAACTCGCCGGCGACGATGAGGACGTAGAAGTCCAGGCGCGGGAGATTTCCCACCAGGCCGGCACGCTCACCGCATCCGCGGAGGCCGCCAATCCGGCCACGTACAAGGTCACGGCGACTCTTCCCTTGAACGCCGTGTGCCTGGTGGCGGTCGCCTCGAGCGACGACTCCTGCGACCTCGCCTTGAACGTGGTGGAGAAGGGCGGCGCCGGAGCGGGCCAGGAGCATCCCGGCCAGAAAATCCACGGCGAAGTTCCCTGGGCGAGCGTGACCCAGTTCGAGGCGCGCGACGCGGAGCCGATCGAGATCACCGCCTCCGCCAGTTCGGCCAACGCGCCGGTGGACGTGTACGTGTACGAGATCGAGAAGAAAGAGCCGACGCCGGAAAAGCGCCTCGGCAAGGTCCTCGCCTCCTGGGTGAACGATCTTAAGCAGAGCAAGGGCGGCGAATTCTCGACCGAGGAAGTGATCGCACAGCAGGCCGAGTTGGGCGAGCCGACCGCCGAATTGAAAACGCCGATTTACAAAACGGACCTGAATATCGCCGGCGAGGGCCATTACATGGCGGTGGCCGTCGGGTCGCCCGGCCAGAACGTGGCCATCCTCGTGGCCGCGGTCAACGGCGACGAGCGGACGGAGCTTGCGAAAGACACGCGCGATCTTCCCTGCACCGCCTGCGCATTCGATGCGGAGGGGAAACTGAAGACCGAGATCTACGTCCTGGGCCAGACCGCGAAGACCCGGTTCGACCTATGGGTCTATCGAGCCGTGCCCAGGACGCCGTGAGCCGATATCATGCCGGTGGCTGAGGAACCCGATGGACAACGGGCTTGCTTCCTGGTTTAGAATCTGGCACCCGCGGTATCGGGACGTTCTGATTCAACTGGCCGTCGCCGCCGCGATTGCCGCCGCGCTCTTGTACTTCCAGCAGGGCTTGCTCGACCTTCTGACGTTGTCGCTGGCGGCCGGCCCCGCGGCGGCGCCCGCCGAATCGGTCGAGCATGCGGACAAAGCGCTGGCGGTCCTCTCGAATTACGCCGCGTCGCTCGGTCTCACGGCGGCATCCCTGCCGCTGCTGGTCCTGGGGCTCTTCATCCTGGTCGCGGTCGCCGCGAGCGCGATAGACTACTGGAAAGTGCGCGTGACCGGCCGGCTGAGAGTCCGCAGCGAAGACGATCTGGAGGCCGAGATCCTCGCGCACCTGCTGCGGAAGGACGACGCGTTCTTCGCCCGCCATTCGCCCGCCGAGACGGTCAATCGCCTGGCGACGGACGTGTACCGGACGACCGAAAACCGGCCGAACGTGATGCTCGCCGTGGCCTCGGCCGCGCTCATCGTCAGCAGCCTGGGCTACTTTGTGCAGAAGGACTGGCGCCTGGCGGCGGTGGCTTTCGGAGGCTGCGTCGCGGGCGCGCTGTGGACCTTTCACATGACGAAGCGCGTCAAGGACATGGACGCCAGCTACCTGCGCTACGACGACCGGGTCAAATCGCACTTCGAGGATTGCCTGAGAGCGTCTCCGGAGATCCAGGTCGGCGACCTCCATCGCAAGGTCCGCCGGCATTTCGAGGAAGTCCAGGAAGACCGCACGCAGACGTACCTGCGCTACGTCGGCCTCAACGCGGCGCTGAGCGTGGGCAGCACGGCGTGGTACCTGTTGGCGTTCATCGCCATGATTTTCGTCGCCCTGCACCTGGGACGCGGCGGCGGGAACTCGTCGCTGGCCCTGGTCCCGGTGGTGATCTGGGCGTTGCCGCGCCTGTTCAACAGCGCCTCGTCGCTGGTCTTCCTCAACCTCCAGTTCCAGCTCGCCCGGACGAGCATGCAGCGGCTGCTGGAGTACGAGGCGCTCGCGTCGTCTCCGCCGGCGGCGCAGGCGCAGGCGCGCGCCGGCGGGGAAATCGCCCGCGCGGAGCCGATCCGCGCCGAACGCGTCACCTACCGCTACGCAGCCGCCGACGGCACGCAGCAGGCCGGCCTGTCGGAGGTCAGCGCCACGTTCATGCCCGGCCAGTGGACGGCGCTGGTGGGCGCGGCCGGCTCGGGCAAGTCCACCCTGCTCCGGCTGCTGCTCCGGCGCGCCAAGCCGCACGAGGGCGAGATCTTTTACGGCGACCGGCCGCTTCAATCGCTTTCCGACCGGCAGCTCGCCGACCTCCTGTCCATCATGCCCCAGTCGGTGGCGCTGCTGGATGCCGCGATCGGCGAGAACCTGCTGTTCGGCAGGTCCGCGGCGGACGGCCGGACCTCGCCCGGCCTGACCGATGCGGACCTCGAAGTGGTTGAGAGCGCCGGCCTCGGAAAGGTCTGCCGGCTTAAGGCGCTCGACATGCTTCCTGGAAAGGAACGCGGTGGCGCGGAGTTGGGCGGCGGAATCGCGGAGACGCGGAACCGGCTCCGCGAGCGGCTGCGGAAGGAATGCGGCGCCGTCATCCTGCCGTTCGAGGAAGGCCGCGCGGACGCGAAGCACTGGGTGGTCGAGCACCTGTTGAACGGTCGGTGCGACCGCGAAAAGGCCGCGCAGATCCTGCTCCGCAAAGGCCGCGCCGGCGGCCTGAAGGCGCTGCCCGGAACCCCGCTGGGCGTCGAGCTCATCCGCGCCGGGCGCGCGGTCTTGCAGCAGAACCGCCATCTGCTCCAGATCCCCAATTTCCACGTCTACTGCCAACTGGCCCCGTCGGCGATTGACGAGGGCGTCTGGCAACTGCGGTCGTCCAACGTCGCGCTCGCTGACGGCGCTGCGCTCTCGCCGGCGGAAGCCCTGGCCTTCTGCGTGATCGCTTTGACGAGTTGCCCGTCCGAGTTCGCCGGCGCGGAAGGCTCCAGAGACTGGGGCGAGCCGGGCTTCAAGAACGAATGCGCCGGGACGATTACTGTCTTCAAGGATCTGCTCGGCGACGCGTGCAAAGGATTCGACATCGGCGCGATCCATCCGCACCTGAGCTGGCGCGAGAACCTCATCTTCGGCGTGGTGCAGTCGCAGAACGTCCGAACCCGCCGCCTGGCCGACGAGGCCGTCCTGAACTTCGTCGAGCAGGACGGGCTCCGGCAGACGTTCACGCGCCTGGGGCTCGAATTCGGCATCGGCCGCCTCGGCGGCAACCTCTCGGGCGGGCAGCGGCAGCTCGTCGCCTTGTGCCGCTCGCTGCTGCGGCGCACTCCCGTGCTCGTCCTCGACGAGCCGACCTCCGCCCTGGACCCGGCCAGTTGCTCCGCGGTCCTGGCGCTCCTGCGCGCCTGGAAAACGGACCGGATCCTCATCACCGTGAGCCACGACGTGGAGTTGATGCGGCATGCCGACGTCATCCAGGTCATGGACGGAGGCCGTTTGGTCGCGAAGGGTTCCTTCCCGGAATTGGAGGCGGGGTCCGACGTTTTCCGCAAGATCCTGCGACAGACATGAAGACAACCGTCCTCAGCGTGGCCGAGCGCATGCAGGCTCTCGGCAAATGCCCGGCCTTTGCGCGGGTCCCCGCCGGCGACCTGAGCGTACTGGCGGAGATGGTCGAGACGGAGCGGCTCGCCGCGGGCGAAGTGCTCTTCGAAACAGGCGAACCGAGCACCAGCGTCTACGTGATCGCGGCCGGCGCGATGGGAGTCTGGCTTCCCGGCCGGCCGGAACCGGTGCGCCGGCTCGGCGTCGGCGACCTGCTGGGCGAATACGGGATGTTCTCGCGCCAGGGCCGCACCGCCACCGTCAAGGCCGAAACGCCGGCGGTGCTGCTCTCGCTGGACTACCCGCGCTTTCGCGCTTTCCTCGTGCAGTTTCCCGAATCCGCGCTGGTGCTGCTGGAGATCGCCGTCCATCGCCTGACGGCGGCCGAAGCCGGCGACGGCGCCAATGGACGGGCCAGACATGAGTAGCGCCGAATCCATCCTTCAGACCTATCTCGGGCTTCTCCCGGCCTCGCCGGAGGGCGGCATTTTGCGGCTCCTGGTGGAACTGGGCATCCAGGTCGTCGGCGCGGACGAGGGATCGTTGCTGGTGCTCGACGCGAAATCCCGTTCGCTGGTGTTCGCCATGACCGTCGGCGACCGCGTCTCCGAAAAAACGCTCATGGGCCAGCGCGTGCCGCTCGGCAAGGGGATCACGGGCCTGGCGGCGACCACGCACGAGGTGCAGATCGGCGCGCCGACGTACAAGGACATCCGGCAGACCCGCCGGCGCGGCGGGCCCGCGGGCGCACCCGAAGCGGTGATCGCGGCGCCGATGCTCATCGGCGACACGCTCATCGGCGTCATCACCTGCGTCAGTTTCAGGAAGGGTAAGCGCTTCGGCGCCGGCGACGCGCGGCTCTACGCGGGGCTCGCCTCCATCGCCGGAGTCGTGGTGGACCAGTGCCGGCGGCTGTCGGCGGCCGGCGCGGGCCGCGGCGCGCGCGCGCCGCTGAAAGCGCTGGGAGAAATCGGAGCGGTCGAGCGGCAGATCGCGGGGTCCATCGCGCGGCTGTCGCGGAAGCGGCCGGAGGCATTGGCGGTCGTGGCGCAGATTCTGAGGTCCGTCGAACGGCTCTCTCTTTCCAGCGGCGGAGGATAAGTGGCCAGATCGCGGGGATTGACGGCGGCGGTCCAGGTGCGGCCCGAGGCGCTCGGCAAGGTCAGGCTCAGACCGGTTGAAGTGGCCATCCTCGACAGCGGGATTGACGCGAGCCACCCGGCGCTCCGCGGGCGGATCGTCGCGGCGTTCCGCGTGGAGGGCGGGCAGAAGCATCCCAAGGTCCGCCCGGCGCGGAGGAAGAACAATGACGACTACGGCCACGGGACCGCGGTCGCCAGCATCATCGCGCGCATCGCTCCGAACGCGCGGCTGGTGGACATCCGCGTCCTGGGGCCGGATAACCAGGGCTCCGGCGCGGCGCTGATCGAGGGGCTCCGCTTCGCCGTGGAACGCGGCTCGCGCATCATCAATATGAGCCTGGCCGCGACGGCCGAATTCGCCGCCGGCCTGCATGCCCTTTGCGAGACGGCGTATTACCAGAACCAGGTCGTCGTCGCGGCGAAGCGAAACATGCCGCTGGTGGACAACGGTTTTCCCGCGGAGTTCTCTTCCTGCATCGGCGTGGACAACCGCGCTTTTCCATCGCCGTTCGTATTCCGTTTCATACCCGGCCAGGCCATCGAGTACGTCGCGCACGGCACCGGAGTCGCCGTCGCGGCGCCCGGCGGCGGTTACTCCACCAAGACCGGGACGAGCTTCGCCACTCCGACGATCGCCGGGATCTGCGCACGCATGCTGGGCGCTTACCCGGATATGCGCCCGTTCGAGGTCAAGTCGCTGCTCAAATTGTTTGCGCGGTGAGCTGAAGAACGCGGATGCCGAAAATTATCTTTATCGGGACGCCGCCGTGGTCGCTGTGAACTGTTCGACGCGCTGCCGGTTCCTCTCTCGCACGCGGACCGTTATCCTGGCGGTCACGAACGATTGCAACATGGCCTGTTCGTACTGCTACCAGGACTCGCGGTTCGTTCCGCGCGGAGGAAAGGCGCGGCTCCTGCCCGCGGAGGTCGCCCGCGCGGCGCTTTCGGACATCGTTCGGACGACATCTTCGCGGCGCGTCGGCGTCATTTTTCACGGCGGGGAACCGACGCTGGCGCCGCAGGATTGGTATCGCGAAGTCGTCGCGCCCGTTTCGCGGCTGGCCGCCCGGTCGGGCAAGAGCCTTCAGTTCCACATGCAGAGCAACGGCCAGTTGATTGACGATTCATGGGCGTCGTGTTTTCGCGCCCTGGCGATCAACGTCGGAATCAGCATGGACGGGCCGGCCGAGGTGTCGCTGCCGTATCGGGCGGGCAGCGAGAACGCGGCGCGCGCGGTCCGCGTCATGCAGGCCCACGGACTGCGGCCCGGAGCGATTGTCGTGGCTACGCCGCGCAACCTTCCGGTCATCGGCGGCGTGATGAGCTATCTGGCCGATCTTCAGTTAGATGGTTTTCATCTTCTGCCATGGCTCGCGTTTGGGCGTTTCCACGACGCCTCCGACGCCGCCTATCGGCAGATGCTCCTGGCGGGCTACATCCAGGTCGCGGAGACGCTCCTCGCCCATCCGGCCTATCCGGTTGAGGCGCGACTGGCTCTCTACGTTTCGCGGTTTGTCGGGAAGCCGACGATTTCGATCAACGCCACCGGTTGCCAGAGCCTTAGAAAGCCTTGCGGCAGGCAACTGGTCTACCTGGACGAAACGGGCGGCATCTATCCTTGCCAATCGCTCCACTCGGACGCCCTGCAATTCGGCCGGGCGACGGCGAAGGGAATCGCCTCGTGCACACGCCCCGTTTTGCCTGTGGCGAACCTGACGGCTGACCGTCATCGCATTCGCTGCGCCCTGTGCGCGGCCGGCAGAATCTGCACCTATGGCTGCGCCGCCGACGACGGCTCCGATGCCGGGCAATGGCGTTGTGAACTGGCGCAGGGACTTTATGGATATTTCCAGGCGAATACATCTCGCGCCGCGCGGCTGCACGATATCCTAAGTAAATCGCGGGATGGCCGCCGGGCTCGAGTCTGTAAGGACCGGGTCGCATGAAAATAAGAATCAAGGCGCTGGACGGATCCTTCTACGAAGTCGAGGAATCGCGGCTCCAGGCGTATAAAGTTCCCGCAGAGGAAGTCGCGCGGCAGTTGCAATACCTGAAAGGTTCCCTGCGGCTGGACCTGGCCAGGGAGTTAGGCGCCCAGCCTTCCAAGCGGCGGCGTCGCGAGGGGAGGTGATTGATTAGAAGCCATGCAGAGACGAGAATTGTGAGTGCGGTCCGAGTTTGACTATTTGGTTAGGAAGACAGGCCATGTCATTGATTACCGTGGATGCGAAAGGCAACGTGTACCTTGTCCCCGACAATGTGCTGAAGAAGTACTGCAGGAAAGTCGGCCGGATCAGCGATAAGAAGCGCAAGGGGTCGGCGCAGGTCGAAGGCCAGGACTGGTTGATTTGCCAGGCCTGGTTGAACTGTTCAGGAACCAAGGGCGGCTGATTTCCGCCGCGGAAGGATTCATGGTAGCGCAGATCGCTGCGACGTCCGGCGCGTATATGAAGAAGGTGAACTGGCTTCACCTCCGGGCGCACGACTCGTGCAACCTCTCCTGCTCGTACTGCGTCATGTCGGCGCGTCGCGGGCGTCCGGGAGCGGACGCCATGACCGCGGAACAGGCCGTGGAAATCCTGCGGCTGCTCCTGGCCAATTCGTCCGCGCCAAGGATTACGGTTGAGATTTCCGGCGGCGAGCCTCTTCTTTGCGGGAGCCGCTGGATCGCCGCCATCTGCGGCGGTCTCCGCGTGATGGAAACGCAGTATGCTAAGAAGCTCGATCTTTGGATCACTACGAACGGAACGCTGCTGAACGAGGAAATCATTGCGGTCCTCCGGGAGTGCAAGGCCCGGCTTTCCGTGGGCGTGGACGCGCCGGCGGGCGTCTCGGGCGGAGTCAAGACGCTCGATGGCCGCGTCCGCAGGGGAATCGAGCTGCTCCAAAAGTTGTACACCACGCCGGGCATCAATGCCGTGGCCACGCTGCCGGCCATGCGCCACGTCACGCGCTTCATGAATGAGTTGAAGCAAATGAACATCCGGCTGTTCCGGCTCACCGCCGTCAACAGCCGAGGCCGGGCGCAAGCGGCGCCGGGACTGCTCCCCACGTCCAAGGAGTCCTTCGCCTGCACGATGCGGCTCATCCGGTACATGGAGCGTTGCGATTTCTCCATCGTCGAGGCGAGCGCGCTGGACCGCGTCTACCGTTACATGGGAGACGTGTACGAACCTAACTTCTGCAACGCTCCCACCTGTCCGGCCGGGAGCGGATTCCTGGCGGTGGACGCGAAAGGCGACGTCTATCCCTGCGGGAATGAAACGCGAGACCGTTTCATCATGGGCAATATCTACGACGGCTTCGACGGACCGCGCAGCCGCCGCGTTCTCGCCGCCTACCACGGCGAGCTTGCCCCGTTCGTCCGTTGCGTGTATTGTAAGGCCGGCCGGATATGCCATTACGGGTGCCCGGGGTGCCTGCATGAAGGCGACACGAGGCATTTCGACGCGGAATGCCAATTTACGCAACTGTTGTTCGAGCGTTTCGAGCGCGACCGCGCGGCGATTGAGGAGATATATCGAAGGGCAAAACGGAAGGCGCCGTCCAGCGCCCGCAAACACATTCCCGGCGCTCAAGGTGAACGGAAGGTCTCTTAGGACCAATCGAGAAAGGAGACACACGATGGCCGGTGTCATTGCCGTGGATCGAAAGGGCGTTGTCTATCTGATTCCGCAGTCCGTCTTAACCAAGCACTGCAAGAAGCTTGGGTGGCTGAGCGAGAAGAAACGGAAAGCGCCGGTCAGAGGTCAAGTCCAGGGACAGGGGGATGATTGGCCCGCCTGCCAGGCTTGGGTCAATTGTTCATTGCATCCTAAATGAGGATCGCCATACTTTCACCGCCGCTGGGGTCGCTTACCCAAGCGCCTTTGAGCCTGCCGAGCCTGACGGCTTTTCTTCGCGAATCAGGACACGAGGTGGCCCAGCACGACTTGGGTATCAAGTGCATTGACCGGATGCTCACGCGCGATTACCTCGAGAGGTTGTGCGGGCGCATCAATGTCCGGGCCTCGCACCGGCGTGCTCCCGGCGGATTGTCTCCTAAGGATAAGACGCGATGGCGGATGGCGGTCACCTCGGCCCGGGTCGCGGGCGATTGGACGATCGCCCATATTGAAGAGGCCAAGCGCGTCATGCGCTCTCCGGAGCGTTTCTACCGCAGGGACGAGTATGTGGGCGCGAAGAATGCGATTCGGAACGCCCTGCAAATGGTGACGGCGGCATATTTCCCTCTGGAGTTAATCTTCAACGAAATCCGATACCCGTTTGTCGCGTCATTAGATGCAATCCTGGATATGCCGCCTGACCGGAGTCCTTTTACCGAGCCGATGCGGTCGGCCATGACCGCAGCTCTGCCGGAGCCGCCGCCTTTAGTCGGCATTTCAATTACGTTCTACGACCAACTGGCCGCCGGATTTCAACTGGCCGGAATGATCAAGAAGAGGAAGCCGGAAACACACGTCGTGTTAGGCGGAGCGGCCGTCGCCGCTGCCGAAGACGCGATACGACGGCACGCCAGGGCGTTCGAGCGCGTGGACAGTTATGTCTTCGGTGAAGGCGAAGCCGGCCTGCTGGCGCTGGCGACGCTTCTGGAAAAACGCGAGCCGCGCGTCGCGATGCCGGGCAATGTGTACATTTCGCCTGAACTTCCTGCGGCCCGGTACGAGTCCGGCGACAAGGATCGCTGTCAACGTATGAACGGCGACGCGTTTCCAACGCCCGACTATACCGGGCTGAACCTTCAGGACTACCTGACGCCTGAGCCCATGTTCTCATTGTCGAACGCGCGGGGGTGCTATTGGCGCAAGTGCGCGTTCTGTAATGTCTCCCTGAGCTTCATGCGGGAATTCCGGCAACGGAGCATGGAACGCGTTCAAGAGGATATAGCGACGGTTGTTTCCCGGTATAAGGCCAAGTGGATTTTCTTTGCCGATGATTGCGTTCCGCCTTCACGTTGCCGGGAACTGGCCGATTATTTAAGTGGGAAGAAAAAACCCGTTTATTGGGTCACGGAATGCCGTTTCGAAAAAGCGTTTTCGCCGGGCCTGCTGCGCCGGTTGTATCGGGGCGGCTGCCGGCAGCTCTCGTTCGGGAACGAATCGGCGAACCAGCGCGTGCTCGACCGCATGCGAAAGGGAACCCGGGCTCCATGGAACAGAAAACTCATCCGGGCCGCGGCCAAAGCCGGCATCGCGGTGCATCTCCAGAACTTTTTGGGATTTCCCGGGGAGCGCGCGAGCGAGGCCCGAGAGACGGTGGCACTGCTCCTGGATGAACGCAAGTATATCGCCTCCACGGCGCTGGGATGCTTCCACGTCACGGCCGATTCCCCGGTCCATCGCTTTCCTTCGCAATTCGGAGTGACGCGGCTCAGGAGAGTCCAGAAAGAAGGCCTGGTGCCGGCGTTCGCTTTCTCATGCCGCGCCGGAATGAGGCCGGAACGCGTGAAGGAGATGTGGAGCCACGCCGAGGCCGCGCTGAGGCGCGCCTATCCGCACTGGGATGCTTTTCTCGACGGGGTGTTAGGTTTGCACGCCGTCTTGTACATGGCGCGATTCCAATGTAACAAGTTTGATGATATCTTCGGTGTGAGGCGATTGCCGCAGAATATCCTTTCGCTCTGCCCGCGGCCGCATCCGGGCGTGGCGTGCCATTTGTCCGCCGGCAGGAAACCGGTCTGCGCGGTCTTCAACACGCGCACCGGCGCATGCATGCTCGTTCACGGAGCGCTGGCCGCCGTGTTGAAGGTGGCGGACGGTTCGCACAGCGTCGCGTCCCTGCTCGGGGCCGCGGCCTCTGTCAAATCGTTGAGAGGGAATCGAACTCGCATCGAGTGTGGCACGACGGTCGTCCTGGGGCTCATGGATTTGTATCAGGGCGGGTTGATTGACTTGGAGGCCGCCGCTTCTGAAACGCATGAAGCGGGTGTTTAGTTGCGCAAAGTGGCGTACCACTTTGCGCAACTAAACACGGTCCAACGGAACGCATAACTCACTAACGTGACAGGGCTTAGCGCGGTCATGCTTTCTTGCGGAAATAGGACGCCTATTTCCGCAAGGAAGCACTGGGCTGCAGAAAGGAGGCGGAGCTTAGCGGAACCGGCATTCGCACCGCGCGCAATTCTGTGCTCAGTATTCCTGCAATCAAGGCTTTTGTGAAAGGATCGCACGATGGCCGAAACGATGATCGTCGCCATCATTAAGGGAAAGAAGCTTAGCGCGAAAGAGCAGGCCGCCGTCCGCAAGAGAGTCCAGAAGGCGTTGGCCGGCACGTCTGAGGTAGCCGGCCAGGACGGCGAAACCTGCGTGGGAGTCAGTGTTGCGCCCGTGACGGTTTCTTATTGCAAGTGAGCGGATTCGCGAGCCGATGTCACGGCGGCTGGGATGGAAGGCGCCGATCGGGCGACCGAAGTCCAGCCGCCGTGCGGGATTCGGCAGCCTGCAGGGTGCCGTAAGGAAACTTAGATCCTACTTAGAGAGCGGAAATGGAGACGCAGTTCCATCGCGAGTACTTGTTGCGTCTGCCGCTGCCGGTGGCGCAATTGTACAGCCGGGCGTTCAACGCCAAGGACGCGCGAAGCCGCCACGATAACTGCTACTACCTGTTCGAAGTGCTCATCAAGCTCGCGGCCTGCCCGCTGACGGCGTGTTACGTGCAGGAGATACGGCGGGGCGGCCGGCGCGTCGCCAAGCTGGATCAGCTTCTTCTGCAACTGGCATTCCCGTCGCTGGGGCAGTGGATGGCGATCCTGCGGGAGACGGCGCGGCATTACGGCGCGCTGCCGGATGCGGCGTCGCACCCGCTCGGGCAGATGTGGGGCCAGTTGAACCGCCCGCAGCATGATCCTTCCGCTCTCGCAGCGCTCTATCGCCGGATCAAGAACGGGCCGGACGGCCAGCCCTCGGGCGACCAGAGTTGCACGATCCTTCAATTGTTCGAGGCGCTGGTGCAGTACCGCAACGGCGTGGTCGGGCACGGAGCGGGGCGGTTCGAGTCGTTTTACGCCAATGACATGGGGCCGCTGCTCTTCCCGGCGGTGAACGAGATCCTGGCGGAAGGGGTATTTTCGCCGCTGGGTCCGACGGGCGCGCGGCTGGCGTATCTGACGGAGTTGCGCGCGGTGTCGGAGGACCGGTTCGAGCTGGGAATGCGGGAGCTGACCGGCGCGCAGGGCGAGCGAATGGCGCCGCTGGCGCTGGAGGCGGGCGAGGCGGCGGGACTGGCGCCGAATCGCGCGGCGGTGCTGTGGCCGGGATTGCGCGTGCCGCTGCGGCTGGACCCGCTGATGATCTTCCGGGAGAGCGAGATCGCCGACGAGGTGCTGCTGCTCAACGGAGAGCGCGGCGGCCGGCAGGTGGAGTACCTGAGCTACACGACGGGGCGGACCGAGCGGACGAAGGACACGGTCGCGGAGTTGGCGGCGCTGCTCTCCATCCTGGCCGGCAAAGAAGTCACGGAGGCGAAGCTTCAGCAACTCGCGGAACTGAGCCGCGCCGCGGTCCCTTCCGTCGAGGCGCTGACCGAGCCGGCCGCGCCGGTGCGGCGGCAACTGGGCGACTACGAGATCCTGGCGGAGATCGGCCGGGGCGGAATGGGCGTGGTCTATCTCGCGCGCCAGTTGTCGCTCGGCCGCCTGGTGGCGTTGAAGACGCTTCCGGCCGACCTGGCGGGAGACGAGGTGGCGCTGGCGCGGTTCCGGCGGGAGATGCGCGCCCTGTCGCGGTGCGATCACCCGAACATCGTCAAGCTCCTCGACAGCGGCATATTCCCGGACGGCCAGGTGTACTATACGATGGAGTACGTCGCCGGCTGCGACCTGGACCAGGTGTGGCATGAACTGTCGCAGTCGGGGTTGGCGCCGGGGTCGTCGAAGCTGGGGAACAGCACGTTTGCGCGAGCGGTGATCTCGGCGAGCGGGCGGCGGCGCAAGGAAGTGGAATCGCGCTGCGCGGCCTCCGGCTCGGGCGAGCCGAAACCTCCTGCGGGCCAGGAACCGCCTGCGGTGCCGAAGCTGCCGCTGCCGCCGCTGCCTCCTCTGCCGGAGGCGAGCGAAGACTCGGGCGGGTACGTGCGGAAGGTGGTGGCGCTGATCCGGGATGCGGCGCTGGCGCTTCAGGCGGTCCATGACCAGGGGATCGTGCACCGCGACATCAGCCCGGCGAACCTGATGCTGACGCCGGACGGCTCGCGGGTGGTGTTGATGGACTTCGGGCTGGTGAAGGGGCAGAACCTTTCGCGCTCGCTGACGGAGAAGGGCGGCTTTGTCGGCAAGCTCCGCTACGCGGCGCCGGAGCAACTGGCCGCGGCCATGCTGAAGGTGGGTCCCCAGGCGGACGTGCGAGGACTGGGCGTGACGCTGTGGGAACTGCTGACGCGACATCGGCTCTTCGAGGAGGCGCAAGACGAACGGCAGTTGACGACGCTGGTGCACGAGAAGGACGTGCCGCGCCTTCGGCAGATGGATTCGAACTTCGACCGGGACCTGGAGGCGATTGTCGCGCGGGCCACGGAGCGGAACGCCGGCGACCGCATCGAATCGGCCGGGCGGCTGGCGGAATATTTGCAGCTTTACCTGGACGGGAAGCCGCTCCCGATCCGCGCGCCGACGCTGCGGGAGATGGCCTGGCGCTGGGGCCGGGCGCATAAGCCGCTTGTGGGCGCGGCGGCGGCGGTGCTGGTCATAGCCGCGGCGGGCCTGGCCTGGTGGTGGCGCTTGCCCGGGACGCTGAGCCTGGATGTGTCGCCCGCCGACGCACAAATAGAAATCGCCGGCCGAACCCTCCAGCCTGGCGAAATGCCTCTCCAGGTGAAGCTACCCGCGGGCGTTTACCAGGTGCGCATCCACAAGGACGGTTTCGCGGACGAACAGCGCGAAGTCGCCGTGCTGCGCGGCGGTTTCAAATCCCTGCCGCACGTGTCGCTCGCGCCTTACCAGGGCACGCTGAGCGTGCAGGCCTGGCCGCCGGGCACGACCATCGAATTCAACGGCGTGGACTACGCGGCGCCCATCAAGGATCTTCGCGTTGACACCGGCGTCTATGACTTGCGCGCGCGGGCGGACGAATGCTTTGACGCGCTTCACACCGTCCGGATCAATCGCGATCAGCGGACCGAGGACCGGTTCTCGCTCGAACGCGGCTTCCGGTGGAATCAGCCCTACACCTCGCCGGCCATTCAGAGCGGCGTCGTGATCGTTCCCGGCCCGAAGCCCGAGGACCTCGCAGCCATCGTGCATAACGAAATCGGGCAGATCGTTTTCCTGTCCGCGGCCAGCGGCGAGCTCGTGGAGAGCATCCCGACGCCGGCCGGCAACATGCGGTCATTCCTGCAGCTCGACCTGGGCGGCGATGTCGGCAAGATAATCGTATCAGGTTTCGAGGATGAGACGCAGGGCCCCCGCGTGCTCGCGATTGCGGCCCGTTGGCCGGCGAAGACATTGTGGGAATGGCAGGGACCTGCCGTGAACTTCGGCCAAGCGCAAAGTCTCGCGATCATCGCCGTGCCGCGGCCGGGCGACGTCGCGCAGGTTGCCGTCGCCGGGCGCGACGGCCGCGTTCGCCTGCTCGACGGGCGCACCGGTACGCAGCGCCAGGAAATCGTCCTCTCCGACGCGACGCTGGATCTTCCGCCCATGCTGACGACGTGGACGGCCGGCGGCGATACCTGCCTGGCGGCACTTTTCCGGCCCGCGAACCCGAACGAGCCGGGGACCGGCCGCGGCAAGTTGATCGGCGTTGTGATAAAGCCGGCGACAGGAGACGTTGTGTGGCGCCGGGAACTGGGCGTTGGCCAGAACGTCTTCTTCGCCGATCTCGACCGCAAGGGGATCCCGCGGATCCTGCTGTGGAACGACAGGGCCTGGCAGGCGATTGACGCGACGACCGGCGCCGTGCGAGGCGGCGGAACGCTGAGCGGTCCGCTCGTCGGCGGACCCGGCCTGGCCGATGCCGAAGGCCGCGGCGCCGACGACCTGGTTTTCCAATTTGCCGACCCCGCGCAACCGATGCTGGCCGTGCGCCCGGACGACGGCGTCGTCATCTGGCAGGGGTCCTCCGGCTTGTATGCGAATCAGCCCCGAGGCGAAGGAGGCGCGCTCCTGCGCACCGCCGACGGCGCGCTGCTGGTGGCGCTCGACCAGGCGCTGGCCGCCGTGGATGCCCGGAGCGGAAAGGTGCTCTGGCAGGTGGAAGGCAGGCCCAGCGGCGTGATTGCGGATGACGCCCGGGAGAACATCTACGTCACCGTGCTGGACAAAGGCCTGGTCTGCCTGGATTCATCCGGCAAGACCCGCTGGACGCTGCGGCTGCGGCAGGACGTGACTCCGTGGGCGCTCGTTCCGAGCCAGGACGAGGCGGGGACGTTTGACGTTCTCCTCCATCGCCACGCGGGCCTGATTACGCTGGTGCACGGGCCGCGGCTGCTCTGGGAGGCGGAAGCGACCGCGCCGCTTCAAGCCGCGCCGCTCGTGGCTGCGGGCGAGGACGGCAAGCCGGTGGTCGTTCAGATCGGCCCCTGGGGCAACGACGTGAATATGCGTTGGCTCGACGGCGCCTGCGGCATCGAGCGTTGGTCGGACCGGGAATGGTTCGCGCCCAATCGCCCGCCGACCCTGGCGAAGATGGATGCCGATGGCGCGGCCTGCGTGGTTGCCTTCGGGCATCCGGTGAGTTCCGACGGCATTTACCTGGTCATTCATCGCGCCTCCGACGGGAAGGTGATCCGGTCGCTGCGCACGGACCTGACCGGCTGGATGTCCTGCGCGCCGGCCGTGGCCGACTTCCGCGGCACCGGCGCCTGCGATGTCGCCGTGAGCTGCTGGGACGCCCGGCGGATCGCGATGATTGACGGGCGTTCGGGCGCGACTCTGTGGTATCAGCCGACGGAACAGCCGAACATGGGCGGCATAGCCGCCGGCGACCTCGGCGGCGGGTCGGCCGACGTTGTCGCCACTTCCCTGGACGGGCACGTCTACGCGCTGCGGGGCAAAGACGGCAAGCTGATCTGGAAAACCGCCGGCAACCGCTACGCCAGTTGGTCGCCGCCGACTATCGCGGCGCTGGACGGCAAGGGCGCGGCGCAGGTTCTGGTGACGACGGTGACGGGCCAACTGTTCGTGCTGGATGGACGCGACGGCAAAGAGATCTGGTCGCCCGACGTCGCCGGCGGCGGCAAAGTCGGCGGGCGCGCCGTGGTAGCGCTGGTGGACGGGCGGAGCGTCATCCTGGCGCCCATGGGCAGCGCCGGCGTGGTCGCCTTCGATTGGCCTGGTCGAAAGGAATTGTGGCGCTCGCCGGAAGGCCACGCCGTCATCACCGCGCCGGCCGTCGCCGACTTTGCCCGCGACGGGAAACGGCAAGTGGTCGTCGCTGCGGCCGATGGCGACGTCTTCGTCCTGGACTTGGCCAGCGGCAACCTGCTTTGGCGCATGAAGGTCGCCGAGGGCCTGATTGAAGCCGATCCCGTCGTCGCCGACCTGGACGGCGGCGGGGTTGACGACATCCTCATCGCCAGCCACGATTTTCATCTGTATGCCATCAGCGGGAAGAAGATTCTTGATGCGATGCGCCGGCGGGCGGCCGTCAGCCGGCCCGCGAAATGAATGCTCCTGCGGATTCCCGCCTGACTGCGCCGCCGCGCGACAAGAGAATCTCCCGCTTATGAGGCTCCAGGCGGATACCCTGGCGCTTTTTAGACCATTCCTAGCATTTTTTGGCACATCTACCGGTCAGATTCGTTACACGTGTTACATCGCGGCTGAGGCGAAACTGACTGTCGGGCCTGCATTTGATAGATTTTGGGGCAGCGATTTCAATTCGGCCCTGTGAAACAGCGGGTTGCCTTCAGGCTGTCTCAGTTTCTTCCAGAATCGCCCTTTTTCGCGACGCGAGGGCACACGCCTTGCTTTGTACCATATCGGTGACAATGGAAAGGCACGGTGCGGCGATGAGTACGATGCAGAGCGGAAGTTCGTGCGGCGCGGCGCGGAGGTCTCTTTCGATTCGAGTCTGGGGCATCTTCGAGCGCATGGGCATCTGGATGGACGCGCGCAGTGTGCGTGCCTACCCGCAGGACACGCATTCCTGGTCCGCGAAGACTGAGACGCTGCGCGCCCTCAAGACCGCGGCGCATCAGCCCGCGCGGCCGCGCCCGGTCAGCGCTCCGATCCTGGGCTTTGCCTTAAGCGGCGCGCGCGAATCAGGGCAACACCCGTTCCATCCGGCGTTGAACGCGGCGTAGCACCTTCGCATCGTTGCCGAGTCGCGAAGGGCGCCAACCATCCGCCTGGGCGAGAGGAAGGCCATGCCGAGAGCGAGATTTGCGAGGATGTCGGTCGGGGAGTTGAGGAGCGAGCTCCTTCGACGCCAGAGGACGCTTCCGCAACTTATCGCCCGGAGAGCGGCCCTCGACAAGCAGATCGCCGGGCTGCGCGCCCTGGGCGAAGTTGAGGCGGCCCTGAAGGCTGCCGGAAGAAAACCGGCGAAGAAGCGCGCCAGAAAAATCCAGGGCAGGACGAGAGCCGCCCGCCTGGCCGACAAGCTGGCCGAGGTCTTCCAGGGCAAGAAGAGCTCGTCGCTCGCCGAGGCGATATTCCTGGGGGACAAGAACAGGTTCGGCGCCGCGCTGGGGGTGTTCCACAACGGGCCGGCGCCGAAGCTGTCCGACGAGACCGACCAGGAACGCTCCGCGCCTTCCACGGATGCGGACGCCTCGACGCTGCACCTGGCCGACGGACACGGCAAGGACCGCGCCGTGCTGCGCGTGGTTGAGGACGGGTCGAAGTTGCACCTGGCCGACGAGAACGGCAAGATCGTCTGGTCCCAGTCGTAGCGCAGCGGCCCCGGCATGCAGGGAGCGCGCTTCAAGGCGATACGATTTCCGTCTCGGCGTTGCACTTGGGGCAGTAGACTTTCCTGGCGTGCAGGTTCGGGCTCAGTTGGACGGTGGCGCCGCAGGCGCATCGGAAGGACTGCCAATGGCCGGGCGCATAGCGGAACGTCGCCGGGCCGCCGGGGACGGCCGCCGGCTGAGCCGCCGGTGAAGCGTCCGCGGCGGTGGGGATCGGCATGACGCGCGCAGATCGGGCAGGTGATCGTCGGCGCGCTGTAGTTGTACGGGACCTTGATCTTCAGCCCGCACGCGCACGGGATGAAGAGCGCGCCTTGCAGGCGGTGGATGATGTCCACCGCGTCGCGCGCGCGGGCCAGGTCGGGCTTTTCCGGCTCGGCGGTCGGGGCCCGCACGGCGACCTGCTCCGCCTGCGTCAGGCTGGCGACGC
Source organism: Candidatus Brocadiia bacterium (assembly GCA_052139675.1). Taxonomy (GTDB): domain Bacteria; phylum Planctomycetota; class Brocadiia; order CAIUPP01; family CAIUPP01; genus JBEKCB01. The sequence goes on from JBKQWE010000071.1 coordinate 78,970, forward strand.
TCAGGAGCGGCTCGACGTGCCGCAGCGCGTACGCATCCTCGTAGTTCGTCAGGCCGGCGCCGCCGGCCATCGAGCGGAGGATGCGGATGCGATCGGCCGTCGGCGGGTGCGTGCTGAAGAGCCCTTCGCCGCCGTCCACCGCCAGCGGGTTGACGATGAACATCGGCGCCAGCTCGTCGCTCGCCTCGCCCATGCCGTCGCGATCCTGCGCGATCTTCTCTAGGGCCGAGGCGAGTCCTTCGGGATAGCGCGTGTACGAGGCGGAGCACGCGTCGGCGAGATACTGTCGCCGCCGCGAGCAGGCCAGGTACAGCAACTGAGCCGTTATCGGCGACAGGATGAGGAAGGGCAGCGTCACGATGCGGAGAATGTCGCCCGCGCCGGCGCTCCCGCCGCCGGGCCGCCGCTGCCCGCTGCCCCAGCCGCCCGTGCCCAGGAACGCGAGGGAGCACAGCGAGACCATCCCCAGCAGCGCGGTGGCGAGCGTCATGAAGCGCGCGTCTTCGTTGCGGATGTGGGCGATCTCGTGCCCGATCACGCCCTGCAGTTCATCCCGGTTGAGGCGCATGAGCAGACCGGTGGTCACGGCGACGGCGGAGTCTTCTGGAGTTCCCACGGAAAAGGAGTTGGGCGCGTCGCAGTCTATGATGCAGACCTTCGGCGGCTTCCGTAGTCCGGCGGCGAGGGCCATCTCGGCGACGACGTCGAAGAGGATGGGCGACTCAGCCTGTTCGATCTCGTGCGCGCCGGCGCTCTGCAGGAGCAATCCCGATCCCCAATACCACGCCAGGGGCACCACGACGAGCGCCAGGAGCGCAGTGCAGGCCAGTCCGATGAACGCCGACCGGGGTATGCAGGCCGCGAAGGGGTCGGTGGTGCCCCACGCCCGCAGCGCCGCAGCCGCCCTGTCCCTCTTCCATTGGTAAAGGTCGCCGCCGGCGTACCCAATCGCCAGCAGCATGATGACGGATAGTAGTATGAGAGTCATGGACCGCCGGCGGTTGGCGCGGATTTCTTCCCACATGGCTCACTCGCTGCCGCGGATCTCAACCGGTCGAAGGATGCTCTTTTTGCCGCTGCCGTTCCAACTGCGCCAGGAATCGGACCAGGGCATTGTCCTGCGCCGGGCCGGAAATCTCGATCAGCCTCCTCAGTTCCCCGCGGTCGAACCACAGGCCGTGCCGAAGCCGGCAGCGGTCCGCGCCGGCCGGGGCGAGTTCCGGCGGCGAGTGCCGCGACATGGGCTTGCGGCAGACCGGGCAGCGACGCTTGCGGTCGGGCTTGCCCGCCGGCGGTGTGGAGGGCTTGCCCGCCGGCCGTTCGGAGGGCTTGCCCGCGGCGGCCGACCCGGCATCCAGCGCGGCGCTCAGGCCGGCTTGCAGGGTCCCCGCCCGCGCGCCGATCAGCGCGGCCTCGCCGGAATCCAGCCACGCGCCGCCGCACTCGCGGCAGTAATCAATCTCGATCTGCGCGAACTCCAGCGTCAGCATCTGCGTGCGGCAGGCCGGACAAAGCATGGTCATCCACCGCGCTGAACCCGTGTCGCGGACATCATAGCACGCGCCGGCCGAAAATTCTGGCATCCGAGGCCGAGCCGTAGTATACTGAAACGCGCTCGGGAACCGGCGCGGTTGCGAACGAGAGGTTCGGCAATCGAAAGAGGTTGCGATGACCTGCGCGGCGATCGTCACGGCGGTGGTGTTCATGTCGTTGCTGGACCGGCTTCTCGGCCGAAGCGCCGCCAAGGCCGTGCGGCGCGGCAACGAGAAGAGCTGGATCCTCGTGCGGGCCGCCGGCGAGGGCGACCTGCATAACGTGACCTCGCTTCTCAGTCATGGGGCGGACGTCAACGGCCGCGGCGCCGAGGGCAACACGGCGTTGTGCACGGCGGCCGGGCGCGGTCACAAAGCGGTCGTCCGCCTGCTCCTCGACAAAGGCGCCGACGTCAATGCGGCCAACCATGCCCGGTGGACTCCGCTGCTGTTGGCGGTCTCTCGCGGGGGTTACGATATTGCGGACATGCTCCTGGCCGCGGGCGCGGACCCGCGCGCGGCGCTGAGCGACGGCTGGACGGCGCTCCACGTCGCCTGCAAGGAAGGCGAGATGGGCGTGCTGAAGAGCCTGCTGCACCACGGCGGCGAGATGAACGCGAAGGACGGCAAGGGGCAGACTCCGCTGGGCTTGGCGCGGGAGTTCGGCCAAGGCGACATCGTGATATTCCTCAGGGAACGCGGGGCGAAGTGAAGGGCCGCGCTACTTCAGCAACAGCATTTTCTCGCGCGGGGCGGAGCGGATGAACGCGTAGCATTGCAGGGTGCGGCTTGCGGGCTTGGTGATGTGTTCGCCCTCGATCTCGAAACGGACCGAGACGGTCAGCTTCATCGGCACGCAGGCGGCCTCGGCGAGGCTCTCGCGGCCGCCGAAAAACTCGTGCCTCTCCAGTTTGATCAAGCCCGACGCGTCGTGCGCAACGACATCGTCGCACGTGGATTCCGGCGCCTGAAGCGTCATCGGCGCGGCGCCCGGCGAATCAATCCCGACCTGCTCGAACGTGTAACTCTTCAGCCTGATGTCGCAACCGGTGGCGTTCTCCACCTTCACGTCGCCGGAGAGGAAGGCGCGGCCGTCGGGCTTCTCGAAGTCAATGATCAGCCCGTGGCCGCCGATCTCCAGCCGGACCAGCTCCGCGAGCTGCGCGTTCAGGTCGCGCATGGCCGGCTGGAGGGTCCAGGCCAGGTAACCGCAGACCGCGAGCGAGAGCACCAGCGCGAAGCAGGCGGTCTGGGAATGGAGGACCGCCGCGGCGAGGCCGGCCACGATGACGATGAGCGCGCACAGGCTGGCCAGTTTGGCCAAAGTCGTGCTGTCGGTGACGGCGCCCAGGACGTGGCGCGCGAGCAACAATCGTCGCATGAAGGTCACGGTCCTACCCTCCGGCCTGTGCGCGGCGCCCCGATAAGCCTTTTTATCGGCAAACGCGCTTGCAGTCAAGTCGGATTCGGCCGTCGTTCAATCTTCGATGAGGTGCGCCTCATCGAGTTGGCGCAGGACGTCCTGGATCGTTTCGGCCAGGACCGGCTCTCCGAAGCGCGCGGCGTACTCGGCGCGGATCTCGTCGAGGGTGTGCTCTCCGTCGAAGAGCGCGGCGATCATGAACGCGCGCGGCGGAAGGAGAACGGTGCTCTTCGACGCGCCGGAACTGTCGCGCAGGCAGACGAGCCGTTCGCCGCCGGAGCTGAACGGGATCGCCTTGATCGGCCGCAGTTTCGGCTTGTCGTTCATTAATCCCTTTTCGCCGGCCGGTCGCACGGCATCGCCGCGCCGAGGAGCGGCTGCAGCGGGCAGCGGTCGCAGCGCGGTTTCGTGCGGCAGAATTCCTTGCCGAGGCGCACGATGAGCGCGTGATACTCGTTGTAAAGTCGCAGCGACGGCGGCAGGCTCCGCTCGAAGAGCGCCTGGACCTCCGCGTACGTCGCGCCCGGCGCCATCAGGTCATGGCGCGCGAGGAAACGCCGCGTGTACGCGTCCACAACGAACTTTCTGCGGCGGAGCGCGTAGAGCAGGATCGAGTCGGCCGTCTCCGGGCCGATGCCGTGGACGCCGAGAAGTTCCCGCCGCAGCCGCTCCGTCCGCTTCCGCCCGTTTCCCGCGCTCAGCGGTCCGCGGCCCAGCCACCGCGCGAACTCGCGCAGGCGTTTCGCCTTGACGCGGAAGCAGCCGGAGGGGCGGATGAGCTCGGCGAGCCGGCGCGGCGGCAGCTCCGCCAGGCGGCGCGGGTGCAGGACGCCGGCGGCCTTGAGGTTCGCGATGGCGCGCTCGACGTTGCCCCAGTTCGTGTTCTGCGTGAGGATCGCCCCGACCATCATCTCGAACGCCGTGTCGGCCGGCCACCAGTGCTGCGGGCCGAACCGGGAGTGCAGCGCGCAGAAGGCGGAGCGCAGAACGGCGTCCGGTTCCGGTTTCGCTTTTGCGCTCCGCATTCTGCGCTCATCCCGCCCCGACCGTCCGCCGCAGCCGCGCCAGGTCGGTCAAATGCTGGCGCTCCTCGTTGATGACGGCCTCGACGACAGCGGTGTGCACCGGCGGCAACGTCGGCTTGATCTGGAGGAAGAAAATGAACGTGTCCTTTTCGAGGCGGATCGCCAGGTCAATCGCCTCGACATCGCTGCGCGCGGCGGCGGCGCGCCGGCCGGCCTCGGCGGGGCTCGGGAAGACGCGGCTCTCGACGAGCGCGTTGAGGAACGCCTGGTACTGGCCGGCGTATTCCTCCTGCGGCGTATAGGCGCCGAGGTCGTCGAGCATCCTGCGGAACCGCTGCGCGTGCATCTCTTCCTGCTTGCCGATGGCGATGCACTCCGACTGCACGTCCGGCCGCCGCGTCGCCGAGGCGAGCGAATGGTAGAACGCGACGCCGGTTTCCTCGTCCATGACCGCGATCCTCAGCATCTCGCGCGCATCGAAGATGGACATTCGTCGCCTCCTGTCGAATGGACGGTCCGCGGAACAGCCCCATGACTTGATGGTAGTCTTTGGCCGCGGTCAATTCAAGCGGCGCCGGCGCGGCGTAGCGCATTCGCACTTGACGTTCGCGCCGGGCACTGTTAGAATCGCACGCAGTCCAGTAAGCTCCATCTCATTAATCCTCTTCAAGTCGGGTTCCTCCTTATGGCCGGCGGCGGCGAACTTTCCTGGCGCGACCAATTGACGAAAGTGCGCGACCATGTGGTCGAGCAGGAGAAACGGCGCGAGATCGAGAAGCGCCTCGAGCAGGAGCGGAACGAGGAGACGCTCGGCCGCCGCCTGAAGAGCGATACGCCCGAGGCGCTCGCGGCGCGGTTCGGCGAGATCCGCCGCGCGTTCGACCGCGACGCCCGCAAATGCTACCCGCTGCCGCAACTGGAGTCGGCGCTCACGGCGCTGACCGACTTCGGCGACCTGCTGCGGTTCTACAACGACTGCATGAAGCTGTTCCCGAAGGTCTTCACGCCCGCGCATAAGACCGGCATCCCCGTGCTGCTCCGGGAACTGGCGGAGGTCCAGCAGGGACTCGACCGGCAGCTCGGCCACTGGCGCGAGGTGAAGACGGCGCTCGACCGCGTGCAATTCCGCCCGCGGAAGGCGAGCGACGACGCGCCGCTGGTCGCGCTGGCGAAGGGGTTCAGCGACCGCGCGCACAAGGTCAGCCTCAGTCTGCCCAACGACTACTTCTCGCGCGAGAATGCGAACTTCTGGGTGGTGGAGCTCGACGGCAAGCCGATCGGCTACGTGAAGTACGTCCCGGCGGACCAGGCGCTGAACTTCGCCGTCGAGCCGGGCGACAAGGTCAACTTCAGCCGGTTCATCCGCGCGCTCCTCTGGAAATTCTGCTCGCAAGGGCCGCTGCCGCAGCCGCTGACGCACGCGCGGGTGCGCATCGCGTTCATGCGCGAGGTCAAATTCTTCACCGATATGGGCTTCGTCCGAGCCGAGGTCAAGGGGCCGTCCGACTGGATCTACCAACGCGAGATCAACTGAGAAGGTGATCGTGTCCCCATCGGCCGCGCCCGGGCGGCAGGGGCTTGAAGCTATGGGAGTCCGCGCGGCATGGCCTGGTCCTTATCGCTGATCCTGGCGGCGCTTTTCGCAGTTCTCTTCCTGTTCGGCCAGCAAGTGGGAGAGCGCGGGGCAAGGGTGGCCTTCTCCGTCCTGGTCGTCTGCATGCCGTTCATCTTTCTCCCGGCGGCGCTGGTCTACTGGCCGAGCGTGGGCTATGTCGCCGCGACCAGCGGCCCCTGGGGACGGATCTACACATGGTGGCCGGCGTTCTTCGCCTTTGTGGTGCTGGGCATTGCCACCTCCAGGACCGTGGCGCGAAAGCCCCGCGTGGCCTTCATCACCCTGGCGGTGATTTACGCCCTCATTACTCTTTACCGGCTCTTCGCCGTTCACTGCATGGACCTGGCGCCGCTCGAGCACAAAGTCGGCGCGGACGGCATCTGCCGCCAAAGCACCGACTGGACGTGCGGACCCGCCTCCGCGGTGACGCTCCTCCTGCACTACCGCATTCCCGCCACCGAGGGCGAAATGGCGCGGCTTGCGCTGGCGGATCCGCTCCGCGGCGTGGACGACGTCCAGCTCGCTTTGGCCATCCGCGAGAAGGCGTTGCCCAAAGGATATGACGTCACCGTCGCCGAGTCGAACTGGCAGAGCCTCCGGTCGAGCCAGCTTCCTGTCCTCGTCGTTTTCAATCTGTCCTCGCATCTGGATCATTACGCCGTCGTATTCCATGCGGACGAGGAAGGCGTCCTGCTGGCGGACCCCCTGATCGGAGCGCGCCGGGTGCCGCGCGAAGAGTTCCTGCTCAAGTGGCGAAAGATCGTGATCGCTCTTCAGCGAGTGGCGAGGTAAGCGAACCGGGCCGGATCGGGACAACCGGCTCATGGCGTGAGGGGTCAGCCGCCGAGTTCTCTCACCAGTTCAGGCGCGGAGGCGTCGGTGATCGCCTCGCCCCCCAGGGCCAGGTAGAATCCCTTTCCGCCGTGCCGCCGTATGATCTTCCGGGCCTCTTCCGGCGTGACGTAGAGCTGGACCAGCTTCCCGGCCGAGCGAATCCGGTCCAGCACCTCGGGCCATTCGGAGGGCGGAGGCTTGCCGGCGCCCGGTATCCACTGAATGCCGTGAAGGTTCGGGATCGCCAGCAACTGGTCCAGGTGCGGCAGCTCGCCGACGCCGTCCATGTGATAGAACGAATTGTCCAGGTGGTCGCAGCAGGCCTTCAGGTCGGGCAGGACGAATTCCTTGAACATGCTCGGCGAGATCATGTAGCTGAAATCGGACTGAAGCATGTACGTCGGCCCGAGCGCCCAGGTCGGCGCCCATGGAACGCAGCCGGCGCAGTGCGGCTGGATGAGCGCGTAGAGCTCGTCGAACACTTCCAGCCACAGGCGGGTGACTTTCCGGCGGCAGTGGCGCACCTCGGCGGGCTGCTCGGTCACGTCCATGAGCAGGCGATCGGTCCCGCGGAGCGACGCCAGGATGTCGAGGTTGCCGCCGATGTCCGCGATGCTGATCTGGATCCGGTCGCCCAGGCGCCGGGCGAGGACCTCCGTCACATGCCGCACGCGGCGCCACCAGATGTTCTTCCGGTCGAGCGCGATGCGGAGATCGGCCAGTTGCGAATGCGGCGGCGGCTCGAACCAGGCCGTGTCCGGCGCGGCGCGCAGCCCGGCGCCCGAGAACGCCGCCGCCGTGCCGGGGCCGTAGTTGATGAAGAAGTGCGGGAACGCGTCCCCGTAGAACCGCCAGTGCGCGAACTTCTCCTCCACGGCGCGGACCAGTTCATCGTCGGACAGGTCCTGCGGCCAGTTCGTCAGGAACGATGAGAGCTTCCAGACCTCCGGGTCGGCCACGCTGGCATTCACCAGCGGCCGGTCCAGCTCGCCGCGCCACCACGCCGTATAGTCCTGGCGAATGCGTTCCCATTCCCGGAGCGAGAAGCCTGCCTTCAGGTCGCTCATCGTCTGTCCCTCACATGTGACGGCTGCGCGGCGGGTCAGCGCGTGCGGCTGATCGCCTGCAGCGCCTGCTCGATCTCGCGCAGGTCGGCCTCGGTGAGCGGGCGCGCGCCGTAGCGGGCGCGGCAGAACCGGTCGGTGATCGCGGCGACTTCCGCGGCGGCCGGCCATTGGCGCCCGGCGAGCGCCGCGCTGAATTCCCACGGCGTCTGCGCGCCCGCCCGGCGGAATCCGCGCCGGCGGAGCATCCGCTCCATGCGGGCGTAAAATTTGAACCGCCTCGGCGCCCGCCGCTCCCGCTTGCGCCACCCGCCGAAGCCGCGCGCAATCACCCACACCAGCCCGACGCCGAGCAGCAGCGCGACGATCCAGCGGATCCCAAGGAGGACGGCGTAGAGCGGGCCGCCCAGGTCGGTGGGCTGGAGCCTTGACGCGCCCAGCCCTATGCCGAAGTGCCTGAGCGGGCCGCTCGCCGTCACGGCCTCGGAGAGGCCGGCGATTTTCCGCAGCCAGCCGTACGGGCTGGCCTGCCTGGAGGAGTCGAAGTTGAGGACGTACGCGACCCACAGCGAGTCCACCCAGTCGTAGATATTGCCCCCGATCCGCCGGGCGAACATGGGAGCGGGCGTGGCGGCGTCGCGCGAGGCGGCGGTCGGGTCGAACGTGCGCCAGCCGTACGGCCGCAGGTACGCCTCGACCCAGGAGTGCGCGTGCTGCTGCCGGACGATGTACGTTTCGGAGATGGGATTCCATTCGCTGACTTTGAATCCGTTGACCAGCCGCGCCGGCACGTTGACCTCGCGCAGCAGCACGACCATGCTCGCGGCGAAGTATTCGCAGTGGCCGCGCTTGAGGTTGAAGAGGAAGTCCTCGACCGGCTCGACGCCGGCGGTCGGGTCGAGCGTGCGCCAGCCGTACGGCCGCAGGTAGGCCTCGACCCAGGAGTGCGCGTGCTGCTGGCGGACGATGTACGTTTCGGAGAGGGGGTTCCACTCGCTGGCTTTGAACCCGTTGACGAGCCGCGCCGGAACGTTGACCTCGCGCAGCAGCACGACCATGCTCGAGGCGAAGTACTCGCAGTGGCCGCGCTTGAGGTTGAAGAGGAAGTCCTCGACCGGCTCGACCCCGGCGGTCGGGTTCAGCTCGTTGGTGTAGGTGAAGCGGTTGGAGTCGGAGAGGTATTCGAGGATGCGCTCGGCCTTCTCGTAGTCGGTCCGGAGCGACTCCGGCGCGATCTCCCGGGCGAGCGCGCGGATCTTCGGCGAGAGTTCGCTCGGCAACGCCAGGTAGGGGCGCAGGAAGTCCTCCGCCAGCGCATGCTCCGGCGGCTTCGGCGGCGGCGCCGCGTCGAAGAGGCGCGAGGTGACGGTGTAGCTGAGCGGCGTGCGGCGGTACGGCAGGCCGTTCTGCAGGACGTACGTGCGGGAGTTGACGCCGACGGGGAACTGCTTGCCGGCGCTGACGCGCTCCAGCGCGAACGGCGCGAAGAGCAGGGGCATGTTGAGCGGCTCGATCGAGATGTCGCAGGTGATCTCGCGGAACGGCGCTTCGCTGTAGCCGGGGAAACCCGTCTCATAGATAAAGTCGAAGCGCGGCGATCGGTCCGCGGACTCCCAGTACCACCGGCCGCCGCGCCGCGAGGTGACCTGCCAGGACCAGGCGTCTTCCTCCTTGACGTAGGCGTCCAGCGGCAGCCCGCGCAGCAGCAGCGACGTAACCTGGAGGGATTCGCCGGTCTTCGGGTCGCGGACGCCGACGTGCATGACCGGCGTGGGGTCCTCCTGGATCTGGCCGACGGCGCCGAGGCGGACGGTGCTCGAGAAGCCGCTGGTCGGCTGCTGGCCCATGTGGAGGATCGCCGGCGCGATCGTGCCGGTGGCCGAGGTCCGCGGCATGACGATGAAGAGCATCGCCACGGCGATCAGAACCGCCGGCGTGGCGACCAGCGCGCCCAGGTAGAACCGGCCGGCGACGCGCAGCGGCCCGGCGACCGGCTCAGTCGCCGGCGCCTTCGCGGTCCATGCCGCGACGTTCACGCCGGCCGCGCGCGCTTCCCTCGCGGCGTGAGACAACGCCAGCGCGCTGATCGCCAGGAATGCGTACGCGATGAAGAAGAACCCGTACGCCAGCCCCGGCATCTGCAGCCCGGCCGTGCCCATGTGAATGAGCGTGACCAGGTACATCCAGAAATAGTCGTGCCCCTTCCGCTTGCGGCAGAGCGTGACCCACTGGAAGACGATGAGGAAGTCCCCGACGGGCCCGATGCCGACGTCCGTCACGCGGTAGCCGCCCGTGGTGGCGCTGGAGATTCCGCGCCACATGAGCGCGACGAACGCGACCACGCAGATAATCGTGCCGAGCGTGTCGCTCAACTGCAGCGGCCGCCCGGCCTTTTCGCGCCGCCAGACGACGACGCACACCGCCACGGTGACCAGGAAGAACGCGAATTCCTCCGCGCCCGCCTGGTGCGCGCCGACGCTGACCAGGATCAGCAGTATGTTCAGAAGCAGTGAGGCGCGGTCGAATGTCATGCGCCTGTCTTTCATTCATCACTGAGATACGGATTTTCACCGCGACGGCCCGCTCTTCGTAGCTCCGCTACTTCGGCGGGCGAAGAAGAGCGCTACGATGATGTCCTTTGCGCCTCGTTCGTCGTGCTCGTTGTGCCGTCGCCGTGAACTTGCGGCTCATCCAGGGGAAGCAACGGCTCTTCGCGATGCGCCACCAGCCGGAATACCTCGGAGAACGCCGCGTCGGAGACGGCATAGATTTCCGTCGGCCGGCCGGCGAAGGCGGCGCGGAGCGACCGGGCCGTCGCGGACGTCGGGCTGACGCCCACGACGCGTCCGCGGGAGGCCAGGCCCGCCCGCGCGGCGAGCGGCAGAAGCGCGTCAGGCGTCGCGGCGTCCGAAGGCGTCAGCCGCGCAAGGGTTTCCATCACCCGGTCGAGGCTGTCTCCGCGGTCCGGTTCGGCCGCGCCGTTCGCATTCACCGTGGCGGAACGCTCGTTCGGTTCAAACCTGAAAGAGCCTCGCGCGGCGGCGGTCAGCAGCGCCGGCTGCGGGAAGTAGCCGGCGATCACCACGTTGCCGCCCTGCCGCATGGCGCTGCGGGCGACCTCGGCGGCGAAACTCACCGCCAGCTCCACGGCTTTTTCACGCTCGGAAACCGCGCCGGGATCCTCCGCCGCGCTCGAGAGCGCCGGGATGCGGGAATCGAGCAGGATCAGCGTCGGCGCGAAACGCTCGCGCTCGACCTCGCGCACGTGAAGCTCGCCGCGGTGGGCCGAGGCGCGCCAGTGCACGCGGCGCAGGCTGTCGCCGGGGTGGTATTCGCGCAGCGAACGGAAATCTTCGGCCAGGTGGCCGGTGATGCTCTGGACGCCGGCGCGCGCGGCGACCGGCTTGCCGGACGAGGCGGGCGGGCGCGCGAGCACCCCGCGCGCGGGATAGACCAGCAACTCGCCGCCGGCGTCCAGCCGCGCGCCGCACTCGGCCAGGCCGAACGGGAACCCGCTGCGCCACTTGATCGGCGGCATCGGGTGCGCGCCGCGCCGCAGCGGAGCGCCGACGCACGGGATTCGCACCGTGCCTTTCGGCGGGATGCGCACGACCAGTTTGAGCCTGGAGTCCGGGCCGCCGAGCGGATCGAGGATGCGCACCAGCCGCGCCGCGCTGCGCCGCCGGCTGGTGACGACCAGCGAGTAGTCGAACGGCTCGCCGGCGTACGGCGGATCGAACACCTCTCGGCGGCAGTCCACGCCGCGCCCGCTCCACAGCGGCGCGATGACGCCGATGAAGAAGACCGTGATCGCCAGGCAGGCGAGCAGGTAGGTGACGTTCAGCCCGGAGTTGATCGAACCGAGCGTCAGCAGGATGCTCGTCGGCAGCAGCGCCCAGCCGGCCGCCGTGATGCGGAAGGTCCAGCGGCGGCGAGGCCGGCGGACGACGGGCGATGGACGAGGGACGGCGGATGGGCTTCGGCCGTCGTCTGCCGTCCGTCGTTCATCGTCCATCGTCCATCGTCCCCGTTATCACTAGTGTAGTGTTTCGTAATTATCTTGCATTATCCGCGCCAAAAGTCCCTTGAGAACGCGCCTTGTGCAAGTTCGTCACCCTGAGCGCAGCGAAGGGTCTCATACGCATAACTCAAGAAATGCGTG
>JBKQWE010000072.1:0-26844 GCA_052139675.1 Candidatus Brocadiia bacterium
CGTGGGAGGAACCCAACGAGCTCCTGAATGAGGAGCATTGGGATCGGTTGCAGCAGGAACGCCGTTGGGGCAAAAGGGGCGTAGCCTTCCGAGCGGAGGTGTTCGAGCGGATGGTCAAGCTCATTGATCTGTACGACGCGCGGCTGACGAACCAGTTCCTGAAGCTCCTGCACGAAATCGAGCGCCTGCAGCGGCTGCGCGCGGGCGAGGACGTGCCGCCGCCGGTCGTGGCGGAGGTGACGGTTCAGACGGATGCGAGAGATGTTTGCAGAGAGCCCGCAGAGGCACCACATGAAGCGGCGGACATAGCGCCTGACGGCGCCACTACGAGCGAAGGCACGCTGCCGGTCGAGTCCGAGAACGCTGGTCAGACCACAGTAGCGGAAGGACGCGTAGCGGAAGGCGCTTTGCGAGACGAAGCCGTGGCGGCCTCGCCCGAGCAGTTGCCGGATGCTGCGGATCGGGCAGAAGCCGCGCAGGGGGCAACATGAAAAAACGAACCCGGCGAGTCGCAACCGCTTGCGCCAGCGCTACTTATCCTCGCGCGGCGGACGCCAGAGGCCGGCTCGATTCGCGCCCATCAGCCCGGCTTTGTAGGAGCGCGCGTCCACCGGGGAAAGGCCCGCGACCATCTGCGGCGTGACGACCCGGAAGGCGCGGACTTCGTCCAGGCGATCCGCGATCGCCTCGAGATGCTCGTCGCTGCGCATCCAATCGTCCTGGTCGAACGCCGCCAGGTTGAGCGGCCGCGTGTAGCTGCGCAGGGTTTTCTGCCTCTCGACGTTGTAAAAGGATTCGAAGTACGACATCACCAGTTCGCGCAGCGTCCGGTAGACCGGCTCGCGGAAGCGCAGCCCGGCGAAGTTGGACTTCGCGACGGCGCCCCAGCAGCCGTGCTGCCGGAAGAGCGCGATGAGGTGGCAATCGTCATGCTCAGCGTGCATCTCCAGGACCAGCGGCGGATATCCCAGCCGCCTGAGCGCCGCCGCGCCGAACAGCGCTCCGTCGAAGCAGTGCGCCTCGCGGTCCTTCAGGACCCGCCGCGGGCTGCGATAGAAATCGTCCGCGCTGTAAGGCAGGTCGGCGAGGAACGCCTGGATGCGGGCCGGGCTGTCCAGCCGCGACAGCGTCCGCAGTTCGCGCTTGTTGAAGAGACTCTCGAATCTCATTGCTGTTTGTCCAAGCCGCTGAATATAACGACGAAAAGCTTTGCCACGGATTTCACGGATTTCCACGGATTACCGGCGACGGATTCACGGGCAACAACCCTTTCACGGAAAGGCGGAAAAACGGCCAGTACGATGACGAAAGGTTTTGCCACAGATTTCGCGGATTACACGGATTACCGGCAACGGACTGGAATTTATGTTTTTCGTTAGTCCGTGGAAATCCGTGTAATCCGTGGCAAGAAAGTTTGTGTCGTGTTTTTTTTCATTTCTGTGGCTGCTCGTCGCGCGCGATCAGGAAGAGCATGATCGGCACGAACGGGAAGAGCATTCGCGGGTACGCGCTCAGGAGGGCCGTGCCGGCGAATGCGGCCCCGCCGAAGAGCAGGTAAGGATAAATCGCCGGCCATCTCGCACTGGCGCCGCGGGCGAGGCGCAGGAGCGCGAGCGTGACGAACGCCAGGAGAAAGCTGTTCGGCAGCGCGTAGAACAGCGTGCTCAATTTCTGCTCGGTGTGCGTGTAGGGGAACGAGAAGAACATCCGCGAGAGGTTCGCGCCGATGTTCCGCAGGTAAACCGCCGGATGCGCGGCGAGGTTCTCCCGCGCCCGCGCCTTGAGCGCGTCGTCGCGCTGGAGTTCGTCCATCAGGCTCAGCCGCTCGAAGAATTCGCGATGCGGCGCGAGCTCCGCGGTGTCGCGCACCTCGTTGGATCCCTGCCAGGCGCCCCATTCGCCGTCGCCGCCGCTGGTCATCCAGTAGAGCGACATGCCGCCGGACGTGGCCCAATAGAAGAGCCTGCCCGTCCGCGCGTGCGTGCAGGCCAGCCATGGAAGGCAGAGGGCCGCCGCGAGCAGATGCGCCAGGAGCAGCCGCCGCGCGGACCGCGCCCGCGTCAGCGCCGCGCAAACGAGGTAGATCGCGAGGCACGCGAAGAGGATGTATCCGAAGATGGCGCGCGTGAGGGCGAGCCAGGCGAAGGCGATTCCCGCCGCGACAAGCCAGCGCCAGGAGAGGCGCTCGCGCCGGAGGATTTCGGACCAGGCCCACAGCAGCAGGCAGACCAGGCAGAGCGCGAGGACTTCGGTCATCAGCACCGGGAGAAATTTCCAGACCGGAAAATAGAGAGCCAGCGCGCCGGCGCCGAGCAGGGCGGCCCGGTCAGGGAGATGGTTCAGCAGGAACCGCAGGAAGCACCAGACCGCCGCGCAGAGCAGCGGCGCGTTCAGCAGCCGGAGCGCGCCCGGCCCGAAGCCGGCCGCGCGAAAGGGCGCCAGGAGCAGCGGATAGCCCGGGCCGCTCCAGAGCTGGATCGCGCCGGGAGGCGAGTAATATCCGTGGGTGAGGTTGTCCGCGAAGCCGAGGTAGCGCGTCTCGTCCTGGACGGTCGGCCGGTTCCAGCCCGTCGCCGCGATGCAGAGATAGAGCGCAAGGAGCGGCAACCCGAATTTCCAAAAACCAATTTCCAATTTCCAAAGGGCGCCGGAGGAACCTGCCTTGGATAGTGGATATTCGGATTTGGACATTGCGCTCAGCGCGTTTATTTTCTCTCGGCGGCGATTTCCCGGAACGCCTCCTCCAGCACGCTGCAGCCTTCCAGGATCTGCTCGCGGGTGACGATGAGCGGCGGGGCGATCTTGATCGTCGCGTAGCCGACGGGGCTGAACATCAGCAGCCCTTTCTCCACGCAGCGCTCGACCACGTCGAACGCGAAATCATAGTCCGCGACTTTCTTCCCGCCCGGCTTGAGCACGTGCACGCCGTACACCAGTCCCTTGCCGTGGACCACGCCGACGCGCTCGGGGAACTTTTTCTGGATGCCGATCAGGCCCTTCATCAGCACCTTGCCCATCCGCTCGGCATTGATCCAGAGCTTCTCCTTCATGATGATATCAATGTTCGCCAGCGCCGCGGCGACGCAGACGGGGCTGCCCGTGTGCGTGCTCGTCATCGAGCCGGCGGGATACTGGTCCATCAGGTCCTTGCGGCCGATGATCGCGCTGATCGGCAGCGAGCTGGAAATGCCCTTGCCGAAACAGACCAGGTCGGGCACGATGCCGTAGTGCTCGTAGGCGAAGAGCCTGCCCGTGCGGCCGAAGGCGGCCTGGACCTCGTCGCAGGTCAGGACGATGTTGTGCTTCGCGCACCAGGCGGCGAGTTTCTGCATGTACTCCTTCGGCGCGAAGCTCGCGCCGCCGCCCTGGAAAGTCTCGAGGATGACGCCGGCGACGCGGTCCGGCGTAATGTTCTGTTTCTTGAGCGCCGCGAGGAAGAAATCGAAGGAGGTGTCCGTCGTCCAGAAGCCGTCCGGAAACGGCACCTGCCAGATGCACGGGTCGAGGTTGACGATCCACGACTTGAGGGCGGGGCTGCCGCCGATCTGCTGCGAGCCGAGCGTGCGGCCGTGGAACGCGCGCTCGAACGAGATGATGCCGATCTTCTTCTTGCCGCCCGCCGACAGGCCATGCGTCCGCATGAGCTTGATGGCGCACTCGGTCGTCTCGCCGCCGGTGGTGAGGATGAACGCCTTCTGGAGTTTCGCCGGGCTGATCTCGATCAGGCGCTTCACCATCTTCGCGCGCAGCTCGCTCGGGAAGCAGTAGTTGTGGAGCAGCGGCTTGCGGGCCTGCTTGACGATGGCGTTCACGATCTCCTTGCGGCCGTGCCCGGCGTTCGTCGCGACCACGCCGCTGCTCCAGTCGAGCCAGGTGTTGCCCCATTTGTCGCGGACCTGGCAACCCTCCGCGCGGTCCCAGACGACGAGCGGCTGGCCGGTCATGCTGATCGGCTCGTACTTGCGGAGCTGCTTGAGGATCGGGAGCGACTGCGGGACCGGGATCGCGGTCACGATCCTGCGATATTTCGTGCGGACCTTCGGGACTTTCCGGGGGACCATGCTGAAAGTTTTTCCCGCCATCTTCATCTCCTGGCAAAGAACAGAGGATGCCTCGCTGCTGCGACCACAAGACGTGACATTTTACCCGCAGCGCGCTTTACGGTCAACCCGGCCGGGCGGCCGCGGCGGCGGAGGAGTTGCGCGGCGGGCTTGCCCGCCGTAGCCTTGGCGAAGGCGGGCGGATTGACTGTGTCCGCGAGGCGGGATATAATCGAGCTTCGCTCGGGCGATTAGCTCAGTTGGCTAGAGCGCATGGATCACACCCATGAGGTCACTGGTTCGAGTCCAGTATCGCCCACCATTCGACTCGCTTCGCTCGCTCATGGCAGGCCGCACTCAGAGCGGGTGAAGTGTTTGAGTCCATCGGAGCCTGCTGGCAGAAAAGACGAGAAGCGAGTCGAATGGCCCTGAGCGACGCCCGAAGGGCGGAGTCGAACGGGCCGCGTTGTTGATTCATGCGGGGACCAAGGAAGGCCATGCCTGCATGGTTCTACATTCTTCGCCTGCGATCCGGGCGGCTATACCTGGGTGCGACGTCCAGTCTGGATTCTCGCTGGGAAAGGCACGTTGCGGGGCGCGGTTGCCAAACGACGAAAGCTGATCCGCCAGTCCAATTGGCCTATGCCGAAAAACATCCGGACTTCAGCGCTGCACGCGATCGGGAAGTCCAGGTCAAGAGGTGGACACACTCGAAGAAGGAATCCCTCATAGCGGGCGATTTGCGCCGGTTACACCTTCTCGCAAAACGGAGGAAAAGGTGACTGGGCGCATTTCAGAAGATGGGTCAGAAGAGGCCTGTTCTTGGGACCTCAGATGCACGAGAGAGGGATTCTTGCGGCGGCTTGTGTGGCGGTTCTGCGGCCAGACTACGCATTGCTGGTGGCTCCGCCGCCGCGCGCCATGGCGCGTTTGAACGCGGCGGTGGCCTCTTCGATGTCGTCGGCCATGAGGATGGCGGAGCAGACCGCGAGCATCACCGGGCGGCCGCTCATGGCGGCGAGGATTCCCGGCACGTTCTCCAGCGTGATTCCGCCGACGGCGACGATCGGCGCCGCGACCGACGCGCCGACCGACTGGAGAAACTCGACGCCGAGACCGTTTTTGTATCCGCGCGTCTCAGTCGGAAAAAGCGGGCCGACGCCGATGTAAGCGGCGCCGTCCGCGACGGCTGCTCGAGCCTGCTCCACGGAATGCGTCGAGACGCCCATGACCTGGGCGGGCGCCAGCAGTTTCTTCGCCGCCGCGGGCGGCAGGTCGTCCTGGCCGAGATGGACTCCGTCCGCCGCGGATAGACGCGCGAGGTCCGGCCGGTCGTTGACGATCATGCCGACGCCGGCGTTCCCGGTGATCTGCCGCAGCTCCAGCGCAAGCTGCAGCGTCCTGCGGTCGCTGGATTCCTTCTGCCGGAGCTGGACCACGTCGGCGCCGCCGCGGACGACCGCGCGCGCGGCGTCGAGGATCGGAACGCGGCAGTGCGCCTGCGTGAGGAGGACGTACAGTCTGCCCGAGCGAATCCATGCGTCGGTCGGCGTCCTGGTGAAGGGCATCGGCGGCTCCTTGACAGATTTCCGGTTACTGATATAATAGCATGACACGAGTTGCGCGGCGAGTCCATCGGGTTTCGTTGCGCAACTTTTTCCTTCCCGGCAGGAATCGCGCATGTCCGACCAACACGAACCGACCGGCCGACCGAGAGAAGCCTGCGGCCTCTTCGGCATCTACGGCCACGAGGACGCGGTGTACAACACGTTCCTGGGCCTCTACTCGCTGCAGCACCGCGGCGAGGAGAGCTGCGGGATCGCCTCGACGAACGGGACGGAGATCGTCTCGCATCGCGCGATGGGGCTTGTCAGCGACGTGATGACGCCGGAAGTCCTCGCGGGGCTGAAGAACCGCGTCGCCATCGGGCACGTGCGCTACTCGACCACCGGCGGCAGCCGCCTGGAGAACGCGCAGCCGTTCGTCGCCGCCTATTCCGGCGGGCCGATCGCCCTCGCGCACAACGGGAACCTGGTCAACACGGCGGAACTTCGGCGTAACTACGAGCGCCAGGGCGGCGTGTTTCAAACCACGACCGATACGGAAGTCATCGTCCACGTCATCGCGAAGTCCGGCGTCTCAGCCGGCGAGCACCTCGGCGAATGCCTCAACGCGCTGAAGGGATCGTACTCGCTGCTGATCCTGACGCCGCGCGAGATGATCGCGGCGCGCGACCCGCACGGCTACCGGCCGCTGAGCCTCGGCGAGCTGAAGGGCGCCTACGCGGTGGCCTCGGAGACCTGCGCGCTGCGCCAGGTCGGCGCGCGCTACGTGCGCGACATCGAGCCGGGCGAGATGATCCGCATCACCGAAGGCGATCTCGAGAGCCACCGCTTCGCGCCGCGCTCCGAGATCCGGCCGCAGCACTGCATCTTCGAACTGATCTACTTCGCGCGGCCCGACAGCATGGTCTTCGGCCAGAACGTTCACGAGGTGCGCAAGAAACTCGGCGCGCAGCTCGCGCGCGAGCACCCGGTCGAGGCGGACGTCGTGGTGCCGATCCCCGACGGCGGCAACTCCGCCGCGATCGGCTATTCGCGCGAGAGCGGCATCCCGCTCGATTACGGCTTCATCCGCAACCACTACATCGGGCGGACGTTCATCCAGGCGAGCCAGGCGCAGCGCTCCATCGGCGTGGCCATCAAGCTCTCGCCCGTCGAGGAAGTCGTGCGCGGCAAGCGCGTGGTCGTGGTGGACGACTCCATCGTGCGCGGCACCACCTCGCGCGCGAAGCTGGCGCAACTCCGCGACGCCGGCGCGCGCGAACTCCACATGCGGGTCACGTGCCCGCCGCATTGCCACCCGTGCTACTACGGAATTGATTTCCAGGCCAAGCGCGAGCTGATCGCCGCGCGGAGCCCGCTCGAGGAAATCCGGCGGTTCCTCAAACTCGACTCGCTTGGCTACCTCAGCGTGGACGGCATGCTCGGTTGCGTGAAGCCGCCGAAGGAGAACTACTGCGCGGCCTGCTTCACCGGCGTGTACGCCGTGCCGCCGTGCGCCGAGGATGGGAAGTTCAGCCTGGAAGTCGGCGCCGAAAAAGCCTAGGCGCGAGCCGGATCAATCATTCGTCCTCGTCGTCGTCCTCGTCCTCGGTCGTACTAACGGCCGTTCGAGGACGAGGGCGAGGACGAGGACGAGGACGATCAAAGAAGGGGTAGCATGCCGCGCGCTCTAACCTACAAAGACGCCGGCGTGGACATCGAGACGAAGGGCGCGTTCACCGACACGATCCCCGCGATCATGCGGCGGACGTACGGCCCGCGCGTGATTGACCTGCCCGACGGGTTCGCCGGTCTTTTCGCGCTCGACAAAATGGGGCTGCTGGCGAAGCGCTACCGCGAGCCGGTCCTGGCCGCCTGCACGGACGGCGTCGGCACCAAGCTCAAAATTGCCTTCCTGATGGACAAGCACGACACGGTCGGCATTGACCTGGTGGCGATGAGTGTGAACGATCTCATCACCGTCGGCGCGGAGCCGCTGTATTTCCTCGACTACATCGCCACGAGCAAAATCGAGCCGGCGAAGCTGGCCGAGATTCTCAAGGGCATCGCCGAGGGCTGCGTGCAGTCGAACTGCGCGCTGCTCGGCGGAGAGACCGCCGAGATGGCCGGCTTCTATTCCCCGGGCGAGTACGACCTGGCCGGCTTTGCCACCGGCGTCGTCGAGCGCGGCCGGATCATCAACGGCGGGCTCATCCGGCCGAAGGACGTCCTGATCGGCGTCGCCTCCAGCGGGCTCCACAGCAACGGCTACACGCTCGTCCGCAAGGCGTTCTTCGACGAGGGGAAAATGTCCGTGGGCGATCCGGTCGCGGAGTTCGGCTGCCCGCTGGGCGAGGAGCTTCTGCGGCCGACGAAGATTTATGCCGCCACCGTCGCCCGGCTGCTGGCGCACTACAAAGTCAAGCACGTCCTGCACGGCATCGCGAACATCACCGGCGGCGGGCTGCGCGACAACATCGAGCGGCTGCTGCCGAAGCGCTGCCAGGCGCGCATCGTCAAGAAATCCTGGCCGGTCCCGCCGGTCTTCCAGGTCCTCAGCCGCGTCGGCCACGTCGAAGAGGAAGAGATGTACCGCGTCTTCAACATGGGCGTCGGCCTGGTGCTGATCGTCCCGGAGTTCAACGCCGACGTGATCCTCAGCCTCCTCAAGCGCCAGGGCGAAACTGCCTGGCTCATCGGCGAAGTCCGCCGCGACAAGAAGGGCGTCGTGTTCGCGGAGTGACGCTCGTGCGAAGCCACGAAAGGCTGCGACTCAGAACAAACGACTTGCGCCGCTCTGGTTTTCGCTGTCATTCCCGCGAAAGCGGGAATCCAGCGATGCTGAGTCGCTTCCCCGGTCAACGCGCGGCATTTCAGCGTGAACGGCCCCATGAAAAAGAAACCAGCCGTCTACATCCTTGCAAGCAAGCGAAACGGCACCCTCTATATCGGTGTCACCAACGACTTGGCGCGGCGCGGATGGGAACACAAGAACGACCTAGCCGATGGATTCACCCGCAGATACGGTGTGCACTTGCTGGTTTACGCCGAGCCGCATGAGGACATGAGCAACGCCATTCAGCGGGAAAAACAATTGAAGAAGTGGAACCGAGCGTGGAAGATCGCCCTGATTGAGAGGCAGAACCCGATGTGGCGGGACTTGTTTCCGAAGATCAGTTAAAGGCGTCTTTGTCGCACTCAACTCGCGAACCGGGACGCGATTAGCACACAGCCAAATCTTACCGTCGGATGGCGGCAACGACTGGATTCCCGCCTTCGCGGGAATGACAATGAAGAGCGGGGAAGCAATGCTGGCCTTTCGCCACGCAAGTGTTCAATGAGAACCGCCGGCCGTTTCGTTGGTCAGGATCAGCACTTCCTGCCACTCGCTCTTCTCAGGGATCCAGACGCTCTCGTCCCAGATCGTCCGGTAGGGGACGTCGAGGCCGGACGCGATGGCTTTGAGGAGATCCTTCTCCGGCACGATGGCCGCGGCGGGCGACGGGTCCTGCAGGAACGGTTTCAGCGCGCGGTTGCCGTCAATCTCCTGGACTGGGCGGCCGAGGTAGAAGACGACTGAGACTTCGCGATAACCGAGCCGGCCCACGCGCAGTTTCTCCAGGCCCGCAGCGCCGTAATGGTCTTTCAGGAAATCCGCCACGCGCCGCCCGGACTTGCCCTGCTCGAAACTCGGCAGGGCGACCTGCCAGAACAGGCCGAGGCAGAGGACCATTCCGGCGGTGAACGCGATGAAGACGCTGTCGTAGCGCTTCTGCGGCAGAGCGCTCATGGCCCACAGCGCGACGGAGATCAGCGCGATCCCGGCCGGCAGGAACCAGATCGCCTGCCCTTCAAATTGCGCGGCGGCTGGGAGGAACAATATCGCGACCCCGGTCAGCAGCAGAAGAAAGAGGGCGATTCCCGACGTGACCTGGTCCCACGCGCCGGACAGCTCGTTCTCGCCCGAAATCAGCTCGGAGAGAAAGACGCCGCACAAGATCGCCACCGGCGGCAGGATCGGCAGGATATGGTGCGGCAGCTTCGTTCGGAGCAGGCTGAAGACGAGCAACTGGGCGAGCGCCCAGCCGGCGAGGAACCGCGTGCGGCGGTCTTTCCGATGGACCGGGCAGGCCCGGCACCACGCAGCGGGCAGCAGGAACGCGCACCAGGGCAGAAAGCCGATGATCAGCCCCGGCACGTACACCGGCAGCGTCGCCAGGTACTCGCCGAGGTCCGCGCCGCCGTGTCCCTGCAGCGGCGTGAAGATCGGCTGGATCGTGCTCTCCCAGACGAGTTCGTACACGTAGCTCCCGCCGGTCAGCCAGTTCGCCGGGATCACCCAGAGCCCGGCGACGACGCAGACGATCAGCGCGCCGGTCAGCGCGCGCATCTCCAGCAGCATCCGCCAGCGGCGCTCGAGCGCGACGAAGCCGATCAGCGCGATGATCGGCAGCGCGATCCCGAGCGGCCCTTTCGCCAGCGCGCCCGCTCCGCAGCCGAGGTAGAAGAGCCAGAGTCCGCCGCGGCTTCCTGACTGGACGAACTCCCACAGCCCGCTCATCGAGAGCAGCACGCAGCAGAGCAGCGTGGTGTCGAGCAGGGCGAGCCGCGTGACGACCCCGAAGAGGACGGACGTGCCAAGCATCGCGCCGGCGATCACGCCGGCTCTCGGCGAATACATGCGCGCCGCCAGGCGGAAGGTGAGCCAGATCGCCAGCAGCCCGGCCAGCGCCGAGGGCAGCCGCGCGGCGAACTCGTTGCAGCCGAGCAGCTTCATGCAGGCGGCCATCGCCCAGTACGTCAGCGGCGGCTTCTCCATCCACGGCTTGCCGGAGAAGGTGGGCACGAACAGGTTGCCGCCGGCGGCCATCTCGCGGGCGCATTCGGCGTAATAGCCTTCGTCGCGGTCGAAGAAGGTGGTCGAGCCGAGGCCGGGGATCGTGGCGAGCGCGGCGAGCGCGACGAGGACGAGCCCGGCGGTTTTCGCGCGGCGCACGGCTTCGGCCGGCGCGCAGGATTCGGATTCCGCCAGCCAGCTCAGCCAGGCGCGGCCTTTGACGAGGAGAATCACGCAGACGGTCAGCGGGCCGAGGAGCGTCAGACCGCAGATGACGCGGTGATCCACGGTTCTAGCTCCGGCTGTTCACTGCGGGGCTGCCGAAAAGAACAAGCGGATGCGGACGACTGGGAGATTGCGAGATCGGGAAATCGGGGCGCTTAACCTCCGGTTCACCCCATCTCCTAATTTCCCTTTTTCCTGCCGCTCGCAGGCGTCTCCCACTGCTCGCGCGGGACGATGACGCTGCGCTTGCATTTGCGGCACTCGAGCAGGACGAACGCCTTGCCCTTGACGTCGGTTTCCGAATCCACAACCTCGTAGGTGTCCGCGTTGCATTCGGCGCACTTGATGGCCATCGCGCTTCTCCTATTCCGCCTGCGGCGGCTTGGGCGTTTTCGCCCGGCTGCGCTTTTTGGGCGGGGCCTGCCACTCGAAACGAGGCGCGTCGCCCCAGAGCAATTCCAGGTCGTAGAGGCGCCGCGAGTCCGGATCGAAAAGATGCACGACGAAATCGCCGTAGTCCATCAGCACCCAGCGGTCCTGGCCGGTGCCTTCCTGGCCGATCGGTCGCACGCCGCGCTGCGACATCTCCTGGTGGATCGCCGACTGGATCGCGTGGAGCTGGCGCGGGTTGCCGCCGCTGGCGATGACGAAGAAGTCCGTGACGTACATCAGTCCGCGCAGGTCCAGGACGACGATGTCCTCGGCCTTCTTGTCGTCCGCCAGGCGCGCGCAGACGCGCACGAACTCGGCGGGATCTTTGACCGCGACCGCCGGCTTTCGGCGGCCTCCGCTCCGGACCGATGCCATTCACCCTCCGCTCTTTATTACGCTGCTATGGCTGTTGCCGTACGCCGCAATCGCACGTTATGATAGTCCTGTCCGGCTCGTTTTTCAAGCGAAGGGGCGCCCATGGAAAATGCTTTTTTGGACGTGAGCATGCCGATCGTCACCGGCATGGCGCACTGGCCTTCCGACCCGGCCGTCTCGATCGAGCTTTACAAATTCCCGGAGAAGGGCGACCGCTCGACGGTTTCCTTCCTTCACCTGGGCAGCCACACGGGCACGCACATGGACGCGCCGCGGCATTTTCTTCCCGGCAGGGCGGGCGTGGACCAGACGCCGCCGGAGTACCTCATCGGTCCGTGCCAGGTGGTGGATTGCCGGGGCGCGAAATCCATCTCGCTGCGCGAGGTGGCCGGCCTGGACGTGCCGGCGGCGCCGCGCGTGCTGTTCCGGACGGACAACTCCGATCGGCTGGCCGCGCGGAACGAGTTCTTCGCGGACTACGTCGCCGTCGAGACGCCGGCGGCGAAGTGGCTGATCGAGCAGGGCGCGGTGCTGGTCGGCGTGGACGGGCTTTCGATTGACCCGTACCACGCGCCGAATCCCGGCGCGCACCTGGCGGTGCTCGAAGCGGGCAAGGTGGTCGTCGAGGGGCTTTGCCTGGCCGGAGTCGAGGCCGGGCGCTACGAGCTGATCTGCCTGCCGCTGCGGATCAAGGGCTGCGACGGCGCGCCGGTGCGAGCGCTGCTCCGGCGCTGAGAGATTCCTTACCGCTTCGGCCCGGTCTTGAGCTTCGGCCGCCGGCGGTGAAGGGTCGGCTTCTGCCCGTGGTTGGCCTTCGTCCTGCGGATCTTCATACGGAGCAGTCCACGCTTCTTCATGGGTTCCTCGGCAGGCCGACCGCGCCCGGGGCGATCGCGCTCAAGAATGAAAACAAGGGGGTGGCAGCTCCGGCCCAACCAGACAGTTTGACCGCCTGGAAGTGGGGCACGGCCGGAGCTGCCGGGGGAACTCTGTCAGCATATTGGCTCTTGCGAGGTCGCGGTTGGTTATCAGCATCGCCCCGATCCACTGCACGGTTGCTTGCAACGCCCCAAAAAAACCTTACAGAATTCTAGCCGATTGTTTGGCGCGTGTCAAGTCCTCATTTGCACAGATTTTCGACTTTTGCAGGGACTTCTCAGTCCGCAGTCTGAAATCGGCGGGCGGGACGGACTTGACACTTCCGCGCCGGGGTGATAAGTTTCCGTCAGTGAGCCGGGGGTTTCTTCACGTCCTTGTTTCGAATCACGGGCTTCAGTCATGCCTGAGATCGCAATTTACGATGCCACCTTGCGCGACGGCGCCCAGGGCGAAGGGATCAACTTCACCGTCGAGGACAAGATCGCCATCGCGCTGAAGCTGGACGAACTCGGCGTCGCGTACATCGAGGGCGGCTTTCCGTTCAGCAACGAGAAGGACATCGCCTTTTTCGATCTGATCAAGAAGCGGCCGCTGAAGACGGCGCGCGTGGTCGCCTTCGGCTCCACGCGGCGCGCGAAGCTGACGGTCGAGAAAGACCCCGGCCTCGCCGCGCTGCTCTCCGCCGGGACGGAGACGGTGGCGGTCGTGGGCAAGAGCTGGGACCTCCACGTCCGCGACGTGCTCCGCGTGTCGCTCGAAGAGAACACCGCGATGATCGCCGATTCGGTGCGGCACCTGAAATCGCACGGCCTGGAAGTGATCTTCGACGCGGAGCATTTCTTCGACGGCTACCGGCACAACCCGCGCTACGCGTTGAGCGCGATCCGGGCGGCGCGCGAAGCCGGCGCCGACGCCATCGTGCTGTGCGATACGAACGGCGGCTCACTGCCGAGCCATGTCCTGGCGGCGACGGCGGCGGCCGTGGAGGAGGTCGGCGGGCGCATCGGTTTCCACGGCCACAACGACTCGGGCATGGCGGTGGCGAACAGCGTCGCGGCGGTCGAGGCGGGCGCGACCCACGTGCAGGGGACGATCAACGGCCTCGGCGAGCGCACCGGCAACGCGGACCTCTGCCAGGTGATCCCCAACCTGCAACTGAAGCTCCAGCGGCGCTGCCTGCCCGCCGAGAACCTGCGGCTGCTGACGGAGACCTCGCGCTTCATCTACGACGTGGCGAACATGCCGCTGGCGGTCTCGCAGCCGTTCGTCGGCCGCGCCGCCTTCGCGCACAAGGGCGGGCTGCACGTGGACGCGGTGCGGAAGAACCCGGCGACGTACGAGCACATCCGGCCGGAAGAGGTCGGCAACGAGCGCCGGCTGCTGCTGAGCGAGCTCTCCGGTTCGGCCACCGTTCTCGAGAAGATGGCGATGCACAAGCTGACGCACGACCCGAAAATCATGCGCCAGGCGCTCAAGCAACTCCAGAGCCTCGAGAACGTCGGCTACCAGTTCGAGGCCGCCGAGGCGTCGTTCGCGCTGCTCGTGCGGCGGATGCTCGGGAAAGAGAAGCGCTTCTTCGATTTCGAGGGCTTCCGCGTCATCGTCGAGAAGCGCGTCTTCTCGCCCGAGGCGGTCACGGAGGCGACCATCAAGGTCCGCGTCGGCGAGGTCGAGGAACTGTGCGCCAGCGAGGGCGACGGCCCCGTGAACGCGCTCGACCGCGCGCTGCGCAAGGCGCTCGAGCGGTTCTATCCTTCCCTGCGCGAGATGCAGTTGACCGACTATAAGGTGCGCGTTATCAACCCGGGCGCCAGCACGGCCGCGCGCGTCCGCGTCGTGATCCAATCGCGCGACCGCGATGCGATGTGGGGCACGGTCGGCGTCTCCGAAAACCTGATCGAGGCCAGCTGGCAGGCGCTCGTGGACAGCGTCGTGTACAAGCTCACGCGCGACGAAGAGAAGGCGGGATAGTCCGCTCCTCACGGCCGGATTTTCAGGAAGCGACATCATGGCGGAAGAGGCATCGTCGCTCGCGACGCGCTACGATCCGAAGCCGGTCGAGGCGAAGTGGTACAGCCACTGGGAAAGCCGCGGCTATTTCCACGCGCGGCCGGAGGCGGGCGGAGTTCCCTTCTGCATCGTGATCCCGCCGCCGAACGTCACCGGCGTGCTGCACATGGGCCACGCGCTCAACAACACCATCCAGGATATCCTTGCGCGATGGCGCCGCATGCAGGGGCAGAACGTCCTGTGGATGGCCGGCACCGACCACGCCGGGATCGCGACGCAGAACGTCGTCGAGAAGGAACTGGCGAAGCAGAACCTCCGGCGCCAGGACCTCGGCCGGGAGAAGTTCGTCGAGCGGGTCTGGCAGTGGCGCGAGGAGTACGGCTCGCGCATCATCGCCCAGCTCAAGAAAGTCGGCTGCTCGTGCGACTGGGAGCGCATCCGGTTCACGATGGACGAGGGCTTCTCCCGCGCCGTGCGCGAAGCGTTCGTCACGCTCTACGAGCGCCGGCTGATCTACCGCGGGAAGTACCTCATCAACTGGTGCCCGCGCTGCTGCACGGCGCTCTCCGACGACGAGGTCGAGCACGAGGAGCACCAGGGCTTTCTGTGGTTCATCAAGTACCCGTTCAAGAACGAGCCGAGGCTGCACGTGACGGTGGCGACGACGCGGCCGGAGACGATGCTCGGCGACACGGCCGTCGCGGTGAACCCGCGCGACGAGCGCTTCAAGGCGTTCATCGGCCAGACGCTGATCCTGCCGATCGTCGGGCGCGAGATCCCGGTCATCGCCGACGACCTCGTGGACCCGGAGTTCGGCACCGGCGCGGTCAAGGTCACCCCGGCGCATGACCCGGCCGACTTCCAGATGGGCCTGCGCCACAACCTGGCGCGGATCAACGTCATGAACGACAACGGCTCGATGAACGAGAACGCCGGCGAATACGAGGGCATGGACCGCTACGAATGCCGCGAGGCGCTGCTGGAGGAACTGCGCGAGAAGAAACTCCTCGACGCCACTCAGCCCTACACCCACTCCATCGGCCACTGCTATCGCTGCCGGACGGTTCTGGAACCGTATCTCTCCGACCAGTGGTTCGTGAAGATGCGCCCGCTGGCCGACGCCGCCCTGAAGGCCGCCGCCGAAGGCAAGGTGCAGCTCCATCCGAAGCGCTGGCAGAAGGTGTACGAGTCCTGGCTCGAGAACGTCCGCGACTGGTGCATCTCGCGCCAGCTCTGGTGGGGCCACCGCATTCCGGCCTGGTACTGCGGCGCGTGCGGCCAGGCCACCGTCAGCCGAACCGACCCCGACTGCTGCGGCCATTGCCGCTCCAAGGACATCCGCCAGGATCCGGACGTGCTCGACACCTGGTTCAGCTCCGACCTCTGGCCGTTCGGAGTCCTCGGCTGGCCCGAGGTCACGCCGCTCTTGAAGACGTATTACCCCACCTCCGTGCTGGTGACGGCGCGCGACATCATTTACCTGTGGGTCGCCCGCATGGTCACCATGGGCCTGGAGATGGTGCGCGAGGCGCCGTTCGACGACGTGTACATCCACGGCACGATCCTCGACGAGCAGGGGCGCCGCATGAGCAAGTCGCTCGGCAACGGCATTGACCCGCTCGACGTCATCGAGCAGTACGGCGCCGACGCGATGCGCTTCACGCTGGTCATCCTCACCGTCGAGGGACAGGACGTGAAGCTCAGCACCGAAAAGTTCGAGATGGGCCGCAACTTCGCGAACAAGATCTGGAACGCCTCGCGGTTCTCGCTGACCCACCTGGCCGCCGGCCGCGGCGCGCCCGCGGACTTGCCCGCCGGAATTGTGGCGGGCTTGCCCGCCGGAAATGTGGCGGGGTTGCCCGCCCGGCTGGAGATCGAGGACCGATGGATCCTCAGCCGGCTGCAATCATTGGTCGCGACGGCGACCGGCGCGCTGGAGAAGTTCCAGTTCAATGAGGCGGCGCGCGCGACGTACGAATTCGCCTGGCGCGAGTTCTGCGATTGGTATCTCGAGATCGTCAAGCCGCGGCTGGCGGAGTCCTCGACTCCGTCGCCGGTCCGCAACGTGCTCGCGCACGTGCTCGACACCACGCTGCGGCTGCTGCATCCGTTCATGCCGCACCTCTCGGAAGAGGCCTGGCAGTTGCTGCGAGCGCTCATCGCGGAACGGGACCTGGGCTGGCCGGGCGCGACGTTCCCGGAGACGATCATGCTCGCGCCCTGGCCGGCGGTCGAGCCGGCGTATCGCGACGCGGAAGTCGAGGAGACCTTCGCGCTGCTGCAGGATATCATCCGCGCCGTGCGGAACATCCGCAGCAAGCTCGGCGTCGCCGAGCGCAAGCCGCTCGAGGTCGTGGCCTCCGTCCCCGACGAGCGCGCGGCGGAGCGGCTGCGGCGGCACGAGCGCATCCTGAAGCAACTCGGCTATATCGAGCGCATCGAGATCGGCGTCGGGCTCGAAAAGCCGGCCGGCTCCGCGACCGACGTCGTCGGGCAAATCCAGGTCTTCGTGCCGCTCAAGGGCGTGCTGGATATTGACGGGGAGCGCGACCGGCTGCAGACGAAGATCGAGCAGAAGGAGAACTACGTCGCCGGGCTGCTGCGCAAGCTCTCCGAGCCGAACTTCCTCGAGCGCGCCCCAGCCCCGGTCGTCGCGCGCGAGAGGACGCGGTGCAGGGAACTCGAAGAGGAAGTGGCAAAGCTGCGCGCCAGCCTCGAGGAGTTGGAGCGGGAATAAGAGGAGTCACCCGCGGTATTCGATCCCCAGCAGACTGACGTCGTCCTCCGGCGTTCGCTTCCCGAACGACATCACATTCTCCATCACGCCGTCGAGCATCGCCTCGATGGGCAGGCCGGTGAGGCGGGTCAGCGCGCGCTGCAGGCGGACGTCGCCGAACTGTTCGCCCTCCTCGTTGCGATGCTCGATCACGCCGTCGGTCGTGAGGATGATCCGGTCGCCGGCCTTGAGCGGCTGCCGGCCTTCTTCGAACGGCAGCCCGCTGCCCTGGCCGATGATGGGGCCGCCCTTCTCCAGCCGGGCGAAAGTGCCGTCCGCGCCGACCAGCAGCGGCGGCGGATGCCCCGCGCTGCTGTAATAGGCCATGCCTTCGCGGACGTCCACGACCATGTACACCACGCTGAAGAACTTGTCGAAGCGCTCGATCGGGTACTCGCGGTCGAGACGCGCCAGGACCTCCGCCGGCGGGACGATCTCATGCCCGTTGCCGTTGGCGCCGCTGGCCCGGATCACCGTTCCGGAGTCGGGGCGCAGCATCTGCGAGACAGAGACCGTGACCAGCGCCGAGGGGACGCCGTGCCCGCTGACGTCGAGGATGTAAAAGGCGTAATGCGTGGCGTCGAGCCGCATCATATTGAAGATGTCGCCGCCGATCTGCTCGCACGGCTGGAACTTCCATGCCACGGCCAGCGCGCGCGCGGCGAGCCCGTCGCGCGGCAGCAGGCTGCGCTGAATCCCCGCGGCGACTTCCAGGTCGCGGTTGAGGTTGAGCTGTTTTTCCTTGAGCGACTCGTTCGCCGCGCGCAGGCCTTCCTCCATCCGGATCAGCGCCAGGTTCGCGCGCGCCAATTCCAGGTTCTTCTGGAGCGCGTTGTCGTAGGTCGAGAGGAGCAACTGCGTGATCTGGCGCGCATCGGGCCTGAGCAGGAACTTCTGCGCGCCGACGGCGATCTCGATCTGCCCGTCCGCGCGGTCCTCGCCCGGATGTCCGGCGCGCGCGATCAGGCTCTCCATGCAGGCGGCGAGGAAGTCCTTGTCGTACGGCTTCGTGATGAACCCGTCGGCGCCGGACTGGAGCGCGCCGATCACGTCGCCGGAATCGGAGAGGGCCGTCAGCAGGATCACCGGCGCGCGGCGCAGTTCGGCGTCGGCCTTGATCCGGCGGCAGAGCGCGAAACCGTCGAGCTTCGGCATGACGACGTCGGTGATGACGATGTCCGGCTTATGATCGCGGGCGAGCGCGTGCGCTTCCTCTCCGTCGCACGCGGTCACCACCTCGCAGCCGCGTTTCAAGAGCGACGCCTGGAGCAGCCGGCGGCAGACCGGATCGTCGTCCACCACGAGCACTTTCACTGGCCGGCTTCCTCCAGCAGGGCGGCGAGTGCGCGGGAGAAGCGTTCGGTCTCCTTCTCCAGAACGGTGTAGGCCTCTTCGACGCCCGAAAGGCTTTCCCCGGCGGGCATTTTTTCCAGGCGCAGCGCCGCTTCGGCGGCTGCTTTGGAGCCCAGGTTCGCGAGCATGCCCTTGATCGTGTGCGCGGCCTTGCCGAGAGCCTCGCCGTTGCGCTCGGACATCGCCTCGCGCACCTTCGTGAGCAGCTTGGGGTATTCGGCGACGAAGATGCCGTGGAGTTCCCGGAGCAGCTCGATGTCGCCGTCCACGCGCCCGAGGACCTCGTTCTTGTCGATCGCGCCGTTCTGCGGCTCCTCGGCCGGCGGTTCGGCGCGGTCCGGGGCAGGCGCGGGCGGCGGGGCATTCGTCGTGAGCCGGTCCAGCACCGCGAAGAGGTCCTTCGCATGGATCGGCTTCGAGACATAGTCGTCCATGCCCGCGGCCAGGCAGCGTTCGCGGTCGCCCTTCATCGCGTGCGCGGTCACGGCGACGATCGGCGTGTGGCGGCCGGCCTTCGCCTCGTGCTTGCGCAGTTCAGCCGTCGCCTCGTAGCCGTCCATGATCGGCATCTGCACGTCCATCAGCACCGCCGCGAACTCGCCCGGCGCGGCCTTCTCGAGCATCTCGAGCGCCTTCCGGCCGTTGTCGGCGACCTGGGTCGAGTAGCCGCGCTTTTCGAGCAGGCGGACGGCCAGCGTCTGGTTGACCGGGTTGTCCTCGGCCAGCAGGATCCGCAGGCCGGCGCCGCACTTCTCCTCGCGCAGGGAATGGCGCGTCACGAGGCGCGCGTGGTCCCGCGGCGCCTCCGACGAGCCGAGTACGCGCGCGATCGCGTCGAGCAGGTCGGACTGAGTGATCGGCTTGACCAGGTACGCCGCCACGCCCAGCTTGCTGCAGCGGGCGGCGTCGCCGCGGATGCCGACCGAGGTCAGCATCATGATCGTCGCGTTGGCGAGCGCGGGATCCTCCTTGATTCTCTCCGCGATGGTGAAGCCGTCCATCCCCGGCATGTTCGCATCGAGGATCACCAGGCCGAAGGGCGCGCGCGCGTTCTTCGCCTCCTTCATCATGTCGAGCGCCGAGCGGCCGCCGTCGGCGAAGCGCAGGTTCATGCGCCAGCCCCTGAGCATCTCGCCCAGCAGGTTGCGGTTGGTCGCATTGTCGTCGGCGACGAGCACGGGCAGGTTCTCGAGGTTCGGCAGCGTCATGGGCGCGGAGGCGCTGGCGGCGGAGCCGAGCGCGAACCGGAGGCTGAAATGGAAAACGGTGCCCGGCCCGCCCAGCGGCGAGCGCAGCGGCGAAGGGCTCTCGACCCAGATGCGGCCGTCCATCATCGTGACGAGCCGCGAGGAGATCGCCAGGCCGAGTCCGGTGCCGCCGTACTTGCGCGTGGTCGAGCTATCCGCCTGGAAGAACGCGCCGAAGATGCGCGCCTGCTTGGCGGCGGGGATGCCGATGCCGGTGTCGGAGACGTCGAACAGCAGCCGCACGTCCCCGTCGCGCCGCAGCTCCAGGTTCACGTGGAGGGCCACCTCGCCGCGCTCGGTGAACTTGATGGCGTTGCCGACGAGGTTGACCACGATCTGCCGCAGGCGGCCGGCGTCGCCGATGAGCGAGTCGGGCACGTTCGGCTCGACGTGGTAGATCAGCTCGAGGCCTTTCGAGTGCGCGCGGACGGCGAGCGTCTTGAGCGTTTCGCTGATGCTGCTGCGCAGGCTGAATTCGATCGGCTCGAGCTCCAGGCGGCCGGCCTCGATCTTCGAGATGTCGAGGATGTCGTTGAGCAGCGTCAGCAGCGAATCGGCGGACCCCTTGAGCGCTTCGAGGTACTCGCGCTGCTCGCGGGTGAGCGTCGTGTCGAGCACCAGCTCGGTCATGCCGATCACGCCGTTCATCGGCGTGCGGATCTCGTGGCTCATGTTCGCGAGGAATTCGCTCTTCGACCGGCTGGCGGCCTCGGCGAGTTCCTTGGCCGCCTTCAGTTCGACCTCGGCGAGCTTCCGCTGCGTCACGTCGAGCACGAACACGACCATGCCGATCGGCTGGCTGCTGCCTTCCTTGAGCAGAGAGACCTTCAGCTCGGCGCGGAACATCGTGCCGTCCTTGCGGAGGTGCATCACCTCGCCGGTGTGATAGCCGTTGCGCCGGACGAGCTCCAGGAACGCCTCCTGCGTGGTGACCTGGGCGGGCGCGTAGAGCGTCTTGAGGTGCTTGCCGATCAGCTCGGTCGGCCGGTAACCGTGGAGGGCCGCCATCGTCGCGTTGGCGAACGTGATGTTGCCCTTCGTGTCGGTCGCCGCGATGCCCTGCGCGGCCTGCTCGATCATCATGCTGAACCGGCGCGACTCCAGGCGCAGCTTGCGGCCTTCCGTCACATCCTCGAACGACACCACCACGCCGTCCGGCGCGCCGTCGGCGCCGGGCATGGGAGAGGCGGTCATGGCGATGGGGCGCTCGACGCCCTCTTTCGAGACCAGTGCCGTGAAGCTCGAGAAGGTGCACGGCCTTCCCTCGCGCAGTGCTTTCTCGACGACGTTCTCCGCCGGCCGGCGGGTTTCCTCGGAGATCGCCTTGAAGATCTCCGGAAACGGCCGGCCCAGCGCTTCCTGGCTGGAAAACCCGGTCAACTGCTCGGCGATGCCGTTCATCAGGGTCACGCGCCCGGCCCGGTCCGCGCAGAGGAGGCCTTCGGCCAGGCTCTCGAGCACCGTGCCGAGGCGGCGCGCGTCCCGGTCGGCGACGCTGCGCGCCTGGACCGCGCGGGCCGACGATCCCGCCGGCCCGGGTGACGCGGCCGGCCGGGTCGTGCTGCGGCCAAACCAGAAGGCGGCGCCCACTCCGGCCGCCGCCAGAAGTGCCCAGACGACGAACATCCTCGGTCTCCGAGAAGAGCCTGTTTTCCCCTGTACAATTATCGGCGATTGGAAGGCGTCCTTTAGCCGTCGCGCGGCCGCCTGCGGCGCCGGTC
Organism: Candidatus Brocadiia bacterium; assembly: GCA_052139675.1. Taxonomy (GTDB): domain Bacteria; phylum Planctomycetota; class Brocadiia; order CAIUPP01; family CAIUPP01; genus JBEKCB01. The sequence goes on from JBKQWE010000072.1 coordinate 21,440, forward strand.
GCGGGTTTCCGCATTGCATTTACGGCGGAAACTTGTACAATTCCCAAGGGGCGATGAAAGGAGACTCCATATGTATGTCGGGCGAATCGTGGCGGTCGGCAGAAATCGGAAGGGTCAACTGGCGGCGCTGTACCGCGTCTCCTCGCGCTCGTTTCCGAATCGCGAGGCGCAGATCAAGGAGAACGCCGTCGCCATCGTGCCGAAGAAAGGCTCGGAGGGCGACGTCTTCAAGAGCCCGTACATCGCGTACAATTGCCTGCGGATCGCCGGCCGGACCGCGGTGGCGACGAACGGGTCGCAGACGGATCCGATCGCGGAGAAGGTCGCCGCGGGCATGCCGCCGCGCGACGCGTTCGCGCTGAGCCTGCTGGCGCTCGATTACGAGAAAGATTCGTACAATACCCCGCGCATCGCCGCGGCGGTGACCGCCGGCGGCGACGCCGGATACCTGGGCGTGGTCCGCGAAGACGGGCTCGACGTCTGCCGGCTCAAGCTGGAGCCGGGCGAGTGCTTCTTCGTCGCGACGTATGAGACCAACCGCGTCTCGCGGGCGCAGCGCGGCGAGTTCGACGCCGCCGACGCGCGCGCGGGCGCCGAGTTCATCCTCCGCGGCGGCGTGTTCGCCGAAATGACCAACGCCGTGACCGGCGTCTGCGCCATCGAGAAAGACGGCCGGTTCGAGATCGCCGTCGCGCAGGCCTGAAACGCGCAGGACTCAGGAAGGAGATTGCCCTGACAGCGGCCCTAGTCGCACTCGGCATTGTGCTCTTTGGGACGGCGCTGGTCGCGCTCCTCATGCTCTCCAGGATCGGGCGCCGCGTGGATCGGCTGTCCGAGCAGACTCACGAACTCGTCAAACGCGCCGAACAGGAGTTCGCACCCAAGCAGCCGCCCGAGAAGCAGGGTTGACCCGCGGAGGCCGGCGGATGATTGGCGCTTGCGGCCGAAACAGTGTAAAATTACCGGTCATCCATCCGCAGGCATCCATCATAAGGGCGTTGTTCGCATGTCCGATTCCTCCGCCATCCGCCGGCGAAAGCGCGAGCACTTGGAAATCTGCCGGCGGCAGCCGGTCGAGTTTCAGCGGAAGCGGACCTGGCTGGAGCATGTGGAACTCGTCCATCAGGCGCTGCCCGCGTTTTCGGCGGAGGAGCTGGACACCTCCATCGAGTTCCTGGGGCGGAAGCTCGCGAGGCCGTTCCTGATCGGCGCCATGACCGGCGGCACTCCCGAGTCGCTGAGCGTCAACCGGCGCCTGGCGCAGCTCGCGGCGCGGAAAGGGATCGGCCTGGCGCTCGGCAGCCAGCGCGCCATGATCGCCGACGATTCGCTCGCGAGGACCTACCAGCTTCGCGACGTCGCGCCGGACATCCTGCTGCTGGGCAACATCGGCCTGTCGCAGGCGGCGCGCATGAAGCCCGGCGAGGTCGAGCGCCTGGCCGCGCGGATCGGCGCGGACGGGATTTGCCTGCACCTGAACTCGGCGATGGAGATGGTGCAGCGCGGCGGCGATGCCGCCTCGCGGCGGTCTTCCGCCGTGGTCGGCCGCCTCTGCCGCGCGCTCGGCGACCGGCTGGTGGTCAAGGAGACCGGGTGCGGCGTGTCGCGCGAGACCGCGGCGCGCCTGGCGCGGCTCGGCGTCCGGACGCTCGACGTGGCCGGCGCGGGCGGCACTTCGTGGGTGCGCGTGGAGAACCTGCGGAACGGCTCGGCCGCAGCCGGGCTGGAGGAACTCGAAGAGTGGGGCATCCCGACCGCCGCCTCGCTCCTGGAGGTCCGCGCGTTGAAACTTCGCGTGATCGCCTCGGGCGGACTGCGGACCGGGTTCGACCTGGCCAAATCGCTCGCGCTCGGCGCGACGCTCGGTTCGGCGGCGCTGCCGCTGCTTCGCGCGCTCGACCGCGGCGGAATCGCGGCCGCCGAGCGCTGGCTCGATTCCGTCTTCGACGGCCTCCGCGCCGCCATGCTCCTGACCGGCTGCCGCAACCTCGAAGCGCTTCGTGCGGCGCCCGTCGTCATTTCCGGCCCTCTGCTCGAATGGGCGAACGCGAGAGGGCTTTGGAGGAATCCGCGTGAACGAGCAAAATAACGGCCGCTCCTCCCGCCTGCCCGGCTTCTACAAGCTGGGGCTCGAGGAGAGGATCGAGAAGCTCTCCGACTGCGCCGAGTTGACGCGCGAGGAGCAGTACCATCTCCGGCACGAGGCGCTCTCGCCGGTGCTGGCCGACCAGATGGTCGAGAACGTGGTCGGCGTCTTCGGCCTGCCGTTCGGCGTGGCGGTGAACTTCCAGATCCAGGGGCGCGATTACCTCATCCCCATGGCCGTGGAGGAATCCTCCGTGGTCGCGGCCGCGAGCCACGTCGCCAAACTCGTCCGCGAGCACGGCCGGATCACCGTCAGCTCCACCGACCCGGTCATGATCGGCCAGATCCAGATCGTCGGCGCGCCCGATCCGGAGGCGGCCCGCGAGCGCATTCTCCAGGCCCGCGAGCGCATCCTGGAGATCGCCAACGAGCAGGATCCGGTCCTCAAGGAAGTCGGCGGCGGCGCCAGGGACATCCAGGTGCGCGTCCTGCAGACGGTGCGCGGACCGATGGTCATCGCGCACCTGCTGGTGGACGTGCGCAACGCGATGGGGGCCAACGCCGTGAACACGATGGCCGAGGCGCTCTCGCTTTTCCTCGAAGGGCTCACCGGCGGCAAGGTGCTGCTGCGCATCGTCAGCAACCTGGCGGACCGCCGGCTCGCGCGCGCGCGGCTGGAGGTTGCGCCGTCGGCGTTCGACGAGCACGGCTGGAAGGGCGAAGAGGTCGTCGAGGGTATCCTGAACGCCTACGCGTTTGCGCTGGCTGACCCGTACCGCGCCGCGACGCACAACAAGGGCGTGATGAACGGGATTGACGCGCTGATGGTCGCCACCGGGAACGACTGGCGCGCGATCGAGGCCGGCGCGCATGCTTACGCGGCGCGCAGCGGGCGCTACGAGCCGCTGACGAAGTGGTCCCGCGCGGAGGACGGCCAGTTGATCGGCGAGATCGAAGTGCCGATGGCGGTCGGCCTGATCGGCGGGGCGACGAAGGTGCATCCGGTCGCGAAGGTCGCGCTGAAAATCCTCGGCGTGAAGTCCGCGCAGGAGCTGGGCGAGGTCGCCGCGGCCGTCGGCTTGGTGCAGAACCTGGCGGCGATGCGCAGCCTGGTGACCGAGGGCATCCAGAAAGGGCACATGAGCCTGCACGCGCGCAACGTGGCGGTCTCCGCCGGCGCCGCGGGCGAGGCGGTGGGCCAGGTCGCCAGTCAGATGGTGCGCGAAGGCCGGATCGGCTTCGACCGCGCCAAGCAGCTCCTGCGCCACGCCCTGCGCGCCGCCGAGCGCGAAGTGCAGAAGCTCGAAACGCGGCTGGATAAGGAACCCGCGAAAGACGCCCCGAAGCCGAAGCCCGCGCCCCAGCCTGCGGACGAGCCGAAACCGCCGGCGGAGAATCCGTAAGAATCTGAATTCTAAATGCGGCCGTTCACTTCTTCGCCTTCGGCTTTCCTTCCTCGACGTGCTCCAGGCGGATCTTCTCTCCCGATTTGACGCGGGCGAAGAGCTTCGCGTCGCCGTCGAGCGCGCCGAGGACGTTGACCGGGCTGTAAGGCTCCTGGCCGAAGAAGATGCAGAAGGCGTGTCCCGGCGGCCAGTAGGCGACCGTGCCGGACGGCACTTCGGCGTGCGGGTCCTGTTCCGGCGCATGGAGCGGCGTCTCGAAGTAGACCTCTTCGCCCCAGGTTTGCGCGTGCGACTCGATCGGCAGAATCTTAAGGAGCTTCTTGGCGGTCTCCGACTCGTTGAGCGTCGCGGTCATCGAGACGTTGGCGTCCTTCGCAACGATGCGTAACTTTGCCATGCTGCCCTCCTTCCGGCCTTTACAGCATATGTCCCAGTTTCTCTCTCTTCGTCCGCAGATATCTCTCGTTCTCCGGGTTGGACGGAATGACGATGGGGACTCGCTCGACGATCTCCAGACCGTATCCGGCGAGGGCGCTGTACTTCTTCGGATTGTTCGTCAGCAGGCGCAGGCGGCGCAGGCCCAGGTCCGCCAGGATCTGCGCGCCGATGCCGTAGTCGCGCTCGTCGGCGTAGAAGCCGAGCTTCTCGTTCGCCTCGACGGTATCGAGTCCCGTGTCCTGCAGCGCATAGGCGCGGAGCTTGTTCTCGAGGCCGATGCCGCGTCCCTCCTGGTGCATGTAGAGCACCACGCCCTGGCCGGCCTGCTGCACCATGCGCATGCTCTCCTGCAGTTGCTGCCGGCAGTCGCACCGGACCGAGCCGAGCGCGTCGCCGGTGAGGCATTCGGAGTGCACGCGCACGAGGATGGGCTCTTCGTGGACGTGCGAAACGCCGTCCAGGCGCGGGCGGATGTCGCCTTTGCAGAGGGCCAGATGCAGGTCCTTGTCCACGGTGGTGCCGTAGGTGTGGCAGACGAACTCGCCGGCCACGGTCGGCAGGCGGCAGGAGACGCGGTGCTCGACCAGGCGCTCCGTGGAGCGCCGATAACGGATCACGTCCTCGACCGCGCACATCTTGAGGCCGTGCTTGCGGCAGAACTCATGCAGTTCCGGCGCGCGCGCCATGGTGCCGTCCTCGTTCATGATCTCGCAGATCACGCCCGCCGGCTTCAGGCCGGCCAGCCGGCAGAGGTCCACTGAGCCTTCGGTCTGGCCCGGCCGGACGAGGCAGCCGCCCTTGCGCGCGCGGATCGGAAAGATGTGCCCCGGCCTGGCGAGCTCTTCCGGACGGCAGTCGTCCGATGCGACCGTCAGGATCGTTGTGGCGCGGTCCGCTGCCGAGACGCCGGTCGTCACGTTTTTTTTAGCGTCGATCGTGACCGTGAAACCGGTCCCGAAGGTGGAGGTGTTGTCGGCCGTCTGGGGCGCCAGGTTGAGCTGGTCGGCCTTCTCCGGCGTCAAGGTGAGGCAGACCAGCCCGCGGCCCTCTTTGAGCATGAAATTGATCGCCTGCGGGGTGGCCTTCTCGGCCGCCAGGGTCAGGTCACCCTCGTTCTCGCGCTTGGCGTCGTCCACCAGGACGATCATCCGTCCGGCGCGCAGTTCCTCCAGGATTTCGCTGATCGGACTGAAATCGCTCATGGCAAGTCGCGGCCCCGAGAATCGTGAGTGTTCGGACAAGTCGAGTATATATCGGCGCTTACCGGGCGTCAACCGGGGCGAGCAGCGGCGCGAGTTCTTTCGCGACGAGCGCGGGGACGTCTTTGCTCTCGCCGAGATCGCAGAACGCCGCGCCGCTGTCCGCGGCGAACTGCTTCACGGACGGGATTTCGGCGAACGTCCCGATCGCGAAGACGCAGCACCGGGCGCCGGTGGATTTCAAATGAACGACGGCTGCCGGCAGCCCCTCGTCGGG
>JBKQWE010000073.1:0-44854 GCA_052139675.1 Candidatus Brocadiia bacterium
TGCACATGGGCCACTACGAATATCTCAGGTTCTCGCGCCGGCAGGGGGATTTCCTCATCGTCGGGCTGAACAGCGATGAGTCCGTCCGGCGGCTCAAAGGCCCGAACCGCCCGATCACCAGCGATGCGGAGCGCGCGCGGCTGCTGGCGGCGCTCGACGTCGTGGACAGCTTGGTGATCTTCGAGGAGGATACGCCGCTTGAGGCGATCAAGGCCATCCGCCCCGATATCATCGTCAAGGGCGGCGACTACCGCGAAGACCAGGTCGTCGGCTGGGAAGTCGTCAAGTCCTACGGCGGCAAAGTCGTCATCGCGCCGTTCATTGAGGGCATCAGCACGACGGACATCGTCAAGAAAATCGTGGAGCGGTACGGGAAAGCGTGACAGTTTTTGCCGATCGTGCTCGTCCTCGGTCGTTGGAACGAATGCGAGGACGACGAGGACGCGGACGATTGATAAAAGGAGTCCCCCGTGGGCGACGTCGAAAAACAGATCCGGCGCAGCATCGAGGTCAAGGAGGCGTTCCTCGCCTCCGGCGGCGCGGAGATTCTGGAGAAAATGGCCGCGGCGGTGCTGAAGGCGCTGCGCCGAGGGAAGCGCGTCTATACCTGCGGCAACGGAGGGTCCGCCGCGGACAGCCAGCACATCGCCGGCGAGTTCGTCGGGCGCTTCATGATGGAGCGCGCGCCGCTGCCGTGCGTGGCGCTGACCACCGACACCTCGATCCTGACCTGCCTGGCCAACGACTACTCGTTCGACGGGATTTTCGAGCGGCAGGTGAATGCGCTTGTCCGCAAGGGCGACGTGCTGATCGCGCTGAGCACCAGCGGCAACTCGCCGAACGTCCTGCTCGCCGTCGCCGCCGCGAAGAAGCGCGGCGCGGTGACGATCGGCTTCTCCGGCCGCGGCGGCGGCAAGCTCCTGAAAGCCGCCGACCTCTGCCTGGTCGCCCCCGACGACCAGTCGCCGCGCATCCAGGAACTCCACATCACCTGCGGGCACGTGCTCTGCGACCTGGTGGAGAAGCGATACTTCAAGTCAGAACTATGAATGAGGAGTGATGAATGATGGCTGACGACATCAGAGGCGGTTTGCGCGAGAGGACGTTGGACTTCGCTCTCCGTTTCATCCGGCTGTACACGGCGCTCCCGAAATCAGGCGAGGCGCGCCTCCTGGGCATGCAGGCCCTGAAATGCGGCACATCGGTCGGAGCGCAATATCGCGAGGCGTTTCGGGCGCGGTCGCGCGCCGAGTTTGCGAGCAAGATGCAGTCCGCGCTGCAGGAACTCGAGGAGGCGGCGTACTGGTTGGAGCTCATGGACAGGGCCGGCATCGTAAAGAGCGCGCGCCTTGCGTCCCTGCGCGACGAGACGGATGAACTCACGGCGATCTTCGTCGCTTCCGTCAAGACGGCAAGGAGAGTGCGCGAGGCATGAAAAAGCGAGGCCCGGCCGCCGGCCGCACTTCATCACTCATCACTCATCCTTCTCACTTCCGCAAAGCCGTCTTCCTTGATCGCGACAGCACGATCATCGTGGACATGGAGTTCTCGACCGACCTTGCCGGGCTGCGGCCGCTTCCGGGCGCGTTCAAGGCGCTGCGACGGCTTCAGGAGGCGGGCTATCTGCTCATCGTCGTCACCAATCAGTCCGGCGTGGCGCGCGGGCGGTTCAGCGAGGAAAGCCTGCGCGCCTTTCACGAGCATTTCCTGCGGCGGCTCGAACGGAACGGAGTGCGGCTCGCCGGCATCTATTACTGCCCGCACTACGCCGAGGGAACGCTGGCGGAGTACGCGATCGCGTGCGATTGCCGCAAGCCTCGGCCGGGCCTGCTGCTGCGCGCGGCGCGAGATCTGGGCGTGGACCTGGAGCAGTCCTGGATGGTCGGCGATCGCCCCGCCGACATCGGCGCCGGCCGGGCCGCCGGATGCCGGACCATCCGCGTCGGGAACGCGGAGTGGACCGAGTCCGATCCGCGGGCCGATTTCGAAACCCCCGATCTCGCCGGCGCGGCGGAGATTATACTGGCGACTGGCGATTGAACGTCAGAAAACCGTTTCTCAATCGTGCTTCAGGTAGTCATTTAGTTGCGTTCACCGGTCGCCTCCGGCGTCTCTTTCACAGATCACACCTGCGCAACCGGATCGTCTAGGCCAAGGATATTCGCGTAGCACGTTCTCCGGAAGCAAGAAAGAAAGCGACCGTGACGGGTGGGCCAAAGCCTGGGAAGTTCGGACAAGCTCCTCGACCGATACGGACGCATCGGCCCATGCCAAAACCAAGCCTCCGGCTGTAGGACCGTGGTAGCGTAATTGGACCCACGCGAGGCCGTCGTCCCGTCGGGCGCAGGGATGATCCTCCCAGCCTCGCGCCACACGAATCGGGCGGTTGCACAACTCCCACATGAAAGCCGAGGATGCCTGCGCCCAGCCCAGTCGCATGGAAAATTGCCCAACCACCGCCTGCGGAACAGTGCGTTTTCGGCGCCAGTCTTGTGGCAGGGGTGCTGTTCGGGTTCGCATAGAATAGGCCACCACCTTGCCGTCCTCGCGGAATCCGCAACTGCGGTAAAATCCAACCGCCTTTGGTTCGGCCAGCGTCACAATTCGGGGGCAACGGTTGCGCTGCGCGTGTCGCTCTCCTGCCTCCATCATGGCCCGGCCCACTCCGTATCCTCGATGTTCGCGATGCACTTGGATCAGCCCGAGATAAAGGTATCGTCCGGCCGTTTCTTTGCAGAGCGTCCACTCCGCGTGACCGACCACTTGGCCGCGGATGACCGCCACATCTATCAGGAACCCACGCAGCAGGCGGTGGTTGACATACAGAGCGCATTCGGTCGGATCGGCCCATGGGTTGCGACAGCGGGCGTGGGCTTGGTGGATGCCGGCGACATCGTCCAGGGTGGCCGGTCGTACGGTCACAGCCCTTGATTTCATGAGGTGCTCACAGGCGCTTCAGAAGGCGTTTCGTCACTTCCCCTTCAGTAACTTCATCTTAATCATCTTCTCGGCGATCTGGATGGCGTTCGTCGCGGCGCCTTTGCGGATGTTGTCGGCGACGCACCAGAGATCGAGCGTGTTCGCGCGCGACGGGTCCTCGCGGATGCGGCCGACGAACACTTCGTCGCGCCCGGCCGCGTCGAGCGGCATCGGGTAGCGGCTCTTGGCCGGGTCGTCCACGACGATCACGCCGGGCGACGCGGCGAGGATTTCGCGCGCGCGGTCGGCCGAGAGTTTCCCCTCGAACTCGACGTTGATCGCCTCCGAATGCGCCAGCGCCACGGGCACGCGCGAGCAGGTGGCCGTCACGGCCAGGTCCGGCTCGGAGAGGATCTTGCGCGTCTCGCGGATCATCTTGATTTCCTCTCCGTAGTAGCCCGGATAGATGTCCCTCAGCGTGCTCACCTGCGGAATGACGTTGCCGAAGATCGGATGCGGATACTGCTCAGGACGCGCCGGCTTCCCGGCGGGCACGTCGCGCACCTGGCGCTCGAGTTCCGCGATGGCGGCGCTGCCGGTGCCCGAGACGGACTGGAACGTGGTCACCACCACACGCCGGATGCGGGCCGCGCGGTGGAGCGGCGCCAGCGCCACCACCATCTGGATGGTGCTGCAATTGGGGTTGCTGACCAGCCCCTGGCTCTGGCGCAGCGCCTCGGGGTTGACTTCCGGGATCACCAGCGGCACGCGGGGATCCATGCGGAAATCGTCGCCATTGTCAATCACCACGCAGCCGCGCTTGACCGCTTCCCATCCGTAAAGCTGCGAGGCGCCCTTGGCGCCCTCGGTGCCGGCGAAGAGCGCGATGTCCGCCCCGTCGAACGCCTCCGCCGACGCGGGCACGACCGCGTAATCCACGCCGTCCACCGTCTCCGTCCGCGCCGTGCGGGCGAGCACTTTGACGCTCGAGACCGGGAATTTCCGCTCGCGCAGGACCTGCAGAATGCGGGTTCCCACCAGCCCGATGCCTACGACCACCACAGAATACTTCTTCATCGCTATGGCCCATCTCCAAGAGAATACGTGAGGATAAGTCCCTCTATGATAAAGCAAACTCGGCTTGGGTTTCAACCGGCGGGCGAGGCGCCGCGGTCCATCGCTTCGTTGGCGAGGGCGTCGGCGCGGGAGTTCATTTCGCGCGGGACGTGCTCCGCCTCCCAGGAGGCGAACTCCTCGAGCATCCGCCGCGCGCGGAGGACCAGTGGCATCAGGCTGCGGCTCCTGACCTTGTACTGGCCGCCGAGCTGGCGCACGAGCAGTTGGCTGTCGGCCCGGATGAGCAGGTCGCGGGCGCCGAGTTCGCGCGCCGCCTCCAGCGCCGCGATGAGCGCGCGGTACTCCGCCTCGTTGCACGTGGCCCGGCCGATGAACTCCGAGAGTTCGCGCACGACGCGGCCGGAGTCGTCGAGCAGGACGGCCCCGAAGCCGGCCGGCCCCGGATTGCCGCGCGACCCGCCGTCGGTGCAGAGAATCAGCCGCCCCGGCTTCGGCGGGCGCGCGCCTTTTTCATCGGGGGCGGCAGCGGCGGCGCGACGCGCAGGAGCGATTTTCCCGCGCGGCTCCGGCGGCGCGCTCAACCGCCGGAAGAGGTCAACGACGGCCTCCCGCGTCAGGCCGGGATGATCCGCCAGCAGGCCTTTCAGGTCGAGCCGGCGGTAGATGGAACGGAGCAGTTCGCGGTCGGATGGCGGCGGCAAGGTCACTTTCCTTCCGGCGGAGGCGGCAGCCCGGCGGGGGCGCCTTCGAGGACGCGCTGCTGGAGCTGCAGCTCGCGCTCATTGAGGCCCGCGCCGGCGGCTTCAGTTTCCGAGAGCGGCTCGAGCTTGAGCGTCACGAGATGCTCGTCGAGGAGCATGCCGGGCCAGAGGGTTTCGTAGAAGAAGTCGAACGGAACCTTCTCGTACCAGGGCGGCCGCACCGGCACCAGCGCGCGCAGCCGGTGATGCCGCGGCGCGCTCATGACGACCTCGTACGTGCCGTAGGTCTCGAAGTGGAGCTTCGCCGGGGCGACGCCGGCTTCGTCGCCGTTGACGACCACCGTTGCGCCGGGCGGATCGGAGCGCAGGATCAGCGTGCGCTCGACGCAGCCGGTGAGCAGCGCCGCGGCGGCGAGACCCGAGAGCAGGATGCGTTGCAGCTTCACGGTCTTTCCTCGCCTTACAGGGCGGCCGGCCATCGGCCTTCCGAACGGGCCGTCAGATTTCCAGGATGCGCACATCGAGCGTCGCCGTATCGAGCATCGCGACGGTGCTCTTGCCGGTCAGCCAGCCGCCGCATTCGCCCGGGTTCAGGCGCACCGGGCCGCCGGCGCGGCGCTCGCCGGGGACGACGTGGTGCGAATGGCCGAAGATCACCACCTCGGCGCGCCGGAGCAGGTCCGGCGTTTTCTGCAGCGCCGCCTCGTCGTGCGTCAGCAGGATGCGCCGCCCGCCGAGTTGCAGTTCGCAGGGCGGCTCGGCCACCGCCGGCCAGAGCGCGCGGATGCCGGCCTTCTCGCCGTCATTGTTCCCGAAGCAGCCGTAAAGCGCGCCCTTGAACTTCAGCAATTCCTTGATGGAGAACGGCGCGACGAAGTCTCCGGCGTGGATCACCGCCTCCGCGCCCTCGGCCTCGAAGCACGCCAGTGCCCGGCGGATCGCGGGCAGGTTGTCGTGCGAATCCGACATCACGCCGATCTTCATGCCCTGGCCTCCGGGAACCGCCGCGCCGCGCAACTCACAGATTCTATCGGAGGCGCGGCCCAGGCGCAAGTTCGGTTGACAGGCGCGGTGCCCAGCGCGTAATATCGCCTCGTTTTAGACAAGGAGGATCGCCATGAATCGCAAAATCCGCATCACGGTTTGGAACGAGTTCCGCCACGAGCGCGATGCCAAGCACCCGGCGCGCGAGGTCTATCCGAAGGGCATGCACGCCGTCATCGCCAAAGCGCTGTCCGCCGAGCCGGACTTCGAGGTGCGCACGGCGACGCTCGACGAGCCGGAGCACGGGCTGACGAAGGAAACGCTGGCGGCGACCGACGTGCTGACCTGGTGGGGCCACGCGGCGCACGGCGAGGTGAAGGACGAGATCGTCGAGCGCGTCCACCAGCGCGTGGTCCTCGGCGGCATGGGGCTCATCGTGATGCACTCCGGGCACTTCAGCAAGATTTTCAGGAAGCTCATGGGCACGACGTGCGACCTGCTCTGGCGCGAGATCGGCGAAAAGGAGCGCATCTGGGTCGTCGAGCCGAACCACCCGATCGCCGCCGGCCTGCCGCCGCATTTCGAGATCCCGCACACGGAGATGTACGGCGAGCGGTTCGACATCCCCGCGCCCGACGCGCTCGTGTTCGCGAGCTGGTTCCAGGGCGGCAACGTCTTCCGCAGCGGCTGCTGCTTCAACCGGGGCATCGGGAAAATCTTCTATTTCCGCCCCGGCCACGAGACGTTCCCGATCTATCAACAGCCGGAAGTGCAGCGCGTGATCGCCAATGCTTGCCGTTGGGCCGCGCCGAGCGGCTGCCCGCCGACCCAGTTCGGCCAGGCCGTGACGCCGCTGGAGAAATGCTGAGGCCGCGCTTCCGCCCGCAAGGCGCTCGAAAATTAGTTGCGTAAGCTCTGGTCATTCCGAGCGGAGCGAGGAATCTCAAACGCACCGCGCCGGCAACAGTTCAGGGTGTGAGATGCTTCGCTACGCTCAGCATGACACGGGTTAGGATTATCCGTGTTACTTGCGGGACAGTACGCGGAGCGGTTCATCAATTCGACTGAAGGGAGAAAGAGATTATGGACGCAATCCGCGTGGGAATTATCGGCACCGGCGGAATGGCCAACACGCATGCCACGGCTTTCAAGAAGGACCCGGACGTGCGCATCGTCGCCTGCTGCGACGTGATCCCGAAGACCGCGCAGGCGTTCGCGGCCCGGCACGCCGTCCCGGCGGTGTACTCCGACTACCGCGAACTGCTCCAGAAGGAATCGCTCGACGCGGTCTCGGTGGTCACCAGCGACGCCGCGCACTGCGAGGTCTCCCTGGCGTCGTTCGGCAAAGGGCTGCACGTCCTCTGCGAGAAGCCGATCGCCACCTCCTCCGCCGAAGCCGCGCGCATGCTCCGCGCCGCGCGCGCCTCGAAGAAAATCCACATGATCAACTTCTCGTACCGTTCCCTTCCGGCGCTCGAGCGCGCCCGGCAGCTCGTCGCCGACGGCGAACTGGGCAAGGTCCGGCACGTCGAGGCCAGCTACCTGCAATGCTGGCTCGCCAACGACATCTGGGGCGACTGGCATGACTCCTCCGCCTGGCTCTGGCGGATGAGCAGCAGCCACAGCGGCGGCACGCTCGCGGACATCGGCTGCCACATCCTGGACTTCACCACGTACGTCGTCGGCGGCATCGCGTCGCTGCACTGCTCGATGAAGTGCTTCCCCAAGGGCGTGCCGCGGGAGACGTGGAAAGGCTACAAGCTCGACGCGGACGACAGCTTCTTCACCACCGCCGAGTTCACCTCCGGCGCCCTGGGCGTCATCCATGCCACGCGCTGGGCCACCGGCCACGCGAACTGCCTGCGGCTGCGCGTCTTCGGCGACCGCGGCGGCCTGGTGCTGGATACCGACTCCGGCGGCAACAAGCTCCAGGTCTGCCTGGAGAAATTCCACGCGCGCAACCTGCTCTGGAACGAGCTGCCGGCGAAGGCGCCCGAGACGACGGTCTTCACGCGCTTCATCCGCGCCATCCGTTCCGGCACGCCCGAGGCGCCGACGTTCGAGGACGGCGTCCGCGCCCGCGCGTACCAGGATGCCTGCATCGCCTCGGCCGAGACCGGCAAGTCGGTGCGCATCCGGTAACCGTCCGCGCTGGCCGGGTTCCGCCGCAGCGCGAGCGTCGGCCAGGGCCAGCTCGGGCTGAAAATAATGAAATTCGAAGCCCCGAAGATCGGCGCGTCGCAACGGGTAAGAGTCTCCGTCTGGGCCGGCCCCGCGCTGATCGCCGCGACCATGGCCGCGATGACCTGGTGGACCTGGGGTACCTGGCCGGACCCGCTGATAGACTTCGGGCGGGAACTGTACTTCCCCTGGCAGATCACCGCCGGCAAGGCGCTGTACCGCGACCTGGCCTCCATCTTCGGTCCGCTCTCGCCCTATTTCAACGCCCTGATGTTCCGCCTGTTCGGCGTGAGTCTGCTCACGCTGGTGGTGGCCAACCTGGCGCTGCTGGCCGTCCTGCTGGCGCTGCTCTACGCCATTTTGAGGCGCATGGGCAGCCGGTTGGGCGCGACGGTCGGCTGCCTGGTGGTACTGCTGGTCTTCGCCTTCAGCCGCTACGAGCGCATCACCAATTTCAACTTCATCTGCCCCTATACGCACTCGGCGACGCACGGCCTGATCCTGGGCGTGGCCGCGATCTGCTTCATGGCGCGTTACCACGGGCGGCCGTCGGCGGCGTGGGCGTCGGCGGCGGGGCTGGCCCTCGGCCTGGCATTCCTGACCAAGCCGGAGATGTTTGCGGGTGCGGCCGCGGCGGTGGCGGCTGGACTTCTGCTCGCCGCCTGGGCGCACGGGTTCACCGCGGCGCGGCTGGCGCGCGCGGCGGGGACTATGGCCGGGTGGGCGGCGCTGCCGGCGCTGGCCGCGTGGGCGCTCCTCTGCCTGGCCATGCCGCCGTACGATGCCCTTCGCGGAGTGCTCGGGTCCTGGTGTTACCTCTTCAACTCGCGGATCACCAGCCTGCCGTTCTACAGAATACTCCTGGGTACCATTGACGTCGCAGGCAACCTGACCATCCTCCTGCGATCGGCGGCCGCATACGCGGTGCTGCTCGCCCCGGCCGCGCTGCTGATGCTGGTCTGCGGGCGAGCCGGCCGATATCGCCGGGGCCTCGCCGCGGTCCTGGTCGTGGCCGCAGCCGTCCTGATGCTGTGGAAATACGACGCGATCTTCTGGTACTGGACGGCGCGTCCCTGGCCGCTGTTCATGGTCATCCTTGCGGCGGCCGCCCTCGTGTGGTTTGTCAGGAGCCGCGGCTCTCCCGACCGCGGCGCGCAGGCGGCTTTGGCGGTAATGACCACGGTCTTCGCCCTGGTGCTGCTGTCCAAGATGCTTCTCGACAGCCGGGTATATCACTACGGTTTCGTGCTCGCGCTGCCGGCGGGCGTCCTCATGGTCGTGGCTTTGCTGGACTGGGCGCCCCGGCTGTTGGACCGCGCGGGCGGTTTCGGGAACGGGTTCCGCGCGCTGGCGCTGATCCTGATTGCCGCCGCCGCCTGCTGGCACCTCAGCTTCAGCAATGTGTTCCTTTCGCACTGCCGATACGAGGTCGGCTCAGGCGCCGATGCGTTCCGTGCCCTGCGGAACGAAGGGGAACCCGTCAGCCTCGTCCTGAAGTTGATTGACGGCAATGTGGGCCGCTCGCAGACGCTGGCCGTGCTGCCCGAAGGCGTCCTCATCAACTATCTCAGCCGCCGGCCCAATCCTACACCGTACACGACCTATCTGGGTGTGGAGCTGGAAGCCTTCGGCGATGAACAGATGACGGAGGCCTACGAGCGCCATCCGCCCGATTTCATTTTGCTCGTCCACCGCGACACGACCGAGTACGGCAAGCAATTCTTCGGCAAGGACTACGGCCGGGAGCTTTACCGATGGATTATGAGCCGCTACCGGCCGGTCGGACAGATTGGAAAGATGCCGCTGCAGCAAACGCAGCAGTTCGGCATGCTTCTGCTGCGGCGCGGCGGCGGCCAGGAGAGCGGCGGCGTCAAATGAGCGCCGGATACCGCACCGCCGCAAATCCTGATCAGCCGGAGCGGGCGGATTTGAGCGCGGCGATCAGCGCCAGGATGTCCTCCGGCGGCTCGGCCGTCAAGGTCATCGCCGCGCCGGTGGCCGGGTGGCTGAAGCGGATCGAGCGCGCGTGGAGCGCCTGCCGGGCGATGAGCGGCGTTTCGGCGATTCCCTCGGCGAGCTTTCCCTTTCTGTGAATCTCCGAAGGGTACAGCGCTTCGCCGCCGCCGTAGAGCGCGTCGGCGACCACCGGGTGGCGGATGGCGCTCAGGTGGACTCGGATCTGATGCGTGCGCCCGGTCAGCGGCTCGACGCGCACCAGGGTGAAGCGCTCGAACCGCTCCTCGACGAAGAACCGCGAGACCGCCGGCCGCGCGCCGGTCGCGCCCGCGTCCAGCCGCACGCGCATCCTCTCGCGCAGGCGCGGGTCGCGGCCGATGGGGAACGAAATCTCGCCGCTGTCGTGCTCCATGGCGCCTCGCACCACCGCAAGGTACTCCTTCCGCACGCGCCGGTCCTTGAACTGCGCCGCGAGCGCGGAGTGAGCGGCGTTGGTCTTCGCGCAGAGGATCACGCCGGAGGTGTCGCGGTCGAGCCGGTGCACGATCCCCGGCCGCAGCGGGCCGTTCAGGTCCGACACATGCTCCCGGCAATGGAAGAGCAGGGCGTTGGCCAGCGTCCCGCGCGCGTGCCCGCGCGACGGATGAACGACGAGGTCCGGCGGCTTGTTCACCGCCAGGAAATGCTCGTCTTCGTAGAGGATCGCCAGCGGGATGGGCTCCGGATCGAGATGATCCTCGACGAGGACCGGGATGGCGACTCGGATCGCGTCGCCGGCCTTCACGAGGCAACTTGGCTTGACCGTCCGCCCGGCCACGGTCACGCGGCCCTCGCGGATGGCGCGCTGGAGGAACGAGCGCGAATAATCTTGAAACGCCAGGCTGAGGAACTTGTCGAGCCGGAGCCGCTCGTGCTCTGGCCCGGCCGTCAGCTCCTCGACGATCACTTTGGACGGCTCGCTCATGCCGCAATCGTACGGCCTGGCTCCCGGCGCGTCAAGAAGCCCGGGATCGTGAAAGAGGCAGCGGTGGGGTCGCTTGACAAATAAGAAAAATTATGCTATAGTATATGGTGTCGCGTGAAACGCGTCGCAACGTGGTGGCAGACAGGAACATCAGCTCAAAAAGGGATTTGAAAAAACGAATCCAATTTGTAGTAAGCTGCTGTGCTGAGGCATCTTGCGGGCGTGCCAGGCATACTTATCCTAACTAGCGTAATTGCAGCTACTTATGCTCGTTCATCGCGCGTCGCAGGACTTGGACCACGTGGATGGGCGGCACGGGCAGGTGCTGGGAGAGCAGGAGCATGCAGCCGGGGCAGGCCGTCGCGACGACCTCGGCGCCGCTTTCGCGGATGGAGCGGACTTTGCGGCCGGCGATTTTCGCGGCGATGTCCGGATGGAACAGGCTGAAGGCGCCGCCGCCTCCGCAGCAGCGCTCCGCGCCGGGCATCTCGACGTAGGCGGCGCACCGCCGCAGCAGGTCGCGCGGCTGCTGCACGATCTGCTGTCCCCATCGCAGTTGGCACGGATCGTGATACGCGACCTTCTGCGCCAGCGGCGCCAGCGGCCCGAGCTCCGCGCCGGCGAGGAACTCCAATGCGTCCAGAACGCGGAACTTTCCGCCGGTCCAGTCCGGCGAGAGCAGCCTCGGGTACGTGGACTTCAACGTGTGGCCGCATGCGGCGCACGGCGCGAGGACGATTTCCGCGCCGCTGGCGGCCAGCGCGCGGCGGTTGACTTCGGCCACGCGGCGCGCGGCGGCGGCCTCGCCGAAATTGAGCAGCGGCGCGCCGCAGCAGGTCTGGCCTTGCGGCAGGAGCGGCTCGTATCCGATCCGCTCGAGCACGGCGGCGAGATCGGCTGCGACTTCCGGGTAGGCGGCGTTGATGAGGCAGCCGGTGAAGATGGCCACGCGCCCTATGGACAGCTTCGAAGGCGTCTTCCGCGCGGGCATTTCCCGGAACTGCCGCCGCGCGGTTTTCGGCGCGAGCCTCGGGAGCCGCGCCCCGCGCGCCAGGAAGAGCGGTAGGTGCCGCACCGGCGGGCGTTGCGTCGCGGGCAGAAGCCCCTGGATTTTTGCGCCGAGGCGGAGCGCGGTCTCGAAAAGCCGCGGCCGCGGCAGGAGATGCCGAAGCGCGAAGCGCGCCAGCCGCGGCGCGCCGATGTCCCTGGCCATTCCCTGGCGCACCGCCTGAAGGATCAGCTCATGCGCGACACCGCTTGGGCAATCCGCATCGCAGCGCAGGCAGTCCAGGCATTTCGTGAAGCTCTCCTGCAACCGCGCCGACCAGCCGATGCGGCCCTCGAGCAGCGCCTCGGCCAGGCTGATCCGGCCGCGCGCGACGCCGGCCTCGTCGCCGGTCTCGATGAACACGGGGCAGATGGAGCGGCACTGGCCGCACTTGGCGCAGCGGTCCATCTCCGCGCGCAACGACGCGGCCAAGTCGGGGTTGAAAGCCGGAGCGACGTTATTCTGCGGCATGAGCTTCAGCCCGGAACGGGGCGGGAAGGAGCCGGAACATCCGCACAGTCCATGCTATTCCACTGCGCGTCCGGTTGTCAAATCTCAAGGCTTCCGGTAAAGCGCCGCGCCGACTGCGCGGCTGGCCTCGATGGTCTCGCGATACGGCGTATCGCAGACGTCCACGAACCCGATCTGGTAATTCTCCTCATCGAACACGCGGCCGGTGACTGGCTCGTCCTGGTACTGGAACCAGTGGCAGCCGACGAACTGCGGGTGCGCGAGCGCGCCGAGGACGTAATCCTTGTAGGCCTTCGCCCGCGCCGTCTGGTCGGCCACCGGCACGAGGCCGGTGTGGAACATCCCGCGATCCAGCGCGCCGAAGTGGAACTCGCCGATGATCAGCGGCACGTCGGCGCCGCCGTTGAACTGGAAATCGGCCACGCTGCGGCGGTAGAGGTTGTAGCTGACCACGTCGCAATACTTCGCGGCGGCCGCGGCGGCGCGGTCGTTCACCCACGCGAACCGGCAGCCCAGGTAGAGCTGGTTCGGCGCGACCGCTTTGACGGCGTCGCGCACGGTGCGGAAATATTGCTCGGCGGCCTTCGAGTAAAACGCGGCGAGGTCCTCATTCGCTTTCCGCAGGTCCGGGGCGTCGCGGCTTTCCAGCAGCGCGTCCCAGGAAGCGTGCGCCGTGCCCCAGGCCTCGTTCAGCTTGGCGATGTCGCCGTATTTGGCCTGGAGGTCGGCGATGAAGGCCTTCTTCGCGGGCTGCTCCGGCGGCGATTTCAGCGCGGCGACCGCGAGGGAGACCTCGTCGCCCCACGACATTTCGTTGTCCGAGAAATAGCCGATGCACCACGCGTCGCCGGCGCTCTTGCCGCGCTTGCCTTCCATGTCGCGCCGCAGCACGGCGGCGAAGCTCGCGTCGAACACGTCCGGGAATTTGCTCCAGTAGCCCTCGCTGCCCTCGATCATCTTCGTCCCTCGGCTGCCGGTGGAATCGGTGTAGGGTGTGAGCCGCATCAGGAACGTGCGTTCGTCCGACCAGTTGGCGATGGTATTGAGTCCCCAACTGCGCAGCCGCTGGTGGGCGATCCGGGCATTGGCCGCGAGCCAGTCCGTGCCGTATTTGCGCAGGAGGTTCGCGCAGGCGAAAGAGAACGTCTGAGGCGAGCGCCCCTGATAATGGCCCATCAGCGCGCGGCCGTGCGAAAGGAACTGCGCGAACTCCGGCTGGTTGCCGGGGAAATCCGCGAACCAGTTCTCGCGTTCCTCGACCGCCGTGGCGTCCAGCGGGCGCACGCAGTCAATACCGTGCGAGAAGAACAGGTGGCCGTCCGGGTCCACGAGCCACCACTTGCCGCCGACCTTCTCGGTGCGGAAGAAACCGGTGGCGTTGAGCTGCGGGCCGGCCAGCGAGCCGCCGTACCGGTCCCAATCCTTCGGGCCCGGCTGCGCGGCAAGTTCCTTCGCCTCCTGCGCGCGGCGGGCCGCGAGATCGGAGAGCGAATGCGTCTTGCCGGGCCAGTCCTTGTGCAGGTACTGGCCGAACGTGTCTATGAACGGGAAAAACGGATCGGCGTCCGTCACCCACGCAGTCGGCGGCGTGTAAGCGCCGGTGGCACGGATGCCGGCGACCTCGAAGAGGTGGTCCGCTTCCGGCTTGGCCACGAAGACGAGCAGTTGCGTGACGTTCGCCGGATCAATCGTGCCCTTCAGGCCGGCCGCGACCGGATAGCCTCTCATGCCGAAGAGTTTTCCGCCGAGCGTATCGTCGGCCGCGCGCGTCAGCGGCACCCTCAATGTGCCGGTCTGGCCGGGGCTGAGCGTGACGGAGCCGGTGAGGCAATGGTTCACGCCGTCCGCGCCCGGATTATCCACGCGGCAATGGACCGTGACCGGGGCGGCGCCCGCGTTCTTGACTTCAAGTGCGACTTGGCCGAACGGCGAAAGGTCCCAGTGCCCGCCCGGCGCCGGCAGAGCGATGCCGGGCCAGGGTTGCCGGTGGCCGGTGGCCACGCGCAGAGCCGGCTCCGCGCCGAGTTCGGCCGGGGCCACGGTCGCGTCGGTGGCGGTGACTTTCGCCGGGTCGAAATTGATGGCGAAGTCGCCGGCGGCCATGCCGCCGGCGGAAGCCGTGGCCGCCATGGCCAGGCAAGGCAGGTAGATCATGCTGGGACTCAGGGAGCGCCATTTCATCGGTCGCATGGTTTCACCAGGGACTTTCCATTGGGCCGTCCTCCGGAGCTCACCCGGCTTTCACAGATGAAATTAGACGGTTGAGTTGCCGGCGTCAAGCACTTTTTCAGCTTCGGCCGCGCTATCCGTTGCGGAGCGCCGCCTGATAGCGCCGGGCCACCTCGCGCGGGTCCATGCCCGGCGCCACGTCCGCCATGACCGTGGCGAAGCCGTCGAAGCCGGCTTCGCGCAGGGCGCGGAATATCATCGGAAAGTCGAGGCCGTCCGGATCGCCCGGCAGGGCGCGGAGGTAGTCCCGTCCGTTCACGTGTACGCGCATTTCCTTCGGATCCGTGTCGGCGGCGGGCTTGAAGTTCTGAATCGAAACGGAGAAGATGCAGTTGCGCAGCGGCCGGATGGCCTCGGCATATTGATCATTCCCGTCGAAGCGCAGGTGGTTGGCTTCGAAGGCCAGGCCGACATTCGGGCGGCCGATGCGTTCCAGCGTCTCGAGCGTGTGCGGCACGTTGTCCGTCAGCGTGCCGTTGTGAAGCTGCGTAATGAGCCGCATCCCTCGGCGCGCCGCCTCGTCGGCGAACCGTTGCGCCCAGGCGATGTCGTCGGGCCGCGAAACGGTGAAGCGCGTGAGCCGGCAGCCGCACCGCCGATGCACCTCCAGCATGCGCACGGCTCGTTCGAAGGCAGGCTCACCGACGATCCCCTCCACCGCGCCGAAGCTCCACGCCAGCCCGAGCGTCTTGAGCAGCGCGGCGGTCTCGTCGAGTCTGGCGGAGGGAGTTTCAAGCGGCAATTGCGGGTATCGAATCTCGACGCCGTCATACCCGCAGGCGCGCGCGAACTTCAGGAATGCTTCCAGGTCCAGCGCGTAACCGGCCGGGGTTTCGAACAGCCGTCCTGACAGGGCCAGGTTCATCCGTTCCTCCTGAATGAGATGGGTTTATTATACGGTCCTGTTGCCGACGTCAAATAGTATGGCTCCATACTTCCTATTCGGTTTGAACTTGTGATATCATACCCGAAACGGTTTTCGCTGGAGATGATTCCGTGCCGCGCGACGAGAAATATTCGCTGAGCTATCTGCGCACGCTGGAGGCGGAGAGCATCCATATCTTCCGCGAGGTCGCGGCGGAGTTCGAGCGCCCGGTGCTGCTCTATTCCGTGGGCAAGGACTCCTCGGTGATGGTCCGCCTGGCGCAGAAGGCCTTCTATCCCGGCCGCATTCCGTTCCCGCTTCTCCACGTGGACACGGGGCTGAAGTTCCCGGAGATGTACGAATTCCGCGACCGTTTCTGCCGGGAGATCGGCGCGGACCTGCACGTGTTCAAGTACGAGGAGGCCGTCCGGCAGGGCGCCAATCCCTGGGACTGGGGCACGATCAAGTGCTGCGCGCAGTTGAAGACGCAGGCGCTGCTCGAGGCGCTCCGGCAGGGCGGGCACGACGCCGCGTTCGGCGGGGCCCGGCGCGACGAGGAACGCTCCCGCGCCAAGGAGCGCGTCTACTCCTTCCGCGACGTCTACGGCCAGTGGGACCCCAAGAACCAGCGGCCCGAACTGTGGAACCTGTTCAATGGGCGCATCAACAAGGGCGAGAGCATCCGCGTCTTCCCGATCTCGAACTGGACGGAGATTGACGTCTGGCTCTACATCCACCTCGAGCAGATCCCCGTCGTGCCGATGTACTTCGCGGCGGAGCGCGAAATGGTCGTGCGCGAGGAGCAGCTCATCCCCGTCGGCGAGGCCACGCGCCTAAACCCCGGCGAAAAGCCGCAGAAAGTGATGTGCCGCTTCCGCACCCTGGGCTGCTATCCCTGCACCGGCGCCGTGCACTCCACCGCAAAGACGGTGCCCGAGATCATCCACGAACTCCAGTCCGCCCGGCACTCCGAGCGGATCACCCGCCTCATTGACCACGACATGGACGCCTCCATGGAGCAGAAGAAGCGGGAGGGGTACTTCTGACATGGACCTCGACCGCCTGCTCCGGCAATACGAACAGACCGAGCTGCTCCGGTTCACCACGGTGGGCAGCGTGGACGACGGCAAGAGCACGCTGATCGGCCGCCTGCTGTACGAGAGCGAGTCGCTCTACCAGGACCACATCTCCTCCGTGCGGAAGGCCTCCGCGAAGAAGGGGCAAGAGATTGACTTCTCCTTCTTCACCGACGGCCTGAAAGCCGAACGCGAGCAGGGGATCACGATTGACGTGGCGTACCGGTGCTTCGCCACGGCGCGGCGGCGGTTCATCATCGCCGACGTGCCCGGCCACGAGCAGTACACGCGCAACATGGTCACCGGCGCGAGCACCGCGCAACTGGCGGTGATCCTGATCGACGCGCAGAAGGGCATCCTGCAGCAGTCCAAGCGCCACGCCTTCATCGCCTCGCTGCTCGGCGTGCAGCACGTGGTGGCGGCGGTCAACAAGATGGACCTGGTCGGCTACGACCGCTCCGTCTTCGACCGCATCTGCGACGAGTTCCGCGCGTTCGCGCCCAAGCTGGCGCTGAAGGAAGTCGTCTTCATCCCCCTGAGCGCGCTGGCCGGCGACAACGTGGTCGAGCGCAGCGCGAACATGCCGTGGTACGACGGCACCACGCTGCTCAACCACCTGGAAACGGTGCTCATCGCCGGCGACCGGAACCTGATTGACTTCCGATTCCCGGTGCAGTACGTCCTGCGGCCCGACGCGAACTTCCGCGGCTACGCCGGCCAGATCGTCGGAGGCGTCGCGCGCGTCGGCGACGAGGTGGCCGTCCTTCCCTCGGGCCTCCACAGCCGCATCACGCGCATCGTCACGCGCGACGGCGACCTGTCTTACGCCTTCCCGCCGATGTCCGTCACGATCTGCCTGGAACACGACCGCGACGTCAGCCGCGGCGACATGCTCGTCCATCCGGCCAACCGGCCGCGCATGGACCAGCGCATCGAGGCGATGCTGGTCTGGATGGACACGCGCCCGCTGCAGGTCGGCCGAGCGTACCACCTCAAGCATACCACCCGCGTCCTGCCGGCCCACGTCGCCTCGCTGCATTACCGCCTCGACCCGAACGACCTGCACCGGCAGGCCGCGCCGGAGCTGGGGCTGAACGAAATCGGCCGCGTCGAGATCGAGACCCACCAGCCGCTGATGTACGACGAATACGCCCGCAACCGCCGCACCGGCGGGTTCATTCTCATTGACCCGCAGACGAACGGGACCGTCGGAGCGGGGATGATCATCGAGCGCGCGCTGCACCGCGGCGTGACCGCCGAAGTGAACGAGCGCGCGCCCGTCAGCCGGAACATCGTCGCGCACAACGGGCAGGTCGCCACCGCCGACCGCGCGCGCCTGCTCGGCCAGAAGGCGGTGACGCTGTGGATGACCGGCCTGAGCGGGTCGGGCAAGTCCTCGCTGGCGTACGCGCTGGAGAAGCGCCTCTTCGACGACGGCCGCCTGTGCTACGTCATTGACGGCGACAACGTCCGCTACGGGCTGAGCCGCGACCTGGGCTTCGCGCCGGAGGACCGCGCCGAGAACCTGCGGCGCGTGGCGGAGGTGGCGCGCCTCTTCAACGACGCCGGCGTCATCGTCATCACCTCCTTCATCTCGCCGTTCCGGCGCAACCGCGAGGACGCGCGGCGCATCATCGGCGCGGAGCGGTTTATCGAGGTCTTCGTTGACGCGCCGCTCGCCGTCTGCGAAGAGCGCGACCCGAAGGGCCTCTATCGCAAGGCGCGCGCCGGCGAGATCGCCGACTTCACCGGCGTCTCCGCATCCTTCGAAGCGCCCGCCGCCCCCGACATCCTCCTGCCCACCAGCCAGTGGTCCTTCGACGTCTGCGTGCAGCACCTCCGCGCGCAACTGGCCGAGCGCGGGATCTGCTGACCGAGGGACGCGGACGCTCCTCAACGCGCTTCCAGCAGGGCCGAAGCGGTTGACGTTTCCCACCGCGCAGGAGTATAGTAACGCGCTCGACGGCCGATTTTTTCAACCGAGGAGGGAAATCCCGTGAAGGATCAGCGGAAAGCGAAAACCCCGGTCCGCAAGGACCAGCGGAAAGTGAAAGGCCCGATCCGCGTGGGCCTCGTCGGCATGAGCGGCATCGGCAAGACGCACGCGGCGAGCTACAAGCAGGACCCGCTCGCGAAGCTGGTGGCGGTCTGCGACGTGGTGAAGGAACGGGCCGATGCGGCCGCCGCGGCGAACGGCGTGAAGGCCTACTACAGCCTGAAGGATCTGCTGGCGAACGAGGACCTGGACGTCGTGGACGTGACGACCGGCGGATACGAGAACGGGAGCTGGCATTTCGAGCCGGCCATGGAAGCGCTCGCCGCGGGCAAGCACGTGCTCTGCGAGAAGCCGCTGTCGAACGACATCGGCGAGGCGCGCGAGATGGTGCGCTACGCCGCGGAGAAGAAGCTCTACCTCGGCTGCAACCTGAACCACTATTTCACGGAGACGGCCGAGTGCGCGAAGAAGTACATGCGCGAGGGCAAGATCGGCGAGACGATCTACCTGCTGTTCAAGATGGGTTTTTACGGCGGCGAAGAGACGTACTCCTTCAAGGACACGCCGCGCTTCAACCAGCCCTACGCGCACATGAAAGCCTTCCTGACGCACCCCTTCAGCGTGATGCGGCACTTCTGCGGCGACATCACGCACCTGCAGTCCTTCAGCACGAAGCCGGGTTTCCGCAAGAGCAAGGGCGACCTGCTGGTGTCGGTGAACAGCGTGCACGTCGCCTTCGCCAACGGGACGGTGGGCTACCTGCTCAGCCAGCGCGGCGACGCAACCTGGGGCCTGGGCGGCTGGTGGAGCTGCGAGGTGGCCGGCAGCAAGGGCACGTTCTGCATCGAGAACTGCGTGGAGAAGCTGACCTACTGGCCCGCGCCGAAGCCGGGGCAGACGTTCCCCTTCGGACAAGGGCCGACGCCGGAGGTCATGAACACGGGCGTCAAGGACTTCGGGGCGACGTTCCCGCGCCGGATCCATGCGTTCCTGGAGGACCTGACGAACGAGACGCCGCGCGAAGCCCTGCGGGCGTCGGGCCGCGACGCGCTGGCGACGCTGGAGTACATCTGGGCGGTAATCGAATCCTACGAGAACGGCGGCGCGCTCGTGCGGCCCAAGCCGCTGCCGCCCATTCACGGCGACCCCACGGTTGAAAAGATTTGATGAAGGGACCGGCGATGATCAAGCTTGGCGTGAATTCGGTATTGTACGGCGGGCATGACCTGGCGACGGCGTTTCAGCATATCGCCTGGGCCGGCTACGACGGGATCGAGCTCTCGGCCATCAAGGGCTTGTGCGAGCACCTGGAACTGGATAACTGGCGGTCGCAGAAGGCGACGATCCAGGCGCTGGCCGCGGAGCACAAGCTGGCGCTGCTGAGCATGGAGGTGGCCTCGCTGGACGAGGACCGGCTGACGAAGGCGTTCGAGGCGGGCCAGGGAATCGGCGTGCCGGTGATCAACGTCGGGCCCGGCGGCAAGTCCGGCGTCGAGGAGGACCTCGTTCGCCAGATTGACCTGATCGCCCAGAGGGCCGAGAAGGCCGCGCGGTACGGCGTGACGCTCTGCTGCAAGGCGCACGTCGGCCAGTCCATCTTCAACACGCCCACGACCAAGCGCGCGATGGAGAAGATCAAATCCCCCGCGTTCGGGATTGACATGGACCCGAGCCACATCTACCGGGCGAAAGAGGACCCGGCGCAAGCGCTGCCGGCGGTGCTGGCGCGCATGCGGCACATCCACATCCGCGATTGCAAGGGCATGGGGCCCGGTCCCGGCGAGCCATGCGACCAAGCCTGCGGCCGCGGGGACATTGACCTGCGCGGGTACTTCCAGGCGATGGTCTCGGGCCGGTACGATGGGCCGGTGTGCCTGGAGGTCATCGGCGCGGCCAAATACGAACTGCCGCGCCGGGACATCATCGCCGCGGAGAGCTACGGCTACATGAACGCCTGCCTCAAGACGCTGGGCGCGAGGTAGCCGGCCATGGGAACAGTTCGCCTCGGCATCCTGGGATTCGCCCACGGCCACGTGGACATGTACTGCGAGAGATGGCGCCAGCAGCCGCTGCTCGGGGCGCAGGTCGTCGCCGGCTGGGACCACGATGCCGGCCGCGCGGCGAAGGGATGCGAGCGTCATCAGATTGCGCCCGCGGCGACGGCTGAGGAGTTGCTCTCCCGCGCGGACGTGGACGCCGTCGTGATCGGCGCAGAGACGTCGCTGCACGCGGAACTGGTGGAGAAAGCCGCGGCGGCGGGCAAGGCGATTGTACTGCAGAAGCCGCTGTCGCTGACGCTGGCCGACGCGGACCGCATCATTGCGGCGGTGGATCGGAGCAAGGTCCCCTTTACGCTGGCCTGGCAGATGCGCGTGGACCCGCATAACGTGAAGGTGAAGCGGCTGCTGGCGGAGGGCCGGTTCGGCAAGGTCTACATGGCGCGGCGGCGGCATTGCCTGAACACGCAGCGGTGGAAGGACTTCGATCACACCTGGCACGTCCAGCCGGAGTTCAACCGCGACATCTTCGCCGATGACGCCGCGCACGCGATGGATTTCATCTACTGGCTGATGGGCATGCCCCGGACGGTCATGGCGGAGATGGGGACGCTCCTCAATCCGCGCATTCCCAACGACAACGCCATCGCCGTGTTCCGGTACGCCGACGGCCGTTTCGCGGAAGTCTCGTGCACCTTTGTGGAAGTAGCGGGTGAGAACACGCTCGAGGTGGTCTGCCAGAACGGGACGATCATCGGCAATTACGGCGACCTGGTGAGCGTTGCGCCGCCGCGGCCGGCGGGCGGAATCCAGTTGAAGTGGCGGATGGACGACGATGCCGGATGGACCGTGAGCGATATCCCGGATATTAACGGGCAGGGCGAACGGATCGCCGGACTGGCCGGCCCGCTGGCGGAGTTCCTGTCCGGGCGGCGCCCGCCGATCGCCACGGCGGCGGAAGGCCGCGACGTGCTGCGCATGGTGCTGGCCTGTTACGAATCCGCGGCCTCGGGGACGCGAGTGACGATAACGCCGGAATAAAGGACAAGGAGAGCGACCCACATGGCACGCAAGACGAACCTGCTCTTGATCGGAATTGACAGCATCCGCGCCGACCACATGAGCACGTACGGCTATCCCCGGCTGACGACGCCGCACATGGACAAGTTCATGTCGGGCGGCGCGGTCTTCGAGAACGTCTTCAGCCCGCACATCCCGACGACGCCGGGCTACACCTCGATGTTCACGGGGCTGGACACCTTCGGCATGGACGTGGTGGCGCTGCGCCACCAGGGCGGGCTGATGAAGAAGCTGCAGACGCTCGCGGAAATCCTGGGCAAGCAAGGCTACGCGACGTCGTGCGTCGGCTTCAGCGGCAACGTGGCGTCGCGCGGATTTCAGAAGTATCTCGACTTCGAAGGCTGGGGCTCGTGGGCGCAGGGGCGCAGCCGCAAGGCGGAGAATCTGAACGCAGTGGCGCTCCCGGAGCTGAAGCGCCTGGCCGCCGGCAAGAAGCCGTTCTACCTTTTCCTGCGCCACATGGACCCGCATGCGCCGTACCTGCCGCCGCAGCCGTACGAGCGGATCTTCTATCAGGGCGACGAATTCGACAAGCGGAACCACTCGCTCGACCCGGTCATGAAGTTCAAGCCGTTCTGCGACTTCCACGCCAGTTGGTTCCCGCCGGGCTGCACGGACAAGGAGTACGTCATCGCTCAGTACGACGGGGCGCTGGCGTACATGGACGCGTGCATCGCCCATATCTTCACCAGCCTGAAGACGCTGGGGCTGGAAGAGGATACGCTGGTGGTGATTGACGCCGACCACGGCGAGACGCTGTACGACCACGAGTGCTTCTTCGACCACCACGGCCTCTATGACGTCACGCTGCACATCCCGCTGGCGTTCGTCCTGCCCGGCAAGGTGCCTGCGGGCCGGCGCTTGGCCGATTACTGTCAGATGAAGGATGTCACGCCGACGATCCTCGATCTCATGGGGATCCAGACCCGGATCCAGTTCGACGGCCGCAGCCTGGTCCCGCTGCTGGAGGGCCGCGAGCGCGCGCCGGAGCCGGAGTTCTACATCACCGAATGCACCTGGATGCGCAAGCACGGCTGGCGCACGCCGGAGTGGAAGCTGATCCACGCGCTCGAGCCGGATTTCCACTTCAAGCCCGAGGTGGAACTGTACAACCTGATCACCGATCCGAAGGAGAACCGGAACGTGGCCAAGGCCGAGCCGGCCGTCGTGAAGATGCTCGAAGAGCGGATGAAGGCGCACATCGCCCGCCGCGAGAAGGAGACCGGGCGCACGAACCCCATCTACACGAACCTGAACTGGCACACGGACTGGCACAAGAAGGGCGCCGGGACGTTCAAGACCTCCCGGCAGGCCTACAACACTCTGCACATCGGATCGCCCAACGCCGCCAAGCAAGTCCAGCAGAGGGAACTCCTGGCGCAGCGCGGGGCGAAACAGCTCTAGACAGCCGACCATGCTGATCACGATCGTCGGCCGGCCCGGCGCGGTCGGGCGGTGGAAGCAGGGTAAGGGCGTGAGCGGCTTCGATTTCTTTGCGCCGGCGATGGCCGAGTACCGCTACCCTGCGCCGAAACCCGCGCGTCAGAGAGGAACCGTGCGCTGATGCTCAAAGTATGCGTCATCGGGATGGGCCCCATCGGCAACCGCCATGCGAACATGTACAGGGCGGACCCGCTTGCCGAACTCGGGGGCGTCTGCGACATCCGCCGCGACCGCGCCGAAGCCGCAGGCCGGCGGCTGGGTGTGCCGTGGTTCGAGAGCGCGCCCGCGATGCTCGCCGCGGTGAAGCCGGACCTCTGCAGCGTGGCCACCGGCGGCTACGAATACGGCAGCGACCACTTCGCGCCGACGATTCAGGCCCTCGACGCCGGCTGCCACGTGCTATGCGAAAAGCCGATCAGCAACGACATCGCGCAGGCGGAGGCCATGGTCGCGAAGGCCCGCGAGAAGCGCCTCTGCTTCGGCATTGACATGAACCACCGCTTCACGCCCGCCGCCGTCCTGGCCAAAAAATGGCTCGACGAGGGCCGCCTCGGCCACCTGCTCTTCGTCAACATGAGCATGTGGATCAAGAACCCCGCCGAGAGCTCTCCCTGGTTCCAGATCAAGGCGCTGCACCCGCACACGGTGGACACCATGCGGCATTTCTGCGGCGACATCGCGGAGGTGCACTGCTTCGCCACCAAGGCGCCGGGGCGCACCATCTGGACCACCGCGCAGTTCAACCTGCGCTTCGTCAACGGCGTCGTCGGGTCGCTCACCGGTAGTTACGACATCGAGCGCGGACACCCGATGGAGCGGTGCGAGGTCGCCGGCACCGGCGGCCGATTCGTCATCGAGGACATGTGGCGGGAAGCGACGCTCTACCCGGCGGGTAACCTCGAAAAGACCGTCTTCACGAACCCGGTCTTCGGCGGCATGCGCGACTTTGAGGACACCTTCCGCAACCGCATCCACGCCTTCCTGGAACAGGTCGCCGCCGGCGTCCCGCCCGAAAAGATTGACGGCTCCGGCGCAGACGGGCTGGCGGCGCAGAAGGTGCTCGCCGCCGCGATCGAGTCCATCCAGACCGGCAAAGTCGTCGCCGTTCGCTGAGCGGCAGCCGGAAGTGACTCCGGGACTTCCAACGGACATGAAGAGTCGTCGCCACATCGCTCATGGACTCGCGGTCGCCGCAACGCTGCTCCTGGCCGCGCTCTCGTACGCCGACGAGTCCCCGTTCGACGTTGCTCACGGGCCTGAGCGGCAGTCGAATGGGCTGGTGCTGTGCGATTTCAAGGACGAGACGGCGCTGAAAGCGTGGGAGTTCAACGCCGGCACGCCGCGGCTGGTCCAGGAGCCCGCGATCCCGGGCCGAAAGGCCCTGGAGATCGCCTTCGATCCCGCCGGGCAGTATCAGCCGGCGTACATGAGCTGGCAGCGCGTGCGCGGCGACTGGTCCGGCTACGACGCGCTGATCCTCGACGTGTTCAATCCCGCCTCCGAGCCGGTCGAGAGCTCCTTCCTCGTCGCCGACCGGGCGTGGGCGGAGCGGGGCGGCACGTACTGGAACCGCCACAACGCGACCACGATGCTCGCGCCGGGCCGCACGCGCTGGGTGATCTCCGTCGGCGGCCTCTATCGCGGCGAGGCCGGCAGCCGCAACAACGATATCAAGCGGAACATCGACGTCAACAGCATCGTCCGCGTGGACTTCGGCTTCGGGTCCAAGGGCGCGTCCGGGCGCATCGTGCTCGAGAGCCTGCGCCTGGTAAAGATCAGCCGGCCCGCCGGCATCTGGGCTTTCAGTTTCGGCCCGCCCGGCCAGAGCGTGATGCCCGGCTGGACGCCGGTCTCGAACGAGACGCGCTACTCCAAGGAACGCGGCTTCGGCTGGGGACCGGCCGGCGGCACGCCCTGGGACGGCGCCGCGCGCGACACGACGTTCGGCCCGGCGCTCATCCGCAATTTCTGCGAGGCGGGCGGCTATAACTTCCACGTGGACGTCCCGCCCGGCCGCTACCGCGTGATGGTCATCTACGAGAACTCCGGCTACTGGGGCGGCGAGCAGGCGCAGCACCGCGAGCGCCGCATCCTGGCCAACGGCCGCGAGGCGTGGAGCGAGAAACGCCCCGACGGCCCCGCGCACGCGCTCTACCGTTTCGAGGAGGTGGAGCCGGTCGGCGCGGACATCTGGGACACGTACATGGCCGCGGAGCTCGCGCGGCCGGCGCTCTTCGAGGCGGAAGCGGATGCGGACGGGATCACGTTCCGCTTCGAGGCCGACCGCGTCTGGGGCAGCAAGGTCTCGGCGCTGGCACTCCATGCCGCCGATGACGCGAAGTCCGCGCAGTGGCTGCGCGATCAACTCGATGAGTTGGCCCGCGAATTCCGCAGCATGGCCGTCTGCCTCGACCGCCCCGCGGCCGCGTTCGATGTCCCGCCGGATTGGGCGAAGCTGGGCTTCGTGGCGTGGCCGGCGCTGATCGAGGACGAGGTGACGCCGAACTCGACGCCCGCTTTCGCCAAGGCTTCGGCGGGCAAGCCCGTTTCGGCGCCGAAGAGCCCGGGCGAAATCGCGCTGACGCGCCTCGCCACACGCGGCGAGCACGAGTCGTTCTGCCTGGCGCTCCGCCCGCTCCGCGACCTCGGCGAATGCCGGCTGGAACTGGAGCCGCTGACAGGACCATTCGACCAGGCTCATGGTCGCCCGGCGAGGCTGCCCGCGCAGGTCCAGGTCGTCTGGTACAACACCAGCCGCGGATTTGGCAACATCGCGTATCGCGTGAAGCCGCACACGCTGCGTATCCAGGACGCCGTGGCGCTGCCGAAGGACGTCACGCGCGAGATCATCGCCACCGTCCGCGTCCCCGAAGACGCGCCCGCCGGCGAGTATTCCGGGGCGCTGGTGATCAAGGACGCGCAGGGGGCCACGCTGCTGCGGGCGCCGCTGAAGCTCGACGTTCGCCCCGTCACGCTCGACCGCCGGACCGATTTCCTCATGGGCTTCTTCGGCCTCACGCCGCCGGAGCTGATTCCCGAGGAGCGCAGGTGGGACGTGCTGGAGGAGACGCTCGCGATGCTGCGCGACCACGGCATGAACGCCGTCTCCGGCGGCCCCGACTGGCGGCTCAAGGGCTGGCGCGACGGCCCATTCGACGGCGCTCAGGGCCGCCCTGAGGGGACTCGAATGGGCGGCGAGCCGGTGATTGACTTCGGCGAGATGGACCGCTTCTTTGCGCTCCTGCGCAAGTACGGCTTCGACAAGCCGCTCAACGGCTACGGCGGCGCGCGGTTCCTGGACCTGCACGAGGGCTACGAAAAGGGCGCGGCTGGCGCCCGTGTCGAGAAGGAGAGCGGCCTGGCGTATCCCGAGGCGCTGATGCGCGCCTGGCGCGCTGTGGACGCACACGCGCGCGCCGCGCAATGGCCCACGATCCTCTACGGGATGTGCGATGAGACGCGAGTGCGCGACGTGGCCGAACGCGAGCTCGACTTCATGCTGATGATGGCCAAAGTCAGCGCCGCCTTCCCTGCGACCGTTCGCACCAGTGGCAGCTACAGCGTGTCATTCAAACAGCGCCCGGACGATCCGAGCGACCTGCTCCACTGGCACCAGCGGTTCTTCGAGGCGCTCGACGTCAGCAGCCTCAACGAGCACGATGAGACGGTGATGTCCGAAGCGCAGCGGCTGGGAAAGGAAGTCCACATCTATAACCAGGGCACGTCGCGCTACTCGTTCGGGCTGTATCAATGGAGCGAGTACCGCAAGGGCGTCCGCGCGCGCTGGCAGTGGCACTTGAACATCCTGCACGGCTACCAGTTCTTCGACCTCGACGGCCGCGAGCCGGACACGGCGATGATCTGCTACGGCCGCAAGGCGATCTATCCGACCATCGAATTCGAGCGCTGCCGCAGGGGCGCGGAGGATTTCTATCTCTGCCAGACGCTCTGGAACCGGATCGCGGAACTGCGCCGCGCCGGCGGGAATTCGCCCGCGGCCGACGCCGCCACGGCCCTGCTGGAGAATGCCGTCTCGGGAATCCGCCTGGATCAGACGCAGCCGCCGCCCGGCTACGACGCGGATGCGGTCAAGGCGAAGGTGATTTCGGCGATCGAGAACTTGCAGCCGGCCGGGCCGAAGTAGCCGACCGGCTGCGCTTTAAGAGCGTCCTCTACCTGCGCATCCGCTGCTCTGCTCTGCGCGCCCCTGGCGCAGTCCGCACTTACCGATGTCCGCCACCGTGGGAACCACCACCGTGGGAACCGCCACCGTAGTAGCCACCGTGGAAACCACCACCGTAGTAGCCACCATGGAAACCACCGTAGCCTCTGCCGTAACCGCCATAGTATCCATACCAAGGCCACCACCCGAAGCCGAAACCGTAATAGGGCCATCCATTACCGTAGTATGGCGCAGAGCCATAGCCGTAGTAAGGATAGCTATAGTTATAGCCGTAGTAAGGCGCCGGCTGGGCGTATTGATAAGCGTACGGGTCCTGGTACTGATACGGATACTGATATGCGCCGGCCTGAGGCGGTTGCTGAGCGGAAGCCACCGGAGGCTGCTGAACATTGGCCTGCGGAGGCGCTGCGTTTAAAGCCTCAGCCGATCCGTTGTCTATCGTGACCACTTTCGTCAACGCGATCTTGAGCGGCCCCGCCGACGTGGTAGCATTCAGGTCGCTGGAATCGGGTTTATACTTCATCTTCAGTTCGGCCCCGTTCAGCCGAACGTCCGCCCACTGCTGCTGCGCGTCGAACCGCGCCGATATCAGGCTGCTCGATGGTATCTTGATCTGGCCGTATTGCGTGTCGAGGTCAACGACGAAGGAAACCGCTCCGTTCAGCAGGCTGCCGTCCGACAGCACGATCTTGAAACCTCCGGCGCTCTGCTGATCAGCCGCCCTCGCCATTGCCCAACCGAGAACCAACGGAAAGAGAAGAACCAGGAATATCACTGGAAATTTGTTGCGCATGGCTCGCCCTCCTTCATCTCCAAGCCCTGTTTCCCTCTATAATAAGTATATCCCGCCAATCGCGGCGGTCAAGCCTGAAAACGTGCCGGAACATGGGTGAGACTCCGCGGTTCACGGCCGCCTCGAGCGCCGGCGGCCTTGACAACGGCGCAGCATCATCGCAAAATGCCATGGTGACGTACCGTGCCGCAAGGCGCTTTACCCAAAGGATGCAGCGTGGCCGAAGCGAATCAGCCTGACGCACTGGGGCACTTGCCGAAAGAACTGGGCGAGAAAATCCGGGCCGAGGCCGTTCCCGAGACCCTCGAGGTTGCGGCGCGGTTCGATCTCGACGAGCACGGCCGGTATGCCGAAGGTTATCTCGTCCTCACGGAAAAGCGGCTCGGCGTTTTCCGGCCCCGCAATGGCGAGTGGATCGCGGAATGGCGCGCGCTCAGCAGCGTGACCTCCGCGCTCATCGTCGAGGGCATCGGCATGAGCGTTCTGCGGCTGATCGCGAATGACGCCATCGTGGCCGAGTACCGCTTCACCCTGCGCCACGCGCGCGAAGTCGCCAAACTCCACCGCCGGATGGAACGCCAGTTGGACGGAAAAGGCGAGTCCGAGGCGCCTTTCGAAGGTCCGAAAGCCGACGAGAAAAAAGTGCGCTGCGAGAAGTGCGACCGCGTCATTCCGCCCTGGAGCGAGGTCTGCCCCGCCTGCACCAGTCGGCGCCAGGTGCTCAGCCGCCTTCTCGACTACGTCAAACCCTACCGGGCGCGCGCCATCGGCGGCTTCGTGCTGGCGATCCTGGTGACCGCCGCCGGGTTGTTCCGTCCCTGGCTGCTCAAACCGATGCTCGACGACGGCCTGGGCCTCAAGGGCGGCAGCAAAGCGGATTATCACCTCCTGCTTGTTTACGTTTTCGTCATGGCGGGCCTGATGCTCTTCAGCGCCGTCGCCGGCGCCTTCCGCGAGCGACTGATGGCCGTCCTCGGCGCGAGCATCGCCCGCGACCTGCGCGACCGCGCTTACGAACATCTGCACAAGCTCAGCCTGAGCTTCTTTTCCAAGAAACCCACCGGCTCGCTCGTGACGCGCGTCACCAGCGATACCGACCGCATCTGGGACTTCGTGGCATGGACCGTGATCGAGGCGGTGGTCTCCATTCTGACCATCGCGGGCATCGGCCTGTTCATGTTTCTCATGAACTGGAAACTGGCCTTCATCGTCCTGCTGCCGGTCCCGATCATGTTCGCCCTGACGACGGTTTTTCACAAGAAACTCCACCGGGGGTTCGACCGCCTGTTCCACCGCTGGAGCCTGCTGACGGCGGTGGTCTCCGACGCGCTGCCGGGCGTGCGCGTGATCAAGGCCTTCAGCCAGGAGCGCAACGAAGTCCAGCGCTTCACCGGCAAGAGCGGGGATTACTACGACAAAGAAGTCGAGATGATCGGCGTCTGGACGCTTTACGGTCCGCTGATGGAGCTGTGCACGCAGGTCGGCTCGCTCCTGGTCTGGATCGTCGGCGGGTATTGGACGGTGAAAGGGGAGATGAGCGTCGGCACGCTGATGGCGTACACCGGGTACATGTGGATGTTCTACGGCCCGATCCACGGCATCGCTCACATGGACCGCATGCTCAATCGCGCCGCGACCAGCGTCCAGCGGATTTTCGAGATCCTGGATACCGCGCCGGCCATCTTCTCGAAAGCCGGCGCGCTGCCGATCCGGAAAATCGAGGGGCGCATCGAACTTCGCAACGTCAGCTTCAGTTATGACGGCATCCGCAAGGTGCTCAAGAACATTAACCTGACCATCGAGCCGGGCGAGATGGTCGGCTTGGCCGGTCCCAGCGGCGGCGGCAAGACCACCATGGTCAACGTCATCTGCCGATTCTACGACGTACTGGAAGGCCAGATCCTGATTGACGGCGTGGACATCCGCGATTACGACGTCGAACAACTGCGCCGATGCACCGGCGTCGTTCTGCAGGAGCCGTTCCTGTTCTACGGCACCGTGGCGCGGAACATCGCCTACGGCAACCCGCAGGCTTCGCTCGACGACATCATCTCCGCCGCCAAGGCCGCCAACGCGCACGATTTCATCGTCGGCTTCCCGGACGGCTACGACACGATGGTGGGCGAGCGCGGCCAGACGCTCTCCGGCGGCGAGCGGCAGCGGATCAGCATCGCGCGCGCCATCCTTCACGACCCCGCGATTCTCATCCTGGACGAGGCCACGAGTTCCGTGGATACGGAGGCGGAAAGGCAGATTCAGGAAGCGTTGGACCGCCTGACGGCGCGGAGGACCACCATCGCGATTGCGCACCGGCTTTCGACCCTCCGGCGCACGAGCCGGCTCATCATCCTCGACAAGGGGGAAATCGCGGAGCAGGGCTCCCACGAGGAACTCTCGCACAAGGAAGGCGGGATCTACGCAAAGTTGCTGAAGACGCAGGTCGAGCTGCAGTCCGTGATGGCCATCGGGGGATAAAGCGCCGCGGATGCCGGCCTCCGCCTGCAGCTAGAAGTAATTCTGCATGCACTTCTGGCCGGCGGCGTCCAGCGCGTTCAGGTCGGCCAGTTCATACGTGTTTCCATCCGCATCGCGGAAGAGGGCGCGCGTGCTGGACAGGACGCGCACGTCGTCGCGGCTGCGGACTTGAAACGTGACCGTGCCGCGGTCGGTCTCGGCGGTGAAGGAGGTCACGCCGAATTCCTCCTTGCAGTCGGCCACGCGCAGAATCTTCGGGGCGAACATCTTCTCGTTCAATTCCCGCACCAGGACCGCTTTGCTGGGCTCGTCCAGGTCGTCGGCGGAGTTCAGCAGGGCGATCTCCTTTCCGTCCTTGTCTCGAATGGAGATGTACGTCTCCGGCACCGACCACGGAAAACACCGGGCCACCTTCGCCTCGACGTAAGGCGCCTCACGCCCCTTCACACGCACGACCAGGTGCCCGATCGTGTTCCAGGCGATGCTCTCGATGGGACATTCCTTTGGCATTCCGCGCTCCGCCGTTTACATTCAATGGTCGAGGCCGCTCAAACCCGCGGCGCTATAACCCAGTGTACGACTTGACAACGGATGCTTCAAGCCTACAATCTGATGTTCGAGGCTTGACCGCTCGCCGAAGGCCGGTCAAACGGCAAATCCCGGGTCATGTGAATCGGAGAGACGGACGATGAAAGCTCACCTGCGCGCAGCCGCGGTTCTGCTCGTGATCGCGGCATGCGGTCTCTGCCAGGCAGAAAGCTCGGTCGAGCTGCCGAAGGGAGTGAAGGCGGTCTGGGACTTGGCCAAGGCGTATCGCGAGGCCACGCCGACGCGCGAGCGGATCTGCATTAACGGCCTGTGGCGATGGCAGCCGGCCCGGGATTTCGGAGGGCCGCCGCCCGAGGGCGATTGGGGTTACTTCAAGGTGCCCGGGTTCTGGCCGGGTCTTCAGCAGTGGGACCAGGAAGACTGCCAGACCTGCTTTGCTCATCCGGCGTGGAAGGACATCAAGCTGGGGAGGATCACCGCCGCCTGGTGCCAGCGGGAAATCACCATTCCGAGCGAATGGGCCGGGCGGCGGATCACGCTGTCCGCCGAATACGTCAATTCCACGGCCGCCGTCTACGTGGACGGCAAACGGGCCGGCGAGATACGGTTTCCGGGCGGCGAGGCGGACCTCACCGCGCAGTGCCGGCCCGGCGAGACGTGCACGCTCAGCCTGCTCGTCATCGCACTGCCGCTGAAGGCGGTCATGATGTCGCACAGCGACACCTACGCGCCCAAAGAAGTCGAGGGCAGCGTGCCGCGGCGCGGCCTGTGCGGCGACGTATGGCTGGTCGGCGCGCCGGCGGGGCCGCGCATCGCGGACGTCAAGGTGGACACCTCGGTGCGCCGCTGGGAGATCTCCTTCGAGGCGGGCCTCCAGGGGCTCGCCGCGGACAAGCAGTATTCCCTGCGCGCCGAGGTCGCCGATCATGGCCGGCGTATCCGGGAGTTCACGGGCAAGCCGTTCACCGCGGACGACCTGAAAGATGGGCGCATCGCCTTCACCGTGAGTTGGAAGCCGGAGAAGCTCTGGGACACCCACACCCCCCAGAACGTGTACCAGGTCAGCCTCTCGCTTCTCGACTCCGCCGGAAACGCGCTGGACGCCGCCGTCCCGGTCCAGTTCGGCTTCCGCGAGTTCTGGATCAGCGGGCGGGACTTCTACCTGAACGGCAGCCGCATCTTCCTCTCCGTGGTCCCGTGCGACAGCACCCAGCTCGGCGCGGCCGCGGCGAGCTACGAAGGCACGAAGGAAATCCTGCTGCGCCTGAAGAGCTTCGGCATCAACTTCGTCTACGGCCACAACTACGGCTGCGAGCCGGGCACGCACATCAGCTATGCCGAGGTGCTGAGGGCCGCCGACGACGTGGGGATGCTCGTGGCGCTTCCGCAGCCGCACTTCGCCCAGTACGACTGGCAGGCCCCGGACGCCGACCGGAATAACGGCTATGCCCGGCACGCCGAATTCTACGTGCGGGTCGCGCAGAACCATCCCTCGGTCGTCGCCTATGCCATGAGCCACAATTCCACCGGCTACGTGGAGGACATGAACCCGGACATGATTGACGGGCTCCAGGATCCGCGAGTGGACTCATGGGCTAAGAACGGCGCCGAACGGGCGCTGCGGGCGCAGGCGATCGTGAACCGGCTCGACCCGGAGCGCATCGTCTACCACCACTCCTCCGGCAACCTGGGCACGATGCACACGAACAACTTCTACCCCAACTTTGTGCCGATCCAGGAGCTCGACGACTGGTTCGAGCACTGGGCCACCGTCGGCATCAAGCCGCTCTTCCTGACCGAGTTCGCCGCGCCGGGCGGCTGGGACTTCGCCATGTACCGCGGCTGGTACCGGGGCGCGCGCGAATGGGGCAGCGCGGCAGTTCCCTGGGAGCTGTGCCTGGCGGAGTGGAATTCGCAGTTCTTCGGCGCCGAGGCCTTTCGGATCAGCGAGGTGGAGAAACGCTGCCTGCGCTGGGAGAGCCAGCAGTTCCGCAACGGCGCCCTCTGGCATCGCTGGGACTACCCGTACCAGATCGGCACGCAGGCGTTCGCGGAGCAGTACCCGGTCATGGCCATGTACATCACCGACAACTGGCGTGCGTTCCGCACCTGGGGGATGTCGGCGTTCGGCCCCTGGGAATGCGACGGCTACTGGAAACTGCGCGAAGGAGTTGACAAGGGCCGCAGGGAATTCAACGTGGACTGGGACCGCCTCCAGCGGCCGGGGTTCAGCCCGGACTATATTGACGCGCAGGATGTGAACATGGCGACGGCCTTCGAGCGTTCCGACTGGATCCCCACGCCGGCGGCTCAGGCCGTGATGCGCAACAACATGCCGCTGCTGGCTTACATCGGCGGCGGGCCGACGGTCTTCATCAGCAAGGACCACAATTTCCGGCCGGGCGAGACCGTCGCCAAGCAGCTCATCATCATCAACGACTCGCGCGAGCCGGTGACGTGCGACTGCGCCTGGTCGCTGGGCCTGCCGCAACCGCTGGCCGGCGCGAAACAGGTCTCCGTGGGGATCGGCGAGCAGGGGCGCATCCCGCTTCGCTTTGAACTTCCGGCTGAGCTGGCGCCCGGCCAGTACGAGTTGACCGCGACAGTCAAATTCAACACCGGAGAGAGCCAGCAGGATTCCTTCGCGGTCAGCGTCATGCCGGTCCCGAGGACCTTGGCCTCCAACTTCAGAATAGCGCTCTTCGACCCCAAGGGCGAGACCGCAAAGCTGCTTGACGCGATGCGCACGCCGTACCAGCCGGTGGACGCGCAGGCCGACCTCAGCGGATACGACCTGCTGGTCATAGGCAAGAGCGCCCTGACCGTGGACGGACCCGCTCCCGACCTCGCGCGCGTGCGCGACGGCCTGCGGGCCGTCGTCTTCGAGCAGAGCTCGGAGGCCCTGCAGAAGCGGCTCGGGTTCCGAACGACGGAGTACGGGCTCAGGCAGGTCTTCAAGCGCGTGCCGGACCACCCGCTGCTCTCAGGAATCGAGGCGGAGAACCTTCACGACTGGCGCGGCGAGGCGACTCTCCTGCCGCCGCGCCTGGACTACCGGATCGGCCCGGCCTACCAGTCCGATACGCCGGTGGTCCAGTGGTGCGGGATTGACGTGCCGCGCATCTGGCGATGCGGCTGCCGCGGCAACGTGGCCTCGGTCCTGATCGAGAAGCCCGCCCGCGGCGACTTCCTGCCGATCCTGGACGGCGGCTACAGCCTGCAGTACAGCCCGCTGATGGAGTTCCGCGAGGGCAAGGGCATGGTCCTCTTCTGCCAGATGGACGTGACCGGGCGCACCGAGAGCGACCCGGCCGCCGAGGCGCTGGTGCTGAATATCCTGCAATACGCGTCCGCCTGGAAACCGGCCGCTCGCCGGGAAGCGCTCTACGTCGGCGATCCGGAGGGGAAGCGCCACCTGGAGCGCGCCGGCATTGCCCTGGGCTCTTACGAGGGAGACAAGCTTTCGCCCGAGCGGGTGCTCATCGTGGGGACCGGCGGCGGAAAAGCGCTCGCCGCGTATGCCGCCGCCATCGCGGAGTTCCTGAAGGCGGGCGGCAACCTGCTGGCTCTCGGGCTCGACGAGCAGGAGGCGAATTCGTTTCTGCCGACGCCGATCCACACGAATCGGCAGGAGCACATCGCGGCGTTCTTCGAGCCGTTCGGCGCGGATTCCCTTCTCGCGGGGGTCAGCCCGGCGGACGTTCATGACCGCGGCGCGCTGCGGCTGCCTCTCGTATCGGCCGGAGCCGTGCCGTTCGGCGACGGTGTGCTGGCGAAGGGGCAGGACATGAACGTCGTCTTCTGCCAGCTCCTGCCGTACGAAATCACCCGCGCAGAAGGAGCGGTGGAGTCATTCCATGTGGACGCTGGCGACGCGGCGGGCGGGAAGCCGAGCGCGCTGGTGACCCTGGGCACGACGTCGAAGGCCGGCGGGCAGTTCGGCCAGCGTCTGAAGGCGGCGCCGGAGGTCGGGAAGTCGTACACGTTCGCCGTCCGGATCAAAGGCGTGGGCGGCCCGGTGACGGCGCACCTGGAGGTGGAGCGCGCCGGCAGTCCCTGGGACCGCGCCGTGAAGGGGCCGGACGTCGTGGTCCCGGAGAACGAATGGACGGACGTGCACGTAACGTTCAGGTGCGAGAAGCCGTTCCCGGAGAGCTGGCAGGCCTACGTCGCGTGCTCGCAGGACGGCGGCCGCTTCAGGGCCAACCTGTTCCGGCTTTACGAAGGAGACTATGTCGCGCCGAAGCCGCCTGCCGAAGGAGCGGCGGCCCAGGCGGCGCCGCGGAACCTCTGCGCCAACCCGAGTTTCGAGAACGGCTCCGAACCCTACTATTTCCAATTCGTCGAGCAATACAATCTCAGGCGCACGTACCGGCGCGCCTCTTTCCTGCTGACGCGCATCCTCGCCGACATGGGCGTCGCCGGCTCCACTCCGCTCCTGGCGCGCTTCGGCAGTCCCGTCGCGCCGGACAAACCGGAGAAGCGGTGGCTCGACGGCCTGTATCTGGATCAGCCCGAGGCGTGGGACGATCCGTATCGTTTCTTCTGCTGGTGACGGCCCTGGAGCTTCGGCCGCGCGCCGCCGCTATCCCGGGCGCCTTTGGTGCTCCTGCGGCTCGCGCTTGAGGATCACTATCGCGACGAGGTTGCGTCCGGCGAGGCTGCGGAGGAAGGCGGTCAGCGAGGCTTCGGCTTCCTTGCGATTGAGCTTATACTGGTCGGCGAGGCAGGCGACCATCTCGCGGACGGTCCGCCGGCCGTCGCACAGGTCCCAGACGAACGAGCCGACCTCGTCCAGTTCGACCTTCGCCTCGCCGGCGCGCGGAGGCGCGCCGAGCCACCCGGCGATACGCTCGACGAAAGCGGCGGCGTGGAAGGGCGCGTAGAGCGTGATGACACCCTCGGCGTTCCGCTCGACCCGCAGTTGCCGGTTCGGAA
The DNA here is from genome assembly GCA_052139675.1 of Candidatus Brocadiia bacterium. Taxonomy (GTDB): domain Bacteria; phylum Planctomycetota; class Brocadiia; order CAIUPP01; family CAIUPP01; genus JBEKCB01. The sequence continues at coordinate 35,926 of JBKQWE010000073.1, forward strand.
CGACCACCGCGGCGAGCGAGTCCTCGCGGGTGAGTTGCGGGCCTTTCTTTTTCCAGAAGGCGAGCATCGTTTTCCTTCCGAACGCCGGGCGTCAAGACTCGTGGCAGACAAACGATTCCGCGAACGCGGCGAATTCGGGAACGTTCTGTTCCCGTCCGAACCACCGGGCGATATAAAGCGCGTTCGAGGGCCCGCAATGCCAGGCCAGGCCGCGCGCAACGCGGCGGCGGCCGAGAATTCTCCGCGCGAGCGACCGCTCGCGGCCGGTGAGGGCGACGGCGGCGTGTTCCCCGCGCTTCGTTTCGGCAAAGGCCGGCGGGCAGGGCGGCGACTGGCTCGTGGAATCCTTTTTCAGCCAGTCGAGAAGGCTCGTTTTCCGGAGGACGGTCTCCGCAAGGCCGACCCGCGCGGCCAGGACGCGGGCGCGCTTGCCGACGAACTCCAGCTCGACGCGCCCGGCGCGGATGTTGTGCCGGAGCAGGATGCAGTCCGCCGGGACTTCGCAGCGGAGACCATAGAGCGACCACGGCGTCTTCCCGTCGCGCGCGTGGTCGCGGTACGAGGCGAAGAGGCGCGTCATGACGGGCTGAAGCGGCTCGTCGCCGCGGTAGAAAACGCGCAGGAGCGCCACGCGCCCGCAGTCGCGGCAGCGGGCGGCCATGTGCAGGGCGTTCGGGTCGCCGCGCGTGATGAAGAATTCCGTCTCCATGTCCGCCGGCGGGTCCAGGCGCACATTGCGTTGCACTTGTCGCTCGCCCGCGGCGCCGACCAGGCCGGCCTTTTTCAGGTAGCGGTCCGCCACCGAACGGACGGACTTGCCGGGACTGCCCGACTCCCACTTCGCCTCGACGCGCGGCATGTCCGCGTCATCCAGCCGGAAGTAGCCTTTCCGCCGGTCGCCGGTGACGGACCCCAATTCCCAGGCGCGGGGCGTCTGGATCTGAATGCCCTGCCAGGCAAAGGGCGACCAATCCGATGTCATCAAGGGACTCCGGCGGGTGATTTGCCTACTGCCCGTCAATCTTGCCGACGGTGATCTTGAGGTCCGCGCGTTTTTCCAGGCGCTCGATGGCGCCGTCGCGGATCCAGGCGACGCGGTCGCAGAGGTTGAGCATCTTATGGTCGTGCGTGGCGGAGATGACGGTCACGTTCAGTTCCATGCTGAGCTTCTTGAGGAGGTTGATGATCTCCTCGCCGGTCTTGAGGTCGAGGTTGGCGGTGGGCTCGTCGGCGAGGACGATGGCCGGGTCGTTGGCCATGGCGCGGGCGATGGCGACGCGCTGCTGCTGGCCGCCGGACATGCGGCCGGGGCGGTGGAAGATGCGGTCGGAGAGGCCGACCCTGCGCAGGATCGCCGCGCCCTTGTCGCGCGAGGTGTCGGCGTCTATGTTCGCAAAGAGCATCGGCATCGTCACGTTCTCCAGCGCCGTCAAGGTGGGCAGCAGGTTGTAGGCCTGGAAGATGTAGCCGATCTTGCGGCAGCGCATCCACGCCAGCTCGTACGCGTCGAGCTGCGCGATGTCCACGTCGTCCAGGAACACCATCCCGCTCGTGGGCTTGTCGAGGCCGCCGACCATGTTGAAGAGCGTGCTCTTGCCGGAGCCGGAGGGACCCATGATCGCCAGGTACTCGCCGCGGTAGATGTCCAGGCTCACGCCGCGCAGCGCGTGGACGGTCTCCTTGCCGCGGACGAAGTCCTTCACCACGTCAATGGCGCGCACGACGATGTCGCCGCCCTGCGGCGGGACGTCGGCTGTCGGAGCGGCGGCGGTTTGTCCGGGCATTTATTCCTCCACCCGCAGGGCTTCGACCGGGCGCATGCGCGATGCGACGAGCGCCGGATAGCCCGCGCCGATCAGACACAGGACGACGCCCGCCAGGAAGGCGAATCCCATGTACGTGATAATGGACCCGAACGTCAGGTACTCGATGGAGTACCGGCCGAACTGCGCCGCGCCGGCGACGACGCAGATGAGCAGCCCGACCACGATCCCCATGAGCGACCCCGCGCCGCCGATCATGGCCGATTCGATGAGGAACAGCTTGACCACGGTGCCGTTCTCCGCGCCGAGGCATTTCATCGTGCCGATCTCGCGGAAGCGCTCGGTGACGGACATGAGCATGGCGTTGGCGATGCCCACCGTGCAGGTCAGCAGCGCCATGGCCACCAGCCACCGGTCGAGCGGGCTGCCCTTGGCGGTGGCCTCGACGTCGATCCCGGCGGCGCGCAGCAGCGTGTAGATTTCGTCCGACTTGCTCTCCGCCAGGCGCTTGACGAGGTCGTTGCTCACGCCGCTGTAACTGAGGTAGGCGATCGCGAGGACGACGGAGAGCAGCGTCACCAGCGAGCGCGCCAGGCGCACGCGCAGGCCCGCCCACGCCAACTGGAACAGGGTCTTCGTCGGCAAGTGCGCGGCCTCGGCCGTCAGCGCCGCCATCAGTTCCTCGGGGGTCTCGCTCATGTGATGCTTCCGACCTGAATCTTGAGGTCCTCGCGGTTGACCAGCCGGTCAATCCTGCCGCCGACGACCCAGACGACGCGGTCCGAAACGGAAAGCATTTTATGATCGTGCGTGGTGGAGATGATCGTGACGTTATCTTCTTTGCTCATGACCGAGAGCATGCGGATGATCTCCTCGCCGGTCTTGAGGTCCAGGTTGCCGGTGGGTTCGTCGGCGAGGATGATGGCCGGTTCGTTGACGAACGCGCGGGCGATGGCGACGCGCTGCTGCTGCCCGCCGGAAAGTTCGTCCGGACGGTGGTGGTGGCGGTCGCCGAGGCCGACTCGGTCGAGTTGAGCGCCGGCGCGGCTGCGCGCCTCGGCTTGCGGCCGGCCCAGGAGGAGCGAGGGCAGCGCCACGTTGTCCAGCGCGGTCAGGACGGGAATGAGGTTGTAGCTCTGAAAAATGTAGCCGATCTTGCGGCAGCGCAGGCGGGCGACGATGTGGCTGGGCAGCGTGCCGAGCGGGTGGCCCAGGAGCGTGACGCTTCCGCGCGACGGCGCGTCCAGCCCTCCGATCATGTTGAACAGCGTCGTCTTGCCCGAGCCGGAAGGGCCCATGATCGAGACAAACTCGCCGCGCCCGACCTGCAGGGTGATTCCCTGGAGCGCGCGGACGATCTCGCCGCCGACCCGAAACTCCCGGTGAACGTCCCGAACGTCCACGACGATTTCAGTGCTGGTGCCGGTCATCAGCAGAACGCATCCTCGATAATTTCCATGGCGACGACTATCCTACGGATAGTACTTGTTAATGTCTATCGAGATCTTGTTCAAGTGCATCGTGACGGCGATGAGCGACCAGGTGAAAGCCGCCACGAACTCTCCGAAAATCAGCCCGATGAACGCCGGGCGCAGGCGAGCGAACATGTGCCGCCCGCCATACCTGACGGCCAGCTTCTTGCAGCACCAGCCGAGAAAGAAGGAGAACCAAAGCTGCGCGATGAGCGGGTTGGCCAGCATCACCAGGCCGATCGGGTGCAGCCACCAGAAAAACTTTCGCCGCATCCCGATGCTCAGCAGCACCCAGCCGGCGCCGATGAGATAAAAAATCCAGTTGTGCTGCCCGGAACCGGCCGCGCCGCCGCTGACCATCAATTCGGTGTTGTCGAACAGGCTCTGCGGCCCGACCGTGAAGAACCACGGCTCCGCCCGGTTCGCGCCCACGCTGTACACGATGTACAGAATGGCGACGAACGACACCGCGACCGTCGCCAGAATCGCCGCGATCACGATCGCATGGAACCACCGGCGCGCGGCGCGCGTCTCGTCCTGCATCTTGAAGCTGTTCATCACCGCCGGGGCGATGAACGTCTTGATGTCCAGGAACAGCACCGAATAAATCGGCATGAGCGGCGCCAGGACGGCCTTCGGCACCGCCTCCGTCGCACCGAACGACTTGATCAAATGGAACGGACCTACGTGGATGTGAAACCAATAGATGCCGCCCTCCGCCACGACGCGCATCAGTCCGACGGTCACCAGCACGATGACCGCCAGGAAGCCCGCGCTCCAGTACCACGGCACGCGGCACCACGCCAGCCAGCCGACGGCCACCGCGCTCGACACCGCGAAAAGGAATCCGCCCCAGCCCATGCTGGCCGGCAGTTTCACAGCCCAGTCCGCGGCGCCGAGCCGCCGGCCCTGCGCCGCAGCCGCCTGCCGGATGGCGCCCGCGCGTTCGGCCACCAGCTTGACGAGCGCCGCCGCGGAGTAGGCCAGCAGTCCGCCTGCACCCAGGCTGGAGACGAAGTGGTTCTCCCACAGCCAGTTGCTCGGGAAGGACTCCATCGTCGCCCCGGCGGCCGTCCAGAAAGCGATCAGGAACAGGAGCATGCCGATCAGGTAGTAGATCCAGATGCTCGCGGAAATCTCCAGCGGTATGAGGAAGCTGATCCCGATGGCCGTAAAGATGATCAGGAAGCGGAAGCCGAATTCCGACTCGTCCGCGATACCCTTGAAGACCGAGTTGGCCAGCATCTGCCGGAGTTGGTCCTGCTTGATGCCGAGGGTCAGCGGGTTCAAGCCGCGGACCAGTTCCGCCTGGCAGACGCCATTATAGCTGAGCAGCAGCAGGACAAGAAGGAAACCGATCCAGAACAGGCCGCTGTGCAGCGTGGAGGACAGGGTGCCGGAGGCGGCGCCCTCGTCGTTCAGAAGGTCCTCCGGAAGCCGCGCCAGGGGAAATATCAGCTTCTCGCGCCGCGCCCAGGAATCGTACAGCAGCATCGCCAGGCTGTAGAACATGCCATAGAGCGCGAAGACGAAAACCATCCACAGCGCCACCGGCTTGATCCAGAGCGACCACGGGATCTTTCGCCACAGCCCTTCCGCCGAGGGGAAGCCTTCGCGGTACTCCTTGATGCGCGCCAGGTCGGTGATGTAGAGATTCCGGTTCAAATACGGGACCACGTCTTTATTCCAGCCGCTCTGCGGCGTGGCGTACTCCGAGTTGAACGGCGTGACGATCAGCGGCACCAACTGATCCACCAGGCCGAACGAGCTGATGCCCGCCGAGACGCAGAGCGCCGCGAAAAGCGTCATCATTTCGCCGCGGTTGAACGGCTCCATCAGGCGGGTCAGCCTGAGCAGGGGGTTCAGCACGAGCGACAAGAGCATCAGGAAGGCGAAGGCGATGATCGAGATCTGGGTGGCGATGAGGAAGACGCCCGTCGCGCCGTTCTCGAGGCGGAGGTTCAGCGCGGCCTGGACTCCGGCCAGGATGACCGCCAACGGAAGGACGATCCACCAGCGGATGCGCAGCGTCGGGCGCTCTGATTCCTGCATTGCCTCGAGGTGCGCCGCGTCAATGCGTTTGTAAGGCGGTGTCTCTGCCATGCCGGCCGAAGATCAATATAAGAGCGATGAGATGGACTTCGCGATCAGGGCGATGCCTACGGCCGCCATCGCCATCAGGCCGATGCCGCAGAGGAAGCCCGCCAGAACCACCGGCGCCATCTGGCGCCATCGAGTCACGCCGAATTTCTTCATGAAGAAGTAACGCCCGAGCAGCGCGCCGACGAACTCCGGCAGGACGTGTCCGGGCGTCATCGCGCCCATCCCGCGCACGAGGCCGAACATCAGCAGCGTCGGCAGGCTCAGCAGCCACAGGCCGATGTACGTCACCAGGCCGAACCCCAGCCCGATGGCGATGTACGAGGGGACCAGCGCGTCGAGGAACTTCGAGCCGCCGCTCATGGTCGCCGTCATCGTCAGGCAACTGTTCAGCGCCTGCAACCGCCACATCTCCTGCGTGAAGGGGTATTGCTCCGACGGGATCGGCCCCAGCCGCCAGATGAACTCCGAGAAGAGGAAACTGGCGATGATCACGACGGGGATCGTCACCAGTTCCGTCTTGATCAGGCTCGTCATCTTCGTGCCGGTCAGCTCGACGACGCGGAACGACTGCAGGCCCTGTCCGTAGTCCACCAGCGGGATCGGCGCGAACCAGATCGCCACGCCTTTGTAGCCGGAGAGGATGAACGCCGACTCGCGCACCATCGGGATGGATACGGCCTGGCCGACCACCCCTTCCAGCTTGGCCGAGACATAGCTGATCAGCGGCGTATAGATGAAGGCGAAGATGACGAAGAAGATCCACGGAAAGCCCGGAATCAGCCATATGCACAAGGCGATGTAGCCGAAAGTGGAGACGATGTAGATGGCCAGCGAAATCCAGATCGGGATGTCGCCGCGCAGCCGGTTGTACCGGAAGGCCTCCGCCAGCGACGGACGCGCCTCGCCGGATGGGTCCCTGCGGCCGGGCACCATCTTCCGCAACAGCGGGAACACCATCGAGGCCATGCTGATGAAGAATACCGCGAAGGTCAATCCGATGCCGAAAGACAGGTAGAAGTCAATCTGGTTGCTGTAAAGCGTGTCCACCAGCCCCATGTTGAGCTGCCACGTGGGCAGCCTGCCGTAGTGTTGCAGGATCGGGTTGGCGATGAAGGTGAGGACCACGCCGATGAACCCGCCGATCACCGCCCAGAAGGGCAGGACCATGCCGACGATCACAATGGACAGGTCGAAGACCAGGTTGACCGGCGTGGCGTGCAGGACGTTCTGCGTCGTGAGGGTCAGGTCGAGCCACGGGTTCGGGAGCAACTGGTACGGCGTGCCCAGGATCGAGCCGGTCAGCGAGGGGATGCCGACATAAACGAATCCGAAAAGCGCGCCCAGCATGGCGCCGATGGCGAACGTCGTCAGGCGCCAGCGGTTGCGGTTCTCCTTGTCCTCAGCGAGCACCAGCACGCCCTGCGCGGACACCGGCGCCATGGGGAAAGGCAGTTTCTCGTAGTGCGCCGTCAGCCGGTAAAGGACATAGCCGAGGCCGAACCCGCTCACGCGCGAGATCAGCAACTGGATGCCGATCAGCACCACCGGCGCCAGCCAGATGCGGCTGAAGAACGTGTTGCCGGTCTGCCGGATCTGTTCGGCCGAGGGCGTGACCCACGACGGGATCAGCGGCGCCACGCCCATCGCCTGCGCCTCCGGCGACTGCGCCAGGTATTGGTTCCAGAGCAGCCCCTGGAACGGGCTGGAGAGCGCGACGCCCGTCATGTAAAAGAGGATGAAGATTTCCTGCTCTTTGAGGCTCTTGAGCGAACGGCGCGCGACTTCCGAGAAGAGGATGACGGTCACCCACCGCGCCGCCGGCCCGAGCCCGCCGCCCATGAACAGCGACAGGTACATGGACCCCGGCAGCATGAAGAGCCCCAGGAAGATCGCGCCGAGGACCGTCTTGCCGCTGAACCCGTCCTCGAACTGGTCCGGAACGGGCATAATGTCCCGGTACTCTTCCAGCTCCTTGTCGCCTTGTCCGAAACGGGGACTCACCGGGCAGCCTTCTCCAGCACGGGGAATTCACGAACCTCGGCGAACATCGTCTCGCCTTGCCTGCGGAACTGCTCCTGGTTGACGCTCGATTGAGACCGCCAGCTCAGCAGCCGCGCGCGCAACGATTCCAGGAACGGCTCGTTCACCGTCAGCAGCTCTTCTTGTCGCCTTTCAGCCGGGTGAGGACGACGGCGACCACGTACGCGCGCACGCGGGGCCGATAGTAACCGTAGACCTCCATCCGCTGGTTGACGCCCAGGTCGAAGGGCACAGGCGTCACGCTGTACGTCATCGCCAGCACCTTGCGGTCGTCCACGTCGTGCACGAAGCCGAACCGCGCGTCCTGCGTCAGGAACCGGCCCGAGGACGCCTCGCTGTTCAGGTCCATGAACGCCTGCAGGTACGCCAGCACGCCGGGCAACTGCTGCGCGCTGTAGCTGAAAGGGAAGTCCAGGTGCAGCTCGTCGCCGACCGGCGGCGGGAGCTTCCACCGGCGCTGGCCGGAAGGCACCGCCGCGCGCGTGGCGATGTACGCAGGGTACAGCGTCGAGACGACGACGGTCACGATCGCCGCAAAGATGACCAGCATCACCGCCATCGAGGAGTAGTTCAGGTTCACGCCCGGCAGCCAGTGGAAGTGCACGATCGCCTGCGCCAGCCCCTGGCCGATCAGGTATCCCGCCACCGAGCCGATCATCCCGAAGACCACGGCCTCCGCCACGAAGAAGACGAAGACGTGCGTCGGGTTGAGCCCGATACTGTTATACACCGCGATCTCTTTGCGCCGCTCCATCACGGTGCCGAGCATCGTGTTCAGGATGATGGTCGCCGCCAGGCAGATGGGGATGATGACCTTGCCGGCCCCGCCGATCATGGTGCCGACCGGCGCGCCGAGGGAGTACTGGTGGGCTTGGAGGGCGACGCCGGCATGCGTGAGGACCGGCTCGCGGAGAGACACGTAGGTCAGTATGCCCGTGGCGTCCACGAAATGGTTCGCCGCGACCCAGGCCGAAGCGGCATCCTGCGTCTTCAGCGCGATGGAGCGATAGGAGGTGTCCGGCAGCTCGCGCGCGAAGTCCACGGGCACAAACGCAACCTCCTGCGAACGCAGCGACTGACCGGACGGCGCCGGCCCCGCCATCGCGTCCTCCTCGCTGACGATCATTGCGCCCGTCTCCGACACCGTGTGCGTGACGAGGTCGGGCATGCTCTTCAGCGGCAGCAGCATCAGCCGCGCGAGGTCGCCGATCGCCGCCAGCTTCGCGTCGTCCAGCAGCCCCACCAGCCGGACCTTGCGGTTGCGCAGGTCCAGCGTCCGCTCGACGAACGGCTCCTTCGCGATGCCGAGGTAGGAAGCGGTTTCCGCCGACAGGACGATTTCCGCCGCGCTGTCGCTGCTGAACCACCGGCCCGCCACGAGCGGCATGGGCGTGATAAAACCGTTCTCCGCCATCTGCACTCCGACCACCGCGTCGAGGCTGATGGTCTTGTCGGGGTGGGCCGGGTCGGTGACCGGCTGAAGGAGATAGCCGCCGTACGAATCCAGGCGCTGCGTCCACGTGCGCAGCACGACGGTGCCGTACGGCTTGA
>JBKQWE010000074.1:0-4012 GCA_052139675.1 Candidatus Brocadiia bacterium
TGGTGGCAGCGCCCGATGTTCCTCGGCGAATACCTGGGCGGCAAAACCTTCATGGCCGTCGCGCAGAGCCTGCCGCTGCCTGCGGCCGTGAAATTCGGCGAGTGGTGCGGCCGCCGGATGATCTTCTGGTCGCGGCGGAGTTTCCGCACCGGCGTGAACAATATCCTCCAGGCGTTCCCGGGCATGTCGCACGCCGAGGCGGAAGCGCTGGCGACGCGCGTCTACGAGCACTTCGGCCGTGCCACCGTGGAGGTGGCGCTCGGCGACCGGCTGCTCAGGCCTTCCACGTTCGACGACCACATCGTCCTCCGCGGCGAGAACTATTTGCGCGACGTGATGGCCGCGGGCAAGGGGGCGATTTTCGTCACCGCGCACCTGGGGCCATGGGAAATCTTCGGGCTGCTGGCGCGCCACTACGGAGTCTCGTGGACCAGCGTTTACCGGCCGATGAAGAACCCGTACATTGACCGGTCCATGCTGCGGTACCGGGCCGAGCACGGCCAGACCCTCATCCCGAAGTACGGCGCCGCGCCGGCGCTCTTGCGCGTCCTCCGGCGCGGAGGCTATATTGCCCTTTTGGTGGACCAGCACGCGAAGGACGAGGGCCTCTGGGTGCCGTTCTTCGGGCGGGCGGCCTCGACGACGCCGGCACCGGCGCTCCTGGCGCTGAGGACCGGCGCGCCGATCGTCACCGGCTACGCGCGGCGGCTGCCGGGGCTGTATCGCTTCGAGGTCCTCTGCGAAGAGCCGCTGTTCGTCCGGCCGACGGGCGACCGTTCGGCCGCCGTGCGGAACGCCACGATCGAGATCAATCGCCGGCTCGAGGGTTACATCCGGCGGTTCCCGAATCAGTGGCTCTGGATGCACCGCCGCTGGCGCACGCCGCCGGCGGCGGTCTTGGAGAAAGGGAAAGCGCATGTCGGATCACCTGGTTCGGCTGGTTGAGACGGCCGGGACTCCGCGCGTGCTGGTCGTCGGCGACCTGATGCTCGACCGCTACGTCTGGGGCGAGACGCGCCGCATCTCCGGCGAAGGGCCGATTCCCATCCTGGAAGTCATGACCGAGGAGAGCCGTCCCGGCGGCGCGGGAAACGTGGTCTCGGACCTGGCGCATCTCGGCGCGCAGGTCACCGTGTGCGGCGTCATCGGCGCGGAAGACAAGGACGGCGAGCTGATCGTGCGGGAATTCAAGAAGCTGAACGCGCGATGCGATGGCATCCTGGCGGTCTCCGACCGGCCCACCACGGTGAAGACGCGGTTCATCGGCTACGTGCAGAGCGCGCACCGCGGCGTCCAGCAAATGCTGCGCGTGGACCGCGAATCCAGGCAGCCCATCACGCAGGAGACTGAGGAAAAGCTCCTCGCTTTCATCGAGATCGTCCTGCCGCTGCAGCAATGCGTGGTGCTGACCGATTACGACAAGGGGCTGCTGACCGACCGCCTCCTGAAGTGCACCACCGACTGGGCCGGCAAGGCCCACATCCCGGTCGTCACCGATCCGAAGCTCGCGCGGCCGTACTCGGTCTATCGCGGCAGCACGCTGCTGAAGCCGAACCGCAACGAGGCGCAGGCGGCGACGGGGATCGCCATCCGCGACGACGAGAGCCTGCGGCGCGCGGCCGACGCCCTCATCAAATTGGCCGACCTGCCTTACGTGCTGATCTCGCTGGACCGCGACGGGCTCTACCTCGCCGGGCCGGGGATCGAGGGCCTGAAAATTCCGTCGCGGCCGAAGGGCGACGTGGTGGACATCTCCGGCGCGGGCGACATCATCGTGAGCGTCATGGCCTGGCTGCTCGGTTGCGGCGCCGACGTGCGCGACGCGGCGATGCTGGCCAACGTCGCCGCCGGAGTCGAGGTCACCAAGGTCGGTGCGGTGCCGGTCTCGCGCGACGAAATCTGCAACGAGCTCCTCGGCGGCGGGCCGCAGTTCAAGATCCACACCGTCGAGGCCGCCGCCGAGGCCGCGCGCGAGGTCCATCGCCGCAACGGCAAGGTGGTCTGGACGAACGGCTGCTTCGATATCCTGCACATGGGCCACTATGAATATCTCCGGTTCTCGCGCCGGCAGGGGGATTTCCTCATCGTCGGACTGAACAGCGACGACTCCGTCCGGCGGCTCAAAGGCCCGAGCCGGCCGATCACCGGCGAGGCGGAGCGCGCGCGGCTCATGGCGGCGCTCGACGTCGTGGACGGCCTGGTGATCTTCGACGAGGACACGCCGCTCGAGGCGATCAAGGCCATCCGCCCCGACATCATCGTCAAGGGCGGCGATTACCGCGAGGACCAGGTCGTCGGCTGGGAAGTCGTCAAGTCCTACGGCGGCAAAGTCGTCATCGCGCCGTTCATCGAGGGCTTCAGCACGACGGACATCGTCAAGAAGATCGTGGAGCGGTACGGAAAAACGTGACAGTTTTTTGCCGATCGTACTCGGCCTCGTCGTTGTCCTCGTCCTCGGCCGGCGGAACGAGTTCGAGGACGACGACGAGGACGACGACGAGGACGATTGCGAAAAGGAGTCCACACATGAACGACGTCGAAAAGCAGATCCGGCGCAGCATCGAGGTCAAGCAGGCGTTCCTCGCCTCCGGCGGCGCGGAGATCCTCGAGAAAATGGCCGCGGCCGCGCCATGTTGAAGTCCATGCAGCTCTGGGGCCACCACACGCAGACGCTGCAGCTGGCCCACGACATGCAATTCATCTGGCTCGAAACCAGCATGGACAGCGAGCTGCCAAACGTCACGCCCCGATCCGTGTTTCCCAGACTGCGGTCACTGACGATCGGCTGGTCTCAGCTCGAGCCGAACAGATGGCGCGACCTGCTGCTGTACCGTCCGCAGCTGGTGCACTTTACCTGTCTGCATGCACTCGAGGTACCGTTTGATTTTGCGGCCAACGATTGGAAGGAGGAGGAGCGCAAGGGCCCGCCACGGGCCTGGCAGACGTTTGACGTACATATGGGCGCCTCCTGGCACGAAGGTCTGTTCCTGCCCGAGACGCTGATCGACGTGTTTGCCAACCCGTCGCTGAGCGTGTGGCGCGTGAGTGGCCTGACCAAGAAAGCGGCCAGCGCCACATGGACAAAGCAGCATTCCAGCGAGCTGTACAAGCGCCTGCTCGATGACGAGGGTCAGACGAGCCTCTCTGTGCTGGAACTGCCGTTCAAGTGCGACACAAAGGAGAGCGACGCGGTCGTGCGCTCATTGACCGTCTTTCCGCGCCTTCTTGGCGTGCGCTTTCTGAAGCCAGTCGCGGTGTCCAGCGAGACACTACAACGCATCCTGGAAGCGTGGGCAGACGAGAATGAGCTGCCCGCCGATCGATTCACCGTCGAGCGACTGTCCACGCAGTTTTCGGTGGCGAAGCGCACCTGGCCGCTGAAGCTGGACACCGTCAACCAGTCGGACCTCGACATGTGGCAAGACTGGACGGACAAGGACTTTTTGCGGCTGCTGCTCACGTTTTCGCGCTGGGACACCATCAAGATCCATGAAGGCGCAGTCAAGGAGTGGGACGCCAAGACGCTGCAGACGCTGCTGGTGCAGAACCGCGCCGTGCTGACGGAGCTGACGGTACAGGGCCCCTGCGTTGTCGATCGCGGCGTGCTCGACGCGGCGGCACAATGCCTGGGCCAAGGCGTCCTCACGCAATTGTGGCTCGGTGACCTCCCGCCCGTGCCGAAAGAGGTCGACATCGAGGCCAGTGCTTTGCAGGCGTTGGTGGAGGCCGCGGCGCGCACTCACACCAAAAAGAACATTGTGCTGCAAATTGGCATTATGAAGCGACTGACGGCACGCGACATTCTCGACTTGGCGCGACAGACGGCCCGACACGTCCTATGGTCCATCCTCGTGCCGCTGACCGTGGGAGAACAGCTGCGACGAGACATGCAAGAGCAGCGCGGCCCGGTTCGCGTGACGCTGTTTGCGGTTTTTGCAATGGTAAATAAAAAGCCATAGGGCTTTACAATGCAAAAGGATAGTGAGAGTAAACGAGGGTGGGGCATTGAGTG
>JBKQWE010000075.1:0-34095 GCA_052139675.1 Candidatus Brocadiia bacterium
AATGAGCGCCAGGTTCTTGAGCGCGATATCGCATTGGCGGTCGAAAATCTCCCGGATATGTTCGCGGCGCGTGAGGGTGCTGATGTACCATTCCGCCACGTCCCGGATTCCCTTCGGGTTCTTGAGAAACGGAGCCGGCACCAGGGCGATATCGCCGAAGGCCGTCCCGCCGAACGTTCCCACGATCGCATAGGGCGTCTGGCGATAGAGCGCGGCGGAGGCCGCGCGCAGGTGCTCCAGGTCCTCGTCGGCAATGGGCTCGAACTCCTCCAGGTTGTCCTCGACCTTGAGCGTGGCGTCGTCAATGGGCGGCTGGCGGATGATGGCGTCGAAGTAGAACCCGCCGTGGGGCATGCGGCCGCTCGGAGGGACGCCGGCGTCTCCCTCCGGATAGAGCAGCAGGTCCCCGTTCGGCTCCGGAACAGTATTGAACTTGCCGGGCACGAACACCGGGGTCCCGTCGAAGGTCACCCAGGGTTTCCAGTCCCGGTTCTCGAAACCGAAGAGGTTCCTGCGCATGCCCAGGCCCGCGAAGTCGCAGCCCAGCGCGGCTTTGAGATCGTCGGCCACTTCGCCGAGCATTTGATAGGGCTCGACCACCTTGACCCGCTCGCCGGCCTTGCTCAGGCCCAGGCGGCGGCGCAGCGCGCTGACGATGCTCACGTGCGCGCCGGTGACCGCCGTGGCCCCAAGGTCTATCGGCGGCCGGTCAGGCTCCTGGTGGTTCAGGGCCAGTTTTACCCGTGTGCGCGAATCCGTGCGTTGTCTCCGGAAAGAACGCCGGCTCACGACCCTCGTAAGCCGCGCCGGCAGTATTCTACATTTCCCGCACGGTTCCGCAAGCCGAAGTCCGGGGTTATGGCTGGTGCGGCGTTTCAGAAATAAGTTCCGTTATACGCGGTCATTCCGAGCGTAGCCCTTCGGCCGAGAGTTCAGGGTGACGCCGTCTGGACTTATGCGTGTTACTTCTGGAACACGATACTAGTGCTTACTTGCGGAAATAGGCGTCCTATTTCCACAAGTAAGCATGACCGCGATAACCCGGGTCGTTGTATTGGGTTATGCGTTCCGTTGGACCGTGTTTAGTTGCGTAAATTGGTGTACCAATTTACGCAACTAAACACTAGGCTGGGGCTTCAAACATCGCGACGAAGGCATGCCCTGCCCCCGCCCGGATCATGCGGCAGGCGCTTTCAGCGGCCGTTCGCAGAGCGCCGGCGTCTGAACGGCGTGGACGGCGGGGATGAATTCGGACAACACGTCCCACGTGCGTTCGGCGCATTGCCGCCATGAGAACTGCGCCGCCCGCCGGATTCCCCGCTCGCCCAGGTGAAGGCGCCGCCCCTCGTCGGCCAGGAGCGCGAGCATCGCCCTGGCCATGGCGGGGACGTCGGAAGGGTTGACGTAGGCCGCCGCGTCTCCCATCACCTCGCGCAGGGCCGGGATATCGCTGACCAACGCGGGCGTGCCGCAGGCGGCGGCCTCGAGCGCGACCAGTCCGAAGCTTTCATAGAGCGACGGGAGCACTACCAGCGAGGCGCTCCGATAAATTGCAGCGAGTTCCTCGCTGTCGTTGATCTGGCCGAGCCATCGGACGCGATCGGCGCCGATCCGCGCGAGCACGGCGGCGGTCTCCGGCGGGAGCGCGAATGGAGCGCCGTTCCGGCCCACGATCCAAAGGGCGCACGCCGTCTTGTGCCGTATTTCGGCAAACGCCGCGAGCAGGCGGTGGAGGTTCTTGGCCGGGCTCAGGCTGCCCACGAACAGCACGACGGGCAACCGGCGCGGCTCGCGCGGCGGGGCGAAAGCCCGGCCGACGCCGTGGGGCACCACGCGAATCTTCTCCGCCGCGGAGGGAAAACGCGCCGCCATACGCTCGGCCTCGGCGCGGGAAACCGTGATGATCGCGTCGGCGCGCCGGATCGTGCGGGGCATGACGAGGCGGTAGTAGTTGCGGAAGGCCCAGCGGTAACTTCCGGCGACTTCCAGGAAGGACAACGAATGGATCGTGACCACCAGGCTCGTCCGCCTCGGGACATGGAGCGGCGCCACGTTGGCGGGGCAGAAGAGGACATCGTAGCGGCCGGCCAGCCGCGGCAGGACCAGATGTTCCCAGCATTGCCGGCCGTATCTCGAGGTCGTGCGCGGTTCGGCGACGTCAAAGGGCAGGGCCATTTCCCGCGACGCGCCGAGGAGTTCGCGGGCATAGCGCTGGACGCCCGAGATCTGGCGGTGTTTCAGCACGCGGCCGTCCATCAAAACCGTCGTTTTTTCGGAACCGTTCATGCCGGGCGCCCTGAGCCTCCGGATTGCCCGGCTGCGCCGGGAACCAGCTCCAGCGGGGAGCGGGATGACAGGGAATTGACTTCGCCCGCCATGACCTCGTCGCGAGCCAGGAAAATCGCAGGCTGAAGTGAAGCCTCGTGTTCGGCGGCGGCCGGCGGTTCAGCGGGCGCGGAGGCGATGGTCCGAAGCGGCGCCTGCCAACTGATCTGGCCCTCCTGGACGAAGGAGAACGGCACGTTGCGTATTTTGAGTTCCGCCGCCGCCTCCAGCACCGAGTCGCGCTTCTCGATGGAGCAGCAGGCCACCATGTGTCCGCCGCCGCCGGCGCCGGTGATCTTGCCGCCGATCATCCCCGCAACGATGAGCCGCTCGTAGACCGCATCTATAGCCGGATTGGAGATGCCCTCGCTGAATTGTTTTTTCTCCTGCCAGAGGAGATGCAGCAGGCGGCCGATCCGCTCGACATCCACCTCCTGCAGCGCCTCGTGCATCTCGGCCACGCGCTTCTTGGAGGCGTGAAAGGCTTCGAGCGTCCTGCCGCCGTTCTTCATCGCCGCGCGCTGATCCTCAATGAGGCCGCCGGAGGCCTTCCGCTCTCCCAGCCAGAAGAGCAGCAGGGCCTGGTTCAGGATGCGCTCGCCGGCCCGGCCGATGTCCACGGGACGGGCCCGGACGTGGTTTCCTCCCTGGAACTCGAAGTGGTTGAATCCGCCGAACGCGGCGGCGTACTGGTCCTGCCGGCCCGAGGCGTTCCCCAGCCGGACCGTCTCGATCTCATACGCCAGTTCCGCCAACTCGTAATTGTCCAGCTTCTTGCCATGTCGGGCGGCGTTAAAGGCACCGAGGACGGCCATGCACATGGCGCCCGATCCGCCGAGTCCGCTGCGCATGGGAAGGCTGGAATAGACGAACAGCTCAAAGCCGCCGTGGCCGTCGTACATCGCCTGGGCGGCCGCCTTGATGAAGTCCAGTTGCCCGTCGAACGTCATGTCCTTGAAGCTGGGGTAGACCATCGGCTGCGGGCGCGTATTGGCGTGAACGATCACCGTGGGGTCGCGCGACAGCCGCAGCCGCGCGAGCATGAAGATCGAGATGGTCGCATTGACGACCTCGCCGCCGAACTGCTCCGGGTACGGGGAGACGTCGGTGCCGCCCCCCGCCAGGCTGATGCGCGTGGGGGCCTGGCTGATGATCTCCACCTCGTACAGGCCGTTTCCATTCGCCATCAACGCGCCCTCCTCTGGCTTTCGTGAGTCGGTTCGTCAGTCATCCGTTTGCGAAACGCTTCGAGGGAGGCCAGGGTGCCGATGTCCGCGAACCCGGCATCGCACGCATAGGCGGCGATGCGCCCGCCCAACTGCGGAAAGATCTCCTTCTCCAGCGAGAAGGCTGTCCCGCGCCGGAACGGCTCGAGAGACTGCCGGCTCATGACGTAGACGCCGCCGTTGATCCAGCCCGGCCCGGCGCGCGGCCGCTTCTCCTCGAACCCCGCGACGCGCCCTTCCCGGATCATCGCCTTTCCGAAACGGCTGCAGTCGTCCTGGCGCACGAGGGCCATGGTCGCGGGCAGCCCCTGCTCGCGGTGGGTCTCCAGCATCGCCCGCCAGTCCTCCGGCAGGAAGGTATCGGCGTTGGCCACGAGCGCGGCCTCGCGCCACAGCGGCTGGGCCCACAGCAGCGCGCCGCCGGTCCCGAGCGGCTGCGGTTCCACGGAGTACTCGATCCGCCATCCGAACCGCGCCCCGTCGCCGAAATAAGCCTCGATCTGTTCCCACCGGTAGCTCACCGCCAGCACGAACCGCCGGAAACCCAGGGAGCCGAAGTGCTCCAGGAGCAGTTGGAGGAACGGGCGATCGCCCACCGGGACCATCGGCTTGGGCACGGTGTCGGTGATGGGGCGCAGTCGCGTGCTCAGGCCGCCGGCCAGCAGGCAAACCGGAATGTCCTGATCTCTGCGGCCCACCGCTTCACCTCTTCGGTCTATGCGTGAACGTGCCGCGTCATGAAATCGCGCAACGTGTCCATCAGATAATCCACGTGCTGCGGACCCAGGTCCTGGTGGACGCCGACGTGCAATCCGTGCGTGCCCACGTACTCGGCCTCGGGGAACTGCCCCAATTTATATCCCAGGTACGCAAAACCGGCGCATTGGGTCGGCATGGAGAGGAACAGGTTGCGCGTGTCAATCTCCGCTTCCTCCAGGTGGCGGACGAGTTCGTCCCGCGTGAACGGGGCGTTCTCCGCCACCAGGATCGGCAGCGCGTGCGGCCCGATGCGCTCGTGGGCCTCCTGGCGGAAAGTGGTGAGGTGCGGTTCGAACTCGGCGAGCCGCTTCATCATCTCGGCGAGATTGCGGCAGCGTTTTTCCAGTATCTCGTGATACAGGCCCAGGCTGCCCAGTCCGACGGCGGCCTCCAGCTCGTTCATCTTGCTGGAGAAGCCGATCCGCTCGAAGACGAACCGCGCGTCGGACCCGTACTGGAACCGCCGCTTGCAGCCGCTGCCCGAGCTGTTGATCACGCAGCTCTTGCACTTGCACGCCCGGCCGTGCGACCGCAGCGACCGGATGACTTCGGCGAAGTCCTCGCGGTCGGTGGTGACGATGCCGCCCTCGATGGAGGTGATGATGTGCGCCAGGTAGAGGCTGTAGGCGGCCATGTCGCCGAGCGTGCCGACGTTGCGCCCCTTATACGTGGCGCCGTGGGCCTCGGCGGCGTCCTCGACGACGAACAGTTCGTGCCGCCGGGCGATGGCGTTGATCGTGTCCATCTCGGCCGGCTTGCCCATGAGGTGGACCGGCATGATGGCCACCGTGCGCTCGGTGACGGCCTCCTCGATGCGCGCGGGGTTGATGTTCAGCGTGGCCCGTTCGACGTCCACGAAGGCCGGCGTGAACCCGGCCTGGAGCACGGCATTGCCGGTGGCGACGAAGGAGAGCGAAGGGACGATGACCTCGTCGCCGCGCTCGGCGCCGAAATCGTACAGCGCGGCCAGCGCCAGGGCGTCGGCATCGCCGCCGCTGGACACGGCGACGGCCTCGCGCGCGCCGGTCAGTTCGGCGAAGCGCTGCTCGAATTCGCGGACCATTTTCCCGCTTGAGACACGGCCGCTATCCAGTGCCGCGAGGACCCGCTTCTTCGCCTCGTCGGTGATCGTGATCGTTCCGAAAGGTATCTTCATGGGCCGCCTTTTCTGGCCGCCGCTCGAAGCTCAAACGTTGCCGTAAACGAACTTGGGCAGAAGCCGGTAGGCCTTGATGAGTTCCGCGATGCCCTGCCCCAGCGTGCGCTCGGCCTTGAAGCCCGCCGCTTCGATCCTGGCGTTGGAGACGATGTAATCGCGCTGGTCCGGGTCCTTGCCCAGCGCGTATTCCGCAATGTGGAAATCCGGGACCTGCGCCTTGATCTGCAGGCACAGTTCCCGCTTGGAGACGTTCGCCTCGGACAGGCCGACGTTGTAGGGCCGGCCCTTCAGCCGGTCGAAATTCTCCAGGCAGAAAAGGAACGCGTCGGCCGCGTCGCGCACGTGCAGGTAGTTGCGCTTGAAGTCGCCCTCGAACAGGACGATGAACCGGTCGTTGACCGCGCGGAACACGAAGTCGTTCACCAGCAGGTCCGTCCGCATGCGCGGGCTGGCGCCGAAGACCGTGGCCAGGCGCAGCGTGAGGGTGTTCTCCGCGGCGAGCAGCTCTCCCTCGATCTCCACCTTCAGCCGCCCGTACAGGCTGACCGGCCGCAGCGGCGTCTCCTCGGTGCAGAACTTGCCCTTCTCGCCGACTCCGTATCCGCTGTTCGTGGTGGGAAAAATGATGAACTGGTCCCTGGACCGCAGTTTCAGGATTTCGCGGACGGCGTCGCGGATCACCGTCGTCGCGCCGACCGGGTCCTGGTTGCACAGCGGAGCTCCGGTCAGGCAGGCGAGCGGGAAGACGGCGTCAACGTCCTTGAGGCACCTGGCGAGAAGGTCGCGATCGCGGCAGTCTCCGCGCACCACATTGAAGGCCGGGTTCGCGCAGGATTCGAGCAGGGAAGTCTGGCGATACATGAAGTTGTCCAGCCCCAGGACCGCATGCCCCGCCGCGAGCAGTCGAGGGACCATGACTGAGCCGATGTATCCGGCGGCGCCAGTCACGAGAATCTTCGCCACGTCGCGCTCCGAAACACCTTCGGGTCAACAAAAAAGCCGATAAAACACCTGGCTGGAGAAATCTTACCTATTCGATCAGGTTTCTGCAAGATGTATTCCGGCCAGGTATCACAGCGTATGCAGCACTTGCGCAGTTCGACGGTCGGCCCTATTGCAGAGTGAGGATGCGTTCCCGACACACGCCGAGCGTCTTCAATCGCTCGACGCGCTCGCCGATCCCGACAACAGCCGCCACGACGATGGTGTCGCCGCTTCGGGCCATCTCCTGCTCCGTCATCGTCGGCCGCCCGAGCAACCGCGGAGGCGTCTCAGGCCGGAACGGGCACACGGCCTTGATGTTGACGGGCAGGCGCCCGGCCATGGCGCAGAGGACGCGCGCCACGTCGCCTTCGCCGTAGAGGACCAGGTCGGTTCGGCCTTCCTGAATGGCATAGCCCAGCGCCAGCGAGCACTGCCTGAACCAGAACCGATCGAACGCGATAATCCGCTTGATGAAAGAGACCAGCGCATTGAATTTGCGAACGCGCTCATGGCCCGCGGAATTGCCCGCTCGAGGAGCGGCGAGCGCGGCCGCGCGCCACTTGACCCGCCACTGGCGCCAGAGGATGCGAAGCGCCAACGGCCGCAGTCTCAGGCGCGTCCACGGTCCAAGCCGGTGGCCGAACGGCGGCACGTGCGCGGATGCCGGCGGTTGCGCCGCGGCGCTCGAGTCCGCGCATTCCCGCAGACGGATCTTGCGTTCACCCGGATCGCAGGATCGGGTCACTGCGCCGAGCCGGTCGTACCGCCATGACGGCAGCCAGTCCGGGTCCACCACCTCATCCAGCAGCGCGGCGTTCGGCAGGCGTCCTTCGGCCAGGCGCAGCTTGCGCAGGGCCGGGCTCTCGAGGAACGGCTGCGTGCGGTTGGAATGAAGGTACATCAGCGCCCGGGTGGACATTTGCCGTCCGTCGTGCGGCCCCGCGTAATTGCGATCGCCGGCCTGACCGGGATGCCACACGTGGTACAGCCACTCGGCGTCATGCCAGACTTCCCGCTTCCCGAAATTGACGAGCCGCCAGGTCATCTCGTACGCGCCCGCAATGTGGCCCAGATAGTCCAAGTGCATGTCGGCCCCGCCGATGGCGATCAGGTCGTCCCGGTGCGCGGCCATGCACGCGCCATAGTTGCGCGTGTGGAGCGGATCGGCTTTGTCGAGCAATCCCACGGGTTTGCCGTTGACCCAGTTGATGCAGCCGAAGCCGGTGATGTCCTCGAACCGCGCCTGGCCGAAGGGATAGAAGCTCGGGTGGTTGTTGCGGACCTCGTCCAGGTGCAGCACGATATCCGGGTCCGCCTGGAAGGCGTTGCGGATGGACTCGATGAACGTGGGGCGCGCCAGGGCGTCGGAGTCCGCGAAGCAGACGACGCGGCCGCGCGCGAGCAGGATGCCCGCGTTGTACATGGCGTGCTTGTGGTAACACAGCCCCGGGTCCATGCCCAGCACGGCCCAGACGTCCACGGGCGGCGCCTGGCCGGCAGCGGCCGCCCGGTCCATCCGCTCGCGCAGGGCCGGCCATTCGCGCTGGTAGTACTCGATCCAGATGATCTCGTACCGCGCGCGGTCAACGGTCTGCTCGGCGAGGCAGTCGAGGAGGTGAGCGCTCTCCCGGCAGGACCAGTCCAGCAGGACCAGGCTGACGTCCACGCCGGCGGGGCGCTCTCTGTTTGCGATGAGCCGCATCACGGCCTGCCCTTCGCGCTCAGGGCCAGGTTCTCGGCGGCGGCCTGGCGCCCTTCTTCCCAGGCGATGAAGGCCAGCTCGTCGGCGAAGTCGCGCGGCTTGACGTACGTCGCATCCATCCGCGCCTTGCCCGCCTCGATATGCATGTGCTCGAGCACCACGTCCTCCAGGTAAACGAGCCGGTCGCAGCCAAGCGCCTTGAGCTTCCGGAAGATGTCGTACAGGTGCGTGTCAATGTAGTCGCGGTTGTACTCGACGGGCACCAGCCCGCCGGCCAGCTCCCACGCTGCGCGGTGGAAAGCTGGAAAGCAAGGCAGCGCCGGCCCTCGAAACAGGTCGTTGCACCACACAAGCGCGATCCGATCGGGGAACCGGTTGATGGCCCCCACCACCTCCGCATCCCAGCCGGGAGTGCGGCAGACGACGTCGTCGTTCATCAGCATGACGCAGTCGCCCCGGCTGGCCGCGTAGCACGCGCCGGTCATGGCGCCCATCCTGGCGGATCGCCCGATGCACCGGCGGACCGACAGCCCCGGATGGTCCAGGGCGTGGCTGGCGCGATCGTCGGCGTCCAGGAAGAGCACCACCTCGATCCGGTCCGGCCGGCTCGCCGTGGCCACGATGCTGTCGAAGAGCCTCGCGACGAAGTCAGGCCGGCCTCGAACGGGCAGCAGGAGGCTGAGGAGACTGTCCTGCGCGATTTCCGTCATAGCGGGGCTGCGTTCCAATTACGAATAAAGATTGCGCCGGACCGGCTGCTCGAGCATTCTCTTTACGTGCTCCACCGTCGGCCGGCCGAATTTCTCTTCGAGCATTTGCAGATAGCGCGGGTTGCTGTGGTACGCGCGGAAGGCCTGGTCCCTGAACCGCAGCACCTCGGCGGCGGACAGGCGCCGGGTCGGCAGCGGCTGCGTATCGGGGCTGAGCTGCGCGTAAGCTCCCCACGCGGCCGGCAGGCGAAGTCGCTCGTTGACGGCGTCCCGGTACAGCCGGGAACCCGGATACGCCATGGCGCAATACAGGTTCAGGTACTCGAAATTGTGCCGGTACGCCTCGTCGAGGGTCTGCCGCATCGTCTCGGCGTCGTCCTCGGGCAGCCCGACGATATAGTTCGCAATAATGTGGATGCCCGCCTCCTTCGTCCAGCGAATCGCATTTTCCACCTTCTCCGCCGTCACGCCTTTTTCCACGCCGTCGCGGACGTTCGCCGCGGCGGACTCGAACCCATACGCCAGCCAGCGCACGCCCGCCCGCCGAAGCTTCTTGAGAAGATCGGCGGTCACGGTGTCCACGCGCGCGTAGGCCCACATGTTCAGGTCGTAGTTGCGCTCGATCAGCGCGTCGCAGAACTGCTCGATGCGGTCGCGTTTGAGCACGAACAGCTCGTCGAGAATCTTGATCGTCCTGACGCGCCAGCGATTCACGAGGAGGTCAATTTCCTCGACGACCTGGCCGATGCTTCGATAGCGGATGCCGCTCTCGCCGAAGAGCGCGTTGATGCAGCAGAAGTGGCAGCGGAACGGGCAGCCGAGCGAGGTGTAGATCACCGCGTACGGGCTGCGCTGGTCCAGGCGGCCGAAGCAATGCCAGTTGTGCGCGCGGTACCGGTCCATGGGAAGCAGGTCCCACGCCACGCCCGGCAGCTCCGCGTCCAGGTCCTCGATCAGCGGTGCGGCGCCGTTGAACACGGTCCGGCCGTCCGGGCGATGCCACAGGCCGGGGATGGCGTCGTACTCCTCGCCGCCGGCGCGCAGCGCCCTCAGCAAGGGCTGGATCGTGCGCGGGCCTTCGCCCTGGCAGACGAAATCGGCGGCCTCCTCCTGCAGCGTGCGTTCCGGCAAGGCAGAGACGTGGAGCCCGCCGAGCATCTGCTTCACGCCGGGCGCCGCATTGCGAACGGCTGCGCAGATGGCGCCGGCCGCCGGCATCTTCTGCGTCGAGGCCGAAGGATTCGCGCCGAAGACCACGGTCATCGCCAGATAAGGCCGCAGCTCGGCAACCCGCCGCGCCACGTCCCCGGGTCCGAGGCCGTCCGCTTCCGCATCGAGGATCGCCACGCGGAAGCCCGCATTGCGCGCGTTCGTGGCCAGAAGGCCGGCCCAGACCGGCGGCTCGATGGCCGCGAACTCGCCGGCGAGTCCCTGGTACGCCTGGCCGCGCCCGCCGGGATTGATCAATAGCAGGTCCAATCGGTCGCTCATCGCGCCGCCTGCCCCGCTTTCCGTCCGACCAGCGCGCGGGCCGCCGAGACGATGTCCCTGGGACCCGGATAATAGGTTGACTCGCTGCACGCGGGCACGGGCGTATCGGGCAAGCCGATCCGTCCGGGCGCCGCCTTGAACGCGCCCGGCCCGATGGCCGAAAGGGTCTGCGCGATGATCTCGCCGCCCACGCCGAACAGCGTGTGGCCCGTGTCCACTACCAGCAGGCGCCCGGTCTTGCGCACCGACTCGCACACCGGCCCTGTGTCGAGCGGACGCAGCCAGCGGAGGTCAATGACTTCGGCCTCGACGCCGTGTTCCCCGGCCAGCGTGCCCGCGGCCAGCATGGCGTCGGCCAGCGCGTAACTCAGGGCCGCGACCGTCAAATCCGATCCTTCGCGGACCGTCTGCGGCGGCGCCGGCGGACGGAAATAGACGCCCTCGTCCACGTGGCCGGAGAGGTTCCAAAGCCACTTGTGCTCCATCAACATGACCGGCCCCTCGGCTTCCAGGGCGGCGTGCAGCAGCATGCCCTTGGCGTCGGCGGGAGTGAAGGGGACGGCGACGCGCAGTCCCGGAAAATGCGCCAGGACCGCGTGGAGGGCCTGGCTGTGCTGGGCGGCCGAGCCCCAGCCGCGACAGGCGACCGAGCGGATCGCCATGGGCGTTGCGGTTTGATGGCCGAACATCAGGTTCCACTTGGCGGCGTGGTTGGCGATCTGGTCCAGGCCGACCAGCAGAAAGTCGTTGCGCGGATGGACGACGATGGGCCGCAGCCCGCCCAGGCTCATGCCGATGCCCATGCCCGTGATAACGCCCTCGGCCGTGGGCACGTCGAAAACGCGTTCCTCGCCGAAGACCTCCCGGAGTCCTTTCGTCGTCCCGTAGGTCCCGCCCATGTCCGCTACTCCCTCGCCGAAGAGCCGCACGCGCAGATCGGTCTCCAGCGCCAGCCGAGTGGCCTCGGCCAGGGCCTGCTGGTACGTCAGCGGCCGCTTTCCCTGCGGGAGAAGCTCGGGCAGCTTGGGCGTCGTTCCCCAGTTGCTCATCGGTCTGCCGATCCATCCTTAAACGTGGCGGTACTCCAGGACGGTCTCTTCGCTCTTCAGCGCCTCGGCATAGGCGCGGTCAACACGCTCTCTGACCTCGGCGTCAATCGCGTCGGCCTCCGCGCCGGGCAGCGAGCAGCGGGCCACCTTCATGGGGCAGTACTTCTCGAACAGTTCCATTTCGACCGCGTCGCGGAAGCCGGCGGCGATGTCGTCGCGTATGCCGTTGTGGTCATACCGGCGGACCGTGCTGCACTCGACGAAGAGCGGCCCGCCGCCCTCGCGCACGCGCCGGATCGGCTCGGCCAGCGCCCGGTGGAGCGCGAAGACATCGTTGGCCGCCTCGATGGAGAAGTCATGGGTCTCCATGCCGAAGGCCCGGGCCACCGCCGCCGGATGCGCCGCCCGCCGGACGCTCTGCGGCGTGTAGACGCTGTAGCGGTTGTTCTCGCAGAGGAAGATGACCGGCGCGCGGCGGAGCTGGGCGTAGTTGAGGCTCTCCGCGAACACGCCCTCGTCGGCCGCCGCGTCGCCGAACAACACGGCCGACACCGTCGGCCGCCGCACGGCCAGCCCCAATCCGACGGCGATGGGCAGCGCGCCGCCGACGATGCTCGTCGTGCCCACGAGACCGTTCTTGCGGTCTATGAGGTGCATCGAGCCGCCGAACCCGCCGCTGCAGCCGCATCGGCGTCCCAGCAGCTCGCCGAAGAAACCCACCAGGTCGCCGCCGTTGGCCAGGTAAAGCGCGTGCGACCGGTGCGTGCCGATCTTCAGATCGTCCGGGGCCAGGTGCGCGCACAGCGCCACGGCGACGGATTCCTGGCCGACGCTCAAGTGCACGGGGCACTGCATCACGTTGGAGGCGTACACGTCCAGGATCTTTTGCTCAGCGTGGCGGACCAGCGACAGGGTCCGGTAAAGTCGGCTGTTTTCTTCCATGGTTTCGCTGCCGGGCAAGGTTGCGCGGCATTTCAGTCCTTTTGAGCCGGGCCCGCGAGCGGCGCGAGGCGTCCGCGTTCACCGCTGACAGAGAGCAAGGCCGACGAATGATTTCATCGAAGGGCCGGCCGGCTTCGGCTGTGCGGGCGCCGGGGCCGCATAGTCATGCCGTCCGGCGGCCTCGGCATGGTAGGCCGACGATGGAAACCGCGTTTCGAGGTCAACCACCCGCGCAAATCCCGCTTCTTTCAGGCAGCGCCGCAGGAGCTTTTCCGACAAGTACACGGAGTTGTCAAAGCACCATGGGAACGGATTCGAGAACAC
This sequence comes from Candidatus Brocadiia bacterium, assembly GCA_052139675.1. Lineage (GTDB taxonomy): Bacteria > Planctomycetota > Brocadiia > CAIUPP01 > CAIUPP01 > JBEKCB01. The sequence goes on from JBKQWE010000075.1 coordinate 12,672, forward strand.
CTGGTTCGGCTCGCCCATTCTGATCACATACTCATCGTCATCCCAGACATTGGTGATCAGCAACAGGGCTTCGCGGGTGATCGAGCGCAGGAAGTGAAGATGACGCAGCGGTTCGGTCAGATGCTGAAGAACGCTCATCGAAACCACCACGTCGTATTCGGGGCAGTTGGGTATGACGCCCAGGCGCAGATCGTAACCGGCGTGGACGAATTTTGCCCTGGTGCCCAGCAACCGATTCAGGAAATCAAAGCACGCGCCCCGGTCGTCCTGATCATAGCCGACCGCAAGCCTCATTCCACGCCTCGCCATCGCCACGGGAATGTATCCGGCGAAGCATCCGATGTCCGCCAACGACTTCTCGCCGAGGTCGTGAACGTGTTCGCACAACTGGTCTACAAAGCCGTCGTAGACCTGGCGTATCGCCGAATTGGCCAAGCTGAACGCCTGCGCCTCATGCTCGGCGATCAAGAGACGCGGCGCGGACGCGCTCGGGTATTTGGCGGCATCGTATCCGGGCCAGCGAATCTGCCCCGCACTCGGGTTCCGCGTCACAAACGTATAGCCGGCGCCGACTTCAAGCTGGTCCGTAATGATGAAGGGCTGATAGGTAAAGCTTCCGGCGCAGATGAGCCGCCTGGCCTCTTCCGCATCCGCTTCGGTTTTGACGAACGGCCTCAAATCCACGTTAGCCTCGCTTCACTGTAAGGGTCGCGCGGGTGTCTCGCCACCCGCCCAACCCGCGGGAATTGGTCTCTGATCGAAGCCCATGCGACGGTCAGGCGTCCACCCTCGGATTCTGACAACCGAGGTTGCCTCTGTCAAGCAATCGTCCCGCGCGGCGATATCAACCGCGGCCGAGGGTGTCGTCTATCATGGCGCGCGCCTGCGCTTCGGTCAAAGCCAGGAGAATGCCGGGCGTTTCTCTGTCCGCCTTGCGAGCCAGATTCAGCGGTCCCAGCGCAAGAGGCGCCGCGAGGACGCACCGTCCGTAGGCGACCAGATTGTAGCCCTTGTACGATCCGATCAGGGTGGGCGGAGGACTTCCCTCGTAGCGCGGCAGGGCTTTCACCGCCTTCACGGCGACTTCGCCGGCAGCCGCTGGGATGCCGAGAAACGCGTCGCCCACGCGGCAGACCAGGTAAGGCTCGCCGTCCCCGGCCAGGCTCAGAACTCCGTCAATGGCCTGGATCAACTGATCGCGGGTCTCGCCGATGATGATCCACGGCTGCGTGCGGTCCGCCGCGCGGGTGAAGTCAATGCGTCCGAGCGCGGCGGGCGCGCCGTAAAAAAGGCCGCGATAAAGGACCACGTTGTAGCCCCGATAGGCCTGGAACAATTGGGGTTGGTCGGAGGCGTGCGCGACCGCCCCGCTGACTGCGGCGGACGCGGGCTGGCTCGGTTCCTTGCAGACCGGCGCATTGTGGGTGGAGGCCAGGTCGGCGTCCTTCCGTTCGACCTCCTGCGCGGTGAACTCGGTCCACGCCGTTGTCGGAATGCTGTTCTCATGGAGCGCACGGACGATCCGCTTGAGCCTCTGATAGCGGACCTGCGCGTCAATATAAGGGGATTCGCTGTACCACTCGCCGTCGGGGATGGCCACCGGGCAGCGGGAATAGAGTTCTTCCCGGGGCGTGCGGAATTTAATGCCGAACTCCTCGGGCCGGTTCCAGTAGTCGGAGCCTCGGAAGAGCATCAGCGGGTTGACGAAGGGCACGCGCCCGATCCAGGGTTTCAGCGCCTTGAAGAACTCGATCGCCTCGTCCACGTCCGCCTCGGTCTCGCCCGGAATTCCCACAATCGCGTTGACCTCGGTGGTGATGCCGGCCTCCGCGGCATACCGCAGGTTGTCGTGAACGACCTCCTTGCTGTACCCTTTCCGCTGAAGTTTCATCGTATTGGCGGACCAGCCATCCACGCCGAACCGCAGGCAGACGAAGCCGGCCTTCGCGAGCTTGAGGTAATATTCCTTTCCGGCGCGCTTGTTGCAGCGGAGTTGCGCGGTCATGTGAATCGCCAGGCCCCGCCGCATGATTTCATCGCACAGCCTCTCGATCAGCGACGTGTCGCCGTGCAGGTCGCTCTCATTGAAAACGAACTCGACGGCGCCCATATTATGGAAGTACTCGATATCGTCCACCACCTTCTCCGGCGTCCGGGCGCGCCAGTGGAAACGCTCCGCGCAAAAACGGCAACGCGACCACGGACATCCCCGGCTTCCCACAATCGGCACCAGCCAGTAGCCGTTCCAGTTTCGATACCGCCGCGGGTCGGTCCATTCGTACCGCGGATGACCCAGCGGATCGAGTTCGGCCGGAATGGGGCCCGGCTGGAATTCACGGCCGGGCGCATCGCCGCGCGACCAGACGCCCGGCAGGTCGTGCGGCTTTTCGCCCCTCAGGATGGCTTTGACCAGCGGCCCCACCGTGAGGTCCGCCTCGCCCACGACGGTGTAATCCGCCGGCGGGAAGATGAACTTGGCGACGCCCGGCTGCAGGCAGCTCATGCCTCCTGCGATCACCACCAGGCCGGGGAGGCGGTTGCGCACCTCCTGCACGATGTGGCGGGCGAACGTGAGGTTCGCCTGCTGCAGCGAACAGGCAAGGATCTTCGGTTGAGCCCGCACCAGTTTGGCGACGATGTCGTCCATGTCGGGCTGGAAGTAGCCGACGAAGTCGTCTTTTTCCCACTCGAGATAGTGAACGGACTGCCAGGGGTCCTCCGGCATGCGCCGGCCCGCAGGCGTTCTCATCACGGGGATCGCGTCCAGAATCCGGTCCGAATGGAAGCGATGATAGATGACGTTGTCCAGGTCCACCGTCTGGAGGCGGATTCCCTCGCGCGCGAGCGCCATGTGCACATAGCCGAATCCCACGGGCAATTGGGCGATGCTCCGGGCGGGGAAGTCCAGCAGAATCACATCCTGTCCCGGGAGGAACTCGATCTCCGGGATGTCAATGGGATAGATGCTCTTGACGGCGGGGACCCAGGCGCGCGAAGGGATCGCTCTCCAGTCAACCTCTTTCAGGTCGTCCAGAGCCACTTTCCTGACGCGCGCGGGCAAGGCCTTGCGCATGCGGTCCAGGACGCGCCCGCGGACCTCGCACAGGAAAACGGTGCTCACCGCTGCGGGCAGAGACTCCGGGCGCACCAGGGTGACTCCGGCAAAGTCTCCAGCGGCGCGCTCCGGGTCATCCTCCACGATGGCCGAAACGCGTTCTCTCAAAATGGGCGACTGTTCAAGGAGGTATCGGGCGAGCCGCCCGGCGCCGAAAAAGGCCACTCCGCCCTCCATGCCGACGAGATGGTTGGCCAGAGCCGACACGCAGCGACGGTCCTCCTCGCCGCCGTCAAACCGAAAGCAGCGCGCCCGCGAGAAAACCATTTCCTTGAGATCCGCCTCAAGGGTTATGGCGGCATTCGCCATCTCTTCTTCCTTCTATTTCACCCGGACCGCAAGCTCAAAGCCGTGGGCGATGAGATCGTCGGGCGGAATCGAGCTCAATTCCTTCCGGATGTCCCCGGTCAGGAGGTCCCTCCCTTCGTACGAGCGGACGAAATGCAGCACCTCCACGTCCGGGGCTTCCATGAATTCGCGCAGCCCGTATTCCTCGAACCGCTTCCGGTTCACGTGGGCCGGGTTGAGCATGGACTCGATGTACTCCTCCGGCTCTCTTCCCATCTTGCGCCGCATGGCCGCGTCCAGGCCGCGCTTCCGGCAATGGTCGAGGATGGCCTCCGGCGTGAGGCGCAGGTGAATCCAGGGGAAGTCGTCGAAATAGCCGAACATGTGGTGGCCGAACGGGGAGAAATACAGCGGCCCGGCCTGCAAATAAATGTAACCGCCGGAGCAGGTGACGCGCTTCATTTCACGCAGCGCCGCCGCGGGGTCCGCGACATGCTCGAGCGTGGCGATGGAGAAGCACGTATCGAAGCTGCCGTCGAGGAAGTCCATTGTCGTCGCCCCCATTCGGCGATACGTGATGCGAGGATCGGGATACGCGCAGCCGACCGTGGCCAGCAGGTCAATGCCGGTCATGGACGCGGGCTCTTCCGCCAGGAGCAGGTCGCACACGAGCCCGTCGCTGCAGCCGACTTCCAGCACGCGCTTGCCCTTCAGCGGCGGGACGAAGCGGAACATGCTGTTGAGATAGGCCTTGTTGTACACGATGCGGTGCACGTCCTCGCCCCTGTAGGTGCGACCCCGCCCCGGCGGGCAAGCCGGACGGTCGGCGGAGGCGATGATCAGCCAGTCGGCCAACTGCGCCGCGAGCGCCTCCGCATGGTTGTCGGCCCACTTCGGCCGGCCGTCGCACGGAAGGATGACGACATCGCGGCGTTCCTCGCGAAGGGCCTGCAGGAGTTCGGGCGACAAGCGGGCCGGATCGAAGAGGTCCGTCTCGCGGCCCTGGGCATCCTTCAGGATATGCATGGGCCCTTCGCCGTACTCGCGCGCCCACTGCGCGGGCGCCAGGCAGGCGACCTCGTAATCCGGGAATTGATGCACCAGACGTTTCGCCGTTGCGGGGGCGACGGTCCCCAGGAACAGCGCTTTGACTTTTCCGCCGGTCTTCGAGCGGCGCTGAATTTCCTGCTGCACCTCCTCGATGGTGTTCCCGATCAGGCATTGACCGTAATTCCCCTTTTGCGCCCGCGCCAGATCGAACGCTCCCTCGCTCTGCGGCGTGGCGAAATATTTTGTCGCGCAGAAGGTGATGGTGAAACCTTGATAATCGGCCAGCACCGTGCGGGCGGTCGCCGGAGCCGAATCATCGCCGGCCGGCGGCAGCGCGCGTGGACTTTCAACCGGAGCGCCGCCGCTCCGCTGCGGCGGGCGCGGGGCCAGCGCGGAGATCAGCTTCTTCGTCAAGGCCCGCGGCCCGAAGCCGGGAGGATTCCTTTTGCCGCGGAGTTTGACGCCCAGGGAACGGCCGAGCTCGAGCAGAATCGCCGCGGCTTGCGAGAAACCGACCTTCTGCCGTAACGGCTCGTCCCGCGCGACGGGAACGCTTCCAGATGCCGCAACTTGATCTATGCGGCTTCGCGCCTCCTCTTCGGAAGCGCACGCCAGAACGCCTTCACGAGACCGCTCGGCCTCGTCCCTCAAGTCCATCGGACCGAGAGCGACCGGCGCCGCCAGGACCGCCTTTCCGTATTCGACCAGGTTGTACGACCTGTATGAGGAGATCAAAATGGGCGCGTAACCGCCGGGGACGATCAGCGTACGCTGGAGGCGCTCCAGGGCTTTTTCGGCGATTCGCATCCGGCTCTCGTCGCCGCTCGCCGCGTATTGCTTCCGGGCTTTCCTCATCTCGGTGACGAGCAGGCTGCGGAACAGCGGGAAGGGTTCCGTGGCGCGGATCAGTGCTTCCAGTTCAGCGGCAAAACGGTCCGGGTCCGTGGGTCCCTCGGCGCCCAGGAGTCCATAGATCCGCCTCGGAATGGCGGCAAACCGGGCCAGCCGCTCGTCGGGCAGCCACACGCTCTCCTCCAGCCTGGAAAGCCGGCCCGTGTCCACCCACTCGGCGACGAAGACGTCCAGGTCCCTGTTCCACAGCCGCAGGGAAGCGGGCGAGCCGTGCGGCAGGGTGGCGCCGGCGAGATGAGTGACGCAGACCTCCGGCGTGCACAGCAGCTTGTAGCGCGTCTCCCAGATTTTCAGGCTGTAGTCAATATCGAGGAAGTACTTGCTGAAGCTCTCGTTGAAGCGGATATCGCCCACCCTGCGCATGTGGATCAGGAGGCAGGCGCTGCACGCGCAGGGCGTTTCGCGGGAGCGCTCCGGCACGTCCAGGAGATGCGAGTGGGTCCCGAACCGGTCGCCCATGAGGTACGCGCCCGTGAAGGATATATTGCCCGCGGCGTCCTTGTGCATGGGCGCGACGACGCCGGTGTCCGGCCCCATGGCGCGCAGCAGCCCGTCCAGCCAGCCGCTTTCGACGTACACGTCGTCATCCATGAGGACCAGGTAGTCGCTGCGGACCGCGCTGAGGACTTTGTTCATTTCCCGCGGGTGATTGAAATCGCGGCTCCGGTTGTTGTCGAGCAGCATGAGTTCCGCATCGCCCGCATGCTCCTTGAGCAGCGCAAGGCATCGCGCCGAGTGCGCCTGCCGGAAATCGGCGCTGACGACCGCGATGGTCACCGAGGGCTTCCCCGACGAAGCGTCGGACGATTGAGCGGGCCGCCAGTTGACGTACTCGGGCCGCCGGAACGCATAAGGATCCTTGATGTCGCTCAGCAGGCGGGTATAGCCGCTGCGCTTCCGCGCCGAGGCGGATTCGTCAATCAGCGCGGCGAGGCGCAGCGCGTTGGTCCGCCGCTCGTCCAGCTTCTCCATGAAGCGCCGCGAGTCCGCCTCGTGAATCTCCTGGCTGGGGACGTAGACTTTGGCTTCCTCCGATTGGAAGACGGCCTTCGCCTTTCCGTCCGCCGCCTTGTCGAAATTGTCATGCTCAAAAACGACGTCGGGCAGGTAGAAGATGCGCTTGTGGCCCAGGTGCGCGAGCATGCAATACGTGTCGTAGATGTGGTCGTCAATGCGATACCGGTGGTACTCCGCCGGGCACAGGCCGATTTCCAGGCAGGCCCTGCGCGAAAGGAACGGGAAGGTGCACAACTTGTCGCGGAAGAGCAGATCGTTCAGATGGACCAGGGCGATGTCGTCCTGCACGGATCGAAACACGTCGGCCACCGCGCGGTCCCAATGCTTCGTCCGGACGATGATGTCGTCGTTCACGAGCATCACGTGCCGGCCCGAGGAGGCCTCGAAGCAGGCGCGGTTGAGCCGGCCCATGGAAAGCCCCGGCGGTACGACGACTTTTTTCAGGCTGAGGGCGCTGAACTGGATGGACTGCGAGGCTTTGTCGTCCTCGTCCAGGCAGAGAACGACCTCCAGGGCCGCCGGGACGAGCGCGGTCTCGGCAACGCTCTCGAGGAAGCGCCGCACCAGCTCCGGCCGCCCTCTCGTCGGGAGAAGCAGAGAGTATTCAAGCGCGCTCAACGGGCTTCCTCCGCTCCGAAATCACTGCCCTCTCTCCAGGCCTAAACGCCGCAGAAGCCAGCCCGGCCTGGGCCGGGCCTCGTCCGCTCGCCGCAGGGCATCGAGAGCCGCCTGCATCTGTGAGACCGCATGGTCCTTGTCCGAGATCTCCGCGTCTTTTTCAGCGATCGCTTTCCACAGAGACGCGATTTCCGCATCCTTGCGCGCCAGGTCCTGGCGGAGCGCGGCCACGTCGGCGTCGTTCGCCCGCCGCAGGGCCTCCAGCGCCGACTCCGCTTGGGAGACGGCTTGGTCCTTGTCGGCAATTGCGGCCTCTTTTTCGGCGATCATTTTGCGGAGCGAGGCGATTTCTCCATCCTTCGCCTGCCGCAGGGCCTCGAGCGCAGTCTGCGTTTGGGAGACGGCCTGGTTCTTCTCCGCGATCACCGCGTCTTTTTCGGCGATCACTTTCCTGATCGCGACAATCTCCCCATCCTTCGCGCGCCGCGTGGCTTCGAGAGCCGCCTGCGTTTGGGAGACCGCCTGGTTCTTCTCCGCGATCACGGCCTCTTTTTCGGCGATCACCTTCCTGACCGCCACAATTTCCTCATCCTTCGCACGCCGCGTGGCTTCGAGAGCCGCCTGCGCTTGCGCGACCGCCTGGTTCTTCTCCGCGATCGCGGCCTCTTTTTCGGCGATCACTTTCCGGAGCGAGGCGATTTCTCCGTCCTTGCGCGCCGTCCATTCGCGAAGCGCAGAAAGATCGGCGTCGCGCGAGGCGACGCCCGCCTGCAGGGCTCCGAGATGCACCGCCTTTTCATCGAGCTCGAGGCGGAGGCGCGTGCAGCGCGCCCGATCCACGAGTTGTTGCGCCTGGGGCGCGTCCTCCGCCATGACGAGCATGTGCTGCGCCTGGAATTCGTTCAAACGCGGCGCGTCGAGGCTCTGCAGGTCCAGCGGCCCCAGCTCCACCGAAACTCCGTAGACCTTGCCGGCATACCGCACCAGGTTATACCCTTCGTGGTTTCCGATGAGGGCGGGCGAACCGTCGGCGACGGGGGTCTCATTGAGCCTGGCCAGCAGGCTGTCCACATTCTCCGAGCGGAGGACATCGGGGCGCTCGCGGAGCGCTTTTCGGGTGACGTCCAGTCCGTGAAGAAGCGCGTGCGGAACCGCGTACACCTGCTTCCCGTATCGGAAGAGCGCATAAGTGCGCGTGCAACAGAGCGGCGGAGGCTGCTCCTGGAGGCTCTCTTCAACGCCGGGAACAGCGAGCGCCGTCGGCTCCCAGCCCGGCTCTTTCGACCGGCGGCGCACGCTCCAGATCGAGCGATGGATCGAGTAATTCTCGAAGCTCTCGCCCACGGCCAGCACCACGCCGCAATGGACGGTCTCGAAGTAATCGGACTCCTTGCCCTGGTCGAGGAAGCCGCGCTCGAAGTCGCCGATGCGGCCTTCGCAGTCGTGCCCGCAGAGAATTCCGCCGCTCCGCACCAGGCTGGAGTAGGCCTGGATGTCCCGCAGGACGCCGCCGTAGCGGTGGTCTCCGTCAATGAACACCAGGTCGAAGGCGCCTTCCTTGAGGATCGCGGCGGCCAGGTCCGATCGGCCCCGGATGGGCACAACGGCATCCTCCAGCCCCAGTTCGCGAATCCGCTCCCAGAACCTGGAGAATATGTCCTCTCTCTGCGCCGCCGCGAAAAGCTCCGTGCCGGGGCTGCCCTTCCACCAATCCACGCAGAAGAGATGCCCGTCGTGAGATTGGGCGACCTTGCCGAGAATGGCGGCGGATTCGCCGAGCCAACTGCCCACCTCCAGGAAGCGGGCGCCCGGCCGGACCGCCGCCTCGGCCAGCGCGCGCAGGATGTTCTCCTGCTCGCGGCTCGCGATCTGCTTCGGGGCTGCTGACATGTCGGGTGGATTCCTCAGCCGGCGCGCCGGGACACGAGCGTAAAGGAACTGTCGAGGTCCGCGATGCCGTCGAAGCGCTGCCTCTCGCGCACGGCCAGGTGGATCACGCTGGTGCGGATGTCAATCGGAATGTCCTCCGCCGGTTCTTTCTGGGCCAGTCCCAGGTCTATGAAGTAGTCGCCGTAATGCACGCTCAGCCGGATCGTGAACTTTCCCAGCAGGATCTCGCCGCTGGAGGCCGGGGCCAGCTCGATTTCCAGGAACCGCGTGTTGCTCCCGCAGGCGACGACGCCGTCGAGGGCGCGCACGGCGAACCCGAACATCGGATTGGGAATCGGCTGGTGCACGCGCGCCTTGACGTAGATGTCCACGACCTCGCCGCTGTCCACCGCCACGGGGGCGCAGCCGGCGCGGCCCGCGACGAGGAAGTCCACGATTTCGCCGCGGCGATCTCCGAAACGATACTCATTTTTGTTATAGCTGTTTCGCGACGGGCAACGATCTCCGTCCGGCGTATCGCGCAGGAATTCCTCGATCTGCCTCGCCCGAAGCGCCTCTCCCGTCTCCGCTTCGGCGGCCGATGCGCGGGCCGGCGGTGGGCCGGCCGGGCGAAAGGCGTCCACCGCCTCGCGCGCCGCTTTTTCCGAGTCGGCGACGAAGATCCGCTTCTCCTCCGCGCGCTGCGCGATGGCCGTCTCGGGCAGGTTCGTGAAATCGAGCGGCCCGAGTTCCTGGTCCACGGCGAAGAACCGCCGGCCGAACTTGACGATGTTGAATCCCTTGTACCCTTCCTGGACCAGGTCCGGATACTGCGTGTAGCCCTGGATCGCGCCGCTGAACAGCAGCTCGCGGTAACAGTTCGCCACGTGCGCCGGCTCGCCCTGCTCGACCACCCGGCCGCGGTCGAGGAGGATGGCGCGGTTGCAGTGCTCCACGATGGCCGTCGCATCGTGGCTGACGAAGAGGATGGTCTTCCCGCCGGACTGGAACTCGAGGAACTTGCGGTAGCACTTGTGCTGGAACTTGGCGTCGCCGACCGCGAGCGCCTCGTCCACGATCAGGATATCGGGGTCCACGTAGATCGCGGCGGCGAACGCGAGGCGGGCGTACATCCCCGACGAATAGATCTTCAGCGGCTGGTCGAAGAACTCGTCAATCTCCGCGAACTGCTGGATCACCGGGAGCCTGCGCCGCATCTCCGAGGCGGAATAGCCGAACGTCCTGCCCTGCATCAGGACGTTCTCGCGGCCGGTGAACTCCGGGCTGAAGCCGGCGCCCAGTTCCAGCAGCGCCGCCACCCGCCCGCGGACTTCCACCGACCCGGCCGTGGGCCGCAGCACGGAACTGACGATCTGCAGCAACGTGCTCTTCCCCGATCCGTTCCGGCCCATGATGCCGAGGGTCAGCCCCTTCGGCACGTCGAAGCTGATCTCCTGCAAGGCCCAGAATTCGCGGTGGTACTTCTTCCGGAAAGGATGCAGCGCCTCCAGCAGGCGTTCCCTGGGCGAGCCATAGAGCCGGTATTTCTTGGAGAGCCCTTTTGCCGAGACGGCCGGCGAATCGTCCGCCATCCTAGAGCACCTCCGGGAAATCCGGCTTCAGTCGTCGGAACAGCAGGCCGCCGGCGGCGAAGAGTCCCAGGCTGACCGCCCAGAAATAGATTCCCGCCTTCCAGTTCCGCCAGAACGGCGCGTACATACCCGGAATGAAGCTCACCCGGTAGCCATGCACGACGTAGAACATCGGGTTCAACTTGGGCAGAAAACGCAGGCGCTGCGGCAGTTGAAGCGTCATATCCTCCAGCCACACCACCGGCGTCAGCCAGAACCACATGTTCAGCACAATGGACAGGAGCTGGCCGACATCGCGGTAAAAAACATTCAGCGCCGCAACGATCCATCCCAGCCCCACGCTGAACACGGCCATCCCGAACATGAAATAGATGAACTGAAGGTTCCAGAAGGAAAAGTGGAGCCCGCCGCCGACGATGACGACGGCCAGGATCACCAGCATGATGGCGTGGCTCACCAGGCTGGCCACCAGGTGCGCGATGGGAAGAATCTCGGTCGGGAAGACGGTCTTCTTGACCAGGTGCGGATTGCCCGTGACCGCGTTGCTGCTCGCCGAGACGGTCTCGGCGAAAGCCGTCCAGGGTATGAGGCCGCACAGGAAGTAGACGATGAACGGCGTGTTGCCGGCCGGCCGAACCCGCAGGCCGAGAGAGAAGATCACCCAGTAGATGAGGATCATCATCAGCGGATGCGCGACGGACCAGACCAGCCCGGCGAACGTCCCGACGTATCTCTTGCGGATTTCCATCCGGGCCATGGCCCAGATGGTCCGCCGGTTGCCCATGACCTTGATCAGGAACCTCGCGAGGGATGCCAAAACGCGACTCTCCGTGTCTGCGCAAAAACGACTCCGCTTCGGGGACTGGATTGTATCACGCCGCGCTTCGGCGCCGCAAGATTCTTGATCGGAGCCGCCGGGCAATATTGGCATGCGCCCAGATTGCTCGATGGCGTGTTGAATGGGCTGAATCCGCTACTCATTCAACGCGCGGCGGAACTGCGGCAGATATTTGGCGTGCGCCCGCAGCAGGTCATCGGCGAGTTGATGCGCCATCGGGACCGATTCCACCGCGCCGTCGAGCAGCAGCGCCTGCACGAATTTCTCCCGGCTGCCCGCCAGGGCCGCCTCGACGATTGTCTCGACCCACTGGAACCGCGCGGCCAGAGTTCCGGCGAGCGCGGGGTCCAGCGGCGGCTGGGCGATCGCGCGGATGCCGCCCGCGTCGGCGATTCCCGGGCACTCGATGATCGCATCGGTCGGCAGGTTGGGGACGATGCCCCGGTTCGGGAGGTTGACGGAGAATGCGCGGCCGGCGTCGGTCCGGATGCTCTCGATGATCTCGATCACCTGCTCATGCTCGCCGGAGGTCCGCGCAAAGTAGTCCTTCGCGAGCCGGCCGCGGGAGCGCGCGACCTGGCGCATGTCCTCGAAGGTCGCGTCTCCCTTCGCGATGCACTCCTCGAAGCTGGCGAAATCCACGCCCGGCGTCCGCCCGTAGTAGCTCCCCTGGCGGTGGAAGAGGTGCGGGAAGAACTCGATGATGTGGCAGTCGTAAACGGCCGGGAAGGCGCCGAACAGGTCCACCAGTTCCCACGTGAAGGGCTCCGACTCATCCGGCCGAACCCGCCTGCCCGCGCCGCCCGACGGACTCATGCGGTCGATCCGCCGGAGCTTCTCGCGCGCGAGCGCCCGGAGCCTGGGCATCGCATCCCGCCCGTCCACGCGCACCTGGGTGAACCAGGTCATGTGGTTCATGCCGACGGCGTTGTATTTCAGGCGGCTCACCGGGACGCCGAGCAGGCCCGCGATGTGCTGAGCGATGTGAATCACGCCGTGGCACAGGCCGATGATGTCGGCCCCGGTCGCCTTCCGCACCGCCCGGCAGTTCGGGCCCATCGGGTTGGCGTAATTGAAGAAGAGCGCATCGGGCGCGAGGGCCAGGACGTCGCGCGCGATGCCGACCATGGCGGGGATCATGCGCAGCGCGCGGGCGCTGCCGCCGGGCATGACGCTGTCGCCGACGGGTTGGTAGATGCCGTACCGGCGCGGGATGAAGACGTCCTGCTCCCACGCGCGGCGCCCGCCGACGCCGATGGTGCAGATCACCGCCGTCGCTCCCTTCAGAAGGTCCCGGCGGTCGGTCGAGGCGGCCAGCCTCAGCGGCGACCGCTTCGCCCGGATCATCTTCCGCGCCAGCCCTTCCGCCACCGCCAGCGCCTCCGGGTCCACGTCCACGAGACGGAGTTCGCCGCGCCATTTCCGCCGGAGCATGTCCGCCACCAGTCCGCGCGTGAACATCGCGCTGCCCGCGCCGATCAGGACGACTTTTTCTTCCATGTCATCGCCCTTTATGCATGTTTGACCAGAGCCCGTTTCATAACTCATGAGAAGGGCAACGCGCCATATGCTCTTCGTAATCGTAATCGTAATCCTAATCGTACTCGGCCATCATTCGACTGAAACGCAAAACGGCGATTACGATTACGAGGCGAAGAAGCGCCGTGCAACGGTCGTCTTAAAGCGAGGAGAGTCCACCGGCGTCAACGAGCGTCCGGCCCCTCCGATCGGCCGCCGCGCGGATGCGCGGGTTGGCTCTCCGGCTTCTCGAGCGGCCGCTCGCGCTGATACGGGACCGACTGGGCCAGGTGCGCGTTCCAGTTCGCCGCGTACTTTGCCGCCGTCGCCGCGTCGTGGAGCACCAGGAGGTTCTCCGCGTTGGCCTCCTCGGCGGACTCGTCGAAGTTGAACGACCCCGTGATGACCGTGCGGCCGTCTATGACCATGACCTTGCTGTGGGCGATGGCGTACTTGTCGTCAATGAAAGTCGGAATGTCGGCGTCCTTGAAGAAGGTCGCCGGGCTGTACGCTCCGGTCCGCTGGCTCTTGTCGAGGATGACCTGGACGTTCACTCCGCGCCCGCGGGCCGCGACCAGGGCCTTTGCGATCGGCGAGGACGTGAACGTGTAGGCCTGAACGAGGACGGAATCCTTCGCGGCGTCGAGCTCCCTGACCACCGCGTCCGTGCAGCCGCCGTGCGGAGAGAAGTAGACCTCGATGCCGCCCGCCGATTCCTGAGCCGGCCCGCCGGCGGGGACCGGCGGAACCGGAGGCGGGGCCGGCGGAGGCGCTTCTTCCGCGCAGCCGCCGGCGAGGAGCGCCATGGCCAGAATCCCCGCCGCGCCCGCACGCCGAAATAAACTCGCCCGCAACCCTGCCGGTTGATTCACTCGGCTCATTTTATGCTCCCCGTGCATGACCGGATAATTTTCTGGAGACGCGCCGCCACGAGCCGGATTTTGACCGTCGCAATCCCGCTTGTCAAGCGGAAGCCGCGCGACGCCGCGAATCTGCTTGACAAGCGCGATTCCGACGGTGAGAATACGACGTTTCGATGGCGGACCGCTCGGGAGATTGCATGAAGCTTTTCGTGCCGGGACGCATTTGTCTCTTCGGCGAGCACACCGACTGGGCCGGCGGCTACCGCCGCATCAACGCCGACCTGGGCAAGGGCTATACGCTCATCGCCGGAACGAACCAGGGCGTGTACGCCGAAGTGAAGCCCCATCCGGCCAAGCTGGTCGTCCGATCCACGCTCTCCGACGGCGCGCTCCAGGGTCCGCTGGAGATCCCGATGGTGCGCGAAGCGCTCCTCGCGGAGGCCGAGCGCGGCGGGTTCTTCAGCTACGCCGCCGGCGTGGCGTACCAGATCCTCACTCACTACCGCGTGCGCGGGCTGGAGATTGACAATTACCTGACCGACCTGCCCGTGAAGAAGGGCCTCTCGTCGAGCGCCGCGTTCTGCGTCCTCATCGCGCGCGCCTTCAACCGCATTTACGACCTGAAGATGACCGTGCGCGGTGAAATGGAGTTCGCTTACTCCGGCGAGATCACCACGCCCTCGCGCTGCGGCCGGATGGACCAGGGCTGCGCCTACGGCGGCCGGCCGATCCTGATGACCTTCGACGGCGACCGCATTGACATCGAGGAACTCAAGGTCCCGCGCAGCCTATACTTCGTCATCGCCGACCTCGGCGCGGGGAAGGACACCAAGGAGATCCTCTCGAAGCTGAACCGCTGCTATCCGTTCGCGGAGAACGACCTGCAGCGCGGCGTGCAGAAATACCTCGGCGAGGTCAGCGCGGAGATCACCCACGAGGCCGCCCGGGCGCTGGAGAGCGGCGACGCGGAGCGGATCGGCGAACTGATGCGCAAGGCGCAGGCGGAGTTCGACCAGCGTCTCCAGCCGGCGTGCCCGTCCGAGCTGACGGCGCCGGTTCTTCACAAGGTCCTGAGCTACCCGGCGATCCAGCCGCACGTCCTCGGCGGCAAGGGCGTCGGCTCGCAGGGCGACGGCTCCGTGCAGTTCATCGCCCGGGATGAGCAGAGCCAGCAGAAAGTCGTGGAGATCCTCGAGCGGGAACTGCGCCTGTCCTGCCTGAAGCTGGTGCTGGCCTCCGGCCTGAAAGTCCGGAAGGCGGTCATTCCGGCCGCGGGGTTCGGCACGCGACTGTTCCCCGCGTCGAAGGCGGTCAAAAAGGAACTGTTCCCGGTCATTGACCGCGACGGCCGCGCCAAGCCGGCGATCCTGGCGATCATCGAGGAAGCGATCGCGTCGGGGATCGAGGAACTCTGCCTGATCGTGCAGCCGGAGGACCGCGAGTTCTTCGAGGACTTCTTCAACAACCCGCCGCGCATCGAGAATTTCAACCGGCTCTCGCGCGAGAACCAGGAATACTGCGGATACCTGGCGGAGATCGGCCACCGCATCACGCTGGTCGCGCAGACCGCGCAGGAGGGGTTCGGCCACGCGGTCTTCTGCGCGCGCGAATGGGTCGGGAACGAGCCGTTCCTCCTCATGCTCGGCGACCACCTCTACGCCTCGACCACGGCCACGCCCTGCGCGCGGCAGGTCCTCGACGCGTATGAGCGCCTCGGGCAATGCGTGGTCGGGCTGAAGATCACCGGCGGCGCGGAGATCGGCCACTTCGGCTGCGTCGGCGGCATCTGGCAGAGCGAAAACTCCACGCTCTCCGTTACGGAATTTGCGGAGAAGCCCAGCCTGGAATACGCGCAGACGAACCTGGCCGTGGACGGGATCGAAAGCGGGCATTTTCTCACCGTCTTCGGGCAGTACGTGCTCAAGCCGAGGATCTTCGAAATCCTCGAAGAGAACATCCGCAACAACGTCCGCGAGCGCGGCGAGTTCCAACTGACCTCCTGCCTGGACCGGATGCGGCAGGAAGACGGCTTCATGGGTATCGTGGTCCAGGGACGGCGGTTCGACATCGGGCTGCCCGAGGCCTATCGGGAGACGATCATAGATTTCCGAAACGCGTAGCGGCTTCGGCGTGGAACTCCTGCCGTTCCCGGGCCGGCGCGCTAGCGTCCCCTGCGCCGCCCGGAACCCTGCCGGTGAGTCTTGCGCCGGCTCTGCCAGAACCGGTTCTTCTGCTGATCGGCGGATCCCGGCCTCTGCTGCGGGTGCTGGGCATTCTGGCCGCCGCGATGCCCTTGGGCGGTGTCCTTCGGCGCGCCGGGTTGCGGCTTCAGAGAATGTTGAAGGACGGGGATCCTGCGCCCCAGGAGTTTCTCGATGGCGCGCAACTCATCATGCTGTTCGTCGGTGCAGAACGTGATCGCCTGACCGCGCGCCCCGGCCCGCCCGGTGCGGCCGATGCGGTGAACGTAGGTTTCCGGGTCGAGCGGCAGGTCATAGTTGACGACGTGCGAGATGTCGTCCACGTCCAATCCGCGCGCCGCGATGTCGCTGGCCACCAGCACGCGCGTCTTGCCGTGCTTGAAAGTCTCCAGCGCCCGCGTTCGCTCCTTCTGCGATTTGTCCGAGTGAATGACCTCGGTCGCTATATGGGTGAAAGTCAGCCGCTTGGCCACCCGGTCGGCCCAGCGCTTGGTCCGCGTGAACACCAGCGCCTTCGTCAGCTCCGGGTTCTGCAGCAACTGGTACAGCAACTCGGACTTCAGCGCCTGGGGGACGAAGTAAAGCGACTGCTGCACGGTGTCGGCCGCCGGCGACTCGGACGGCACGCGGACCTCCACCGGGTGGGTGAGGATCTGGTCGGCCATCGCCTGGATTTCCTTCGGCATGGTCGCCGAGAACATCAGCGTCTGCCGCTTCCGGGGGATCAGCGCGATCACGCGCCGGATATCGTGGATGAATCCCATGTCCAGCATGCGGTCGGCCTCGTCCAGGACGAAGATCTCGATCTCGCGGATGCTCAGGACGCGCTGGTTGATCAGGTCGAGCAACCGCCCCGGCGTGGCGACGAGGATATCCACGCCCTGCCGGATCGCCTGGACCTGCGGATGCTGGCTGACGCCGCCGAAAACGACCGCGTGCCGCAGTCCGGTGAACTGGCCGTAAACGCCGAAGCTCTCGTCAATCTGGGCGGCCAGCTCGCGGGTGGGCGTCAGGATCAGCGCGCGAACGGGCGTGCGGGCCGGAGCGTGCGGGTGGGCGGATTGCGCGCCGGCGGTGGGGTGGGCAGGCCCGCCAGCAATGTGGCGGGCAAGCTGGCCGTGCGGTGCGCCCTGCGCGGCGGGCCGGCCGTGAAGCAACTGCAGTATGGGCAGCGCGAACGCTGCCGTCTTGCCGGTGCCTGTCTGAGCGCAGCCCAGCAGGTCCCTTCCCTCCAGCACGTAAGGGATCGCTTCCCGCTGGATGGCGGTGGGGATCGTGTAACCTTGAGACCGCACCGCGCGCAGCAGCGGCTCGATGAGCTTGAGTCTTTGGAATGGCATGGATTCAGTTTAACTCTTTTCACCGGGAATCGCCAGCATGCCGCGCGAAAGCGCCTTTGCGCCGGGGCCGCAGAACGGTTAGACTCCCAGCGTTGTCGTGGCGATTCCCAACGGAAGAGGCTCAAGACCGGATGACTGGATCGGCTGTTGATTATCAACTCCGCGTGAGCACCCGCGCCCGCAATGTCCGCCTGTGCGTGACGGTGCGGAAGGGCCTGGAGGTCGTCGTCCCGCGCGGCTACGACACCCGGAACGTGCCGCGCGTCCTGGAGCGCGCGAAACGGTGGATTCAGGCTGCGCTGCGGCGCGTCGAATCGGAGCGCAGGGCGCTGGCGGCGACGCCTCCGTGGCAGTTGCCTCTGCAGGTGGCGCTGCGGGCGGACGGCACGGTGTGGCAGGTCGAGGGAAGGAAGACCGCCGCGCGCCGCGTGTCCGTCCGGGAACAGGCGGAGGGCCGCCTGCTGGCTTGCGGCCCGATCGAGGACGAGGTGGCCTGCCGCGACGCGCTCACGCGGTGGCTCATGCGCCAGACGCGGAACAGCCTCATCCCGCGCCTCCGGGACGTCAGCCTCAGAACCGGCCTGAAGTACGAGCGCGCCCTGGTGAGGCGGCAAGCGACTCGCTGGGCCAGTTGCTCGGCGCGGCGGACCATCTCCCTCAACGCCAAGCTCCTTTTCCTGCCGCCGGAGCTGGTGGACTACGTCCTGATCCACGAACTCTGCCACCTGGAAGAGCTGAACCACTCGAAGCGGTTCTGGGCGCTGGTGCACCGCCATCATCCCGATTTCCGGAGCCATAACGGCCAACTGCGGGAATTCTGGCGCAGCATTCCGAGATGGGCATCGTAAGGGGCGCGTTCGCAGGCCGGCGAAAAATTCCTTGACAGAGGCGGCGTCGAGCGCCAGTATATGAGACCTGCCGGCTGGCCGTGATGTGGAGGGCGCACGAATGGCAAATCCCGGGAAGCGATCTCGGCGGAAGAGCACAAGCGATGACGCAAACCGCGCGCCGAACGCGGGAGACGCCCGGAGCGACTTGCGCGCCGGCCAAACGGTTGACGGTTTCCGGATCGAGCAGGTCACGCCGCTGCCCGACCTGCGCGCCGTGGCGATACGCGCGACGCACCTCCAGTCCGGGGCGCGCCTCCTGCACCTCTTCGCCCCGTCCGACATCGAGAACTGTTTCGCCGTGACCTTTCCAACCCCGCCGCCCGACGACACGGGCGTCCCGCACATCCTCGAACACGCCGTCCTCGGCGGATCGAGGAAGTTCCCGGTGCGCGAGCCGTTCTTCGAGATGGTCAAGATGAGCGTGGCAACGTTCATCAACGCGATGACCTCGCAGGCGTACACGGTCTACCCGGTGGCCAGCACGGTGAAGAAGGACTTCTTCAATCTCGCCGAGGTCTATCTCGACGCCGTCTTCCAGCCGCAACTGACGGAGGACATCTTCCGCCGCGAGGGCCACCACCTCGAGCTGGAGAACAACGCCGACCTCAACTCGCCGCTCCGGGTGTCGGGGATCGTCTACAGCGAGATGAAGGGCGCGTTCTCCACACCCGAGGCGCTGATGTGGAAACTCGCCGGGTGCGGCCTCTTTCCCGACACGCCGCTCGGGCACGAATCCGGCGGCGACCCCGATCACATTCCCGACCTGACCTACGAGCAGTTCCGCCGCTTCCACCGCGACCTGTACCATCCGAGCAACGGCCTGTTCTTCATTTACGGCGACATCCCGACCGCCGAGCACCTGCGCTTCCTGGCGCCGGCGCTGAACGGCTTCGAGCGCCGCGACGTGCGCGTCGCCACGCCGCGCCAGCCGCGCTGGACCGAGCCGCGGCGCATCGAGAAGGAGTATCCGATCGGCGCGGGCGAGGACGCCGCCGGCCGCGCGTTCCTCACGCTCAACTGGGTCGTCGGCGACGCGCTCGACCCGGCGCTGGTCGCCGACTGGAAGGCGCTCTCCGCCCTGCTGCTCTGGAATGAGGCGGCGCCGCTGAGGAAGGCGCTGATTGACTCGAAGCTCGGCGCCGACGTGTTCTTCGCCGGCGCGTGGGGCGCGGCTTACGAGGAGGAATTCCACGTCGGCCTCAAAGGCAGCGAAGCCGGCCGGGCCGACGCCTTCGAGCGGGTGGTGATCGAGACCCTGGAACGGCTGGCCGCCGAGCCGTTCGCGCCCGAGCGGGTCGAGGCGGCGTTCCAGCAGCTCGCCTATGAAACCCTCGAAGTGCGGAGCCTGTTCCCGCTGTCGCTGCTCCATGCGGCCGATGCCGCCTGGCCGTTCAACGGCGACCCGCTGACCTTCCTGAGCGCGCGGAAACAACTCGAGGCGTGCCGCGCGCGATACGCCGCCGATCCGCAAAGGTTCAATCGCCTCATTCGCGAGGGCTTGCTGAACAACTCACACCGCCTGCGCGTGGCCCTGCGGCCCGACCGCGAAGCCCAGGCGCGCGCCGATGCCGCGTTCGCGGCGCGCATGGCCGGGCAGCGCGCCCGCTTGGACGCCGGGCAGATCGCCGCCATCGCAAAGTCCGCGGAAGCCCTGGCGGCGGCGCAGTCCGTTCCCAACTCGCCGGAGGCGCTGGCCAGGCTGCCGCAACTCAAGACCAGCGATTTGCCGGCCCGGCCGCGGCGCATCCCCACCGAGGTCGGCCAGGTCGCCGGCGTCACCGTGCTGCGCAACGACGTCTTTGCCAACGGCGTCAATTACCTGGAGATTGACGTGGACCTTGCCGGGCTGCCGGTCGAGCTCTACCGCTGGCTTCCCCGGTTCGGCGAGGCGGTCGAAAAGATGGGCGCCGCCGGGCAGGACTTCGTCCGCATCGCGGAACGCCGCGCGGCGTGCACCGGCTGGCTGTGGTCGAGCGCCAACGTCTGGCGTCATGCCGCCGATCCGGCCATGACCCTGCGCCGCTGCCGCTTCGGGCTCAAAACCCTCGACGGCCAGGCGGAGAACGCGCTGGGGCTGCTGGGCGACTTGATCTTCGGCCTGGATCCGCGCGACCGCGGCCGCTTGCAGGATGTGATGACCCAGGCCCGCGCCGGGTACCGCTCGACGCTGGTGGACGACGGGTTGCGCACCGCCCTTCGCCAGGCCGCGCGCGGCCTCAGCCCCGCCGCCGCGCTCGACCACCTCTTCGTCAGCCCGGACGCCCTGCGCTTCGTCGAGGACCTGACGGGCAGGTTCGATCAGCGCGCCGAAGAGATCATGCGGAACGTTGAGCGCATCCGGGATTTTCTGGCCGGCGCGCGCTGGACGGTGAGCTTCACCGGCAGCGACGCGGTCTTTGGCGCTCTCACGCGGACGCTGGAAAGCTGGGCCTTGCGCCGGCGACGCGAAACCGTCCCGGACGCGCTCCCGTCGTTCGAGCCGTACGCCGCGCCGCCGCGCGAAGGGTTGGCCGGGCCGATGAAGATAGCGCATTGCGTGAAGGCCATGCCGGCGCCGCACCTGGCGCACGCCGACGTGCCGTTGTTCCAACTCGGCGCCTACCTGGCCCGCTATGATTATTTCCTGCCCGAGATTCGCTTCAAGGGAAACGCCTACGGCGGCGGCGCCGGATACGATGACGTCCTGGGCACGTTCAGCCTGTACAGCTTCTCCGATCCCAACATCGTCGAGACGCTGGCGATCTTCGACCGCCTCCGCGACTATATCGCCGCGCAGCAGTGGAGCCGGACCGACATTGACCGCGCGATCATCGGCAGGGCCAAGGAGGCCGTGGCGCCGGTCCGGCCCGCCTGGGCCACCGGCACGGCGCTGATGCGGCATCTCCGCGGCGACAGCGACGAACTGCGCGAGGCGCGGTATGCCGCCGCGCTGCGCGCCACGCCGGAGTCGGTCAAGGAGACGATGCTGCGCGTGCTGGACGCCAATGAGCCTCGTTCGGCCGTCTGCGTCGTCAGCAGCCGCGAGAAATTGAACGAAGCGAATGAACGGCTCGGAGACCGGCGCCTCGCGGTCTCCGACATTCTGGTTTGACGGGAGCCGGATTCATAACTTCGTAATCGTAATCGTAATCTTACTCGTAATCGGACTTCGGTTTATCCGTGACAGCAAACGGCGATTACGATTACGATTACGATTCACTACTGTCCGGTTAAATCTCTAGGAATGACAACTGTTTTGTAACGTTGATCTCCGGATTTGAGATCGGGCCTTGTGAAAAGAGCTGTAAAACCGGGTCTTTTTGGAAAATCGTCA
>JBKQWE010000076.1:0-54779 GCA_052139675.1 Candidatus Brocadiia bacterium
AGTCGAGTTCGCCTTTCGCGTCGAGCTCGCCCAGGAAGTTCCGCCACGCCTTCAGCCAGATCTCCTGCTCCTCCCAGTCGCGCAGCCGCCGCCAGCAGGTGGTCGGCGAAGGGTACTCCGAAGGCAAATCCTTCCAACGTGCGCCGCTGCGCAACACCCAGAGGATTCCTTCGAAAACGCGCCGGTTGTCCACCGGCTTGCGTCCGCCCTTGGCCGACCGTTTGAACTTCGGCAACAGCGGCTCGACCTTCGCCCATTGCGCGTCCGTCAGTCTCACCAGGCCTCGTGCCATGAAAAGGTCTCCATTCCATGGCACGATTTAACATAACTGAGTGAAAATTAACAGTTAGGTCATATAAAGCCGTGGCAATTAACGGTTTAAGACAAATTCGGTTGTGAAACCGGCTCTAGATTTGGTTTCATGCCGTGAATTAATACAAGGCCTTTGAAACATGGCTGGCCAAATAGGTCCTACGACAAACCGCTCCGGCTCCACTTTCCAATCATGCGCGCGAGGGGCGGGCGCGCGCGTATCGCTTTCCAGAACAGCATTTAGCCCCTTGACAGCGGGCGATTTGAGCGTAAAATGCCGTTGGCTCGAAGCACAGCCGACGACGCAATCGTTGTCGGAAGAGGACAATGGAACGCAATCACAGCCTACTGTCCCGAATGGCAAACGAGAGGCAGGAAAATAACTGGTATCGTGTCCTCAGCATTGCGCGGATCACTTAAGGCGTGCGCAATCTTCGCTCCGGCCGAACAAGCCCTGAGGGCGCTTTGATGGCAAGGCGGGACAATACTCCGGAATGCTCGGTCGGGGCGGCAATATTCCTGCTGGTGCTCTCATGGGGGTTGATGGCCATCTACTGTATCTTCGGGCTGCCGTTTCTCATCAAAGCATGGAAGGCACATTGGTGGGTACAGACGCCGTGCGTCGTCGTCTCCGTTGATCCAATCCGTCACCATTATGGTAAGATGCATGTCGATTTTTACGGTCCAGCCCTGAGCTATTCCTATGAATTCAGAGGAGCCAAGTACGTCGCTGACCGATATTGCCCGTCCTGCTCTTATAAGAGGATAGATTACGGCAACGATCCGGGGTTCACCGATCCGGAGCTTGTGCGCAAGTATTACCCTCCAGGCCGAATGATGACCTGTTACGTCAACCCGAACGAGCCGTCCGAAGCTGTCATCGAAAGAAGTTTCACGAAAGCCCAAGTTTACGCAATGATACTCATTCCGTCGTTATTTGTTTTCTGTGGGGTTGTCGTGCCGATATGGAATATACGAAGCGCAACGTCCCGCAAGGCGGAGTAGGCTCGCCGCGCTTGAGGTGGCAAGGCATGGTCTTGGCCAAATAGGTCCTTAAGCAAACCAATTAGACTCGTCTTTCCAGTCAGGCGCGCGAGGGGCGCGCGTGGGCCTATCCTCTTGCAACAGGCGTGCGGGCAGGGTGGATAAAGGCGTCGAATAAACTGGTCGGACGGGCGTCTTGACACGCTGCGAAAAAGGTTTACAATCAACCGCCTAAAGCCCGACGCTCGAAGGCCTTGCTGAAAGGACGGCTCCGCGATGGGCAGACGCGCGGTGGGCACAATTCTGACGCTGATGTTGGCGTTGGCCGGCTTCGGCACTCTCGCGACTGCCGCAGATCAGCCCGCCATCGAGCTCGACTGCGGCAGCGGCGTCAAGATGAAGCTGGTGCTGATTCCGGCGGGCGAATTCATGATGGGCGGGGAAGAGCCGCCCGAAGAGGTCGCGCGCAAGTGCATCGGCGGGCGGCCTGGTGCGGTTTATGTTGGCGAATCGCTGGGGACACAATACCAATTATTTCGCGCCCTGTCGGGACGCCGGCGGCTCGCTGAATCGTTGAGGATCCAGGACTCGAACCTGGAATGCCTGAACGGGGAGTCCCGGAACCACCGTAACCGTCTTCAAGTCAAAAGCGATCCCTTGCCGTAGCCCTTCATCCTGAAGGCTGTCGGCCGCCCGGAGCCTCTCTTCGAGCCACGGTTTGGGGCGGGCGATCCGTGCGCTGGGACGGGCAACGTTGCGGGCGAAATCCCTTCTCAGTTACAATAGCTCGTGATGCGGCCGCAAGTCCCTTTGGCCGAATCCGGCCTCGTTCCAGGAGATCTCGGTTTGGCGCTGTTCGGCGACTTTTCGCGCGTGCTGTTGAGCATCCTCTTCGAGGCGCTCCCGTTCGTGCTGCTGGGCTCGCTGGTCAGCGGGATCATGGAGGTCTTCATCCCGTCGGAAGTGCTGACGCGGATATTGCCGAAGAACCGCTTTCTGGCCACGCTCAGCGGCGCGCTGGCCGGGCTGGCGCTGCCGATGTGCGAGTGCGGCGTGATCCCGGTGATGCGCCGGCTGATCCGCAAAGGCATGCCGCTCAACGTCGCGCTGGCGTACATGCTCGCCGCGCCGGTGGTCAACCCGATCGTGATCCTCAGCACGATGGTCGCGTTTCGCTCGATGCGGCCGCTGACTGTGACGGGCTTGCGCCTCGGCCTGGGCCTGGTCATCGCCATGATCACCAGCGGCGTGGTGACGATGTTCGCGGGAAAGCAGGCGCACACCATCGCGCTGAAGGCGCCGGCGACCGCGCGTCCGTCGTGGCGCGAGGGATCGCGCGAGGCGCTCGGCCACGCGGGCCGCGACTTCATTGAGATCGGCGCGTTCCTGGCGATCGGCGCGGCGATTTCCGCGGCGCTGAACGTCCTCGTCGAGCGCAAGATCGTCGTGCAGTTCGCCGGTCAAAACGTCATGGCGACGGTGACGATGATGGCCATGGCGCTCGTCCTGAACCTGTGCAGCGAGGCGGACGCGTTCGTCGCCTGGAGCTTCCGCGATTTCTCGATCTCCAGCCGGCTGGCGTTCCTGGTCCTCGGGCCGATCCTCGACATGAAGCTCATCGCCATGTACACGCGCGTCTTCCGCAAACGGACGATCCTGATCCTGTGCGCGTGCAGCGTGGCGCTGGTCTTCACGGCGACCATGCTGCTCAGCAATCTCTGGCCCGAACTCGCCAAACCCAGCCCGCTGACCGACGCCGCCCGGCAAGCGCAACAGCAAGCGGCGCAGGGGTTGCAGCCATGAGCCAGCACACGGTCCATCGCGTCGTCGGCGCCGGGCGCATGGCGGTCATTCTCGCCTGGGCGGCCTTCCTGGCGTTCGCCTGGTACACGACCGCGCACCCGCAACCGGGAAAACCCGGCCGCCTGGGGATCATCAATCCTTCCTACCGCTGGCTGAGCCTGGCGTCGGCGGCGACGTTGATCCTCGTCGGCGCCGCCCTGCTGCCGGCGCAGCGGGAGGAACAAGCGCATCACCCCGGCGGCGGCCATGAGGCCGAAGACAACCACGAGCACGAAGCCGCATCGCCCGGCGAGCTGGTCTTCCAGGCGCTGTTCCTCGCGCCGATTGTCCTCTCCTTGTGCACCACCGGCAGCGGCCTCAGCGGGGCCAGCCTCTCGCGGCGGGGCGTCCATGAGATCCGGTTGCCGCAGCAGCCTGAAATCCGTTCCGCAGCGCAGACGCCGCCTCGGCCGGCGACTCCTGCCGAGCCGCTACTGCCCGCGAGTGCGCAGGCCGAGGGCGCTCAGCCGCCGCTCTCCATGGCGGACCTCTACGAATACCTGCTCACGGGCCCGCCGGCGCAGTGGGTGGGACGGCCGGTGGACGCGATCGGCCAATATTTCGTGGATGATCGCTGCGGCGAGAACCAGTTCGTCGTGACCCGCATCGTGGTCACCTGCTGCCTGGCCGACGCGGAGGTGATCGGGGTGCGCGCTCAGTCGCCGAAGCCGTTCCAGCCGGCCGCTCGCGCGGCCAAGCTGGGGCCATGGATCGAAGTCCGCGGCAAGCTGAAGGCGCTGAACGACCGGTTCGGCAACCCGGCGCTCTTCATCGGCGACGCGGTCGTCTCCGAAGTTCCTCCGCCCGACGATATCCTGCTCTACCCGCGCCGGCGCAAAACGCCCTGGTGAAAGCGGCTGCTGCGGAGCACAAGCTACTCCGCCGGCCGCGCGAAACTCTCCCGAAGCATCAGCGCCGCCCCGAACAGGTAAATCGGCAGCCAGGGCAGCCAGCTCACCACGTGGCACGCCAGCGAACGGTCCACGGGGACCTTGAACGCGGCCAGCAGCCCGACGAATGCGACTTGCGGCAGCCCAAGGCCGGAGAGGCCGATGGGAATCATGCTCGCCACTTCCACCGCGCACATGATCCAGAGGATGCGGACGTACGGAACGTCATTCGCGCCTACGGCGATCAGGCAGAAGAGCGGGCCGAAGTTCGTCACGAGCATTCGCGCGACGTTGGCGGCGAGCGCGCCCAGCAGACTCGGCGCGTGCGAGCGATAGGTCTCCAGCGATTCGAGGATTTTCCGCAGCGCCTCGTGCAGCCGATGCGGCATCAGGCCCGGCAGCGACTTCACGTGAAAGCGCTTGAGCGCGCCGGCCAGTCCCGTGGTAATCATCAGCAGCAGGGCCAGCGTCGGAAGCGCCGCGACGATGAGCAGCGGCACGATCCATGCGCGATGCTCCTGCGCGGCCTGAACGTCCAAAGCCAGCGCCAGCGCGCCGACTCCGCAGATCGCGACGACCTTCAGCGCCGCGTTGAGCGAGAGCGCGACGAACATCTGCGCGTGCAGTTTGTCCGGCCGCGCCAGCCTGTACCACGCCACCGCGCCGCCGCCGACCGTCCCCGGCAGGAACAGCGATACGAAATTGACGACGAGCGTCGTCCTCGCCACGGACCACCAGCCGCCGCTGAACCCGACGGGCCGGACCAGCCAGTAGAGCTTGAGCGCGTCGAGCAGGATCGCGCAGACGGCGACGGGCACGGCGGCGAGCACCCAGAGGTATTCCGCCCCGGCGAGCGCCGACCAGAGCCGCGAAGGCCTGGCGATCACGACCAGGCCGGCGATCATCGCCAGCACCAGGAGCAGGCGCAGCCACCCGCCGACGCGCTGCCAGGTCCAGGTCACCGGGGCTCCTTCTTCGAAGCGATATCGCGCACGAGACCGACAATGCGGCCGGCCTCCGCCGCGCGATCTCGGAACCATGCCTGCGCGCCCCGCTCGCAGGATCGCCACGCGTCCTCGTCCTCCAGCAGCATGCGCGCCGCCTCGACCAGGCGCTCGAAGTTCCCGCCGCAGACGATGCCGGCGTTCCGCGCCGCCAGCGAGCCGCCTGAATCCACCGAAAGCGAGAGGATCGGCGTTCCCGCCTGCGCGGCTTGGACAAAAGTCTGCGGGAAGACGCCCTCCGAGGAACTCGTGGAGACAAAGATGCGATGTTGTGCGAAGAGCGCGTTGGCCTCGTCGAAGGGCAATCCCTCGTAGAGCATGAGGTTGTCCGGGGCGCGCCTTCGCAGACGCGCGATGTCCTGGCTCGGATCGGGCTGGCAGACGAGCGTGAAGCGGTGATCCGGCAGCCGCGCGGCCAGGTCAACGAAAATGTCCGCGTGCTTGGCCACCGCGTCGCGGCCCACCCACAGCGCGCCCGCGCGCGGTCCCTCGGCCCTCGGCGGCGGTGGCGGCAACGGCGCGGGAAAGATCGCCGCCGCGCGGCCGTACGTCCGCCGGAGAATCTCCGCCTGCTGCGGGGTGTCGCAGGACAGCGCGCGCGCGTGACGCATGGCGAACTCGTGGAACCGCCTGGCGAGGGGCGACAACGAGCTATCAGGTTGGCCCGAGCATTCCCTATCGCTGGCGCTGCGGCACATGTGCAGATGCGTTCTGCCCACCGCAAGCGCCGCGAAACTCACCAGCCCGTTGACGCCGCTGGCGCTTTGCGTAATATACAGGTCGTGCCGCGCCGCCGACAGACGCCAAACCAGCCGCGCCAGTTGCGCCGCGGTAAAGTGCGGGCCGGGCGACATGCGAATTACGGGGCGTATGGTCATGCCCTGTTCGCGGCGGGCCGGCTGGCCAATGTCTGCCACGTAGAGCGTCACCTCGAACCCGCCGGCCTGCGCCAAAAGCCGGGCGATCTGGAGCGATTCCAGTTCTGCGCCGCCGAATGGAAAGCGGCATCCCGGCTCAGTGAGGGAGCACGCGGCCAGTGAGACAATCCCAACGGAGATCGGAGAATCAGGGTGCTTCATCTTTCGCAAGCGATCCTCTTCAGGGATTGAAACTCATGCGTAGCGTAGGTTCCCGGGGAAAAAGAGTCAAGTGTGCGCGGTTTCGAGCGACCCACATAGGCGGCCGTGCCGCGACCGCGGGGCGCGGCAGAGCGCAACGGATTGGAAGTACAGGATGCGGACTGGCGAACAGTGGCGCATCGCGCAGACAGAAACGCGCATTTCCAGACAATCGCCGCGCGTGCGAAGGTTTATCCTGCCGTGCACGCCTTGGCCTTCCGGCTTCCCGCTCCCTTGCCCGGTTCCGGCAGCGGGAAGCCGCATGACAGCGTAACCGCCGCTGCACCCCTGCGCGAGCCGTCGAACGTCTATATCGGCTGACAGTATACTGGCCCACGATGTAGCCGCGTGGCGCCTTGCGAAGGAGCGGCGCGGCTCGGGTTTCCTGTCGCCGACCGCCTGCGCGCACTCTTTTCCCCGTGCGTTCGCCGGCTATATCCTGGCGCAGTATACTGCCACAGGATATAGTCGCCCGCTCTCGCGGGAAGAGGCTAGGACCGCAAACCGCTTGAACTTTCGCCGCGCACTCTTTCGCCGCGCTCGCTCGATTCCCGTGCACTCGCCGGCTATATCCTGCCGAAGTATACTGCCACAGGATATAGCCAGCCGCTCTCGCGGAATGAGATTGGGACCGCGAACCGCTTGAGCTTGCGCCGTGCGTTCTTCCCGCACTCGCTCTTTTCCCGTGCACTCGTCAGCTATATCCTGTCGCGGTATACTGCCACAGGATATAGCCAGCCGCTCTCGCGGAATGAGACTGGGACCGCAAACCGCGTGAACTTTCGCCGCGCACTCTTTCGCCGCGCTCGCTCTTTTCCCGTGCACTCGTCAGCTATATCCTGCCGTAGTATACTGCCACAGGATATAGCCACCCGCTCTCGCGGAATGAGACTGGGACCGCAAACCGCTTGAACTTTGGCCGCACACTCTTTCGCAGCGCTCATCCATTTCCCGTGCACTTGTCGGCTATATCCTGCCGAAGTATACTGCCACAGGATATAGCTACTCGCGCGGCGCCGTGCGACGACGGGATGCAGGTCGGGACCCCGGCGCCGAAAGCCCGCACGCACTTTTTCCCCGTGTATTCGCCGGCTATATCCTGCCGCAGTATACTGCCGCAGGATATAGCCGGCTGCCTTCGCGAGAATGGACTTCGGGCCTTAGACCGCCCGGTTCTGGGCGCGCGTCTGCGCCGCCCTCGCTCTCCAGGCCAGTTCCGCGAAGCGTTTCCCCGACGCCCATCGTGCAGAGGGCCTCCGCGCCACAGCGCAACCGGTTCGTTTCGAGCCTGCGTCGTTATTGTTCTTGACAGTGGCATTGGCGGCGGATAGATTCCGCTGGTGTGTTTCTGAACGCCCCGAACAATCCCTGGCTCGCGGAGGTCCCATGCTGAGGATAGCGGCCTTCAACTTCTTGCTGATCCTGCTTGCGCCCGCGGCGCTGTCCGCGCAGACGGCTGACAGTCCGGCCACGTGGGCCTTTCAGCCGGCGCGGGACCAGTTCCGGCCCGATGCGCTGCTGGACCTGCGTTCGCTCAACGAGAAGGTGGCCGGCGAATCGGGATTCGTGAAGGTGGATGCGAATGGCGACTTCGTCCTCGGCAACGGCGACCCGGTCCGGTTCTGGGCGGTCAATACGAACGTCGGCCGCGAGAAGCCGTTCGCCGCCCGGCCGCTCTGGCCGGAGCCGGAGCCGGACCTGGCGCATCACGCCCGGTTCCTGGCGAAGCGCGGCGTGAACATGGTCCGCCTGCACGCCCATCTCAACCCCGGTCCCAAGGGCAAGCTGACCGAGTTCGACCCGGCCGATCGCGATTGGATCTGGCGCACGGTCGCCGCCATGAAGAAAGAGGGCATCTACGCGACGATCTCGCCCTTCTGGGCGGAGGGCTCCAGCGTCGGCCCGAGCTGGGGCATTCCCGGCGTGACGAAGGAGCAGAGCGCCGCCAGCCTGCTCTTCTTCGACCCGACGATGCAGGAGGGTTACCGCGCCTGGCTGAAGGCGCTCTACGCCGAGCCGAACCCTTACACCGGCATCCCGCTGGCGAAGGACCCGGCGGTCGCGATCATCCAGCTTCAGAATGAGGACAGCCTGCTGTTCTGGACGTTCAACGGCATCCAGGGCGAGCAGCGGAGGCGGTTATCCGCGCTGTTCGGCAAGTTCCTCATCGGCAAATACGGCTCGCTGGCCGCGGCGAAAAAAGCCTGGGGCGGCGCCGACAACAGGGATGACAACCTGGCCGCCGGCATCGTCGCGCTGGACAATATCTGGGAGCTGACCCAGGAGCGCAGCGGCGCGCAGGCCCGGCGGCTGGCCGATATGACCGAATTCATCAGCCGGACGATGTTCGACTTCAACCGGAGTATGGAAAAATTTCTCCGCGTGGAACTCGGCTGCAAGCAGCTCATCAACGCGGGCAACTGGCAAACCGCCGACATGGTCAAGCTCAACGATGCGGAGCGGTGGAGCTACACGGCGGACCAGGTGCTCGCGGTCAACCGCTACTTCGACGGGATTCACATCGGCAGGAACAACGGCTGGGCGATCGAGAACGGCGACCAGTTCACGTCGCCTTCGGTGCTCCTCGATCCCAGGCAACTGCCGGTCAGCCTCAAGCGGGTCAAGGGATTCCCGATGATGGTCACCGAGTCCGCCTGGGTCATGCCGGACGCGCACGCGAGCGAGGGGCCGTTCCTGGTGGCGGCTTACCAGTCGCTCTCCGGCGTGGACGCCTACTTCTGGTTCGCCACCGGCACCGACGAATGGACTCCGCCGCAGTCGGCCAACGGCTACATGCCGTCGCAGGGCAAATGGCTGTTCGCCGACCCGGACATGCTGGGCGGTTTCCCGGCGGCTGCGCTGATGTACCGCAAGGGCTATATCCGCCGCGGAGAGCCGGTGGTGCACGAGGAGCGTTCGCTGGCGGACATCTTCCAGCGGCGCGACCCGATCATCGCGGAAGGCGCCGGCTTCGATCCCAACCGCAACTCCGGGAACATCGCTCCGGAATCGTCGGTCAAGGGAGGCGTCAACCCGCTGGCCTTCCTCGTCGGCCGCGTAGAGGTCGTCTACGGCGGGCAGCCGCAGGCCAGCAAGATGGCCGATCTCAAGCCGTTCATTGACGTATCGGCCAAGGAAGTTCGCAGCGTCACCGGCGAGCTGACGTTCAACTACGACAAAGGCTTCTGCCTGCTGAACGCGCCGAAGGCCCAGGGCGTCGCGGCGTTCTTCAAGAACCGGAAGAACTTCAAGACCGCCGACGTCGAGATCGCCTCCGACAACGATTACGGGACCGTGCTCGTCGTCTCGATGGACGACAAGCCGATCCGCGAATCCGGCAAGCTGCTCGTGCAGGCGACCACCCAATGCCGGCCGACCGGCTGGCAGGAAAAGCCGGTCACGATCAAAGTGAAAGAAGGGACTTTCCCCGGCTTCGAAGTCGTCAACATCGGCAAAGCGCCCTGGCAGGTCACGCGAGCCAAGCTAACGCTGACCATCCGCAACCCCGGCCTCTCCAAGGCCACCGTGCTCGACGCCAACGGCAACGCCGCCGGCGAAGCTGAGCTGGAGAGACGAGGCGACGAGGTCGAGCTCCAGTTTCCGGAAAACGCCTTGTACGTCATCCTTCAATGAAGGACTGCGGGCTGTTGAAAAATGCTCCTTGTCATTCCCGCGAAGGCGGGAATCCAGGATCCGCCTCATCGCGCAATGGAATGGATTCCCGCTCCCGGATCGCGTCGGGGACAGGCTTCGCGGGAATGACACGGCGAAGATACGCGAACGGCCTTTTTCAACAGCCCCACTGTCTCGAAGATTCAGTTGGCATGTTCGGGAATGCCGTGAAATGACTTGAAGTGGCTGTGCGTCCGGATTATGCTTGTGGGAACAATGAGGAAAGAATACGACTTCTCAAAGGGCCAACGCGGCAAGTTCTGCCGGCGTGAAGCACGTTTCAATCTGCCCATCTATCTTGAAAAGGACGTGCGCAAATTCGTCGAGGGGATTGCCGGCAAGAAGAAGCGAGACGTATCCACGGTCGTGAACGACCTTCTCAAGTCGGACATGCGACTTGCGAAAGCCATAAAGTGAGATCGGCGAGCGCAGCGGGCTTATATCGTCTGCGCTTGGACAATATCAGGGCTGTGAGGTCCATGAAGCTGTGCACCGCTAAGCCGGATGCAATACGGTTTACGTCACCGGAATTCCCAGAGACATAATGGCCAAAACGACGACTTCACGTTATGACGTCGCAGAGCACTTGCGGACGCCGGTGGAAATGGCAGCGTATCTCGAAGCGACCCTCGAAGAAGCGAAGGGGGACGCGGCGCTGATCGCCAAGGCGCTCGGCGACATTGCGCGCGCAAAGGGCATGGCCCAAGTCGCTCGCGATGCGGGGCTCTCTCGGGAGAGCTTATACAAGGCTCTCTCCGGCGAGCGGAACCCGGATTTTGATACAATCCTGAGGGTCGTTGAAGCCCTGGGGCTGGAACTTCACGCCGAGCCGGCCCGCACCTGAACCGGTGGCCGATAATACCGGAAGTGCATCCGCGTCACGTCACGCAGCACGGGAGGAAATAGGGTTTGTGTCCCCCGAATTCTCCCACGGCGCACTATCTTTTGCGCGTCATGCTCGCCATGCTCCGCACCGGCGAAGTCTGGCGCGCCGAAGCGGCGTAGGCATCGAAGGAAACGAAACAGGCACGGGCAGCGGTGCCAGGGACACAGGGAGGACTGCGAGGATCGGAAGCGGGATGGAACGGCCGGACCCCGACGGTGACATGGCGACGTGAAAGCCGCGTTTATGACTGGGGCCGGTCCGAATTCAATCGCATGGCATCCGCCATCGGCGGAATGCCGAATAGATGTTTGGGAAATCCCGCTATCGTCCCGTTTCCGTCTTGACAGGCTTGCTCATAGATGTCCCCGGAATTCCCACAGGCCGGGATAGGAGAGAGCGAGATTTACGCTGTCAGGTCTTTATGATATCATTTGTTGCATATTCCCGATCTGGCAGAGCATATGATCGCGACGAGTTCTATCCTGGAAAAAGTGGACCTTCTCCGTCTTACTGCGAGCCGCGAACTGAACCCGGCGACGCGAGCGGAGCAGGGCCAATTCTTGACGCCGCTGGCCGTTGCTCGGATGATGGCCTCCCTTTTCGGCGACCTTCCCCAAACGGTTCGCCTGCTCGACGCCGGAGCCGGAATCGGATCGTTGACGGCGGCCTTCATGGACGAGGCGCTTTCGCGGAATCCGCCGCCTCGAACCATACGGGCAACCGCCTATGAAACAGACATCGGCCTCCTCGGCCACCTCGATCGAACTCTCCGGTCATGTCGCGACGCGTGCTACGGCCGCAACGTATCATTCGAGTATGAGATTCTAGCTAAGGATTTCGTGGCGGAATGCATCAACCTCAGCGGAAGCCTCTTTAGAGAAAAGTCGCGCTGCTTCAATTGCGTAATCATGAATCCGCCGTACCGAAAAATCGCGGCGGACAGCGAGACGCGACAATTTCTGCGGCTGATTAACGTCGAGACCGGCAATCTCTATGCAGCATTCATGGCCGTCGCCGTTGAGATGATGGACGCAGGCGGTCAATTCGTCTCGATCACTCCGCGAAGCTTCTGCAATGGCAGCTATTTCAACTCCTTCCGCAAATTCTTTCTGCAGAGAATGGCCTTACAGAGAATCCATCTCTTTGAGAGCCGAAAAACGGCTTTCGCCGAAGATTCGGTCTTGCAGGAAAATGTAATTCTGCTGGCCGCCAAAGCTCCACCCATGAAATATGTGCGGATTTCATCCAGTGATGGCGCTAGCACACGACCGTTCGCCGAAAGAGATGTGCCTTATGAGGAGGTCGTGCATCCTTCTGATCCAGAAAGATTCATCCGAGTCCCTACCGATTCATTGGATACCGACGTAGCTGAATGGATGCGCTCGCTCGATCAAACAGCGGAAGGCCTGGGCATTTCTATCTCGACCGGTCGCGTGGTAGATTTTCGAGCGAAGGCTCACTTGAGGATGCTCCCTGCCGCGGACACGTTCCCCCTGATCTATCCATCGCACTTCAAGAATGCGCAAATAGTGTGGCCGGGCGGCAATGGAAAGAAACCGAATGCCATCGAATTCAACAGCCTCACGGAGCGCTTGTTCATACCTTCCGGCGTCTACGTCTTCGTCAAACGGTTTACGGCCAAAGAGGAGCCGCGCCGAATCGTCGCCGCTCTCTGCGATTCCCGGACGTTCTTCAATGGCCCTATCGGCGTGGAAAACCATGTCAATTATATCCACCGCTATGGTGAAGGACTTTCCAGGCCGTTCGCGGTTGGCCTTACGGGGTTCTTAAACTCTTCTGTTTTTGATCTTTACTTCCGGCAGTTCAGCGGGCACACTCAGGTTAACGCAACGGACTTGCGTAAGGTCAGGTTTCCCACAGCGGAGCAGCTCACGAAGCTCGGCGAGCGCATCGGCGATTCATTTCCGGACCAAGCCACGCTGGACAACCTTTGCAGAGAGGTGATCTTTACCATGGCGAACAGCCAATCTCATGATCCTGTCAGAGCAGGAAAGAAGATTCGTGAAGCACTGCAGCTCCTCAAACAGTTGAACATGCCGCGAGAGCAGTGTAATGAGCGCTCGGCCTTGACGTTGCTGGCGCTGCTGGATTTGATGCCGGAGACACCCTGGTCGAAGGCGGCGCGGCCGCTGCGCGGCATTACGGAAATGATGGAACTCTTCAAGGTCAATTATGGCAAGAGGTACGCGCCGAACACGAGAGAGACTGTCCGCCGACAGACTGTCCATCAGTTTGAGCAAGCCGGCTTAGTGACTTCGAATCCGGACGATCCGACAAGACCTATTAACAGCCCGCACTGGTGCTACCAGGTGACGGAGGACGCCCATGCTCTCCTGCGGTCATTCGGCTCGAAGGCATGGAGCAAATCTTTGAAGCAGTACAGGGCAAGAGTTGAGTCACTGCTGTGTCGTTACGCACACGAACGCGACATGACACGGATTCCTGTGCAATTGTCAGACAAGCAGGCTTTTTATTTGTCGGCGGGCAAGCACAACGAATTAGTCAGGGCCATCGTCGAGGACTTCTGCCCCCGTTTCGCCGGGGGCGCCACCATCCTGTATGTTGGTGACACGGCGGCGAAATGGTCGCATTTTGACGAATCCGCATTCTCCCAACTCGGCCTTCGAGTGAACTCGCACGGCAAATTTCCGGATGTGGTTGCGCTGGATCAATCCCGAAGATGGATATTCCTAATCGAAGCTGTCACAAGCCACGGTCCCGTAAATCCCAAGAGACACCTAGAACTGAAGGCGCTTTTCAGGAAGTGCGGGTTTGGGCTGGTCTTTGTAACGGCCTTCCCGAATCGCGCCACGCTCGGCAAATATCTGCGCGACATCTCATGGGAAACCGAAGTGTGGGTCGCCGAATCGCCGGACCACGTGATCCACTTCGATGGAGAACGGTTCCTCGGCCCGCATGAGCATGACGTCGAAAAGGGGTGACTGCGACGTTCGTACCAGTATGGGTATTCGCGGCGTATTCCTGTGACATAACGACAAATCCCCCAAAGCACACTCCCTCGAGCGCTGAAGGCTGTTTCAAGGATCCCGGCTGCGAAAACCTATGTCTTTTCGAGCGCAAGAGGCTGCCGCGCTCTTCAGCTATCGAAACAAGATGTCTTTGGTGTGCCCGCTGATTTCCACCTCGGGGGAATCGTATCGCGCAATCCTGCCGTGGCGCACGACATTTTCGAAGAGGACGTTTTCGACGGGGTGTTCCGCGTCCGGACCGTGGACCCGTATTCTCCCGTAACTGCCCAGGAGATCGCCGGTGACAAAGACGTTCCTGAACACGCAGTTCCGGATCATTGCGGGCGTCGGCTTCTTCGCCCATGGAGTCACTTTCCTCCGCCTTCGCGTGCCGCGAAAACGGGGACTGGGCGATTGTCCCAGGCTGGTACACGCGATTGGGTTCGGTTTTTCAGACGGGATTGTCGAACCAAAGGGTCGTTCATCGGCTTTCGCGTGAGTGCGTCAATGGAGCGGGGATTTGACGACATGCGGTGGCCGATGCGACATCATTCCGGCCCGTCACGGCGACATTACGACGGCATTACGGCGGCATGTGAGCGGCTTGGGTCATTTCGGGGTTGTTCCAGATACGGACGCTCTATTTCCTCCGCCTTCGCATGACGGCATCAATGGCGAGGGGATTTGGCGACATGCGGGCCACGATGCGGCATCATTCCGGCCCGTCACGGCGTCACGGCGACGGCAATAAAGCGGCATACGCATCAGAAAGAGTCTGATTGTTTCACGTGAAACAATTTATAACTACTCTTATGTCTCTGATCCCGCAACGACGGACTGCGGGGCAGTTGAAAAAGCCCATTCCCTTTTCTTCGCCGCGTCATTCCCGCGAAGCTTGTCCCCGACGCGATCGGGGAACGGGAATCCAGATCATTGCGCGATGGGCGGATTTTGGATTCCCGCTTTCGCGGGAATGACAAAGAGACTTTTCAACGGCCCCTCTGCCCCGGTGATTCAACCGGTGGTCTCGCGGATGCGGTGCAGCGCGTGGCGGATTTTCTCGAGCGACGTCGCGTACGAAAGGCGCAGGAACCCTTCGCCGTATTTCCCGAACGCCGTCCCGGCGAGCGTCGCCACGCCGCCCTGGTAGAGCAATTTGTCGGCCAGCTCGCGCGAGGTGACGCCCAGTTCGCTGATGTTCGGGAAGACGTAGAACGCCCCGTGCGGCATGCAGCAATGGATGCCGGGGATGTCGTTCAGCCCGCGCACGATCGCGTCGCGCCGGCGGCGGAATTCCTCCACCATCTTGCGCGCTTCGCCCTGATCGCCCGTCAGCGCGGCGACGCCGGCCATCTGCGTGAAAGCGGCGGTGCACGAGTTGCTGTTGCTGGCCAGGCGGCTGAACCAGGCGGTCAGTTCGCGGCGCATCACGCCGTAGCCGAGCCGCCAGCCGGTCATGGCGTACGTCTTCGAGAATCCGTCGAGGATGACCGTGCGCTCCTGCATGCCGGGCAGCGAGGCGATGCTCAAGTTCTCGCCCTCGTAGAGGATCCGCGAGTAGATTTCGTCCGAGAGGACGAAGCAGTCGTGTTCCTGCGCCTCGGCGGCCACGACCTCGAGGTCGGCCCGGGTCAGCACGCCGCCGCACGGATTGCCGGGCGAATTGAGGATGATCAGCTTGGTTCGCGGGGTCATGAGCGACCGGAATTCGTCCGGGTCGAAGCTGAACTGGCGCTCTTCGCGGAGCCGCATCGGCACGGGGACGCCGCCCACGAAATTGATCATGCTCTCGTAGATCGGGAATCCCGGGTTCGGGTAAATTGCTTCATCGCCGGGATTGAGGAGCGTCATGATCGTGAAGAAAATGATCATTTTGCCGCCGGGGACGACGACGATGTTCTCCGCGGTCACGGGGATCCCGCGCGTCCGCGCCACGTCTTCGGCGATGGCGCGCCGCAGCGCCGGGAGGCCGGCGGCGGCCGTGTAATGCGTGTAGCCCTCGTCGAGCGCGCGCTGGGCGGCATGCCGGATGTCGGCGGGCGTGTCGAAATCGGGTTCGCCGATTTCCATGTGAATAATCTTCGCGCCCTGGGATTCCATGGCCCGAGCGCGCGACAGGACGTCGAACGCCGTCTCGGTGCCCAGCTTTCGCAAACGGTCGGCAAATGGCTTCATAGCTGCCCTCCGGTCCACCCGTTACCGGGTATGTATAACGAAGTGAACTGCGAGGAGTCAATGCCAATCTTGAAGCCCGGCAGAATGGGTGAGAACCGGCGGCTTGAGGAGGGCTGGCGCTTCGGCGTTTTCCGCGCGGCTAATTCCGCATGACCTTGACGGTCTCGTGCAGAACGGTCTCGGGGTCGAGGTCGCTCAGAATGAATTTCGAGACGCCCGCGCGGCGTGCCTCTTTCGAGAGCCCCTTGACCTTGGGAGCGTTGAACATAACGACCGGGACATGAGGATCGGATTTCTTCAGGCTCCTGACGAGCTCCCAATCTTCCCCGTGACCGACTTTCGCGCTGAGGATGACAACGCTCATGTACCGTTCCGCGATGATGGCAAGGCCGACCGTCCCGGAGAGGGCGATTTCCGCTTCGTACCCGGATTGGACAAACTGCTCCTGCAATCTGTCCACGGTACGCCGATCTTCGTCAATGATCAGAACTCTGCGCCGGGTGATCACGCGAATCTCCGGAAGAGAACCGAACCTCCGACGAACGCCCACAGAACCCCTGTCGCTGTAGGAACTTATGCTCTTGATTGTATCAAACAAAGGTTGCCTTGTCAATCATTTTTTCAGGTATGAGTTCAAAAAAGTGAGGTCCAAGTCGTAACGCAAGCATTAATAGCAGGTTATGATTTGGAGCTTTCAGATTCAACGGCACGGATCTTGCTATCGCGGCGGGTTATTTTCGCCTCGGAAGATCCAATTTCGTTGCAGCGAGATTTCCGGCGCGCCCAAGCACCGGAAACTACTGAGGCATAAATGGAACACTCTTCGCTTCAAAATGGAACAGCATTTCTTTCGTAGAGAGCTTCATTTTTCTCGACCATCGCCTTGATCGAGAATTCCCGCTCGACTCGCTCGCGTGCAGCCGCGCCGAGCCGTCGGCGCAGCCCCGCATCGTGCAGAAGTCGCAGAATGCACGTCGCCAGAGCGCCTTCGTCGCCGGGCGGCGCCAGGAATCCCGTTTCGCCTTCGACGATCAGTTCCGCGCAGCCGCCCACGTTCGCGGCCACCGCAGGCTTTCCGCACGCCATCGCCTCAAGGATCACATTGGGCATGCCTTCCCAAGACGATGGCAGCGCGACGAGGTCCATCCGTGCAAGAAGCGGCCGAGTATCGGACAGCCATCCCAGCCAGCGTACGCTGCCGGAGAGGCCCAGCCGGTCGGCTTCCGCCCTGCACTGCGCCTCCAGCCGCCCCGTTCCGGCGAAGGCGAAGACCGTTTCCGGGACCTCGCGCACGACTCGCGCCGCAGCGCGCAGAAGCAAGAGCGGGTTCTTCTGCCGGTCCAACCGTCCGACAAAGGCCACCACCGGCGCACCTTCCGGCAGACGCCACTCCGGCGGCGGCGCCAACACCGGAGCATCGCAATCGGATGGGTCCACACCGTTCGGAATCACCACCAGCTTGTGCATCGGCACATGCGCGCGCGCGTGGGTATATTGCCGAGCCGATTCCGAAACGCAGGTGTAAACATCCGTCAGCCCCTGCGTGAGCCACTCGAACCAAAGATGCCGAAGCCGCGGTTCCTCGACGCGGATGGATGCAATTCTTGTGCCGATTCCCGACCGGATTGCAGCCAGGCTGCCGACGAAATTGGCATGGAACAGGAACGTATGCAGCACGTGCGGCCGGTTCGCGCGCAACGCCCTGCGCAGCCGAACCCACGCGGCCAGGTCCCACCAGCCGCACATGTCAATCGGGATGACTTCGATCCCTTTCTCCTTAAGCCGGCCGAAGAGCGGCCCGCGGCCGGAGAGGCAGGCGACAATCGGCTCGAATTTCCGCCGGTCCAGACGAGTGGCCAGCTCGTACAGCGCCTTCTCGGCGCCGCCGATCTCCAGCTCCGTGATGAGGTAGAAAATCCTTCGCATGCACACGCCCTTTCCGCCGCTGCCGGAGATTGTAGCAGCCCGCGCCGAGCCGGACAATTGCCAGCGCGCGTCCAACGGCTATAATAGAGCGCGTGCAAGACATCATCGCGAAATTCGAGGCGACGATTCGGCGGCATAACCTGCTGCCCGAGCGCGGCTGCGTGGTGCTGGCGGTCTCCGGCGGGCCGGACTCGCTGGCGCTGCTCCACTTGATGCGCGAGGTCCGTGACCGGAGCCATCCTCGGCTGGCGCTGCACGCGGGGCATCTGCATCACGGCATGCGCGGCACGGCGGCGGACGAGGACGCGCAGTTCGTCGCGTCGGAGGCCGCGCGGCTGGAAGTGGATTGCACCGTCGCCCGCGCGGACGTGCCGGCCCTGGCCGCCGAGCGCCGGCTGGGGATTGAGGTTGCCGGCCGCGAGGCGCGCTATCAATTCCTGACGCGGCTGGCGCAATCGCTCGGCGCGCGCGACATCGCCTTCGGACACCAGGCGGACGACCAGGCGGAAACGGTCCTCATGCGCGTGATCCGCGGCGCGGGTCCGCGCGGGATGGGCGGCATTCCGTATGCCCGCGCGGTCGCCGACGCGCCCGGCATCCGCGTCATCCGCCCCCTGCTCGATTGCTCCAGGCGCGAAATCGTTCAGTTCCTCCGCCGGCGCGGACTGCGCTCGCGGCTGGACTCGACGAACCTCTCCCGGAAATATCTTCGGAACCGCCTGCGCCGGCTCGCCATTCCCGAGATGAAGCGCGAATGGGGCGAGCGGCTGACAGGGGACCTCTGCTCGCTTGCGGCCCTCGCGCAGAGATTCCAGGCGCGCTCGGACGCGATTCGAGCGGCGTTTCAGTCGCAGAACTCCGTCCGCGTGACGAACGAGTATGTCGAAACCGAGGCCGCATGGTTGCGCCGGATGCCGCCCGCGATGCTGGCGGACCAGGTCCAGGCCTGGATGAAAGAGGCGGGCCTGTGGCGGAAGATGCTGTCGGCCGGCGAGTACGAGAGAATCGCCGCGCTCCTGGATCGCGGACGCGGGCGCGTCGCCCTCTCCGGCGCCGCGCTGGCCTGCGTCTGGCGGCGATTATTCATCCTCTGCCCGGCGCCTGCGGCGCTCAATCGCCGCAGCCCTGAGCGAAGTCGAAGGGCGGGATCGCCGGAAATGGAATACCGCGTGCAGCTCGACGTGCCGGGCCGCACGCGCATCGAGCCTCTGGGCGCCGGCATCGAGGCCGAAATCCTCGACGCCGGAAAGGAACTCATCGCCCGCCATCGCGCGACGCGCGACGGATTCGAAGAATTTCTGGACTTGGAGAAGGTTCAACTGCCGCTCGGCGCGCGGTTCCCGCGCCGCGGAGACCGGATGCGTCCGCTGGGCGCGCCGGGCAGCCGGAAACTGCAGGACATTTTCACCGACCTTCACGTCCCGCCGTGGCTGCGAACGCGGACGCTCCTCGTCACCGTCGAGGATCAGCCGATCTGGATCGTCGGCCGCCGCATCGCCGACGCCGTGAAGCTCACGGACCGAACGCGCAAAGTCCTCCGCCTGAAATTCCTGCCAAAAGTCTGAATTTGATGCTCAGCGGCGGTGGTTCCAATGCGGGCGGTTAACTGGATTCCCGCTTTCGCGGGAATGACGAACGGGGAACAAGCGAAGGCGCTGACCACCGGCCATTCCTGCGAAAGCGAGTCTCCAAAGCGCCAATCAGGCGCATCACATGTCCTTCTTGCGCCGATTTATCTCGGCTCGAAGGATATGGTGGCCTTCATAGCTGTATAGCTATCAGCCAGGAACGCCCGCGTCCCGATTCTCCCGTACTACAATCGTTGCAGAGAAGCCCCTATTCCGTCACGGTGATCGGAAACTCGCGGTAGCCGTCCACGCTCGTCCAGCGGATGCGGTAGTCGCCTTTGAGGGGCGTATCCTTGCTGGAGGCGGGGTCCCACTGGAGGATGAAGATGCCCGCGTGCCCATCGAGTCCGCCGGCAATCTTGCCCTGATGAATCACGAGGACCTTGTCCTTGCCGTCGGCGCTGTAGAGGGCCACCTCGAAGGGATCCTGCGGGATGCGCGCCTTGCACAGGATGATGGTGGAGGCGCCCTTCTTGACGATGCTCGGCATGACGGCCGCGACCGTCAGGCTCTTGCAATCATGGTAGTAGGGCCAGTCGAAGACCTTGGCGTCCTTCTCGGCGCAGTAGAGGCGGTCGAAGGAAACGGGATGCTCGGAGGCGGCGCCCCGCCCGCGGCGGCCGCCTTCCAGGTCTCGGATCTCCTGGCTGAACTGCGAAAGGCCGGTCCAAAGCTGGGCGCCAGGGCTGTTGGCCTCCGGGAGAAGGGGTTTGCCGTCGGGACCGACGCCCATGGGCAGTTTCCAGTTCGCAATGTTGAAATGGGGCTTGGCCTTGTCGCCGTTCCACATGATCTTGAGATTGGTGTTGAGGAAGCGCTCGATGTCGGTCTTGTCGAAGACGACGCCGGTGTTATAGGCCTCAACCATCTGCCCGACCTCACCGGCGTTGTAGGGCCGGCCGCCGTGAACGTTCATCCACAGCCGCGAGTCCTTCTTCGCCAGGTCCACGCTCTCGGGGCCGAAGGGTTCCCAGTAGTTCCACACGTAATAGCTGAAGTTGCCTTCGTTCACCAACTGGAAGCGGCTCTTGGTGTACGCGAAGATCTTGAAGGCGCGCTCGCGCCACTTCTCCTCGCCCGTGATGCGGAAGAGGCGCAGGGCGCAGACGCCCATGTGGTTGTTCTTGTTGAAGGGCTCGGCGATGCAGGGATCGGTGTCCTTCCTCCAGGCGTTCGGGTTGGCCTTCGAGCAGACCATGTCCCAGCCGACGTAGCAGCCCCAGTCGCGGTCTTCCTTCCACGTGCCGCGCTTGTCCCACTTCTCGAAGAGATCGCGCTTGGCCTCGTCAACGTATTTCTGGGCGGCCGCGCCGTACTTCTTCTTCAGCACGGGGTCCTTCACGACGGCCTCGGCGAACCCCAGCATCTGCTCGAACTCGACGGCGTCGCCGACGTGGTTGTCCTGCCAGGTGCCGCGTCCGCTCTGATCATCGCCGACCCATCCCTTGAACCCGTCGGGCCCGGGGTGCATCTTGCTCAGGCAGTAGTCGAAGAGCTTCTGGCCGGCATCGAGCCAGGCGGTGTCCTTCGTGCGTTCGTAGCCCCGCAAGAAGCCGCCGGCATAGTAGCCGATGCCCCAGCCGAACTGCTCGCCGGCGCCGTCCCTGGGGATGGTCGAATTGACATCGCGAAGGGTCTGATCGAGGAGGGCCTGCGGCGAGCTCTCGTCCTGCGCCAGAGCCGTGACCCCGCTCGCGAACACAACCGCCAGCCCCGTCACAGCCGCGAAGGTCGCACCCACCGGTCCCAGTATCCTTCCCATGCGCCAGCGCTCCTTTCCTGGTTTGACCAAACTGTCAGCGATCGTTTTTCACTCTTTGAATCTGCACGTCAGCCCGGCATCGCTACGGGTGGGCGCCTCAGGATCATTCGGGATTTTCCCCTTGGCCGCCCCTCCGGCGCCGTCGGATTTCCAGCACGGTACTCTACCCCTCGAAGCGGACGCTGTCAACTCCGTCCCCGGCGGCTTTCCAGCTTTGGAGGACCCTCGACGACCCTGAGCAGAGTCGAACGCCGGGCTCAGCATGGCGCGGGATGGACTACTGTGCGTTATTTGCGCGAAGGCGCGCGGGAAAGCCTTTTCGCCAAGTGCTCTTCAAAAGCATTCAGCCCGCCGCTCTTCCAGTCCGTCGCGACGTTGATTTTCCTTACGTTCGGATCCTCTATGGTGAAACCCCATTTGGTTCTAATGCCGATGCGCTCCAACTGGAGCCATTTGTCGGCGAAGGCAAGGTAGACGGCAACGGTATCGAAGAGCACTGAACTGGTTTGTTTCGAGTGTTTCTCCCAAGTGGTGCCTTTTGACCAGCGCTGGTAACTCTTCATTAGTTCCTGAGTCAAAGGGTCTTTGCTTCTTAGCACCTGCTTGAACTTCTCGCCCGCAAGCCGGACGACGCCGCAGGTATCCACCGGCGTTATGGTCATGTCCCAGGCTGCCTGGAAAACTCTCGCAGCGTCATAGGCGTAGGCGACAACGTTATATTCCTCGTCCACCCTGCCGGCGAGTCCGTTGTAGCCCCTGCGCACGCTTCCCTGCATGCCGACAAACCTTGCCTTCTGCGCGATGCGCGGTTCAAGATAGAGCGCCCTGGCGATGTTAGGTGTCGGCGCGATGGAGATCAGCGTGACCTTTTCCTTAGAGCGCATGATGGTTTCGATCATCGCCCGCACGCCGTCCTGTATCACCCTGCCAGTGTAACGCGCGAAATCAAGTTCGTTCGCGTACTCGTACAGGGATTCTCTCACCGCACCGAGAGGGATACCGATGCCGATCGGTACGTCGGTCCTGCCTCCGGCGCTGAGCAGCCGGGCGCATAGTTTCGCGCGGTAGGTCGTGTCCCCGGTCGCCGTCGTGATGAG
The DNA here is from genome assembly GCA_052139675.1 of Candidatus Brocadiia bacterium. GTDB lineage: Bacteria > Planctomycetota > Brocadiia > CAIUPP01 > CAIUPP01 > JBEKCB01. The sequence continues at coordinate 22,287 of JBKQWE010000076.1, forward strand.
CTTCACGTCCAGCTCAGGGCACTTGAGCATATAGGCGATCGCCCAGGAATCGTCAATGTCGGTTCCAAGGTCCGTGTCGAGAATTACAGGTATCTTCTTCATGTTCAAGTCTCTTAGGTCGGAATCTCCTAATCACCGGTCTTTACAGATGGCATGTACAGCCACAGGAAGATGTAGGCAATCAACCCGATTCCGCCTGCGAACAGAAAAGTTAGAAACAGGACGCGCCATAACCACGAAGGAAGAGGAGTGTATTCTCCGAATCCTCCGCAGATTCCGCCCAGCCTTGCGTCTTTAGATGACTTCCGCAGATCCCTCCACTTCCATTCGTGCGCCTCGGACATTACATTCCTCCTTAAGGGACCGACCTGATGCTATTGTCCGGTCACCGCATGGCGACAGTAAGCATAGAGGGCGTCGTAGACGATGAATTCCTTCGCCAGGATTTCGTAGTCGTCCTTCAGCCCCAGGCCGCTGAAACCTTCGGCCACGGCCTTCAACCCTGCCGACTGAGGCTGGTTCCACAGCGTGTTGTCCGTGTCCGCGCCGTTGACGATCTTCGCCAGCAGGACCAGCGCGGCGTCTTTGTCGAGCTTGTACTTCTTGACAAGGGAGTCGAAGGTGCATTCCTTCCCGTGATGGCCCAGTTCCGCGCCCTTCACGTCGAACGGCGTCGCGCCTTCCCGGGCCGCAACCTCCGCCACTTTGTCGGACGGCACGAAGATGAACTGCGCCTGGGGATCAATGAACTTCCGGATGAGCCACGGACAGGCGACGCGATCCACATGGACGTTTTCGCGCGTGATCCACTTCATGATCGCAAACTCCTTTTGCCTGGCGACGAATGGCCGGACGAACACCGAGTGCGCTGAGGATTACGAAAAACAGGGTTCACAACATCGTAATCGTAATCCCGGAGGTGTTCGCTGTCAATGGTTTTTCAACTGAGCAACGGCCAGAAAAACCGTTCCATGGCAGTCCGGCGAGAAATCGCTTGACATAGATGACTAGATATGTCAGAATACGACCTTTGATGTTGACGGGCTCCGAAGGCCGGGAGCGACATGGACGGGCGAAACGGGGAAAACTGAACTCTATGCCCAGCCAATCCGGGTATTGCAACCAATGCAAAAAATTGTCTCCCGCGCACTACGAGGAACGCGGCAACGCCGTGCTCCTGGTGAAGAACTGCCCGGACTGCGGACCGACTGAGACGATCGTCTCGACGGATCCGGCGATCTGGCACGCCAAGCGGCAGATTGACCGCCTGAAGAGCGACGGCGGCTGCGCGCTGGACTGTAAGACCTGCGGCCACTCGCACCACCCGTGCGTGATCTTCATGGACCTCACCAACCGCTGCAACCAGGACTGCCCGATCTGCATCGCCAACATCGCCGGCATGGGGTTCAAGTTCGAGCCGCCGTACGAGTACTTCGAGCAACTGCTCCAGTATCTCGCCGCGATGATGCCGAAGCCCTCCGTCAAGCTTTTCGGCGGCGAGCCGACGCTCCACAAAGACCTCTTCCAGATCGTGACCCGCGCCCGAGGGCTGGGGCTCTCGACGAGCATCGTCACCAACGGCGTGCGGCTGGCGGACGAAGCGTACTGCAAGGATCTCCTGGCCACCGGCGTGAAGATCGTCTTCTCTTTCGACGGCCGGGACCCGAAGGTGTACCAGGCGCTCCGAGGCGACGCAGGGGTCTACGAGGTGAAGCTCAAGGCGCTTGAGAACATTCGCAAGTACCGGCGGTCCAAGGTCACGATCATGTGCGTCCTCGCCCGAGGCCTCAACGACCACCTGGTCGCGGACCTGCTCCAGTTCTGCCACGAACGGTCCGACTTCATCAACGCGTGCGACTTCATCCCGCTCTCGCGGACGTGGGTGCCTGGCACGGTCGCGGCGGACGGGGCCGACATCACCGCGATGGAGGACGTGGAGAAGGACGTCGCCGCGGCGATGCCCGACGGAAAGCTGGAGTTCCTGCCCGCGGGGCTGACGCCGTTCAAGACGATCTCCAAGTACCTGCCGATCCCGCGGCTGACGTTCGCCGGGGCGCACCCGAACTGCGAGAGCATTGCCTTCCTCATCTCGAACGGAAAAGAGTATGTGCCGGTTTCGAACTACCTCAAGGGCCGCTCGCTGTACGAAGTCCTCGAGAAATGGATCGCGCGGGATGAGAAACTCGGCCGGCGGATGGAGCGGACCGAGAAAGGGATTGCGGGCCGGCTGGGCCTGGCGCACCTCATCGGGCGCGCGCGCAGCTTGAAGGAACTCGCCGGCGCGGTCCGCGAGAGCGCCGACATGCGGGCGATCTTCGGCGACCATGCTGCGTGGAAGACGCTCAAGATCGCGGTCGGCGTCTTTCTCGGCCGCAAGCCCAAGGTCATGGTCCGCGCCAACACCCGGCTTCAGAAAGTCCTGCGCATCGCGATCCTGCCCTTCGAGGAGCCGCGCACGATGGACAGCAGCCACCTGCAGCGGTGCCCGGCGGGTTTCGTGTACCTGGACCCGGCCACCGGCGAGCCGCGCACGATGCCGGTCTGCTCATGGCCGCTCTACAAGAACGACATCATGCGGAAGATCATGGAACGCTACCCGCCGGCGCGGGAAGTACCGGCCGCACCGGACCGGCCTGTCGCCAAGGATAGCGAGCTGCACGTGCGTGCTTAATGGGGCGTACGACGGAAGGCGGATGCGGGGCAGCCGAGGCCGGAGGTTCCTGGCGTTTCGCTTCACCAAGGTGACCGCGCCCCGGCCTTCGACGGCATCTTCATGCGCTATCACTCGATAATGGTCACGGCGGCGTACGCTTGTCGTCATTCCCGCGAAAGCCCTTCGGCCGTGAGCTCAGGGCCGAACGGCGGGAATCCACTTGTTGGCGCGGTCTTCTGGATTCCCGCTTTCGCGGGAATGACAACGTAGCCGTATCCGCTTCTTGGTGAAACGCTACACTAGGGGCCAGGCGCCGACGTTGCTTCGGGGGCGGCTGTGGTCGCCGGCGCAGATGTCCCAGCGGGCGCGGGCGAAACCTGCCCTTCGCGCAACGCGCGCAGCCTGTCCGCCTGCCACACTTCCGTATTGGGGTGAGCGCCCAGCCACGCAATCCAGAACATCGCCTCGGTCAGCACCGGGTTGCCGTCGGCGTCTTTTGCGCTGAGGATCAGCGTGTCCGGGTTGAACTGCAGCGTGAGCTTGCGGTCGCCGACGGTGTCTTCAAACGGCCCCGGTTTTTCCCGCAGGAGCGCAGGCAGGTAGGCCTTGGCCGCTTTGCCTTGGGAATCGGTTATGCCGAAGACGCTCGCCTTGGGGAAGAACGGGTTCTTCTCCACGTCCAGACCATACACGGGATGCGGAAGCACGGGGTTCTGCGGATTCAGATAATCCGCCGGCACGGCCATGGTGCCATCGTAGTTGAACGGCTGCACCGGTTTCGTCCCGGCGAGGACGGTGGTATCCGGGTTGATGGTTTTCCACGTTTTCCACGTCACAAGCTCAGCCTGAATCGGCCTGAGCCGGGCCCCGGCGCGCTCGCCGGCGATGCAAAGATGCAGCGTCGGCGACCAGAGAGAAAACTTCTCGATCGTCTTTCCATCCGCAGCCGAGTCGGTGTCCTTGCTGTACATCACGATGGCGCCCTGGTACACCAGGCCGGCCGATCCGAACGTCAATTGATCGCGGTACAGGGCGCTCGGCGCGCTGGCCGGAGCGCTCCAGACCACGACGATCGGCTCGCCGCCCAGCGTGTCGTTGATCACGTCGTGATAGTTCATGAACTTGACCGGATAGGCGCGCGCTTCCGCGCCGACCTTGACGCCGATGACCGGAATTCTGTCCGGCAGGACGTCCATCGTCACCTCAGCCGCCGGCTTCAGGACCATCTCAAGATGTGAGTCCACTCCCAGCGGCGGGAACATGTCCATGAAAAGGGCCTGCTCCTGCCGATTCGGCCCAAAAATCATCCGCCGCTGCAGCATCTCCGGCTTGACGCCTTCAGCCAATTTCGTGACATCGAACAGGGTTCCCGGAGTCATCCCGTCGGAGGCCTGCCCGTTCTCTTTCGGAGCGGCCGGGACAGCGGGCATCGCCACGAGGAAGGTTTTCCCGCCCGCGGTGAACATTTCGCCCTGAATCTCCATCTCGCGCACGTGAAGCATCAGCGCGTAGCGCTGCGTCGGCGTCAAGGCGGGCCCGGAAGGCGCGGGGCCTTCCCTGGACGCGGATTCCTGCGGCGCGGGTTCGGCCGGCGGCTTGGAAATCCATTTCTTGTTCGCGTAGATCGCGATCAGAAAGAGCACCGCCAAGCAGATCACGACGACCAGCCGCCAATCGAGCTTCGACTGGGCCGGGGGCGGCGTCGGCGGCTCGGGCGGAGCGGCAGGCGCCGGCGATGGCTGCTCCGGGTCCTGCGGCGCGGGAATTTCAGACATGGGGCTCCTTTCAATCACTCGATATTGGCGTGTCTCTTCGCGAGCTTCTTCGTGGTCAAGCGCAGGCGATCCATGAGGACCAGGACGAGCGTATCCATCAGCAGCAGCGTGGCCTGCTCGAACAGCGAACCGGGCGGCTGGCGCGTCGTCTGATGGCGATTGACTTCGCCCTTGGTCGGCGCGGGGACGACGACGACGATGTCGGCCATCGCGGCAATGCGCGCCTCGGGATGGGCGGTGATCGTCGCCAGGCGGGCGCCGGCCTCCTTGGCGGCCGCGGCGACGTGGTACACGAAGCGCGTCTGCCCCGTGCCGGAATTGACCAGGCACAGGTCGTGGCGGGTGATGGGCGGCGTGGTGGTCTCGCCGACGAAATACGCGTCCATCCCGAGGTGCATCAGGCGCACGGCGAAGGTCCGGCTGACGTGCCCGGTGCGGCCCTGGCCGTAGATGAAAATCCTGCGAGCACGCAGAAGCGCCTGCGCCAGTTCATCCACGCTCCGCACGTCCACTTCGTTCAGCACGGATTGCAGCTCAGAGATGATGCCCTGGAGTCTGCTTCTGAAGAGTCGGGTCAAAAGGGGAAAACTCCCGCGCAAAAGCCTGGAGAGCCGGCACTCGTGAGAAGTTGATTTTATCACGCAGGCGGAGGCCGCGTCAAGGAAGGGAACCTTCCGGCGCCCTATACCTGCTTTCCGGCGTGTGATCGAATGCGGCCGTTTCGTCGTCCGCTACGGAGCGCCCTTGTCCGCGTCCTTCCTGATGCTTTCTCTGCGGGCGACGAGGTTCGCGGAAACCTCGGCCCCGTCCAGCAGCACGCGGCCCATGGGATCCCGAACCGGAGCCACAGAAATCCCGAGAGCGTTCAGCTCCGTTTCCAACCTGCTCGATTGCGCCTGCAAGTCATCCGCAAGCAGGCCCAACTCCTCTTTCTCGGAAGGCGCCAGCGGCGTATTTAACTGCCAGGGATCGCCCTCGCCCCCGGCTTTCTCTGCAGACTGGGTTGCCCTCTCTTCCTCATCGAGCACTTCCCTTCGAAGCGCATACTCGAAGTCGGTCACCGGCTCATAGCTGTCAATCTTCATCAGCACTTCGCGCGCCCGGAGGCGCCGCTCCCGCACGCGCGCGTCCCGGTATCGTCTGACGATCTCCTCCAATTTGCCGATCTCGATGAGCTGCGCATCCAGCCCCGCCTGCTGCGCCGGCGTCAGCGCGGGACTATTGCCTTCTTCGGTGGTGCCCAGCACGCCCTGTCGTCTCAGCGCGATCGCAATGCAGATTGCGCTGAGCAATACGATCACGGCCAGGACGCCCCAGATCGCCTTGGAACGGGGCGGCTTGGGACCCGCGGCGAGCGGCGTCGGAGGAATTTCGATCGGCGGAAACGGAATGGTGATGGCGCCGCCGCAGACCGGACATCGTCCATGCCTGCCCGCTTTGCTTTGGGGCACCTTGAGGTACGTTTCGCACCGCGGACATTTGAGCTCGATCACCATCGGCGTTCATATCTCGCAGGACGCAAGTAACTCTATCATGGTCTCCGTGGTTGTGCAAGAACATAGCAGTCGGATTCGGGTGCTTTCTCGCGCGTCCGCCCATCCTGCGTCTGCTTTGGAATTTGTTTCAACAAGCGCCAAATCAGGCCGGCTTTTGTAATAAATTGAACCAAGTGGCTCAGCCGCAGGCATGCGCCATGGGCCGGCTCCTCGCTTGCGTGCCAGGCAGAGAATGATCGTTACTCATGATGTGGCAATGTGTTATGTTCGCAGGCTAATGAGCGCCGACTGCACCGGCGCTTGAACTCATCGCGGCGGCACGGAGATTGCTTTACCTGAACGAAGTTGCTTGTCGAAGCGGACAATCTATCGGCTGATTCTTCAGAGGAGCATTCAGACGATGAGTTCGAATGAGCTGCCGACGGAAGAGGTAATCATTTCTCTGAAGCCCGTCGAAGCCGTCGCCATGGAGCAGCATCTGCCTCCCGCCGGACCCTCTCTCAAGCAACGCCTGACAGAGCGGTTTGCCATGCCCGGCTCGCTGGTGATCTGCCGCCACCGGACCATCATCGGAACATGGAAAGCCTGCAATGCGCCCTTCCACGTCTATAACCTCGGCATGGGCGGATTGAATTTCTGGAATCACGGCAAGAGTCCCAAGGCGGGCGCCAAGATGAAGCTGACCCTCCTCGTGCCGAATTTGAATCCCATAGACGTCGTCGCCGTCGTGGTCTGGAGCAAAGCGATGCCGCGTCCCGACGGCAGCGACGCCGCCGACCAGTACACCCACATCACCGGCGTCAAGTTCGTGGACTACGATGCCGGAGCCTGGGCGGTGCTGCGCAAGATTCACCAGATTGCCACCGCCCACTCGCAGAGCGCCCCGCAGCCGGCGGCCGCCCAGTCTCATAACCTGCCTGCAAAATCTCCGGCATCCGCACCGCGACAAGCCGCAGCTCCCGGTATCGCAGCTATTCGCAAATGAGACCGCTCGCAGCGTGCCCATCCCATAATCAGTAGCGCCTGACGGCGTCACTGCAAGCCGATCTTTGACAAATCGCCCTGTTTCCTGATAAAATCACAATTTACCGTTTTCCCGAAGCAGCATCGCCGTGGACCCGGAGGTTCCCATACTATGGTGAAGCTCGTCCTCGCGTATTCCGGCGGATTGGATACATCCGTCATCCTTCACTGGCTGCGGACGCGGAAGCATTTCGACGTGATCGCTTTCGCGGCCGACCTGGGCCAGGGAGACGACCTGAAGCGCACAGCCAAGCGCGCGCTCGCCACGGGCGCCTCGGCTGTATTCGTCCAGGACCTGTGCGCGCCCTTCGTGCAGGACTACGTCTTTCCCGCCCTCCAGGCCAACGCGGTCTATGAGAACGGTTATCCGCTGAACACGGCGCTCGGGCGTCCGCTGATCGCGCAGGAACTGGTGCGCATCGCCCTCAAGCACAAGTGCGCCACGGTCGCGCACGGCTGCACCGCCAAGGGCAACGACCAGGTCCGTTTCGAGGCCGGCGTCGCCGCGCTCGCACCCCACCTGAAGGTCCTCGCGCCGGTCCGCGAATGGGAATTCAAAAGCCGCGAGGAAGAGGTGGACTACGCTCTCAAGCACCATATCGAAGTGCCCGTCACGCGCAAATCGCCCTACTCGATTGACCGCAACCTCTGGGGCGCCAGCATCGAGTGCGGCGAGCTTGAAGATCCCTGGCGCGCGCCGCCGGCCGACGCGTACCTGATGACCCGCCCGCCCGAGGCGGCGCCCGACCGGGCGGTCGAGATCGAGATCGCCTTCGAGGGCGGCATTCCCGTCGCGCTCGACGGCCGCGCGACCGGCGGGGTCAAGCTGATTCAAACGCTCAACGAAGTCGGCGGTGAGCACGCGGTCGGCCGGCTGGACATGATCGAGAACCGCGTTGTCGGCATCAAGTCGCGCGAGGTCTACGAGGCCCCCGCCGCGACGATCCTGCTCGCCGCGCACCGCGGACTCGAGGAGATCACGCTGAGCCGCGACGTGGCCCGGCAGAAGACCTATCTCTCGCAGATCTTCAGCGACATCATCTATTCCGGCCGCTGGTTCACCGACCTGCGCGAAGCGCTGGTGGCCTTCATGGGCGTCACGCAGAAGTACGTCACCGGCACGGTGCGCATCCGGCTCTACAAGGGCCAGTGCGTCGTCGCCGGCCGGCGCTCGCCGTATTCGCTCTACGAGAAAAAACTCGCCACGTACGGCGCCGGCGACGCGTTCCAGCACGCCGCCGCCCGGGGCTTCCTGGAGATCTTCAACCTCGACATCAAAGCGCAGGGTTTCCGGCGCGAACGATACCTGGCGGGCCGCGGCAAAGGGCGGAAAGCATGAACGCCGAGGTGCTCTCGATCGGCAGCGAGTTGATGGCTGGGCGCATCGCCGACACGAACGCGGCGTATCTTTCCGAACAACTCCAGTTGCTCGGCTTCGACGTCGTCCGGCACACCACCGTGGGCGACCGCCGGCCGGACATCCGCGCGGCGATTGCGGAGATTGCGCCGCGGGCCGATCTGGTTCTCGTGACCGGCGGCCTGGGGCCGACGCGCGACGATCCCACCCGCGAATGCTTCGCTGCCGTATGCGGCGTGGAGCTGGTCGAAGACCCCGAGAGCACGCGCCGTATCCGCGAGATGTTCGCCGCCCGCCACGCTCCGGTCGGCCCTTCCAACCTCATCCAGGCCTATTTCCCGCGCGGCGGCGAGGTGCTGCGCAACTCGACCGGCACCGCGGCGGGATTCGCCGTCCGGCTCGGCCGGTGCCGCTTCTTCTGCATGCCCGGCGTGCCCTCCGAGATGAAAGTGATGTTCCGCGAATCGGTCGAGCCGCAACTGCGCTCCGCCGCCGACCGCGCCACGCTGGTGCGGTCGCTGCACATCTTCGGCCTGGGCGAATCCACGGTCGGCGAGCGGCTCTTCGACCTGATGGCCGAAGACCACAACCCGCAAGTGGCCACGCAGGTGCGTGACGGCCTCATCACGCTGCGCCTGACCGCGACGGACTCCGGCGAGGCCGCCGCGCGCCGGCGCCTGGACGAGGCGGAAACGCAGGTTCGCGCCCGCCTCGGGAACACCATCTTCGGCGCCGACGAGACGGCCACGCTCCAGGCCGCCGTCGCGGCGCTCCTCCAGCGGACCGGGCTGAAAGTCGCCCTCGCCGAATCCTGCACCGGCGGCGAAATCTCCGCGCGCCTGACCGACGTTCCGGGCATCAGCGCCTTTCTGCTGGAATCGGCGGTGACCTACAGCAACGAGTCGAAGATCCGCCGGCTGGGAGTGCCGCCCGAGGTGATTCAGCGCGAAGGCGCCGTGAGCGCCGCGACCGCCGAGGCGATGGCGCGCGGCATGCGCGCGACTTCCGGCGCCGATGTCGCCCTGGGGATCACCGGCATCGCCGGGCCGGACGGCGGAACGGCGGCCAAGCCGGTCGGGCTCGTTTATCTGGCGCTGGCCGACGCGGCCGGCGCGCGCGCGGAGGAAGCTCATTTCCGCGGGACGCGGCAGCAGATCAAGGACCGCGCCGCCAAGAGCGGCCTGAATATGCTGCGGCTTTATCTCGAAGGGCACACAGCCTCAAATGGGTGAGAAAACAGACGACGGGAAAGTTCGCGTCCGCTGCACCGGCTGCGGCAAGAAGGTCAAGTACCCCGCGAATCACCCGGGCGGCACGTTCCGCTGCCCCATCTGCCATACGGTCATGGTCGCGCCGCTGGACGGCGCCGACGAGCTGACCCTCGAAGAGGAGTCCCACTCCGGCATCATCTCCGCCCCGGCGGCGGAGCAGATTCCGAACGGTTCCGATTCGGAGCCCGCGGCCCCGAGCGCGCCGCCTCAGAAACCCCCGGCGCTCGAACGCGTGAACGCTTTCCTCGTCCGGGAAACCGAGCGCATCGGCCGGCTCTGCGAAGAAGTGGTCTCGAATACGTTCATGCCGGTCGAAGAACAGGCGAGCAAACTGCGGGCGCTGCGGCACGCCAAGGCGGTGTACTTCAAGCGATATGTCGAAGCGGTTCTGAAGGACCTGGACAACGAACTCGCCGAACTGCGCGACGACCCGGCGTCGGAAACTGAGACGGGGAAGAGCAAGATCAACCGATTGCTGCTGGAGAAGCGCGCGCTGGTGCTTTTCCTCAACGTCATGTTTGAGCTTCGGCCGGCCGCTTCGCCCGCTCGGAACGGCGCCACGCCCGATACTCGCGGTAACGCTGCGGCACCGCCCACCACACCTTCTCAGCCAGCCGTTCAAACTCCGCGAAGCACTCCAGCCGCCGACCCTGCGCCAGGTGGCAAAGGCCCAGGTAGTAATGGGTCTCCGTCATGCTGAAGCCGGGCTCGGCGCCGGCGCGGAACCGCTCGAGCGCCTCGTCAATCCGGCCGAGCGCGTAAAGGACCCTGCCTTCCGCGCGGATGATTTCGGGAGTCGGCGCGGCCGGCGGGTTCTGCGGATCCGCCGCCAGCCGCTTCGCCTCGCCCAGCTCCCGGGCCGCCTCTTCGAGCCGCTCCGCGTCGGCCAGGTGAGAGGCCAGTTCCACGCGCGCCTCCGGCGACTGGGGCGACTCCACGACGCGCTGCTGTGCGGCGCTCAAGGCGGAATCGCGGCACTGCCTCAGCAACTCCGCGCCGGCCGGATGTCCGGGCTGCATCTCCATGACCATTTCGCCGTAGGAGGAGGCCTTGTCCAGGTCGCCCGCCTTTCGCGCCATCTCGCCGCGCCATAGCGCGTAGCCGATGCGCGGCCTGTCGAGCCACGGCGTGCGCCGCTCCTTGTCCACCAGGTCCACCGATCGCCCGTGCAGTTCCGTCTCGATCAGCGCGAGCAGTTGCGCGAGGAACGGCGTGGAATCGGGAAGCTCGTCCGGCTTCAGCCGCTCGCGGGCCTCCTGCGAGCCGGAGGCCCAGTCGTTCAGGATGCGGTAGCTTTGCGCGAGTTCATTGTCGGGGTTCAGCTCGAGCGCGCGGGCGAATTCCGCGCGCGCCGGCTCGTATTCCGCCGCCTGGAAGAACGCCTCTCCGGCCAGCAGGTGGAATGCGGCGCTCTCCGGTCGCAGCTCGAGCGCCCGGCGCAGATGCGGCGCCGCCTCGGCGAACCGGCCCGCCCTCGTCAGCGCCAGCCCCAGGTGCAGCAGCCCGGTCCCGAGGTCCGGATTGCGCCGCACCGCCTCTTCCAGCACCGCCAGCGCCTCGTCCGACCGGCCCAACGCAGCCAGCCGCGCGCCGTTTCGCACGAGCCGGTCCTGCTCCAGAAGTTCTTCCAAGTTTCGCCTTTCTAGCGTGCTGACCCATAAATAATACGCGTAAGTTCAGCCCGCGTCATGCTGAGCGTAGCGAAGCATCTAACACCACAAACTGTAGCCGGCGCGCCGCGTATGAGATTCCTCGCTCCGCTCGGAATGACCCCGCATCATGCAACTTATTTCCGGGGTGCCAGACTGGCTTGCATTCCCTAACCCTGTCTAACGAGTGCGATCGCCGCGTCGGCCAGCAGGTCCCCCGCTTCCGGCGCCAGCCGGCTGCTGGAGATGAAGGTCGTCTCGTATCCGCCGCGCTTGAAAGCCATGCGGGTGGGCACGTAGCCGACCATGCCGTTGGCGTGGCCGACGACGAGCGCGCGTTTGGGATAACACTCCTCCTTGATCCGCAGGCCGTGCTCGACAAAGTATTCCGCGGGGATGCCGACGAAGGCATATTCATCCAGGAACAGCGCCTGCACTTCGGCCTTGTTCGTTTTCTCGCGGCGCATCTTCTCGAGCAGGCGCGGGGCGCCGGCCTCGTAGACCTCGTCGGAGCGGAAGCGTTGCGCGCCGAAGACTTTCCCTTTGAGTTCCGCCTCGGTGATCGGGCGGTACGGCAATTCCAGCGTCCGGCGCGCCATGCCGATGCGCACGGACGGACGGTACTGGATATCCCGCATCGCGGCCGCCGCGTCCTCGGCCAGAAGCCGGCCGAAATCGTCAATGGAACGGTCGTGCGGCTGCAGGAAGGGGTCGCCGTGGTGCACATTGCCGCAGGCCCCGTTCAGGTACACGGTCACGGGCACGCCGCGGGCCTTCATCTCCTTCGCCAGGGCGCCGGGATAGCCGGCGGAGGCGCTCGTCGTCCCGCCCTCGTGCGTGGGGTGGCAGGTGAAACACACCAGGCAGCCGAGCATGCGGCCGGCGCGGCTTCGCACGGCGGCGACGGCGACTTCCGGGTCAATCGGCCCTTCGCGGCAGAGGATCGTCTTCGGCTCGGCCTGGACGTGCGTCTTGACCGTCCCGTCGCGCATGATGAACCGGCGGTTGCGCGCGAGTTCCCATTCGAGCCCATGCCCGAAGCCGATCTCGGCCTCAGCGCTTCCGGCCAGCGCCTGCCCGAATGCCGCGACCACCTTGCGCACCATGGCCTCGATGTACGGCTCGTCGCGGGGCAGAGGCTCAAGCCCTGCCACCGCCGGCCCGGCGTGGTTATGTGTGGCGCAGACGAGGACCCGGTCGCCGGGGAAGCCGAACTGCGCCTTGACGCGCCGGCGGATGTCGTTCACTTGCGTCCAGCGGATGCTCAGCAGGTCGAGTTGCACGAACGCGGCCCGCTCGCCGTCCGATTCGAAGACGGCGATGCGCGCGAAGAGCGGATCGCGGATGCTCTCGATCGTGATTTCCTGCAGCCAGCCGATTTTTCGGGTGCCGATGGGCGGCGTAATGTCCGCCTCGGCGAAACCTGTACGCAGGGGACTTCCTCCTTCAGCACCGACCCGCCGGGCCGGCCGGGTTACCGGATCTGGCCCGTGTTTTCCATGACTTTCCGGATGCCGCGAGCCGTGAGCTGCGCCACCTTCGGGCCGTTGGGCGCGCGCAGCGGCACCGTCATCCCGGTGTGCGAATCGCTGTGCTTTTGCGCCATCGGGTACTGCCGCAGGTCATAGCTCACCTTCTGCGCGTGCGCGCAGGACCACGGACAGCCGTGGCCGTAGGCGTTCTTCGCCTGGAAGACCGTCATCGCCGGCAGGATGAACTTCTGCCAGACGCCGGTCTGCACGCCTTCGGCCTTGAGCGCCGTCACCAGTTTGTCGCGGAAGGCGCTGGCGTCCTGCTCGTGGCCGAGGGCCTTCATGTCGAACCGGATGGTGTAATTGTACCAGTTGTGCCCGGCGCCCTTGTAGGCGGTCGGCAGGATGAGATTGGGCGTGCCTTTGAGAGCCGCAGCAAGCGTCTCGGCGTTCTCCTTCAAGATCGCCTGGTACTTGTCCAGCTTCGACAACTGGCTGCGGCCGAAAGCGGCGTTCAGGTCGGCCATGCGATACATCCAGCCGAGCGCGTAGGCGTGGTAATCGCGCCGCTCGCGCGGCGTACGCGTTTCGCCGAAGGACCAGAGTTGCGTGGCCTTCCTGCGCATTTCGTCATTGTCGGTAACGAACATCCCGCCCTCGCCCGCGCAGAGGCATTTGTTCTGGTTGAAACTGAAAGCGGCGCAGTGTCCCCACGTGCCGACTTTGCGCCCCTTGAACGTCGCCCCGTGCGCCTGGCAGGCGTCCTCGACGACCTTCAGCTTGTGCCGCCGGGCGATGGCCATGACCTTCTCCATGTTCATCGGCAGGCCGTGGAGATGGACGGCGATGATGGCCTTGGTCTTCTTCGTGATCGCCCGCTCGATCAGCGACTCGTCCATGTTGATCGTGTCGAAGTTGATGTCCACGAAAACCGGGATGGCGTTGTGGTGGAGGATGCAGGTGGCGGAGGAGGACCAGGAGTAGGCCGTCACGATCACCTCGTCGCCGCAGCCGACGTCGCACGCCACCAGCGCCATGTGCAGCGCCGCGGTGCCGGAGTTCGTGGCGACGGCGAATTTGTTGCCGTTCCACGCGGCGAATTCGGTCTGGAATGCCGCGCAGTTATCGCCGAAGGCGTGATTGCCGCCTTCGAGCGATGCCAGGACGCGTTTGCGATCCACGTTGTCTATCGGCGGCCAGTTCTTTACGGTCCCGTCCGGCACGGCTTTGCGGCCGCCGTTAATCGCCAGTTTTTCCATCGTTGTCACCTCTATTCCTTATTTTTCGAACACCATGCCGACATATCCCACGGCGCGGTCTGCATCGAGTTCGTTGAGGACCTCCGCGCTCGTGGTGTACTCGAGCACTCTTCCGGCCGTGGCGCCCATCGCGCGGGCGGCGGCTGTCGCGGCGGCCAGCGCGCCGGGACCGCAGGCGTTGAAATGCTCCCGCGCCTCCGCGACAATCTCCTCCGCCTTCAGCGATTCCGCAAGGCTGATGACCCGCCGGTCGTTCGCGTGCATCCAGCCCATCGCCTTCGACAGCGGGCCGTGATCCGGCGTGCCGTAATCCATCCCGTAGTGCGTCAAGTCAGTGCTCGCCACGACCATCACGCGCTTCGAGACCTTGCCGACGGCCGCCGCGACCGCCTCGCCCATGCCTGCGGCCTCCGGCACCGGCGGCACGGCGATGGGCACGATCTGCGCGCCCGGCGAGAGCGCCTGGATGAACGGCAACTGGACCTCGATGGAATGCTCCATGTCGTGCGCGGCGGCGGATGACAGGATCGAGCCGTGCGCGGCCTCCAGGATCGCGGAGGCGAGATCGGCATCCACCGGAAGCTCTCCGAGCGGCGTCAACCAACTGCCCGAAGGAAAGATTCCGCCTTTCCGCCCGTGCCACTGATGCACCGCGCCGAGCAGGACATAGGCTTCCGGTTTCGCCGCCGCCAGCGTCGCGAAGACCTTGGCCGCCGTGCGCCCGGAGTACATCCAGCCGGCGTGCGGGACGACGCCGCCCACCAGAGTTCCCAATTCCTTCGGAGGCTTATATCCGGCCGCATATTCGAGCGCCGCCTGCTTCAGGACGGTCGGCGACGCCTCGTAAAACTGGCCCACGCGCACGGGCATTCGAACATCGGATCTTTTCATGGCGTCCTTGCCCCCTTTTCTGCGCCGGCTGCGCCATGGGCCTGCAGCCACGCGAAATCGCCGATGGCGAAAAGCGCCTGGACGTGGACCAGCACCGCCGCCGCGAGAAAAACCCAACCGGAACTGCGGCCCAGGGCCAGGGCTAATACGCCATACGCCACCAGCACGCCGTGGCTCACCGCCAGCGCCGCGGCGCGGTTTTGGAAGCCGCAGCGGACCAGCCCCATCGGCGGCCAGAGGATGTCCACGGGCTCAAGCTCCGTGCCGGACGCAACATTACTATCCCGGACATTTTTCAGCGGCGCCGTGAGGCCGAAGCGCCGCGCTTCCTTTCTCTCCCTGCCCGACTGCGCGAGCTGCTCGGCCGCCTCGACCCGCGCCGCGCGCCCCTGGCGGTTCTTCGCCGCCAGCCGCGCGCAGACGCGTTCGACGGATTCCTTTTCGTACAGGCAGAGCGCCTGCGCGACGAACAGCATGTTGCTCCTGCCGGGGCCGGCAAATGGAATTCCGCCCGCCTGCGCCAGCGATTTTTCCGAGGCCGCATCCCAGGCGCGCTCGAACTCTTCTGCGCCGCCGTCGCCGGAGCCGCTCAGCGACAGCAGTCCCAGCAGCGCGACCGAGCCGTCGAATGTTTTCAGCAGCCGCCGGGCGATCTTTCGGCAGTCGCCCGCCGGCAAGCCGGCCTGCTGCGCCAGCTCGCCCAGTTCGCCGGCCTTCGGCGGCTCGAAGAAGACCGGCCCGCGGAAGTGCCGGACGATGCCCGCGCCGATCCACCACAAGATGTAGCCGGCCAACAGCGCCAGCCCGATCGCCACCACGTCCGCGGCCACCCGGCGGACGGACAGGATCGCGGCGCCGACGGCAAATGCGAAGACCCACGCCGCCAACGTGACCGCGACCCGGCGCGCCGCATGCGGAGCGACTTCGAGCACGCCTTGTCCGATGGCCATCAGCAGCAGGATCGCGAAAAGTTCGATCGCAAGGAACATCGGAGATATCGCATCCCTCTACCGTTGTGGGCCTTCTTCGTCCGCGGCGCCGGCCGGCGGTTGGGGCCGCATGTCCACGCTCCGGGTGATTCCCTTCAATTCCAGCTTCAAATCTTCCGGGTTGTCCGCCGCGGCCAGGGCCTCTTCCTCGGTGATCAGCCCTTCGTCCATGAGAGACTTGAGCGACTGGCCGAACGTCTGCGCGCCGTAATACGCCCCGTCGCGCAGCGCCGCCGGGAGTTGCCGCGTGCGCCCCTGCTGGAGCAGGTCGCGCGTCGTCGGGGTGGCCATGAGCAGCTCGACGGCGGGAATGCGCCCCGCCTCGCCGCTTCGCCGGATGAGGCGCAGGCTGACGATCCCCTCGAGCACCATCGCGAGCTCAAGCCGGATGAGGGCATGCAGGTAGGGAGGAAAATACCCCATGATCCGCTCGACGGTCTGCACGGCGTTGACCGTATGCAGCGTGCTGAAAACCAAGTGGCCCGTCTCGGCGGCGCTCAGCGCGGCTTCCATCGTCTCCGCGTCGCGCATCTCGCCGATGAGAATCACGTCCGGGCTCTGCCGGACGCAGTGCTTGAGCGCGGCGGTGAATGAGCGGGTGTCGCGGTTGATTTCCCGCTGTTCGATGAGCGACCGCTTGTCCTGGTAGACATATTCGACCGGGTCTTCGATGGTCACGATGTGCCGGCGGAACGTCGAATTGATGTAGTCCACCATCGCGGCGAGGCAGGTGGATTTTCCGCTGCCGGCGACGCCCGTCACGAGCACCAGGCCGCGCCGCCGCGAGCAGAGGTTCTGGAGCGGGACAACCGGCAGATTCAGTTCCTCCAGCGTTGGGATCACCTTAAGCAGATAGCGGAAGACCAGCCCGACCTGGCCGCGCTGCCGGAACGCGTTGACTCGGAACCGCCCCAGTTCCGCGACCTCGTACGCCGCGTCCGCCTCGCCCTCGCTGGCGAACGCCTTCTGGTCGAATTCGTCCAGCACCGTCTTCAGGGCTTTGGCCATGAAGTCGGCGGCGACCACCTCGGCCCGCTGTTCCTTCGGAAGGATGTCGCGCCGGAGAAGGCCGTCCACCCGGAAAGCCGGCGGCGCGCCGGTCTTCAGGAAAAGGTCGGACGCGCCCGCTTGCACCGTCGCCGCCAACAGGGCTTCAAGTTCCATGCGGTCTCCCGATCCATGTCATCGGACGCGCCCCAGTGTACCGGCGCCCCGGTCAGACTGCAATGCGCCGGGCTTGCGCGATCTATTGCGCCGCGCGTTTTCGCCGCTCGTATTCCATGATCTTGTCCACCCGCCGCGCGTGCCGCCCGGCCTCAGCCGGCGTGCCGAGCCAGATTTTGAGAATCGGGTCGAGCAGCGGCCCCTGCACCGTGTCCTCCGCGAGGCAAAGCACGTTGGTGTCGTTGTGCGAGCGGCTCGCGACCGCCGTCCGTTCGTCGTAGACGACGCCGGCGCGGATGCCGGCGACTTTGTTCGCGGCGATGGACATGCCGATGCCCGTGCCGCAGACCAGCACGCCGCGATCCACCTCGCCGCGGCTCACCGCCTCGGCCACGCGAAAGGCGAAGTCCGGATAATCCGACGACTCGGCGGTCGTCGCGCCCATCGCCACGAACTCGTGCCCGAGCAGCCGGACCGCCCGCTCCAGTCTCTCGCGGAACATCCAGCCTCGGTGATCCCATCCTGCCGCAATCTTCATCCGCGGGCCTCTCTTCGCCGGTCCGGCGTCAGCAGGCGCAGGATCGTCGCGTGCCTGACCGCGCCTTCGCGCAGAATGCTCCAGTTCTCGCCTTCGCACTTGACGACGGTGGACGGTCTCCCGCGTTGAGCGGCGCCGCCGTCGAGCAGCACATCCACGCGGTCGCCGAGCGTCGCGATGACCTCCGCCGCGGTGACCGCGTCTTTCTCCCCGGAAAGGTTCGCGCTCGTCGCCACGAGCGATCCGCCGCATTGCCGGAGCAGCGCAGCCGCCACCGGGTGATCGGGCACGCGCAATCCCAGCCACCGTCCGTTCCTGCCCTGGACCACCAGCGTAAGCGGCCCCGGCCAGAGCGCGCGCGCCAGTTTCCGCGCGCAGAGCGGCAACCGGCCACACATCCGCACCGCCGCATGCCGGCTGCTCACGAGCACCTGGAACGGTTTTTTCCCTTCGCGCCCCTTGATTCGAGCCAGCCGCGCGCGCGCCGCGCGGTCGCCGGCGCGCACCGCAAGGCCGTAAACCGTCTCGGTCGGAAACGCCACAACGCCGCCTTCGCGAACGGCGGTCGCCGCGCGGGCGATGGCCTTCGGCGCCGATGCGTCGAGGACCAGCGGCCGATCCTCTCGCCGCGGCGGACATTGCCTGCGCGCCATGGCCACGGTGTCTCAAAAACCTCCGGAGGAGACCGGCCGGAACGGGATTATAGCATCGCTCAACTGTACTTTTCGAAGCAGACGCATTCCGCGATCGGGTTCCGCGGCCTGGCCACCGGCTTTTCCGCCGGATAGCCCATCGGCAGAAGCGCCACCACGCGCACCGTCTCCGGGATTCCGAGAAGCTTCCTCGTCTCCGGCTCCGAGAAGGCGCAGACCCAGCACGTGCCGAGTCCTTCCTCGACCGCCTGCAGCGTCATGTGGTCCAGGGCGATGCTCACGTCAATCGGACAGGAAAGCTGCCCGCAGCTCATGAGGTAGTCCGCGATCGTGCCGCAGGCGACGATCACCACCGGCGCCTGGCCGACGAAGGTCTGGTTCTTCGCAGCCTTCATCAGTTTCTCGCGCATGGCCTTGTCCCGGACGACGACGAACTTCCGGTCCTGCATGTTGCGGGCGCTGGGCGACAAGCGGCCGGCCTCGAGGACGCGCTGGAGCTTCTCCTCCTCGACCGCTTTGCTCTTGAAAGCCCGAATGCTGCGACGCGCCGCAATCGCTTCCGCGACATTCATCCGTTTGTCCTCCTGTGAAAGAGCCGACGCCCTGCCTTCGACCGCCCGTATGTTACCAGCGGTCGGCGCGACGCGCAACGTTGTCTGACCGCGCCGTTTTTGATATAGTCCGTCGAACGCGAATTGTCAGGAGGAACCCGCCGCATGGTGCGCGTTGGAATTCTGGGACCGACCGGCTACACCGGGCTGGAGCTGCTCCGCCTGCTGCTCCGTCATCCGGAGGCGGAGATCGTCTATCTCGGCACGCGCCGCGACGAGCGGCCGCCTATCTCCGAGATATGGCCGGTCCTCCGCGGGCGGCTGGACATGCGCTGTTCGCTGTTCGAGAAGGACCCGGTCCCGAAAATGGACCTGGCGTTTCTGGCGCTGCCGCACACGCTGGCGATGGACTTCGTCCCGACGCTGCTCAAGAGCGGCGTCCGCGTGGTGGACATCAGCGCCGATTACCGGCTCAAGGACCCGGCCGCGTTCAAGAAGTGGTATAAGGTCGAGCACAAGGACCCGGCGAACCTGCAGCACGCCGTGTACGGGCTGAGCGAGCTGTTCCGGGACGAGATCAAGCGGGCGCGGCTCATCGCGAACCCCGGCTGCTACGCCACGGCGATCCAACTGGCGCTGGCCCCGCTGCTGCTGAGCCACATGGCGAGCCCGGACGCGCCCATCATCGCGGACGCGAAGTCCGGCGTCAGCGGCGCCGGGCGCGACCCGCGGCCCGACCTCCATTTTCCCGAGGCGAACGAGAGCGTCAGTGCGTACAAGGTCGGCGTCCATCAGCATACCGGCGAAATCCTGCAATCCATGCGGCAGATCGGCGGGCGCGACGTGGAACTGGTGTTCGTCCCGCACCTGATCCCGATGGACCGCGGCATCCTGGCCACCTGCTACGTGCCGCTCTCCGCGCCGGCGACCACGCAGCAGTTGAAGGACCTCTACGCCCGGACGTATAAGTCCGAACCGTTCGTCCGCGTCCGGACGGATGACTCGACGCCGACGACCAAGCACGTCTGCGAAACGAACTTCTGCGACATGGCCGTCCGCGGACTCGGCAAGACGGCGGTGGTGATCTCGTGCATAGACAACCTGGTCAAGGGCGCAGCCGGCCAGGCCGTTCAGAACATGAACATTATGCTGGGCCTGCCCGAGACGGCGGGGTTGTTCTGACCATGAAACGCAACAGCATCCGACGAATCCCCGGCGGCGTCATCGCGGCGAAAGGCTTCCGCTGCGCCGGCGTCCGCTGCGGCATCAAGACGCGCCCGGGTGTGCCGGACCTCGGCCTGATCCTGACCGACCGGCCGGCAGTCGCTGCGGCGGTCTTTACCACCAACCGCGTGCAGGCGGCGCCGGTCCTGTTCGACCGGGAACTCCTGAAACACGGCCCGGTCCGCGGCGTGGTCGTCAATGCCGGGAACGCCAACGCCTGCACCGGCGCGAAAGGCCTCCGCGACGCGCGCCGCATGTCGAAGATGGCCGCCGAATGCGCCGCGCCCGGACGCTTTCTCGTCGCCAGCACAGGCATCATCGGCGTGCCGCTCCCGCTCGCGAAGGTCGAATCGGGCATCCGCGACGCCGCGGCGCGCCTCGGCCGGACTCCGGCGCACGGAGACTCCATCGCTCGCGCGATCATGACTACCGACCGGGTCCCCAAAGCGGCCGCAGTCGCCGTGCGCGTCGGCGGCAAGACCGTCCGCATCGGCGGCATCGCCAAAGGCTCCGGGATGCTCGCGCCGAACATGGCCACCATGCTCTGTTTCATCACCACCGACTGCGCCATCCGTCCCGCGCTGTTGCGAGGGGCGCTGCGGGAGACGGTCGGAAAAACCTTCAACCGCATCACCGTGGACGGCGATTGCAGCACCAACGACACGGTGGCGGTCCTCGCGAGCGCGGCGGCCGGCAATCCGCCGATCGAGCAGACCGGGCCCGGTTTCCGCGCTTTTCGCGACGGGCTGCTGGCGGTGGCCGAGGAATTGTCGCAGGCGCTCGTGCGCGACGGAGAAGGCGCGTCGCGCTTCGTGGAGGTCAGCGTCACCGGCGCCCGCTCGGAAGCCGAGGCGGCGCGCGTCGCGCGCAGCATCGCCACCAGCGCGCTGGTCAAGTGCGCCATCAACGGCGGAGACCCGAACTGGGGACGGATCATCTGCGCCGCCGGTTATTCCGGCGCCGCGGTCGAGCCGGAACGCATGCGCCTGTGGATCAACGGGCGGATGCTCTTCCGCAACGGCATGCCGGCGGTTGTCCCGCGGGCGAAACTTGTCGCCTGCATGAAGCCGAAAGAAATCGCGATACGACTCGACCTCGGCCGCGGCCGGCGCCGCGCCCGGGTCTGGACGTGCGACCTTTCGAAAGAATACGTCTCCATCAACGCGGATTACCATACCTGATGAAACCCCTGAACAGTCTGACCAAACGCGACCTGGTCGCCGCGAGAAAGTTCGACCCGGACGACGTTCGGGCGTACGCGGAGCAGTTCTTCGCTGAGGAGCGGTTCGGCGACGCCTTCGAGTTCTATCGCAAGCTCAACGACGAAGAGGGAATCCTCAAGATCAAGAAGGCGGCGATGGAGCTGGGCGACCCGGAACTGCTCTGGCGGGTGGAGCATTACAACCCGGCGCAGGTGGCGCGCGAGGACTGGCTGCGCTGCGGCGAGCAGGCGATGAGCCAGGGCAAGTATCGCTCGGCGGCGTACGTCTTCCGGCGCATCGGAGAAACGGGCCGGCTCGCTGAAGCTGAAAAGGAGTTCAAGCCGGCCGCAGAAGCAGCTCGACCTCCCGAAGGACCTCCGCCGGCTTGAGCGTCGCCAGCTCGGCGCCCGGCGGCGTGGGCTGAAGCACCTTCACGCGCGGCGCGCGCGGCTGCCAGACAGCCGGGTTCGTCCGGCCGAAAATCGCCAGCGTCGGCGTGCGCACCGCGGCGGCCATGTGCGTAATCCCCGAGTCATTCCCGACGAACCCCTCGCATCGCTCCAGCGTCGCGGCCAGGCACGGCAGCGGCTCGTTCACAAGAAAGAAAACGCCGTCCTCGCCCAGGCTGCGCCGCAGTTCCCCGACTATTTTTTCCTCGGCCGGCCCGCTGACGATCAGCGCGCAGCCTCTCCGTTTCGCCCAGTGGCGGGCGACGGTCCCATAATGTTCCGCCGGCCAGTTCTTGCCCGGCGATCCGCTGCCGGGACTCAGCGCGAGCAGCGGCCGGCCGCCGGCGCCGGTGACGCGCATGTAGCGCTCGGCCCAGATGCGGTCGCGCTCGGACGGATAGAGATGCGGCTCGCGGTGGCGAATCTCGAGGCCCGCCTTTTCGCATTGCCTCGCGATATGGTCCACGACGTGGACGCCCTTGCCTTCGACCGGCGTCGGGTCCACGGAGACGACGTTGGGCGAGCCGGCGCGGCGGAGGTTCTCGCCGATGACACCGTCGGCGTCCGGCCAGATGCAGAACGTCTCGTCGAAGCCGGAGAGGTAGCGTCGCTCCGCTTCGGCGAGGCGGCCGCCCGGCGAAAAGAGCGCGGCCCACTCCGCCCCGTCCACGCGCCGGAGATGCGCCGCATGACGCCGCCCGACCGCCAGCTCGCCGATCCGCGCGTAGCCGAGGAGATCCACCTCGGAGGCCGGGTCCCTCGTCTTCAGCGCCTCGAAGACCGGCAGCGTGAAGATGAAATCGCCGATGGCGCCGCCGCGGATGACCAGGATTCGTCTCATTCGCCTCATTCCTCCGGCGCCTATTTCACGCCATCCGCCGCCGGCTGTCAAGCCGCCGATTTTTTCTTGACTCGGCGCGCGCACGATAATAGAATGAACCTGTCGGAGCGAGTCGGGTCGTCAATTGGGACTCGAAGAACCCGCTGCCCCGCGCGACTCGGAAGAAAACCACGAACCAGATTCTACGTCCCGGGGGCCGAGTCGGCCGCGAGATTCTTGAGCGGCCGCAGGTTTCCGCCTTTAGAAAAGGGTTTACGGGGCGCTTCCGTCGGCGGGGTGGGGGTTCTTTTTTTGTCGTTTTCGATTATGCGCGGGCCTCCGTATTGAGACAGGCGAACCGATGACGCTTTTCGAGGACGAGCCCTCATCGCTGGAAATCCCGCCGACGGCGCCGCTGGCGCTGCGCATGCGGCCGCGGACGCTCGATGAGTTCGTCGGCCAGCAGCATTTCTTCGGCCCCGGCAAGCTCCTGCGGCGGATGCTCGAGGCCGACCGGCTGATGAGCCTGATTTTTTACGGCCCGCCGGGCACCGGGAAGAGCGCGCTGGCGCACCTGGTCGCGCGCGCGACGCAGGCGCACTGGGAGTCGGTCAACGCGGCGACCAGCAACGTGCACGAAGTGCGCGAGGTCATCGCCGGGGCCCAGCGCCGCATCGCCGGGCGCGGGCGGCGGACGGTGCTCTTCGTGGACGAACTCCACCGCTTCAACCGCGCCCAGCAGGACGTGCTCCTGGCGGACGTCGAGAACGGCACCGTCATCCTCATCGCCGCGACCACGCTCAACCCGTTCTTCGCGATCAACTCTCCCCTGCTCTCGCGCTCGCAGATTTTCGAGTTCAAGCCGCTGGCCGAGGAAGAGGTGCAGCTCATCCTGCGGCGCGCCGCCGCGGACGCGGAGCGCGGTTTCGGCAAGCTGAACCTCGATCTCCGCGGTGACGCGGTCGCCTATCTCGCGCGGCTGTCCGACGGCGACGCGCGCCGCGCGCTCAATGCGCTCGAAGTGGCCGTACTCTCCTCGAAGCCCGGCGCGGACGGGCGAACCGTCGTGGACGCCGCGCTCGCCGCAGAGTCCATCCAGCGGAAGGCGCTCGTTTACGACCGGGACGAGGACGAGCATTACGACACGGCGTCGGCGTTCATCAAGAGTCTGCGCGGATCGGACCCGGACGCGGCGCTCTACTGGCTGGCCAAGATGCTCGAGGGCGGCGAGGACCCGCGCTTCATCGCGCGGCGGATGGTGATCCTCTCGTCGGAGGACATCGGGAACGCGCAGCCGATGGCGCTGGTGCTCGCGACCTCGGCGATGCAGGCGTGCGAGTTCGTCGGCATGCCGGAGGCGCAGATCATCCTGGCGCACGCGGCGACGTACCTGGCCTGCTGCCCGAAGAGCAACGCCTCCTACTCCGCCCTGCTGGCGGCGCAGGAGGACGTGCGCGAAGGCCGCACGCTGCCGGTGCCGCAGCCGCTCCGCAGCGCCGGATACAAGGGCGCGGAGCGTCTCGGGCGCGGCACGGGATACAAGTACGCCCACGATTTCGCGGACCACTGGGTGGATCAGGAATACGTGCCGACGGACAAGGTCTATTACGAGCCGACGGATATCGGCGCCGAGAAGCAGGTCAAGGAGCGGCTGGAAGAATGGAGAAGAAGGCGGCGCGAAGGCAAGTCGGACAAGCCGTCCGGCGCCTGACCGCGGCGGATCGCGCGGAGAAATCGGCGGCGATCCGGCGGCGATTGAGCGCCCTGCCGGAACTGCGCCGGGCGCAGGCCGTCATGGCTTTCCTGCCGATGCCGGACGAACTGGACACCCTGCCGATCCTGGCCGACCTGCTGGCGGCGGGCCAGCGCGTGTACGTCCCTCGCACGTTCGTGCGCGAAAGGCGCATGATCCCCGTCCGCCTGGCCGACCTCGGCAGGCTGCGGCGGGGCGAGTACGGCATCCTCGAACCGGAGACGGAGGAGACGTGCGCCGTTGGGGAGCTGGATTTCGTCATCGTACCCGGCCGGGCGTTCGACCGGCAAGGGAACCGGCTCGGACGCGGCGCCGGTTTCTACGACGAATTCATGGCGAAGGCGGCATTCCGCGCGGTCCGCTGCGGCGTGGCGTTCGCGTGCCAGGTGCTCGACGAGGTTCCGCATGGCGACACGGACCTGCCGGTACAACTTCTTGTGACTGAGGAAGAGACGCTGCACTTCCCTGCGGCGCGTTCACCTCGGCCCTGAAAGCCAGCCTTCCGCCCGCGATATGCGCCAGAGTCTCAATCACGGTTTGACCTGATTCGCAAGCCGGGAAGTATTTTCCTCGATCCGAAAGGCCACGATAATCAGTTCACAGTACACTCGCGCGAGAAATACGTATATGAAAAAGACGATGGGAGATAACACGAGAAGCAAGATCCCCGCAATTACGCTCGCCTTGAAGCCGGCCACAATCACAATGAGGGCAAAGATTGCGGAGAACAAGATGCCCAGAATAAAGAAAAACTTGATAACCCGCGGTGTGACGAACTCCTTGAATGACAGATCAAACAACATCGCCAGCAAACCTTTGGCCTCCATGATCTGCTCCTTTCTCTCCCCTGGAGATTGCCCGCGCCCCTTGCCAAGCCACCCAATGGCACTTAATTTCTTATAGCGACTCGCCTGTGCGATGTCAACGCGGCGTCAGACCGGTGGCGATGCTGGTGAGGAGAATGAAATGCTCCGCTGCGGTTAGTGCAGCAACGCGTAGGTCCACGAGGTCTTGAGGTAATCCTCGACGAGGCTGCCGGTGTGGAGCATCCAGGCGCACCGGGCAAGATGATAAGCGATCACTACCCCGCCGGCGACGCAGGCGACGCGCTTCGAGTAAAGGAATGAATAGAAAGCGCATCGTCTCCGCCGCCACAATTCGCAGATCGAGACCAGCGGCGCGGCGATGAACAGAAGGAAGAGCGGCAGGCTGAGCGCGTTCTGGCGCAGCGCTTCCATGACGTTCCGCGTCGCGAGCGCGCAGAACGCCCTCGTCAGCCCGCACGCGGGACACGGCAGGCCGACCAGCCCGTGCAGCGGGCAGATGACCGGGCCGCTGTGGACGTGCGGCGCCCAGACGTAGGACAGGACCAGCGTGGCGGTGCAGAGCGAAATCACCGCCGCGCGGTTCCGCATAAATCGGGCGTCCGGCAGTCCGTGCGCTGCGCAGACCTCAGGGCTTGGCGTCGTAGATCTCATTGACATGGCTCTGCACGATCATCGCGGCCACCATCGGAACGAAGAGTCCGAGGACCACCAGCAATGTGGATTTGTCCTTGAGCTCCTTGCCGACCAGCTTCCCGAGGTCATCAAGGCATTGGCCGCACTGATAGTAAAAGTAAACGTTCACCGGCATGCAGCAGCCGGCGATGACTGCGACCACGGGCGAGATCACCTGCCGGCCCGTGACGGCATTCATCACCTCCGCCGTCTTAATATTCCAGTAAATCAGGTACAGCCCGCACGTGACGAACCCGAGGATGAGCACCAGGATCGGGTCCTGCCGATGAACGGGAATGCTGCTCTTCTCGACCATTGCCCTGCTCCTTTCTCTGCCCTGGAGAATGCCCGGCCCTTTTGCCCAGCCGCCGCGCGGCACAGGGTCTCCATATACCGAGTTAGTCGCGCGGTGTCAACGCAGCGTCACATTCTTCCCGCCCGCAGGAACGACTCGCTGTAAATCTGTTTGTTGAGGAGCATCTCGGCGCAGATGGCGGCGTCCGATTCAGTTGCCGGTGTCGGGTGTCTCAATAAAGACACCCGGCGCTCCGCCGCGCACGGCATCCAGGATTCGCCTCGCACGCAGGACGGCGTCCCGCGCTTCGTCTCTTCCGACCCGCTTCGCGCCGCCGTAGTCACCCGTCACGCGCAGTTCCGCCAGAAACGTGTAGTCTCGCCCTAATGCCGTGCTCCAGCGACCTGCGTGCACCAAGTCGCGGTGCACGGCTGCTTCGAGAGCCGAGTGTTTTGTGAACGTTTGCCCCGTCATGGCAAACAGGGCTGAGACAGCATGGAAGGCAGCATAGTAGGCGCGGGAGGCGGCAGAATCTGGACCCGGCTCAACGAGCAATTCTGCTGCACGCAATGCGCGCACAGCCCGGTCCCATTGTATTTGCGCCTCGGCGTTCATGCCGGAATGCCTTCCTTCTTTGCTTGCCGATAGAGGCTAAACTCGCCGGCCTCGTATTCCTGGAGACCGACCGGCATGGCGTGAAGAGGCCGGAAGATTTCAAGCTGCAGAGGGTATAAAGCCTCGATAATCGCCTGCAAGTCCGCACCCAGGCGAATCGGTTCATCGAGCAAAACCAGGAAGTCTATGTCGCTATCCTCGGCGGCGTCACCACGCGCTTCGGAGCCGTATAGAACAACCCCCTTCAGACGCTTGCCGAAGGCGGCCGTGAGCCGATTCTTGACGTCCGCAAGCAGCTCGGTCGTCGTCATTCGCCGCTCCCAATCAAGCCGTCATTACATCCTTCCCGCCCGCAGGAACGACTCGCTGTAAATCTGCTTGTTGAGGAGCATCTCGGCGCAGATGGCGGCGTCCATCAGGTCGGTGTCGAGCACGTCCACGATGGCCGCGTCGAGGCCGGCGGCGATGCACATGACGAGCATGATCCGGTTGATGAGCGGGCGCTCCTGGGTGCCCTGGGAGACGTTGCTCAGGCCGACGATGGTGTGCGGCGGCGGGTCGCTGATGACCTTGATCTGCTGGAAGACCTGCATCAGGTAGCCGGGCTGCTGCTGGTCCACGTTGACCGGGAAGATGACAGGGTCAATGAAGATGCGGTCGAACTCGAGGCCATGCTCGAGCGCTTTGCCGCAGATCTGGCCGATGACCTCGACGCGGCTGTCCACGTCCTGCAGCGGCCCTTTGTCGGTCATCGTGAGGACGACAAGCGAGGCGCCGTGCTTGACGGCCAGCGGCATGAACTGGTCCAGGAACACCTCATCGCATTTGCACGAGTTGATCATCGGCGGCCGCTTGACGGCGGAGAGACCGGCCTCGAGGACGGGGATTTTCTGGCTGTCCAGCGCCAGCGGTGTATCGCACGCCTCCTGCACCGACTGGACCATCCACTTCATCACCTCGGGCTGCTCGTCGGGCCCGACGGCGACGCCGGTGTTGATGTCGAGGTACTTCGCGCCCTCCTTCGTCTGCCGGACCGCCAGGTCCTGGAGGACGGACTTGTCCTTGTTCCGGATCGCCTTCTTCACGTCCTTGAACATCCCGTTGATTCGCTCGCCGACTCCGATCATTTCCTTATCCTTTCCATTCAGGACATATTTCAGTTTCTCATCCTGATCATCGCCACGCCCATCCTGTGCTCTGCGGCCATGTTCCACATATCGCAAAAGACGTGCGTGTATGCAAATCTGCCGGCGTCGCTGCCGGCCAGGATCGCATTGAGCGCTTCGGCCGGGCCCCGATTGCCGCACACGTCGTGCATCAGGACCAAGCCTCCCGGCCGCACGAGCGGGGAATACGTCCGCCAGTCGAACAGAACGCTCTCAACCGCGTGGTCGCCGTCAATGTGCAGCACGTCAACCCGGCGACTTTCCAACGCGCGATTTACCGGCTCAAAAGCCGCCTGCGACGTGGCGCGAACCTCCGACACGTCCACGCCTGTGTCCGTGAGCAATTTCCGATAGACCGCCCAGCCGGGCGAGAACGTCGGATCAACGGCGACGTACTTGAGCGCGGACATGCAGAAAGGACGCATAGCGTACAGCCACCCGCCGTGCTCAACTCCGATTTCAAGCACCGTCCGAGCGCGCGTTATCCAAACCTCGCCGGCGGCTGCGGCCGCTTCCCCGGGCGACTGATTGATCATGTAACCGACCTCAGACGCCTTCTTGAACGCGTCGGCGATGAGCACTCTGGGCGTCAGCAGCGACACGGAGGCGAATTTCATGCGCGCCCACGACCGCGCACGACCGAAGTCAATCATCTGCGATCCTTCACCTCCGCAAGTCCTTCTTCGCGCTCTCCGCGCCTCCGTTCTGAAAAGAGACTCAGGCCGTGAGGTCGTCAATCACGCGCCGCGTCGTCGCGATGGCTTTCGGGTGGCGCATGCGGATGATGTCGGCCCCGGCCTGGAGCAGCGTGACAGCGGTGAGCATTTCCCAGGCCGGCCCGCGCTCCTTCTGCGGCCCCCACGCGGGCGCGTCGGCGTCCTCGGCCTTGGCCTCTTTCGCGCGCCATGCCTCGTTGCCGGCGTCCACGAGGACCGGCATCCGCATCATCTTGTCGCCGCCGAGGGCCGCCAGACGGCTGCGTTCCTGGATCGAGTAGGCGTATTCCAGCCCGTAG
This sequence comes from Candidatus Brocadiia bacterium, assembly GCA_052139675.1. GTDB lineage: Bacteria > Planctomycetota > Brocadiia > CAIUPP01 > CAIUPP01 > JBEKCB01. Next base: position 51,066 of record JBKQWE010000076.1, read on the forward strand.
CCGAGCGCGCCGGTCGTCGGGAACATCACGATTCGATCCGCGGGGAACTCCATGTCGCTGATGAGGATATGGACCTGCTTCTGGATATTGATGTCCAGCGGCGCGAGCGCGATCAGGTTGTGGCCGTCGGCGTGGCAGACGGCGGTGATCGTTTTATAGTTGTCCTGCTTCGCGCAGCCGAGGAGACAGCGCTCGCCCTTGACCGCCTGGCTGACCTTGGGCATGAGTTCGTTGTCCTTGGCCTCGTCGTCGCAGCCCCAGATGATCAGCGGGCAGCCGACGGCGTCGCGGACACGCTTCACCGCGTCCACCGCGTGCTCGACGGGACGGTTGCCCTTGTCGGGATGGCAGCCGTCGAGCTTGAGGCAGACGAGGTCGGCGCCGAATTTTCCGACGGCGGCCTTGGCCCACTCGGCCGGGTCGCGGACGCAGTCGCCCAATGCCTCGAGCAAGGCCGCCGGCCATTCCGGCGGCGCGAAATCGAGCACGTCCATGGCGATCACGGGGCGGCGGCCGGGATTGCCCTCGTACTTGATGTACGGGATCGTTTTCGCCCCGCCCACGGTGATGGTCTTCTCGCGAGTTCCGCCTTCCGCCTTCGTCGCCCCGAGGACGACCGAAACGACCTCGGCGCTCCACTTCTCTTTCACGTCGGGCACGGGCATGGTTTCACCTTTCTCTTTTTGCGGCGAACGGCCGGGACAACCGGACAGGCACATTATACAACTGTTCGCGGGTTATTCCAGCACCTAAGGAACCCGCTGGTCGAGAAACTTGCTCAGTTCGCGGAGCGCCTCCGACGAGTCGGGCAGATCGAAGACCGGCTTGCCGGCCGCGCACGCCTGGTACAGGCCGCGGTCGTACGGCACTTCCAGCGCCACGCTGAAGCCGGCGTCGCGCATCGCGGCCCGGAAATCGGCCGCGTCCGCGCCCGGGACGATGTTGTTCAGCAGCACTTCCTTGCGCTTGACGCGGATCGGGAGCGAGTCCGCCAGCTTCATGATCCGCCCCACCGTCCGCGCGCCCTGCCGCGTGGCGTCGGAGACGACGAACAGCTCGTCCACGTTGTTCGTCGTCCTGCGCGAGAGGTGCTCCATGCCCGCCTCGTTGTCAATGACGACGATCGGGTAATCGTTCGTCGCCTCGTCGAGGTACTTGCGGAGGAGGTTGTTGACGTAGCAGTAGCACTTCGGCCCTTCGGGCCGGCCCATCGTCAGCAGGTCGAACTTATTGCCTTCGACCAGGCAACTCTGGATCAGGAGTTCGAGGTGCCGCTCCTTGGACATGCCGGCCGAAAGTTGCAAGCGGTCCTCGCGAGTGTCCTCGCGGATGTCCGCGAGGGTATGCTCCGGCGAGATGCCGAGCGCCTCGCCCAAGCCGCTGTTGGGATCGGCGTCCACCGCCAGCACCGCTTTGCCGCGGGCGTGGCTGAGGTGCCGCACCATCAGCGCCGCCAGCGTGGTCTTGCCCATGCCGCCCTTGCCCGAAAGCGCGATGACGAATGCCATAACATATTACTCCAAAAGGCGATACGAATGATTTGCGATATCTGATATCTGATTACTGATTTCTGAGTTTGCGCACAAGGCGCGGCTCAGCGATCAATCAGAAATCACAAATCAGAAATCAGAATTCAGAAATCGCCGTTCAGCCGTTTCCCTTCGGCAACTCATTCAGCAGGCTCGGAAACTCTTCCATGTTCGTGTGCGGCAAAAAGTTTGCCGCGACGAATTCATCCATGAAGCGCGCGTTCTGCATCAGATCGAAATATGCCATCTGCGAGGCGAGCTTCTCCACCGTGTCCATGGCCTCCTCGCTGACCAGCGCCATCCGCGCGCCGGTGACGCTGCCGTTGCCGACGAAATGAATCCGGTCGCTCTCCACGTCCGGCAGCATCCCGATGGCGATCGCGCTGCGCACGTCCAGGTAATTCCCGAAACCGCCGGCGAGGAAAATCTGCTGGATCCGGTCGGTGGCCAGGTCGAGCGATTCGAGCAGCACTTTGACCGAGGCATAGATGGCGGCCTTGGCGCGGATGAGGTTGCGGACGTCGGATTGCGTGATGACGAGGTCGGTGTCGAGGCTGGTGAGGTGCTTCGGGACGACGACGAATTCCACGCCTTCGGCGCCTTCGCGCACGTTCGGCGCGGCGCGCTGCAGCGTGCCTCGGCGGTCGAGGATGCCGACGCGCAGCATCCAGGCGAGCGCGTCGAGCAGGCCGGAGCCGCACAGACCGCGCGGCGGGAGCTTGCCGATGGTCTCGAACTCGGTCCGCCCGTCCGGGAGTATCTTGAGCCGCTCGATGGCGCCGCGCGCGGCGCGCATGCCGTGCTTGACGCCGCTGCCTTCGAAGGCCGGCCCGGCCGAGGCCGAGCAGCAGACCATCCACTCCTTGTTTCCCAGCACCACCTCTCCGTTGGTGCCGATGTCCACGTAGAGGCTCAGGTCGCTGATGTGGTCGAACCGGATGGCCGCGACGCCGGCGGTGATGTCGCTGCCGACGTACGCGCCGACGCTCGGCAGCGTATACAGCAGGCCGCGCCCGTTGATGCGGATGCCGACCTGCGAGGCCCGGATCGGCGGAATATGGTTCGCCGACGGGACGTACGGCGCGCGCTGAATCCGCATCGGGTCCAGGCCGATGAGGAAATGGATCATCGCGGTATTTCCCGAGCAGAGGACCGCGACCACGTCGTGCAGCGCGATGCGGTTGCGGCGCACGAGGACGTTGATCAGCTCGTTGACGTCGCCGACGATGGTCCGCTGCATCAGGCCGAGCGCCTTGTGCTCGCGCGCGTACATGATGCGGGCGATGTAATCCTCGCCGTATTGCATCTGCGAGTTGTAGCGCGCCTCGACATCCACCGTGCGCCCGGTGTTCAGGTCCACCATCTGGGCGACCACCGTGGTCGTGCCCACGTCCACCGCCAGGCCGAACGAGTGGGCGGTCGTGTCGCCCGGCTCCACCTGCACCAGCTCGGTGACCGCGCCGCGCCGGCCGAGCGTGACGGTGACGCGGTAGTTCGCCTGCTCGAGCACGTCCGGGAGTCCCTGGAGCACGCTGAAGCCGGTCTGGAGCTCGCCGGGTTCCATCAGCCGCCGGATGGCCGTGTAGACGCGCTCGTGGTCCGGCAGCGGGTCGGCCATCGTGGGCGGCTTCATTTCGAGGAACAGCTTGCGGACGAGCGGCGCATGCCGGAATTCGGCGGGCGCCCAGCGGCTGACGAGCGTGCCGAAGCGCTCGGCGTCCTCGTCCACGAGGATTTGGCCCGCCTGGGCCCGCGTCTCATCCGGGACGAGGATTTCGGCGTCGGTCAGGGCCCGCGCGCAGCAGGCGAGCAGGTGCTGCTGGAGGACTTCGTCGCGGCTGAGGAGCGTCGTCGGCGGGCTGTCCACGCGGCCGGACTTGAGGACCACCTTGCACTTGCCGCAGATGCCGTCGCCGCCGCAGACGGAATTCAGGTAGACGTTCGCGAGGCGAGCCGCATCGAGAATCGTGGTGCCCTGCGGGACGGAGACGCCGATGCCGTCAGGCAGGAAACGGATGTGGCATTTCGGCGGCGCCTGGGTGTTCATGCGGATGCCCCGCTAGTGTAGTGCGTCAGATATACCTTGACATATAGCAGGGCATCCTGTACAATGCGCCGGCATGAGCAGAAAAGCGCCGTGTATCGTTCTGAGTGCGGCAGAACGAGCGACGTTGGACGGCTGGTC
>JBKQWE010000077.1:0-14022 GCA_052139675.1 Candidatus Brocadiia bacterium
TGCTGAGCGCAGCGAAGCATCTCACACGCATTTCTTGAGTTATGCGTATGAGACCCTTCGCTGCGCTCAGGGTGACGAACTTGCACAAGGCGCGTTCTCAAGGGACTTTTGGCGCGGATAATGCAAGATAATTACGAAACACTACGCTAGGCATTCCAGGTTCGAGTCCTGGATGCTCAGCCATGTGTTTCTTATTCGTGAAATTTGTCTCTTCGTGCAATTCGCGTGCCTTCCCTCATTTTCCGCTTGACTCCTCCCTGAAAAATGGTTAAGCTTCAGGTTGTAACTTAATGGAGAAATGCCATGGGACCCGTAAAACTCAAGGAAACCCGCATGCGCTTGAGTGCGATGATTCGCGCCGCCGAACAGGGTGAGTCGGTCGCCATTACCAGGCGTGGCAAGATCGTTGCGCGCCTTGTCCCGCCGGGGGACAAGCATTCTTGGAAGAAGGCGCCCGACCTTGCGGAATTTCGCGCATCGCTGAAGGCCACGGGAAAGCCCCTGTCACAACTCGTCATCGAGGGCCGCCGCAAGGCGCGATATTGATGGTGTACATAGACACCAGCGTCCTGATCGCGTACTACTGGCCTGAGTCGCTCAGCCCGGCGGCCCAGTCAGAAATCCGCAAAGCGGAAGGGCCCGCGATCAGCCCGCTCAGCGAGGTCGAGTTCCACTCGGCTCTTGGGCTGAAAAAGCGAATGAAAGAGATGGACGAGGAATCGGCCCGTCAGATTCTTTCCGCCTTCCGGGTGCATCGCGCTGACGGAGTCTACAGGATTGTGCCCATCGAGGCGCGAGAGTACGTGTTGTCGTGCGAGTGGCTCGGAACGTTCCGCACCTCGCTGCGGGCGCTGGATTCTCTTCACCTTGCTGCGGCTTTCTCCAACGGCCTCACGCTGATCACAGCAGACAGGATTCTTGCCGAATCGGCCAAGCACTTCGGCATAAAGCACAGGCTCATTGCCTGAGCGCCAATGAGCATCTTGCATTTATGGGAATCGCCCGCGGGGTTCGGTCCGACTCGAACAATGCAATCCGCCCATTCGCCCTCCTGTCCCACCTGATCGAAACCAGGGGCCTGAGCGGTTTACCGAATGACCGAAGTGGCAAGCCACTCGGAACCGCCGAGCGCCTGTGCTATTACCCGGCCCTGGGGTCGAGCGCGTCGCGCAGGCCGTCGCCTAAGAGGTTGAACGCCAGCACGGTCAGCGCGATGGCGGCGCCGGGGAACGCGCACATCCACCAGTAGTGCGTCATGCTCTGGCGCGCCTCGGCGAGCATTCCGCCCCAGGACGGATGCGGCGGCTGGACGCCGATGCCCAGGAAGCTCAGCCCCGCCTCGCCGAGGATGTTGCCCGCCACGAGCAGTGTCGCGGTCACGATCACCGGCGCGAGGCAGTTCGGCAGGATGTGGCGGAACAGGATCCGCAAACGGCCCGCGCCGAGGGCCGCGGCGGCGGTGACGAATTCCTCCTCGCGCAGCGCCAGCACCTGGCCGCGCACGATCCGCGCCACGCCGCTCCAGCCGACCAGCCCGAGCGCGACGAACACCACCGCCAGGGACGGCCGCCGGAACGCCGCCGTGATCGCCACCGCCAGCAGGATTCCGGGGAACGCGCTGAAGACGTCCGCGGTCCGCATCAGCGCCTCGTCCGTCCATTTTCCGAAGTAGCCGGCGAGCGCGCCCGCGACGACGCCGATCAGCACCGACACCGCCGTTGCCGTAACCGCCACGTCGAGCGACACGCGCGCGCCGTAGAGCACCCGGCTCAGCAGGTCGCGCGCGAGCGGGTCCACGCCCATCCAGTGGCGCGCGCTGGGCCCTTGCTCGGCGTCCTCGCGGAGCTGCGCGTCGTAAGCATACGGCGCCAGCGCCGGCGCCAGCAGCGCCGCCAGCGCCATCACGCCGACGATGGCCGCGCCGGCCAGCGCCGTCCGGCTGCGCCGGAACCTCCGCCAGCCCAGCCGCCACGGCCCGACGCCGCGCGGCTCAATATTGTGCTCCGCACTCCGCATTCCGCACTCGACTATTCGTACCTTATTCTCGGGTCCAGCCACACATAGGCCAGGTCCACGACCAGGTTCACGACGACAAACGTCGCCGCGAGCCACATGACCGCGCCGACGACGACCGGGTAATCGCGGCCGGAGATGGCGTCGAGGATGGCGCTGCCGATGCCGGGGATATTGAAGACCGTCTCCGTCAGCACCGCGCCGGAGAGCAGTCCGGCGAGCGACGAGCCGATGAGCGTCACGATCGGGATCAGCGCGTTGCGCAGGCCGTGCCGGAGCACCACCCTCCATTCCGCCAGTCCCTTGGCGCGCGCGGTGCGGATGTAGTCGCGCCCGAGCGTCTCGAGCAGGCTCGAGCGCGTCAGCCGCGCGATGCCCGCCGCCGTCACCGACCCGAGCGCCGCGCACGGCAGCGCGAAATAGCGCAGGTTCAGCGGCTCGTAACCGCTCACCGCGAAGAACGATCCCGGCCCGGTCAGCAGCAGGATCAGCAGCATCCCGAGCCAGAAGACCGGCAGCGAGACGCCGGCGAGCGCCGCGAGCATGCAGGCCGCGTCCACGACCGACCGCGGACGCGCCGCGCTGAGCACCCCGGCGGCGATCCCGAGCGCCAGCGCGAATAGCAGCGAGCCGAGCGCGAGCTGAAGCGTCGGCAGGAAGCGTTCGAGCAGGATGCCCGCGACCGGTTGATCGCTGCGGATGGACTCGCCCAGGTCGCCGCGGACCGCGCGGCCGAGGAAGAACAGGTACTGCGTCGCGAGCGGCGCGTCGAGGTGATGCCGCGCGCGGATCGCCGCCAGCGCGCGCGCGTCGGTTCCCTGCGGCGAGAGCAGCGCCGCCGGGTCGCCCGGCAGCACGTACATCACCGCGAACGCGGCCAAGCTGATCCCGAGCAGCACCGGCACCAGGTTCAGCAGCCGCCGAAGGATGAAACTTTTCATGGAGACAGTATACTCGGCCCACGAAGCCGCGCAACAGGAGCCGGCTGCTTCGGCGGCGCGGGCGCCTTTCGCGTTTTCGCGCTTTCGCGGTCCATAAAATCGCGCGCCGGCCGGCGCTATCGCAACTCGTCCTCGAGGGCGGCGATCCGCGCCTTCGCCTGCTCGACGACGGCCGGCGGGGCCGACGCGGAGAGCTTGACCACCTTGCGATATTCCTCCAGCGCCTCGCCGCGGCGGCCGAGGAACTCCAGAATGCGCGCCCTGTCCGCGTGCGCGGCGGGCTGCTGGGGATCCACGCCGATCGCGCGGTCCATGTCCGCGAGCGCGCGGGCCAAGTCGGTCTTTTCCTCGAGGTACGCCAGGCCGCGCTCGTGGTACGCGGTGTAATCGCGCGGGTTCAGCTTGATGGCCTCGCTGAAGTCCGCCAGCGCCTGGTCGTAATGCGCGGCCTGGGCGTACGCCATCGCGCGGCCGCAGAAGGCCTCGGCGCGCCGCGGGTCCAGCGCGATGGCGGCGGTGTAGTCCGCGATGCTGAGATCGTCCTCGTGGTCCAGCCGGTCCAGGTCGCCGCGGCGGCAGAAGGCCAGCGCGTTCTCCGGGTCGAGCGTGATGGCATCCGTGTAGTCGGCTCGGGCGAGCGCCGGATCGCCGGCGAGCTGGCGCAGCATCCCGCGGTTCACGTAAAGCTGCGAAAGCCCGGGCGCCAGCTCGATGGCCTTGTCGTAGTCCGCCAGGGCGCGCGGATAGTCCTTCTTCGCGTCCCGGTAAACGGTGGCGCGGTTCGAGTAGTACACCGCGTTTTCGGGCGCGACGGAGATGGCCTGATCGAGCGAGGCCAGGGCCGCATCCGCGTCGAGGCCGGGCGGCAGGCTCGTGACGATCTCGGTCGTCATCTCCGCGAGCGCCGCCTTGGAATCCGGGGCCGTCCTGCAGCCGCCGATGAAGGCGCACGTCCCGCAGACAATTGCGAGAACCGTCCTGCGCGCGAGGATGCCCCTCGTCATAGTATTTGACCCTTTCCGGACTTCAGCCCGGCTCCGGCGCCGCGAAACGGCCGGCAGCCGCCACGAGCGGTGTTCCCATATTTTACCTGCCCCGTATAATTTCACAAGCCCAGCGTGTTCTTGACGCCGGTGGAAGGAGAAGCTATTCTGCAAGTATCCTCGCAGCGCTGAATTGGGGAAGCGGGCAATGCGCTATAAAATGCAGGAAGGCGAGATCGCGTGGATCCTCCACCGCGTCACCGGCGCGGGCGTGGTGGCTTTCCTGCTGCTGCACATCTCCGACATCACGCTCATCGGCTGGGGACCGGGCCTCTTCGACAAGCTGCTCTTCTTCTACCGCGCCCGGCCGTTCCGGGTGATGGAGGTCTTCCTGCTGGCGGGGGTGCTCTTCCACGCCCTGAACGGAATCCGGATCATCCTGATTGATTTCTGGCCCGCCGCAGCGACCTTCCAGAAGAAGCTTTTCTACGGCGAGCTGGCGCTTTTCACCGTGGCGTTCATCCCTGCCGCGTACCTGATGCTGCGCTGAGCCGAAGGGAGAGAGCTGCACGTGGAATCCGAGACCGTCCGCAGGCCGAAGGCGTCGGAGCGGTTCGAGACGTATGCCTGGCTCTACATGCGCGTCTCCGGCCCGCTGCTGATCCTGATGGTGCTGGTGCATTTCGGGGTCATGCACCTCTATTACGGCGTGGATCACATTGATTTCAGCGTCGTGGCCGCGCGCTACGCGACGCCGTTCTGGCGGATCTACGACCTGGTCATGGTGGCGGTGGCGGTCACGCACGGGATGAACGGCACGAAGCTGATCCTGGACGATTACATCCATCCGAGAAACTGGCGCACGGCCGTCCTCTGCCTGGTCTGGGCGATCGGCCTCATTTTCCTGGCGATGGGCGGATTCACGATCCTGACGTTCGGCGTCAAGTGAGGCGGCGATGGCTCAGCTCTACCACAAGCAGTCGCACGAGGCGGACGTGGTCGTGGTCGGGGCCGGCGGCACGGGGCTGATGGCGGCGCTGGAGCTCTCCGCGCACGTCCGCACCGCGGTCATCAGCAAGCTGATCCCGGTCCGCTCGCACACCGGCGCGGCGCAGGGCGGCATCGGCGCGGCGCTCGGGAACGAGGAGCCGGACAACTGGCTCTGGCACATGTTCGACACGGTCAAGGGCAGCGACTACCTGGCCGACCAGGACGCGGCCGAGGTCCTGACGCACGACGCGATCGAGGCGGTCTACCGGCTCGAACACTGGGGCCTGCCCTTCGACCGGACGCCGGACGGCCGCATCGCGCAGCGGCGGTTCGGCGGCCACACGCGCGACTTCGGCAAGGCCGCCGTGAAGCGCTCCTGCTACGCCGCCGACCACACCGGGCACGGCATCCTCCAGACGCTCTACCAGCAGTGCATCCGCAACGGCGTGACGTTCTTCGACGAGTACTTCCTGCTCGACCTGCTCGTGCGCGACGGCGTCTGCTGCGGCGTGGTCGCCATGTGCCTCGCCCGCGGCGACCTCCACGTCTTCCACGCGAAGGCGGTGCTCTTCGCCACCGGCGGCTTCGGGCGCATGTACAAGATCACCAGCAACGCGCTAAGCTTCACCGGCGACGGGCCGGCGGTGGCGTTCCGGCGCGGCGCGCCGCTGGAGGACATGGAGTTCTTCCAGTTCCACCCGACGGGGATCTACAAGCTCGGCATCCTGATCAGCGAGGCGGTCCGCGGCGAGGGCGGCCTCCTGCGCAACGGCAAGGGCGAGCGGTTCATGGAGCGCTACGCGCCGACGCTGCTCGACCTGGGGCCGCGCGACATCGTCTCCCGCGCGATCTACCAGGAAATCCGCGACGGGCGCGGCGTGGACGGAAAGGATTACGTCCTGCTCGACGCCACGCCCATCGGCCGCGCGACGCTCCAGGCCAAGCTGCCCGACATCAGCTCGTTCGTGCAGACCTACCTCGGCATAGACCCGGCGGAAAAGCCGATCCCCGTCCAGCCCACGGCGCACTACGCGATGGGCGGCATTCCGACCGACCTCGACGGCCGCGTGATCCTGGACGAGAAGAAGACGCCGATGCCCGGGTTCTACGCCGCCGGCGAATGCGCCTGCGTCTCCGTCCACGGCGCGAACCGCCTGGGCACGAACTCGCTGGTGGACATCCTCGTCTTCGGCCGGCGCTCCGCCGCGCACATGCTCGAATTCGTCCGCGCGAACCCCTGGACGCCGCTTCCGCCGGAGCCCGCCGCCGAGAGCGAGCTGCGGCTGGCGGCGATCCTCGACCGCTCCAAGGGCGAATCGCAAGCCGCCATCCGCGACGCGCTGCGCGAGGTGATGATGGACAAGGTCTCCATCTTCCGCGAGGAGAAGGGCCTGCGCGAGGCGCTGCAGGCGATCCGCGGACTGAAAGAGCGCTACGCGCGCGTCGGCATCCGCGACCACGGGCATTGCTTCAACCAGGAATTGCAGGAGACGCTCGAGCTGGGGAACCTGCTCGACCTGGCCGAGGTCACCGCGCTCAGCGCGCTCGGCCGCACCGAGAGCCGCGGCGCGCACAGCCGCGAGGACCACCCCAAGCGCGACGACGCGAACTGGCTCAAGCACACGCTCGCTTGCCGGTCGGCCGAGGGCATTGTGCTGAAGTACAAGCCGGTCACCATCTCCCGCTTTCAGCCTAAGGAGAGAAAGTATTGACCGGGTGATTGGGAGATTCGGACATTGGGAAATTTGGAGATTGGGGATCGGCAGCGCGCCATCCGATAAGTCCTGATCTCCCAGTCGCATGATCTCTCAATCACCGAATCTCCCTCAAGGAAGGAATTGCAAGTGAAAGTCACAATCGAGATCCTGCGGTTCAACCCGGAGAAAGACGCGGCGCCGCATTGGGCTTCGTATGAAGTCGAGGTCGAGCCGGGCGACCGCGTGCTCGACGCGCTCCACGCGATCAAGTCGTACCAGGACGGCACGCTGGCGCTGCGAAGCTCCTGCGCGCACGGCGTCTGCGGCTCGGACGCGATGCAGATCAACGGCCTGAACCGGCTGGCCTGCAAGACGCTCATCCGCGACGTCGGCGAGAAGATCGTCGTCGAGCCGCTCAAGGGATTCCCGGTCATCAAGGACCTGGTCGTGGACATGGACGCGTTCCTCGAGCAATACCGCGCCGTGCACCCGTACCTGGTCAACAAGGACCTGCCGCCGGCCGACGAGCGGCTGCAACTGCCCGAGGACCGCGCGCGGATCGAGGACACCGCCCGCTGCATCCTCTGCGCGAGCTGCACCTCGTCGTGCCCTTCCTTCTGGGTGAACCGCGACTACCTCGGCCCGGCGGCGATCGTCAATGCGCATCGCTTTCTGTTCGACAGCCGCGACCACGGCAGCCACGAGCGGCTCGACGCGCTCAACTCGCGCAACGGCGTCTGGCGCTGCCGCACCATCTTCAACTGCAACGCCGCGTGCCCGCGCGACATCAAGATCACGCAGGCCATCGGCCAGACGAAGCGCGCGCTGCTGCTTGAGCCCTGATCGGCCGAGGGATCAACCGCCTGTCACCCAAATACATTCGCCGCGCCAAACGCCTAACTGCAATTAATCGCTTGCATTGAGGAGAGAGAACAGGTATCCTTTTCGCGGGGCAAGTTTGCATGTTAAGCAATACTGTCGCGCGGCGCACTTAGGTCAGTAGTTTCTTGGTTTCAGGAAAGGGCTGCAAATGCCGAGGCCGAAATTGGAGAAGGTGACCGTTGAGGAGCTCAAGAAGGAAATCGCGCGGCGGCAGAAAGGCCTGGCGAAGCTCGCCGCTCAGCGCGACGCGCTGAATTGCCAGATCGCGGAATTGGAAGGCCTGGGCCTCGTCGCCAAGCCCGCCGCAAAACGCGGCAGGAAACCCGGCCGCAAGCGCGGGCGGAAACCCGGCCGCGCGCCGCAGCCGGGCAGCCTGATCAACCTGCTGGTGCAGGCCCTGGAAGCCAAAGGCAAGCTGTCGGTCGCCCAAGCCGTGGACGCGGTCCTGGCGGCCGGTTACAAGAGCAAGTCCAAGTTGTTCAAGCTCATCGTCAACCAGGCGCTCGCCAAGAACAAGCGGTTCAAACGCGTCGGCAAGGGCATCTATAAACTGCGCGGCTGACGGATCGGAACGACTAAGCCTTGCGAAGGTCCGCACCGGCCTTCGCAAGGCTTTGTTTTACACCTCTCGCTTAGGAGAGATGGGCGATGGTCAAGACCGTCAAGACCTACTTCCAAGAAAAGGGAATGCCCAGCGAGCTGGCGCTCCAGTTGGATGAAGTCACTTCCGCGATGCATAGCCGCATGCGCCGGTTCAACAAACAGGGCGTCTCCAAGAACCTGGTCATGATAGATCTGGGCAAGTACCGGCACATGGAGACGCGGAGTCCCAAGAGCGACCTCGAGATGCTCCGCCTCACTCTGGATGGAATGCTGCTGGTGCTGAATTTGGAGGACCGGTTCCGCCTCCTCGAGCATCACGACGTGGTCAAGCTGAATTACGTGACGGGCGAATACGAATTCACCGCGTTGGGTAAGCAATTCTTCGAGCCGGCCAGGGCCTGAGCGCCGGCTGCCTGAGCCGGCGCCCGCCGATCCATCCGGACCCGTCAACGGTTTTCATACATGACCGGCCCGCCGTCCACGATCGGCTTGGCCGGCGTCGCGAGCCTGTGCGTCTCCTGGACGGAAAGGTGGATCAGCATTTCGCCCGCTGAAACGCCTTTGCCGCGCAGCGTGCCGCTGGTCAGCTCCACGCCGCGGCCGCTGCCGGCGGTGCGCTCGTACTGGCTGCTGCCCGCCAGCGCCCGCTGGATGAACTCGGCCACTTCCTTCTCGCCGACCGCCGTCTTCGACTCGGCGGGGCCATCGGCCGTCAGAACCAGGTCCACCGCGTACCCCTCGACGAGCTTATCCTGCAGGTTCTCGAACAGGTCGCGCCGCCCGAAGACCTCGAGCCCGACGACGCGGCCGGTGCGCGCGTCGGCGATGGCGATGCCGACCGTCTCCGGCGGGCTGAAACGGCCGAGCGCCTTGTGCGCCTCGCCGAAATCCTTCTGGGCCTGTTCCGAGTTCAGCGATTCGTCCAGGTTGCCGGTCGCGTTCGGCGCCTTCAGCGCGCTGGAGCTCTCCGCGGCCCGCTCCCAAACCTCGGACTGGCCGGCGCCGCCCTGGATCGCGTTCCGGACGTTGGCGGGCACGAGGTTCCTGGAACCCTGGAACTCGCGCTTGCCGACCCAGCGGTGCGGCTCCACGCAGAACACCGGCACCGACGCCCTCTGCTTCGCCTCGATCACCGTGTCCTGGCGGATGACGCGCGTCTGCTGGCCGCCCTTGATGATCTCGCCGCTCATGAGGAACACCGTCGCGTCGCCGACGTTCTCCACCTGCACCTCGGAGACCTGCGCCTCCGCTTTCTCGAGGATCTTGAGGTGGCCTGCCTCGACCGCCTTGTCCATCGTCTCCCAGTCGCCCGGCGCCTGGGGGCCCTCGTAGCGGATGGGGAAGACGAGCATGTTCTTGTAGACGCGGGCCTTGTCCACCACCAGGCCGCCGAGGAGCGTCTTGACCTCGGGCGTCTGCCCCGCTTTCTCCACATTGGGCTGGCTCTGCGCCTGGACCGGGCGCACCGTCGCGCTGAATGCGCAGAGAACCGCCGCGCCTGCAAACAACGCCATCGCCGCCGATTTCGCGTGCCTCATGCGCCGCCTCCTTCCAATAGGGATTGTTCGCCTGCCATACCCTATTGGACGCACGAAGCGACCGGCGGTTCTCGCGGCGGCGGAAAATTCTCGCGCTCGGGGCGGCGTCAGAAGAGGCGCAGTTCCTGCAGCCGGCGCGCGACTTGCGGCACCTGAGTGCGCAGCACCTGCTCGTCGGTGCGCGCCTCGTAGCCGGGCCCGACGCCGCCGTATTCGAAGGCGATGATCTGCGGCGCGGGCCAATCGCCGCGCGCGATGCGGCCGAGCGCCCATTCGGCCAGCCGCCAGTCGTCATCGGTCAGCGGACGATGGTCGAGCCAGAGGCCGTCCTCGCAGAGCCGCGTCCCCGAGAGGTGCATCTCGCAGAGCTGCTCCAGCGGCAACGAAAGGACGTACTCCTCCACGTTCATGCCCAGCCGGCGTGCCGAGATGCCGGCGTGCGAGATGTCCAGCAGCAGGCGGCAGCCGGTCCGCTCGAGCACGTCGCGGATGACCTGCGGCTGAAAGGCCCACAGCGGAATCTGCCACGGCGGGCGCGGGTCCCACATCAGGTTCTCGAGCGCGATGCGCTCCGGCGGGAACTCCCGCTGCGCGAAGAGCACGTCGGCGGTCATGGCCTCGACCAGCCGGTCGCGGTCGCGCGGGTCGGTGGAATCGAGCGCCAGGCCCGGGAAGTCCGTCACGCACGGGCCGAGATGGAGGTTGAAGTGCGGCGCGCCCGTCAAGTCCATCAGCCGGTGGACCAGGCCCCAATCGGCCGTCTGCACCTGCCCTCTTCCGGCCAGGAATGAAAAGTGCGGATAACAGGGCCGCTGCTTCATCGCCTCGGCGATCAAGTCGGGCCATTCGGGACACTTGAACAGGGCGATCTCGATCTCTCCGGCGCGGAGCAGTTTTGCGGCGGCGTTGGAGTAGTTGAGGGCGAAGCTCATTTCTCACGGTCTCGCGGGGATCGCCGGCGGCGTCAGAACTCCAGCGGCGCCTTGAACTCCGAGGTGGGTTCCTCGTCCGAGCGCGCCGGGTGAGGCTTCGCCTCGCCGGTCTGCCCGGCGGCGGGATGCGGCATCCATGGGCCGGCCGGCTCGTGCTCGCCGGGGCCGAACTCGGCCGAGGCGCGGAGTTTCTCCTCGAGCTGACGCAGCTCGTCGGCGGCCTGGAGCGCGCTCTGCGGCCGGCGGTCCGGCTCTTTGGCGGCCATCCGCCAGACCATGGCGGAGGCCTCCTCCGACAGGTTCGGGTTCACGTCGGCGGGCCACTCCAGCAGCCCGCGGATGTGCTCGAGCATGACCTCCTCCTTCGGCACGTCGGAGAAGGGCGGCACGCCGGTGAGCATGAAGAAGAGCGTCAGGCCGAGCGAGTAGATGTCGCTGCGCGCGTCAATGCTCTCGAGTCCGCGCGCGTGCTCGGGCGACATGTACCGGCGGCTGCCGAGCGTGGTGCCCGGCTCGTAAAGCTCCGACTCGTCCACGTTCCGGATGCGCGCCAGGCCCAGGTCGCAGAGCTTCGGCGTGCCGTTGCTGGCGATCATGATGTTCCCCGGCTTGATGTCGCGGTGGATGACGCCGTTCTCGTGCGCGGCGGCGAGCGCCTCGGCCACCTGGCGGGTGATGTGGATGCCCTCGAGCTCGGAGAAAGCGCCGTTCTCGCGCACCGCGCGCGTGAGCGTCGGGCCGTCCACGTATTCCATCGAGAAGTAATGCCAGCCGTCGGCGGTCCCCACGTCGAACGCGGCCACCAGGCAGGGATGCCGGATCTGCGCGCAGGCGCGGCCCTCGCGCCGGAAGCGGTCCACGAACTTCTGGCTCATCTCGCGCCGGATCAGGAGCTTGAGGGCCACGTTGCGCTTCAGGCTCAACTGCTCGGCCAGGTACACGACGCCCATGCCGCCGCGGCCGACCTGGCCGATCAACTCGAAGCCGCCGATCTTCGCGCGGCCGCGCCGACGCAGGACGTGCCGGATGAGCTGCTCGACGAGCGGACGCGAGAGGAAGCCCATCTCGTGCGCGAGCACCGGCAGCGCGCGCTCGATGCCCTGGTCGGCCAGGCCCATCTGCCCGCCCAGGAGCTCGTTCGTCTGCGCCTCGGTCAGCCGCTTCTCCGCCAGCGCCTGGCGCACGAACTCCCGGTCGAATTCGGTCCCGCGAAAAGGCATGTCTATTCCTTCTTCCGATTCGCGCATCGCGCGACGCCGCAGCTCTGGCAATGAGCGCGCCGGCAGTCGGGCGTGAACTCTCCGCGCAGCGCGCGCTCGCGCTCGCGCCAGAGGAACTCCGTCGAGACGCCGGCGTCCACGTGCGACCAGGGCAGCCATTCCTCTTTCTCGCGCGCGCGGTACGCGTAGTCCTCCGCGCCGACGCCGGCCGCCGCGAACGCCTGCATCCATTTTACATTATCGAACGTCTCATCCCAAGCGTCAAATCGGCAGCCGAGGCGGTGCGCCTCGAGCAGGACCTTCCCGAGCCTCCGGTCGCCGCGCGCGAACACGCCTTCGAGGAAGCTCCGGTCCGGCCGGTGGAAGGCCAGGCGGACCGCGCGGCTGCGCAGGCGGCTCCGCAGGAGCGCGCGCAGTTGCTCGATCCGCCCGATCGGCGCCATCGGCTCCCACTGGAACGGCGTGTGCGGCTTGGGCACGAACGGCGCCACCGACAGGTTCACCGCCGCGGGCCCCTTGCCGGTCCGGCGGCGCAACTGGCTGACGCGCGTGGCCAGGTCGCAGATCGCAGCGACGTCCTCGTCCGTCTCGGTCGGCAGGCCGACCATGAAATAAAGCTTGACGTGGCTCCAGCCCTGCGCGAAGGCCGCCTCCGCGCCGCGCATCAGGTCCTCCTCGGCCAGGTCCTTGTTGATCACCCCGCGCAGCCGGTGCGTCGCGGCCTCCGGCGCCATGGTCAGCGTGGACTTGCGCACGCCGCCGATCAGCTCGGGCAGTTTCTCGAGCTGGTCGTCCACCCGCAGCGAGGGCAGGCTGAGGCTGACCTTGCGGCCGGCAAAGCGCGCGGCGAGCTCGCGGATGAGGCGCGGCAGCTCGGGGTAATCGCTGCTGCTGAGCGAGGCGAGCGAGATTTCCGAATGGCCGGTGGCCGCGTACTGCGCCTCGCACAGCTTGACGATCGTCTCGACCGACCGCCAGCGCACCGGCCGGCGCGTCATGCCGGCGTGGCAGAATCGGCAGCCGCGCGAGCAGCCGCGCATGATCTCGATCGTGATGCGGTCGTGCACGACCTCGACGAACGGCAGCAGCGGCCGGTCGGAGACGAAGGCGCCGTCGAGGTCCTCGATCATCGCCGCGGAGACCTTCGCGGGCGGCTCGGGGCGGACGTCGCGGCGCGGGCGAAGGCTTTCCAGGCGGCCGTCGGGGCGCCATTCCAGGTCGTACAGCGCCGGCGCGTAGCTGCCGGGCACCCGCGCGGCCAGCTCGGCGAGGAGATCGAGCCGCCTCTGCGGCCGGTGGCGTTTCAGGGCGATGCAGGCGTCGGCCAGGTCGTGGATGCGCTCCTCGCCGTCGCCGATCACGAGCAGATCCACAAAATCGGCCACCGGCTCCGGGTTGCCGGCGCAGCTTCCGCCGGCCACGACGATGGGGTCCTGCGCGGCGCGCTCCGATGCGAGCAGCGGGATGCCGCCGAGCTCGAGCATGTCCAGCATGTTGGTGAAGCCCATCTCGTATTGGAGGGAGAACCCGACCACGTCGAACTCGCGCAGCGGCGTGGAGGTCTCCAGGCTGCACAGCGGCGCGCCGGCGCGCAGGCGCTCCTGCATGTCGAGCCACGGCGCGAAGGCGCGCTCGGCGTATACGTCCTCGCGCCGGTTCAGGCTCCCGTAGAGCACGTGCAGGCCCGCCGAGGACATGCCGATCGCGTAGGTGTCCGGGAACGCCAGGCAGAACCGCAGCGCCACGGCCGACGGGTCCTTGCGGGCGATGTTCCACTCGCCGCCGACGTATTGCCCCGGCGTCCGCACGTGCGGCAGCGCGCACGACCAGAGCGCTTCTTTCCAGTGATCCAAGTCGCCCTTCCTGGCGAAGGCGGCCTTCAGGCCGGCGGGCCGGCGAAGGGTCGCCTTCATCCTACGGCGCGAACACCGCCTTGCGGTGCATGCCGACATTGAGGACCAGCGCGGCCATGACGAAGCAGATCAGCAGCGACGATCCGCCGTAACTGACGAACGGCAGCGTGATACCGGTGATCGGGCAGAGCCGCACGGTCATGGCAATGTTGACCAGCGCCTGGAAGCCCAGCGAGGTCAGCACGCCGACGACGACGAGCCGGCCGAACGGCTCCCGCGTCGAGCTCGCGATTTCCACTCCCCGCGAGAGGATGAGGAACAGCAGCAGCAGCACCGCCAGCGCGCCGAGAAAGCCCCATTCGTTCGCGAT
>JBKQWE010000078.1:0-19493 GCA_052139675.1 Candidatus Brocadiia bacterium
GCCCGAGGCGGCGGATGCGTCCGGCGGCTGGCGGCGAGTGATTCATGGAAGCAGTTTCAAATCCTCAAATATGATTTGGCGAGGATCCCAATCGTCGTCCTCGTCGTCGAACCGCCGTTAAGAACGACCGAGGACGAGGACGACGACGAGGACGAGTACGATGATCTAATCCAGCTTCTCAGCCCGTCCCGCGCGGATATAATCCATGCACCACTCGTCCCGTCCCAGGATCGCCCCGCCGGCGAGGACGGTGGACATCATGTGCGGCTCGGTCGGGTCCATGATGACGCCGTCGAGGCCGGCGGCCATGAGCATCGCCAGGAACGTGCGGTTGAGCGTGTTGCGGCTCGGAAGCCCGAAGGAGATGTTGCTCAGGCCGCAGGTCGTGTGCGCGCCGCCGAACTCCTTCATGATGTGCCGCACCGCCTCGATCGCGGCGAGACCCTCGGTGGCCTTCGTGCTCGCCGGGACGATGACCGGGTCGAAGTAGATCCGGTCCACGGCGATCCCGGCCTGCGCGGCCGCGTCGCGGACCTGCTCGGCCGCGCGGATGCGGCCGCCGGCGCCCTCGGGCATGCCCGAGTCGCCCATGCACAGGCCGACCAGGAGCGCCTGGTGCTCGCGGGCCAGCGGCAGTATCTGTTCGAGCCGGGCCTTCTCGGCCGTCACCGAATTAATAATCGGCATTTTGCGGACCCGTTTGAGCGCCGCCGCGATCGCCTGCGCGTTCGCGCTGTCGATGCAGATCGGCAGGTCCACGGAGTCCTGCACGACGCCGATCATCCACTGGAGGTCCTCGATCTCCTTCGCCGGGTCGCGGCCGGCGTTGCAGTCAATGTGCGTCGCCCCGGCGTCGGCCTGGAGCTTCGCCTCGCGGGCGATGAAAGCGGCGTCCCGGTCGGCCACGGCCTTGCCGATGCGCTTGCGCGTCGCGTTGATGCGTTCCGCGATGACGATCACCGGTCCGGCTCCTTTCCTATCCTCTCTTCTTGTCCCACCGCAGCAAATCGGCCACCTGGCCGAGGGTCGTGCGGCCGCCCTCGATCTCCTGCCGGATGCGGTTCTCCGCTTCCAGGCGGTCCATCCCGTAATTGGCCATCTCGACGGCGCGCGCCTTGGGCAGCACCACGACGCCGTCGTCGTCGCCGACGATCCAGTCGCCCGGCTCCACGCGCAGGCCGCCGACGGTGACCGGGACGTTGATCTCGCCGAAGCCCTTCGGCTCGCCCGCGTTCGAAAGGATCAGCCGCGAGAACGCGGGGAACCCCAGCGCGCGGATCTCGGCCGTGTCGCGGATGCCGCCGTCAATCACGATGCCCGCCACCTTGCGCTGGAGCGCGCTGTGCGTGGCCAGTTCGCCCCAGACCGCCGGGCCGCGGCTGCCGGCGTCCACGACGATCACGTCGCCGGGTCCGGCCTGGTCAATCGCCTGGACCGGCTTGGACCAGTCGCCGGGAAACGTCCGCACCGTGACGGCCGGGCCGGCCATCTTCAGCCCCGTCACGACGGGCCGTATCCCTTCCATGCAGGGACAGCGATGCGCGCCGTCGGAGATGTTCGCGGTCGAGAGCTTCAGCAGCGTCTCGCGCAACTGCTCCGGGCTGGACCGCTTGAAGAGGTCCGTCGCGACGCGCGCGCGCGAACGCATCGCCTCGGCGATCTGGCGCGTCGCCGCCTGGGCGTCGGGCGACTTCGTGATCGCGCCGCCCACGATCAGGATGCGGGCGCCCGCCTCGACGGCCTCGGCGACCGTCTCCGAATTCAGCCCGCCCGCGGCGGCCAGCGGCAGGTCCACGCGGCCGGCGATCATCCGCAGCATGTCGAACGGCGTCCCGCCGCGCATCTGCTCGTCAATGCCGCAATGGACGACGACGTGGTCAGCGCCCCACTCGCGCGCCTGCTCGGCGCGCCGCGCCGGGTCGGCCGTGCGGATCAGGTCCACGCCGACGCGCAGTCCCTGGCTGCGACCGGCCTCGATGCTCTCGCGGATCGTGCCGTCGTCGGCCACGCCCAGGACGATCGCCACGTTCGCGCCCGCCTTCGCCGCCATCTCCATCTCCGCGCGGCCGGCGTCCATCGTCTTCATATCCGCGACGAGCGTCTGGCGCGGGAACTCAGCCCGGAAACGCCGGATCGCGTCGAGGCCCTCGCTCTTGATGAGCGGCGTGCCGATCTCGATCCAGTCCGCGCCGCCGCCGACCGCCTCGCGCCCCAGCCGCAGCGCGCGCTCCAGGTCGGCGAAATCCAGCGCCACTTGAAGGACCGGTTCCATCACTCGCTCCCGCAACGCCCTGTTTGGACCACGACGACACGACGGACACGACGAAACGAAAACTCTGATCCGTTTTCTGTTACTTTTCCTTACGTCGTGCTCTTCGTGCCCGTCGTGGTGAAGCTGAATCGTCTGCCGGCGCCGAGTACCGCGCTCCGCACCGGGGCGATTCCCAGACCGTGATGCTCCGCGCGCGGACGCCGCGCGCCAACCGCCGCGAGCATTCCTCGAACAGCACGCGCGCCACGTTCTCGGCCGTCGGGTTCTGCTCGCGGAACTCGGCGAGCTCGTTGAGGAACCCGTGATCGTACCGCTCGACCGCCTCCTGCAGCACGCGCTTCAGCTCGCGGAAGTCCGCGACCATGCCGAGCGCGTCGAGCTTCTCCGAGGCGACGACCATCTCGACGCGGTAATTGTGCCCGTGCAGCTTCTCGCAGGCGCCGCGGTACTCGCGCAGCCGGTGAGCGGCGGAGAATTCGGACTCGACGATGAGTTCATACACGGGAGTGGTCCTGGACCGCCTGGCTGATAAACCGGGAGGGCTGCTCCTCCGCCGAGAGCAGGCCGCGTCCGCGCTTGCCTTAAACGATTGTAGCAGCGCATTCCGGTCAAAGTCAACCCGGCGGATTCCGGCCGGCGGAATGGCGCAGACGCGCGTTGGCGATGCTCAATGCAGCATCTGGGGAGGAATCGGAACGGCGCATGCGCCTGGTCAGGCTGCGGGAATCGGCCCTGCCGCCACGAGTTTCTTGCGGCGCGGGTCCACGACCAGGGAAAGGCCTTCGAGCGTTCGCGCCCCCAGGAGCGCCAGGTCGCCGGGTTCCGCAAAGACGACTTCATCCACCGTGAAATATTCGCCGATCCGGATGATGGCGAAGCCGACGCCGCGCGTGACGGTTGTCCCATTGGCCATAACGAATCGGACGTCTTTTTTCTCGCGGCGGATGCCGAGCCCGAAGAGAACGTCCTGCGGCAGCCAGGTGTACTCGCTGCCCGTGTCCACGGGCGCCTTCGCGACGGATGCCTGCCGGTCTCGATGGGCGACGTTCTCGACGCTGCAGCCCACAGAGAAGGATCCCACGTTTCTTCTTCCTGGCGGAGGGCCGACTCTTCGCGCGGCCCGCCGCTCAACACTCTGGATAACCATGCTCCACCCTTCTCAGCACGCTCCTGAGTATAGTTCGCACGCGCAGGTCCGTCAACTGGCCGAGTATTCGCCCGTGCATCCGCCGGGGCGTCCGCCGACAAAAAAGGCCGCGCTCGTTTGGAGCGCGGCCTTGGAGCGACTCTGTGCGGCCCTCAGTTCCGGCTGGCGAGGATGTGCACTCTCCGGCCCTCGAACCTTACGACGCCGTCCTTGAGCGCGAAAAGGGTGTAGTCCTTGCCCTGGCCCACGTTGTGCCCGGCGAGGAATTTCGTGCCGCACTGCCGGATGATGATCGAGCCGGCCGTGACGGTCTCGCCGGCGTACGCCTTGACGCCGCGCCGTTGCGCGTTGCTGTCGCGGTTGTTGCGGCTGGTGCCGCCGCCCTTTTTATGCGCCATGAAGGTGACTCCAACAAAAGCTTCCGCGGTCCGCTTTACGCTCCCGTGACGATCTCGGTAATGAGCACGCGCAGGTGGCGCTGGCGATGGCCGACTTTGCGGTGATACTGCTCGCGCCGGGTGTATTTGTAGGAGATGAGCTTCTTGGCCTTCACCTCGGCTTCGACCTGGCCCTTGACGCGCGCGTTCTCGACGTACGGCGCGCCGACTTTCGGCGTCTCGCCGCCGAGGAAGAGCACGTGGTCGAACTCGAGCGTGTCGCCGGCTTTCGCGGCGCGCAGGTCCACGTCAATGCGCTCGCCCTGGGCGACCTTGAACTGCCGCCCGCTGTCTTCGATGATGGCGTACATGGTTTTCCCTTCGAGCCGGCATGCATTCGGCAAAGACTAGTGTTTATAGCATTTTATGTCTATGTTGTCAATCAGGTCCTCGCCGGCCTCGAGGACGATGCGCCCGCCCCAGTTCGCCTCGATGTCCACGATCTCCTGCCGTCGCTCGTTCTGGAGGCGGATGAGGTTCTGCGGATGGAGCCGCACGACGATGCGGCGCGCCTTGCCGGGGATGGCCATGCTGCGCACGCGGCGGAGCGTCTCGAGGATGGTGCTCTCCGGGTTGCGGATCTGGCCGGTGCCCTTGCAGGTCGGGCAGGTCTGGTAGTCGGTGAACTCGATGCCGCGGCGCATGCGCTGGCGGGTCATCTCGATGATGCCGAAGCGCGACATGCGCAGCATCTTCATCCGCGCGCGGTCGTTCTTCAGCGTCTCCCAGAGCTTGCGCTCCACGTCGCGCTTGTGGCTCTCGTCGCGCATGTCAATGAAGTCGCTCAGGATCAGCCCGCCGAGGTCGCGCAGCCGGATTTGCCGGCCGATCTCCGCGGCCGCCTGGAGGTTGATCTGGTACGCGGTCGCCTCGGCGTTGGCCTCCTGCTTGAAGCGGCCGGAGTTCACGTCAATCGCCGCGAGCGCCTCGGTCTGCTCGATCACGATCGAGCCGCCGCCGGGCAGCGGCACGCGGTTGCGGTGGATGCGCTCGATCTGCTCCTCGACTTTGTACTTCGTGAACAGCGGCTCCGCTTCCTGATAGAGCTCCACCGGCTTCTTGCTCGTCGGCATGGTCATGGACATGAATTCGAGGATCTTGTCGTACGCCGCCTTCGAGTCCACGAAGATCGTCTCGATCTGGCTGGAGAACACGTCGCGGACGACGCGGATGACCAGGTCGCTCTCCTCGTACAGCACCGCCGGCGCGGAGGCGGTCTTGGCCTGTTTCTGGATGCCGATCCAGAGGCGGAGCAGGTAGTTCATGTCGCGGTGGAGGTCGCGCCGGCTGCGATGGGCCGCGGCGGTGCGGACGATGATGCCCATGTTCTTCGGCGGGTTGAGCGCGGCGAGGACGTTGTGGAGCTCCTCGCGCTCCTCTTCGTCGGCGATCTTCTTGGAGATGCCGTGGCGCTTGATGTACGGCATGAGCACCAGGTAGCGCCCGGGAATGCTCAGGTACGTCGTCACCGCCGGCGCCTTGTGGCGGATGCCCTCTTTCGTGACCTGCACCAGGATTTCCTGCCCGCGCTTGAGCGCGCTGGCGATGGGCACGTCCTGCTTGTCCGCGCGCCGCGCCGCTTCCGGATCGTGGTACCACACCGGCGCGATGTCGCTGACGTGCAGGAATCCCTGCCGCTCGCCGCCGAAGGCCACGAACGCCGACTGCAAGCTCTGCTCGACGGCGACGACGCGCGCCTTGTAGATGTTCCCGACGATCTGCTCCTGCCCGGCGCGCTCGATGAACAGGTTGTCGAGCGAACCCTCGTCGAGAATGGCGATGCGGCTTTCCTCGGCCTCGATCACGTTCACGAGCATGATCTTGCTCATCGGCTTCCCTTCAGCTTTTTTGACCGCGAAAACGCGAAAGCGCGAAAAACGACGGCCGTAACTGCTCCGCCTTCTTGACCTTTCGCGTTTTCGCGCTTTCGCGGTTCAATTCAATTCGCCAGCAGCACCTGCGTCCGGACGATCCGGAACCCGCCGCGGCGCGTCTCCGGATCGAAACCTAGCGCGCCGAGGATTTCCTCCGGATGCGCGCTGCCCTCCGGCCCGGCCTTGAACCGGGCCACGATGTCCTCGCCCTGCCGGTCCAGCGAGCAGATCAGCGGGCGCAGGTTGACCGTCTTATGTTTGGCCTTGCGCAGGCGCTCGACGGAAATCTCCGCGCGCGCCACCAGTTCGGCCAGCGCCGGCGCGGCGATCCGCGCATCGTCCTTCAGGTGCGGCCGCGGCGTGATGCGGTACGTCACTTCCCTCGCCAGCGCCGCCCGGTGCGGCTCGGCGAGCGCGACCGAGAGCAGGCTCAGCCCCGCCGGCAACTGCGCGCGGAGCCGCCGTTCGATTTCCGCCGGCGCCGCCCAGTCGGCCAGGTCGAACTCCATCACCTCGTCAAGCCCTTCGATGCCCACGCCCAGGGCCGCGGGGAACGATAGGTGCGGCCGCGGATTGAACCCTTCCGTCATCCGCAGCGGCAGTTCGGCCCGCCGGAGCGCCCGCTCGAATGCGCGCATGAGATCCAGATGGGAAATCGCCGCCAGGTCGCCGCGCTTCTGAAATCGCACTCTGATTCGCTGTATGAACATGCGTTCTTGGGGTCGCCCGGATTTACTCCGGCGCAGTTTTCTCCGCAGCGTCAGGCGCGGTTGCGGCCTCGGCGGGCGCAGTCGTCTCCGGAGCGGACGCCGTAGCCGCCGGCGTTGAAGCAGTCGTCTCAGGCATCGAAGCGGTCGTCTCAGGCGCGGCGGCGGTCGCAGCCGGCGCGGAGACGGTCGTCGCCGGCGCGCCCTGCTCTCCCGCTGCCGTCGGAGCGGGACGAAGCGGAACGGAGGGCGACATGCTCACCGACGGCATCGGGCCGCGCTCCAGGCTCTCGACGCGGAAGCGCGCCAGTTCCGCCCACTTGGTTTCGCTGCCCGACTCGATGGCCTTCCGGTAGAACGTCTTCGCGTTCTCCGGGTCCTTGAGCATCTCGTAGCATCGTCCGATGTCCCAGTCCGCTTCGACCGCTTCCTGCGGCGTGCTCGCGTCGGCCAGCGCCTTGTACTGCACGATGGCCTTCTCCACGTCGCCGCTCTGCTCGAGCGAGGCCGCCCATGCGCGCCGCGCCAGCATCTTCATCCCTTCCGGCGCGCCGGCCATCTCCACCAGGCGCTCGAAGTACCCGGCCGCCTTCGCCGGCTGCCCGGTGGCGGTCAGCAGCTCCGCGGCCCGGAGGAGCGCCTGCGGCGCCACGTCCGAGTCGGGATATTCCCTGACGAGGCCGTCGAGATGGCTGAGCGCATCCTTGATCGCCTGGTCCCGCGCTTCGCCTTTCTGCATCACCATGGCGCTGTCCGCGCTCATCTGGTACTCGTTGAACTGGGTCTCTGCGTCCTGCTGCGCCTTCATCCGCGCGTGGAGCGTCCACACGATCGCCCCGGCGATGAGGATCGCGACGGCGACGATGGCGATCACCTTCGACTGGTGCTGCCTGGCCCACTGCAGGCCCGAGACGACGGTCTCGGCGTACTTGTCTTCCTTCAGTCTGTGGCGTTCGGCTGCCTTCACGAATCCGCCCTTTCGGTATTATCAATATCCGTCACAAAACAACGCCGGACCTCACCACGAAGTACACGAAGTGCACGAAGAAAGATCACGAGTATCCGCGCGTTTCAACTTCGTCCTTCGTGACCTTCGTGTCCTTCGTGGTGTCGCAGTGCGTATTCCCTGCTCCATAGCGCCGCGCCGTCAGGCCTCCCGCGGACGCGGGAATCCCTTTCGGCCGGCGGTGCGGAAGATCTCTTCCGCGTTGATGAAAAGCTGGTCCACTTCCTCGGCCGTCATCCCGGCGCCGAAGGCGATGCACTCGGCCTGCCGCCGGTCCGGCAAATCTCCGTCGGCGTGCCCGTCGCTGTCGAAGACGAGCTTTGCGCCGGTCAGCCGCGCGACCTTGAGCACGTGGCCGTTGGTGAAGCTGTGGCCCTTCCGGCCCGAGATTTCCAGCGCCACGCCGTGCCGCGCCGCGAGCGCAGCGTCCGCCTTGTCCATCAGGCCCGGATGCGCCAGGATGTCCACGCCCGCCTCGATCAGCGCCCGGTTCGTGCCGGCGGCCACCGGCTCGACGATGGTCTCGCCGTGGCCGACGACGATCGCGGCGCCGGACTCGCGCGCCAGCGAAACGGCGCGGCGGATGAGGTCCGGCCGGACGTGCGTCACCTCCGCGCCCGGCAGCACCGTGATCGCGCCCTTGCCGCGCAGCGACCGGCACATCCGCACGAGCTGCGGCACCACCGTCTCGATCGTGCTGAACCCCACGTGGTCGCTGATCGCCAGCATCCGGTATCCGCGCACCTCGCAGCGCCGGACCAGCTCCTCGGGCAGCAGTTCGCCGTCCGAAAGCAGCGAATGCGTGTGCAGGTCAATCATCGCGTCCGGTTCCAGCTTCGCCATAACTCAGCTCGGGTCCTTCCGCCTTCCGCCTTATCTCAGCAGTTTGCCGACGAGCGGCGTCGCGTACTGCACGAAGGCCGGCGTCACGCCGTTGCCTTCTGCGTTGATGAATTCGTCGGGCAGCAGGCGCTCCTTGCCGGCGACCGCTTCGAGCGGAATCAGTTCCGTCCGCGCGCGATAGTTCGCGCCGGACCGCTCGGCGCGGAGCGCCACGGAGCCGCTCGCGCTCTTCTTGACGGCGTAGAGGACGGCCTTGCGCCCGACCATCTCCGCTTCTTTCGCGTCCGCCGACGAGGGCTCGCTCGCATGGCAGCGCTGGAGGTAGCCGAATGTGTCCGCGCGGCAGCGGGCCGCCTTGCCGAACGCCTTGAACGCGGCGATCTTGACGGCCGCGGCGAGGACGTCCGCCATCGTTCCGGTGCCGGAAAGCTGGATGTGGCCGAAGGAGTCCTTCTTCGCGCCGCCGGCGGCTTCCTCGATCGGGCCGAGGGCGTTGAGCATCGCCAGGATCGGCGTGTAAGGTGCCTGGGAAAGTTCGGCGCGGACGGATTTCGAGGAGATGAATTCCGCGCCGTCCGGCCCGCGCAGCCCTTCCGAGACGGCGACCACCGCGCGGCCGTGCTTCTGATAAACCGCGAGCACCTCCTGGACGATCTGCGCCAGGCTCCTGGGGCGCTCCGGGAAATAGATCAGGTGCGGGCCGTCTTCCTCCGAGCGCTTGCACAGCGCCGCCGCCGCCGCCAGCCAGCCGGCCTTCCGGCCCATGACGATATCAATCTTGATCCCCGGAAGCGAGAGGACGTCGAGATCGTCGCCGAGCAGCGCGTGCGCCACGAACCGCGCCGCCGAGCCGTAGCCCGGGCTGTGGTCGTTCTCCACCAGGTCGTTGTCAATCGTCTTCGGCACGTGGAAGCAGCGCAGCTCGTGCGCGGCCGACTGCGCCGCGCGGCTCACAATCGCGGTCGCTTCGGCCGTGTCGTTCCCGCCGATGTAGAAGAAGTAGCTCGCCTCGCGCTTCCTGAAAATCTCGAACGCCTTCGCGCAGTCCTCGGCGGTGGGCTTGTAGCGGGTGGAGAAAATCGCCGCGCCGGGCAGGCTGCGGTGCGTCGAGACCGGCGGCCGGGTCGTCGAGAGCGGGCGGAACTCTTCCTTCAGGACGCCCTGGATCCCGTGGAACGCGCCGAGGACGCCGATGCCGTGCTTGGACGCCTCATCCACGATGCCGAAAAGCGACCGGTTGATCACGCGCGTCGGTCCGCCGCCCATCGCAACGATAGCCCGTTTCACGCCCAACCTCCTCACCAAACCAGGATCAGCCGATTTGACACTGCTGGAATGTTGCAGAATACCGGGAAAACAGGGGGTTTGTCAAACGGCCGGGCGGCATCCTGGGCGCGGGCCGAACGGCGGGATTCCCGCCGAGCCCTCTCGAAACGCGTGCTTGCAGTGGCGCCGTCAGGCGCAATTCCGTATGCCCTTACGGGCACACTACGAGCGAGCAGGCCCTTACGCCTCTTCCGCCGCCGCCTCCTCCTTCGGAGCGATGGGCAGGCCCTTCGTCGCGCGCGCTTTCTCCAGGATGGACTTCTCCAGCTCGTTCGCCACATCGCGGTTGTCGAGGAGGAACTGCTTGGCGTTCTCGCGCCCCTGGCCGAGCCGCAGCTCGCCGCAACTGAGCCACGCGCCGCTCCGCTCGACCGCCCCGAGCAGGATGCCGCTGTCGAGCAGGTCGCCCTCGCGCGAGATGCCCAGCCCGAACATGATGTCGAACTCCGCGCTCTTGAACGGCGGCGCCACCTTGTTCTTCACCACCTTCGCGCGGACGCGGTTGCCGATGATCTGCTCGCCGTTCTTGATGCTGCCGACGCGGCGGATCTCGATGCGCACCGACGAGTAGAACTTCAGCGCGCGCCCGCCGGGCGTGACTTCGGGGTTGCCGTACACGACGCCGATCTTCTCGCGCACCTGGTTGATGAACACCACGCAGGTCTTCGACTTGCTGATCGCGCCGGAGAGCTTGCGCAGCGCGTGCGACATCAGCCGCGCCTGCAGGCCGACGAACTGGTCGCCCATCTCGCCGTCAATCTCCGCCTTGGGCACGAGCGCGGCCACCGAGTCCACGACGATCACATCCACCGCGTTGCTGCGCACCAGCAGCTCCGCCACGTCGAGCGCCTGCTCGCCGTTGTCCGGCTGCGAGACGAGCAGGTCCTCGAGCTTCACGCCGAGCTTGGCCGCGTACTCCGTGTCGAAGGCGTGCTCCGCGTCAATGAAGGCCGCCGTCCCGCCGGCCTTCTGCGCGTTGGCGATGATGTGGATGCCCAGCGTGGTCTTGCCGGAGGCCTCCGGCCCGAAGATCTCCGTCACGCGGCCGCGGGGCACGCCGCCGACGCCCAGCGCCAGGTCCAGCGACACCGAGCCGGTGGGGATCATGCCGACGTCGAAAGTCTGCCCCGCGCCCAGGCGCATCACCGCGCCCTTGCCGTACTGCCGCTCGATCTGCGTCAGCGCGCGCTTGAGCGCCTCGCCGCGTTTCTCGTGGTCCGCCTCGACTGTTGCGGCCGCCGCCGCCGCCCGCTTGCTCGCGCCCTTCTCTTCCTTTTCAGTCATCGCACCTTCTCCTGTCTGTCCTGGATTCAACCCGCCAACCGCACGCGCTCGACCGGCGAATAGATCGGGCCTGCAGGCGTCAGCCGGCTCTCCATGAGCGTCAGCTCCGCCGCCTGCATCGAGCCGAAACTTTTCCCTTGCAGCGACTCCAGCCGCTGCGTCAACTGCGCCAGATGCCGGGCCTCGTCGCTCGACCCAGAGGCTCTCGACGGGCGAACGCGCCCCAGCGTAATGTGGTTCTGATACGGCCGGTCGTCGCGCTCGACGCCGATCTCCGCCATCCGCTCGTTCAACCGCCGCGCCAGTTCCGCCGCGACCGGCGGCCGGTCCGCCGCGCAGACGAAAATCACCCGCGGCCGCTTCAGGTCCGGAAATCCGCCCGCGCCGGCGATCTCCAGCGAGAAGGGAGAAATGCCGCCTTGGCTGCCGCCAGGAAAGCCGGCGCACGCCCGCAGAATCTCCACCGCCCGCGCGACCGAGGCGTCCGGCACCGACCCGAGGAACTTCAGCGTCAGGTGGATATTCTGCGCCTCCACCCACTTCACCGGCGCGTCCAGCCGCCGCAGATCGCCGATCAGCGCCGAGAGCGCCGCGCGAATCGGCTCCGTCATCTCCACCGCCACAAACGCGCGCATCGGCGCAGCCTCTCGATCATCTATCATTAAATGGATTTCAACAGCAATGCCCATGCCTGCCGGTGAACAATTGACGAATTGGCCGAGTCGAGCTCGCGTCCAACGCTGCCCAGAAAAACGACCCTGCCTCGCTCGCCGAGCAAAATCAAAATCCCCGTCGCAAAGTCGAGAAAGTTGGAGACGTATATATTCTGTCCACTGGCGAACTCGCGCTGAATCCTTTCCTCCGCATCCGTCTCTTCGCCCTTCTCCACACCCCGCTCTGCCAGGAAGAGAATCTCCGATATCTTCTTGGCCCGAGCCACGTCCAGCTTGGCGTCGAGTTGGGTCAGGGTCAAACTTCGGACCTTCACTTCCACCAAGAGCACCAGCTTGCCCTTGGACCAGCATTCAACGTCGGCGCCCATGCCGGATGCGACATCCGCCGCATTGACTTTCTGTCGGCGGACTTCATCGAATAGGCCGAATTCCGAAGCGATAGCCCTGAACAACGCCGTGCACACCACCTCAGTTCGATCACCGCCCGATTTAACTGCCGTGAACCGGCGCACGAGGTCAATGGTCTGTTTCAAACTGACCCGGTTGGGCGTTGGATAAACGACGTGCGCCGCAGCCAGAAGGCGGTAGATTTCTGCGAGAATCTGATCGAATACCTTTTTAGCAAAAGCTTCTGAGCCGGCCGCCTCCACTGCGTCAAGCACTGCGCCCAACTTGTCCCAATCATCCTTGTTTTTCTGCTGGGCGCGATAGCGGCGGATGACTGCTGGACATCTCAACGGGTTGTTGACGTACGGCTCCGAAGACCCGCCCAAGACCCGGTGATTATGCTGGTCAAAAGGAACGACGACGTCGTGCGCGATCGTGCGCGCATCAAAAGCACCCGGCTTCTTATATGCGGCCTGCAGCGAACGGCAATCAAGATCGGGCGAGACGCACTTGCAAAGCACCTGCGTCGGCAAAACGTAGTGATAGGACTTCGTAGCGCTGCAAAGACACGAAACGATGCGCTCTCGCAACAAGGCGTGGTCTGAACCCAATGGATCGCTGAATTTGCCTGATTCTGTGGAGGCGCTGACCTGCTTCCATCTCGTGCCGAGAAACTCCCGACAGCGCTCAACGAAACCTTTCTCCTGGTTCTTCATGGCTCAGTAATTCGTCCAGAGCAATTCCTGGCGTTCCTTCTTGATGGACATGGCCTTCTTCGGTTTCTCGCGATGAATGCGCCAATCCTTGTAAAGTTCGCGCATCAGATCGCAGTCGTAACCGGAGACCGCGACCTTTCCCTTCGCGCCGTGAAGCGCATGGCTTAATTCAGCGTGGTCTCTGTCGGTCATCTCGTAAGAGTAAGCTTTGGAGTCTCCGCGGGATTCGTGCGGATAAGGCGGATCACAGTAGAAAAGCGTCTCAGCGCTGTCGTACCGTTTGATGACGTTACAGGCGGAATCGTTTTCAATCTGGACGCGCAGGAACCGCGCGGCGATGAATTCGAGGCCGGCGACGCTGCCCAGCCATCGGGACACGGCGCCGGCCATTCCGGCGCGACTCGTGTTCAGGCAATTTGCCCATCTGCCCGCCGAAGCCGTCTGCGCCAACCCCGTTCGCACCTGTCGGGCCCGCACGAAAAATAATCGCGCCCGCTCAATATCCGACAGGTGTTTCGCGTTCCCGTTCGTTCGGATGGCCTCCAGGAACTCTTCACGGGAAAAGGGCGTCATGCCAATCTTATAGAGAAGTTCGTCCTTCTTTTCCCGAAGCACCCGGAAGAAATTTACAACTTCACCATCCGTGTCGTTGTAAGTTTCAACCGGCGAAGGCGGCCGGTTGATGAGAACCGCCGCCGAGCCTCCAAAGGGCTCGCAATAGTGATTGCACTCCGGAAGCAGCGGAAGAAGCCAATCGAGGTGGCTGTATTTTCCGCCGTACCACCCGAAAGCGATCATCTTGCGCAGTCGCAGGCGGCTTTCGGCAAGAGATTGAAGCGTGGGGCCGACGAAATAGTCGGCCTCAGCCGTCTTTTCACGGACCACGCTCTTTCGCTTCATCGCTATTCCTTTGATCGTCCAGCGCTACCTAACATAACATAAACCCCTGACAGAAACCAGTCACGAAAGTGCGGAATGTCGAATGCTTGTTTTTCAGCCGTCGTATCTGTGTACATCTGTGTCCATCTGTGGTTAAAATTTGCCGTTCGTCGGTAGCAGCCGTCCGTCAGAATTTCAGCATCTTCCGGAACTCCCGCATCCGCGCCTCGACCTTCGGCAGCGTCAGCGCGGCCACGCGGCGGACGCCGAAGTCCTCGACGTTGAACGAGGCCAAGACGGTCCCGTACGCGATGCCGCGCCGCAGCGTGGCGCCGGTCACCCGGCCGCGCCGCGCCAGGTAGCCCATCATCCCGCCGGCGAACGTGTCGCCCGCGCCGGTCGGGTCGCGCACCTCGCCGGTCGGGAACGCGGGGATCACGAACGTCCCGCCCTGGCCGACCATCACCGCGCCGTGCTCGCCCTTTTTCACGATCACGTATTTCGGCCCCATCCGGAGAATCTTCCCGGCCGCGCGCAGGAAGAACCCCTCGCCCGAGAGCAGCCGCGCCTCGCTGTCGTTGACCACCACCGCCTGCACCCGTTTGAAGAGCGCCGCGAGCACCGGCCGGCTCGAGTGGATCCAGTGGTCCATCGTGTCCACCACCGCGAAGCGCGGCCCGCGCATCTGGTCGAGCACGTGCATCTGGTGCTCGGGCGAGCCGTTGGCCAGGAACACGAACCGGCTCGTGCGGAACGCCGGCGGGATTTCCGGCGCGTACTGCCCGAAGACGTTGAGCTCGACGGAGACCGTCTCGCGCTGGTTCATGTCGCTCGAGTAGCGGCCGGACCAGCGGAAAGTCTTCCCGTCCTTGCGCTGCAGCCCGCGCAGGTCCACGCCGCGGCGGCGGAGCGGTTCGAGCGCCCGCTCCGGCAGGTCGCGCCCGATCTGGCCGACCAGCCGCACCGGGGCGAGCATCGAGGCCGCCAGCGCGAAATGCACCGCCGACCCGCCCAGCGCGTCGGAGACCCGCCCATGCGGCGTTTCGATGGTGTCGAGCGCGACCGATCCGACGACGATCAGGGACATGGTTTCCCTCGATTCCGGTCCATGGGTGCGCAGCCGGACGCGCCGCCGAAAATACTTCACCCGGCCCGCCCTGTCAAGCGGCGGAATGCGGAGGGCACTGCTTCTTGCAATCGTGCCGGGCTTGGCGTACCATGAAAAAACAGGGTTCGATAGAGTCACTCCTTGCAGAGAGTCCAGAGCGAGCCATACAAAGGAGAGGATGCCATGGAGTGGGGCGCCCGTATTGCCGCAGATCCTTCCGTTTGCCACGGCCAGGCATGCATCCGTGGCACACGCATTCCTGTTTCGGTCGTGCTCGATAATATCGCTGATGGGGCCACGACGGAAGACATCATCGCCGAGTATCCATCGCTCAGCAAAGAGGACATCCAGGCGGCTATCGCCTATGCGGCCGAGCTGACCCGAGAGCGCGTTCTGCCTTTGAGACCCGGTACGGCCTGATGCTTTTTAAGCTGGATGAGAACCTGCCTCGCGCCGCAGCCCGCATCCTCCGCGAGCAAGGCCACGATGCCCTGAGCGCACTCGATCAGCAAATGGGAGGAAGGCCCGACCCACAACTTTTGGAGGCCGTCAAGCTGGAGAACCGCGCGTTCATCACGCTCGATCTCGATTTCTCGGACATACGAATGTACCCGCCGAAGACTCTTCCCGGTATTATCGTCCTGCGACCAGCCAGGCAAGACGTGCGGACTCTGGTTTCACTTCTGCGTAACTTACAGCCGCTCTTGGAATGCGAGCAGCTTGCAGGACGACTATGGATTGTGGACGAGCAAAGGGTTCGCATCCGAGGAAGTGAATGACGCTCATCTGGTTTGTGCAACGCCTCTTTGCGGAACAGGAAGACTGCCGCGTGGAAACCGCTCCCCCAGGCTGATGGAATGAACGCCACACGCCGACAGCTTGCGATGCTGCGTTCGCTGCGGACCCGGAAGGGCCGCCGCGAGAGCGGGCTGTTCCTCGTCGAAGGCGCGCGGCTCTGCTCGGAATTGATCCCGGCGAAGGCGCGAGTCGAGATCGTGCTCGTGGCGGAAGGCCGCGACCCGGGCGGCGCGCTGGGGAAACAGGCCGCTCAGCTCGCCGCGGCCGGCGCGGAGGTCCTGCAGGCGCCGCTGCGCGACTTCGAGCGGATCAGCGACA
This sequence comes from Candidatus Brocadiia bacterium, assembly GCA_052139675.1. Taxonomy (GTDB): domain Bacteria; phylum Planctomycetota; class Brocadiia; order CAIUPP01; family CAIUPP01; genus JBEKCB01. Next base: position 15,777 of record JBKQWE010000078.1, read on the forward strand.
CCGTCAACAGCCAGGGCATCCTCGCCGCCGCGCGCCGGGAAGATATCGCGCCCGAAGCGCTGCAGTTCGGCGACCCTTCGAGAACCTCAGGGCCGGCCGGCCGGGCGACCGTCCTGGCGCTCGACGCCGTCTCCGACCCGGGCAACGTCGGCACGGTCATCCGCACCGCCGCGTGGTTCGGCGTCTCGGCGGTGCTCCTGGGCGAAGGCTGCGCCGACCTCCTGAATCCCAAGACCGTCCGCGCGACGATGGGCGGCATTTTTCAGCTCCCGATCTGCCGCGACGTAAAATTAGAGGACGAATCGGCCCGACTCAAGCAGTTGGGGTTCCGCATCATCGCAGCCACGATGGATGGAAGTCCCGACTGGCCCGACTGGGCGAAAAACCCGCGTTCGGCGCTGATCCTGGGCAGTGAAGCGCGCGGAGTCAGCGAAGGACTCCTCCGCCTGGCCGACCAGCGGATCACCGTCCCCCGCCGCGGCGCAGGCGAATCCCTCAACGTCGCCGTCAGCGCGGGGATTCTGCTCTCGGCGTTGAAGTAGCCGTTCAACGGCTGTTTCAACGACAGGCTTTTGCCACGGATTGCACGGATTTCACGGATTACCGGCAGCCTGCAAACGCAGGAATGGACTTGGTCTTCGTTTTCCTTTAATCCGTGGCCATCCGTGAAATCCGTGGCAAAGATGTCGTTGTTGTTCCCGGTGACTTTGCTTGACTGTCCGCAGTCGGGATGATAGTTTCGCGAGCGTTCGAGCAACCGCGTCAGACGTTTTCTTTTTCGCGAGGCCGTCGTGGATCGCAGGGAACTTCTTCGAGGCGTGCGGAAGCTCGTCGTCAAGATCGGGACGGCGGCGCTGTCGAGCGCCGACGGCGGGCTGGACGAGGCGCAGGTCGCGCGGTTGGCGGAGCAGATTCACTTGCTCCGCAAGCGCGGGATGCTCGTCGCGGTCGTCAGCTCCGGCGCGATCGGCGCGGGGATGAACGCGCTGGGCATCCGCCGCCGGCCCGCGCACCTTCCGGAACTCCAGGCCTGCGCCGCGGTCGGACAGGGCCGGCTCACCGCCGTCTATGATCAGTGCTTCCGGCGACATGGATATCATGCCGCGCAGATCCTGCTCACCCGCGACGATTTCAACGACCGCAGCCGCTACCTGAACGCCTCCAACACGGTCCACGCGATCCTCGATTATGGCGCGGTGCCCGTCATCAATGAGAACGACACGATCTCGGTCGAGGAGATCGGCTTCGGCGAGAACGACGGGCTGGCGGCGCTCGTGGCGAATCTGGTCTCGGCGGATATGCTGATATTGCTCACCGTCGTGGACGGCCTCTATGAGGACCCGGACGCGCCGGTGGAGTCGCGCCGGGTGATCCCGCTCGTCCCGAAAGTGACCGAGGAGATTCGCGGGCTGGCCAACGGCTCCAGGTCGCGCGGCGGACGCGGCGGCATGGCGAGCAAGCTCGAGGCGGCGCGCGTAGCGACCGACGCCGGCGGGCTGGCGCTGATCGCGAACGCGCTGCAAGCCCGCGTGCTCGAGAGGATTTTCGACGGCGAGGAACTCGGCACGCTCTTCCTGCCCGCGAAAGGGCGGCGGCTGACGCGCCGCAAGAGCTGGATCCGGTTCGGATCGCGCCCGAAGGGAACGCTGGTCGTGGACGCCGGCGCGCGCGGCGCGCTCGTAAAGGCCGGCCGGAGCCTGCTGCCTTCGGGCATCGTCCGCGTGGAGGGCGAGTTCGACGCGGGCGGCATGGTCGCCGTCTGCGACGAGGCGGGCGCCGAGTTCGCGCGCGGCCTGGCCAACTACGGCGCCGAGGACATGCGCAAAATCATGGGGCTCAAAACCGCCGCCATCCACGCCCTCTTCGGCGACCACGCATACGACGAAGCCATTCATCGCGATCACCTGGTCCTGAGCGAGTAGAACGGCATTGTCGAATGCCGATTGCCGACTGCCGAATTTTGCCGAAGTGGAAATGAGGATTGGTTTTTGCATCGGGGCGTTTTCAGCCGAGTGCCGTCCGGTCTCGCCCACCCTTCGCCATTCAGACATTCAACACCATTCGGCAATCAGCAATCGGCAATCGGCATTCTTGATATTCCTCGCCCGCAGTGCCAGAATACGCTTGAAAGGGAGAGCGCGATGGAAGGCGTGCGCCTGGGCAAGGAAGAACTGATCCGCGCTTACGGCGTCAGCCAGCGGCTGGCGGTGCGCGTCGGCGCGCTCCTGTCGAAAGGGTTCGAGGTCAGCGGCACGCTGCTGGAGATTGCGGGGCCCGGCTCCGCGATCGAGAAACTGCTGCTGCACCCGGAGATGCTGGCGCTGGCGGACTTGCCCGCCGGCCGTCTGGCGGGCTTGCCCGCCGGCCGTCTGGCGGGGCGGCCGACGGTGGAGATGATCCGCAAACTGGCGCGCGAGACCGGCGCGGCGTCGGAAGGCGAGCTGGCGCTGGCGGAATCGCCGACCGGCGGGCGCGTCCTGGCGCTGGAGGAGGAACTGCTCGCGCAGGAAGGCTGGCGCGGGCAGGCCGCGAAGGAGCCGACGGCGCTGGCCCCGCAGCCGAGCGCCCCGCTGCACCCGGCGGCGCAGCCGGGCTTTGGCGGCTTGCCGGTGCTCGACCGCAAGGAGGCGAGCGGGCTTTTCAGCGCGGAGGAGATCGCGCGGCTGAAGCTCGACGCGCTGGCCGGGCGCGACGCCGACGAGCGCGTCTCGGCGCTCCGCAAGCTCGTCTACGCGCCGATCAGCGCGCATGAAAAAGGCGGCATCTACCTGCGCGCGCTGCTCGATTCGGCCGGGCCGGTCCGCAGCGAGGCGATGAAAGCCATCGTGTCGCTCGGCTTCAACCGCGACATGGCCGACGCGATCCAGGCGCTCTTCGCCGGCCGCGGCCGCGCGCGCGGCGCCGCGCTCCGGCGCATCGGCGACCTCATGGGCCGGCTCAATCCCGGTGAGCGGAAAATCGCGCTCGCCGTCCTCCTCGAGACGTTCCGCGAGTCGCAGCTCAAAGGGCCGAACGACCCGATGCTCGAGCTGCTCGACGAGGCGGACGCCATCCTCGCCGAGTCGCCGGAGATCGTGCCGGAGCTGGCGCGCGTCTACATTCAGCATCTGCTCGCGGAGCCGGCGGCGCTGGGCGAGACGCTGCGCGACCGGCTGGCGCGGCTGGCCGCGACCGCGCCGGAGGCGGTGCTCGGCCAGGTCTGGGAGGAGATCGGCTCGGTCAGCGAGCCGGCCTCGCGCGCGCTGCTGCTGGGGCTGTTGATCGAGGCCGAGGCGGACGAGGAGCGCCGCGTCCGCCTGTGCGGGATCGTGGCGGACGAACTCGTGCGCGGCGGGCAGGCCGAGGTGATGCGGCAGAAACTCGGCCATGCCCTGGTCCGGCTGGGCCCGCCGGCCGCGGAGGCGCTGCTGGGCCGGTTCGCCGCGGCCTCGAACCCCGAACGCGCCGCGCTCGTCCAGTTCCTCGACGCCATGAGCGTGGACCAGCCGCTGCCGCCGGAAACGCTCAACCGGATCGCGGAGCTGCTGCTCGAATCCCTGAAACTGGCCGATCCCCGGCTGCGAGTGGAGATTCTGAACACGCGCGTCTTTGCGAATCCGCAACTTTCGCTGGAGTTCCGCCGGTCCGCGGCGCAGGCGCTGCTGCCGCTGCTGCGGAGCGCGGACCACCCGGAGACCTCGGACCGCGCGGCGGGCCTGCTGGAGGCGCTCGGCGAGG
>JBKQWE010000079.1:0-13437 GCA_052139675.1 Candidatus Brocadiia bacterium
ACACGCATTTCTTGAGTTATGCGTATGAGACCCTTCGCTGCGCTCAGGGTGACGAACTTGCACAAGGCGCGTTCTCAAGGGACTTTTGGCGCGGATAATGCAAGATAATTACGAAACACTACACTAGGCGAGCATGATGAGTCCGGGCCGCTGACATCGTAAGCCCTTGCGCTGATGAGTGTTAGCGCGTCATATCCGGCAGCTCTCCGCGTCGCAAATCGCCTCCCGAAGCCGACTCCATGGACAGCGTTGTCCGCCACAGTCCCGCATTGGGTTGCATTTTCCTGATTAAGCTGCAAGAATAGGGAGTTTTTGTGCCTCGAACTGGAGTTTCCAATGCACCTGTCGGTAAAGCGCGTCGCTCTCGCGTTGAACGTGAGCGAGAAAACGATATACCGCTGGATTGACCAGAGCGCCATCCCGGTCCACCACATCAACGATCAGTATCGGTTCAACTCCGTGGAACTGCTCGAGTGGGCCTCGGCGCGGAAGATGCACCTCTCGCCGGAGTTGCTGGCCGGGACCGGAAACGGCGACAGTCCGCAGCCTTCCCTCAAGGCGGCGCTCAAGCTCGGCGGCGTGCATTACGGCCTCGGCGGCGAGGAGAAATCCTCCGTCCTGCGCGCGGTCGTGCGGCTGCTGCCGCTCCCGACGGAGACGGACCGCGAGTCGTTCTTCCAGCTTCTCCTCGCGCGCGAGATGGCCGGCTCCACCGCCATCGGCGACGGCATCGCGATCCCGCACGTGCGCAATCCGATCGTGCTCTCCACCGAGCAGCCCGCCGTGATGCTCTGCTTCCTGGCGCATCCGGTGGACTTCGGCTCGCTCGACGGGCAGCCGGTGAGCGTGCTCTTCACGCTCGTCAGCCCCACCATCCGCGCGCACCTGCACCTGCTCTCGCTGCTGACCTTTGCCCTGCGCGATCCGCGTTTCAAATCCGCCGTCCTCCGGCAGGCCGCGTGCGAGGAGATCCTCGATGCGGCCGCGAAAGCCGAAGCCGGCCTGCCGAAGCCGCCCGCCTCGGACAAGGACGACTAGCCCATGTCCCTGCTCCTCATCGGACTCGCGATTGTGACCCTCGGCGGCATTGCGGCGCTGGCCGCGAACCGGCGCGCGGACGCGGCATCGCTCATCGGCGCGGGCAGCGCGCTGATCGGGTGCGGCATCGCGTTCGCCGGCGCATTGCGGGCGCTGCTCGCCGGCGGGATGGAATCGCTGCGCCTTCCGTGGGCCGTGCCGCTGGGCGGATTTCACGTTCAGCTCGACGCGCTCTCCGCGCTCTTCCTGCTGCCGGTGCTGGGCCTCTCCGGGGTCGCGGCGGTGTACGGCGCGGGATATCTCCGCGGCTCGCTTCGGCCGAAAGCGCTGGGCTTCTCCTGGTTCTGCTACAACCTCCTCATCGCGAGCATGTCGCTGGTCATCGTCGCGGCGGACGGCGTGCTGTTCCTCGTGGCGTGGGAAGTCATGGCGCTCTCGTCGTTCTTCCTCGTGGCGTTCGAGCATGAGCGCAGGGAAGTGCGCGACGCGGCGTGGACCTACCTGATCGCCTCGCACCTCGGGACAGCCTTTGTCGTGGCGTTCTTCCTGATCCTGGGCGCGCGCGCCGGCTCGTTCGACTTCGACCGGATCGGCGGCGTCTCCGGCGCGCGGGCGGGCCTGCTCTTCCTTTTCGCGGTCATCGGGTTCGGGACGAAGGCCGGCTTCATGCCGCTGCACGTCTGGCTGCCGGAGGCGCACCCGGCCGCGCCGAGCCACGTCTCGGCGGTGATGTCCGGCGTGATGATCAAGACGGGCATCTACGGCATCGTCCGAGCGATCACGCTCCTCGGCGCGCCGGCGGAGTGGTGGGGCGGGCTGCTGGTCGGCATCGGGCTGACCTCGGGCGTGCTCGGGGTGCTCTTCGCGCTGGCGCAGCACGACGTCAAGCGGCTGCTGGCGTACCACAGCGTGGAGAACATCGGGATCATCGCGCTCGGGATGGGCATCGGGCTGATCGGCGTCAGCGCGGGGATGCCGGTGCTGGCGGCGATCGGGTTTGCCGGCGCGCTGCTGCACGTCGTCAATCACGCGGTGTTCAAGGGGCTGCTGTTCCTCGGCGCGGGCGCGGTGCAGCACGCGACGGGCACGCGCGAGATAGACCATCTCGGCGGGCTGCTCAAGCGGATGCCCTGGACGGGCGCGGCGTTCCTGGTCGGCGCGGCGGCGATCTCCGGCCTGCCGCCGCTGAACGGGTTCGTGAGCGAGTTCCTGATCTACCTCGGCGCGTTCCACGGCGGCGCGGCGCTGAGCGGCGCGAACGCCATCGCTGCGATCTTCGTGGTCCTGGCCCTGGCGCTGATCGGCGGGCTGGCGCTGGCCTGCTTCGCCAAGGCGTTCGGCATCATCTTCCTGGGGCAACCGCGGAGCGAACATGCTCTTCACGCGCACGAGGCCGGGCCGGCCATGCGGCTGCCGATGCTGCTCCTGGCCGCCGGCTGCCTGGCGATCGGCCTCTGCGCGCCGCAAGTCGTCCGGGCGATGGCGCCGGCCGTCGGCTGCATCGTGGCCGCTCCGCCCGCCGAGACGGCCCGCCTGTTGAGCGCCGCCGCCCTGCCGCTTTCGGGCGTCGTCCTCTGCGCCGCCGGGTTCCTTTTCCTGGCGATGTTGCTCGGGTGGGTTCGACTCCGGCTCGCGGGCCGCGACGCGCCGGCGCGGACGGGCACATGGGACTGCGGCTACGCCCGGCCGACGGCGCGGATGCAGTACACCGCCTCGTCGTTCGCCCAGCCGCTGACGGACCTGTTCCGGGTTTTCCTCGGCACGCGCCGCGAATTCGCGCCGCCGCAGGGCGTGCTGCCGGCGCAGCCGTGCGAATTCCACAGCGAAACACCCGACGTGTTCACCGAGCGCTGCTTCCGGCCTGTCTTCGCCGGCATCGCCTGGCTTATGGCGCACCCGCGCCGGCTCCAGCATGGGCGCGTGCAGTTGTACGTCCTTTACGTGGCGCTGACGCTCGTCGCGCTGCTGGTCTGGTACCTGGGGTGGCTCTCATGAGCGCGATCCAACTGGTCCATCCGCTGCTCGCGCTGCTCCTGGCGCCGCTGATGCTCGGCGTCATCGTCCGCACCAAGTCGTTCTTCGCCGGGCGGACCGGCCCGCCGCTGCTGCAACTATACGCCGATCTGTTCAAGCTGCTGCGCAAGGGATCGGTCTACAGCCGGACGACCTCGTGGGTCTTCCGCGCCGGGCCGGTCGTGGGGCTGGCGGCGGCGATGGCCGCGCTGGCGCTGACGCCGTTCGGCGGGCAGCGCGCGGCGGTGAACTTCCCGTGCGACTTGATCGCGCTGGCGTACCTGCTCGGGCTGATGCGCTTCTTCACGATCCTGGCCGCGCTCGACACCGGCTCGGCGTTCGAGGGTATGGGCGCAAGCCGCGAGGCGCAGTTCTCCGCGCTCGCCGAGCCGGCGCTGCTGCTCGGGCTGGCCGCGGTGGCGCGGCTGACGGGCTGCCTTTCAGTGAGCGAGCTTTCGCTGAGCGAAATGCTGGCCCGGGTCACGCCGGCGGCCTGGCAACACGCGGGCGCGGCGCTCGGGCTGGTCGCGGCGGCGCTGCTGGTGGTCTTCCTGGCCGAGAACGCGCGCATTCCGGTGGACGACCCGAACACGCACCTGGAGCTGACGATGATCCACGAAGTCATGGTGCTCGATCACAGCGGCCCGGACTTCGCGTACATCCTGTACGGCGCGGCGCTGAAGATGTGGATCCTCGGCGCGGTGCTCATCGGCGTGGTCGCGCCGGTGCGGACCGGCGACGCAATGCTGGACCTCGGCGCGGCGCTCGGCGGCATGTTCGCGCTGGCCGTGCTCGTCGGCGTGATCGAATCCGTCATGGCGCGCCTGCGGCTGCTGCGCGTGCCGCAGATGCTCGTCGGCGCGACAGTGCTCTCCGGGCTGGCGCTGGTCCTTCTGTTGAGGTGAGCATGAGCGGCTGGATAGACGTGGTCATGGTGGCGCTGATCCTGACGAACCTCGTGGTGCTCGGCTCGAGCCGGCTGAACACCTGCATCCGCATCATCGCGCTGCAGGGCGTGGCGCTCGGCACGCTGCCGCTGATGGCCGGGCCGAGCGTGCTGCCGCTGAGGATGATCGCGCTGACGGCGGGCACGATGGGCCTGAAGGGCGTCGTATTTCCGTGGCTGCTGCTGCGCGCCATGCGCCAGGCGGAAGTCCGCCGCGAGGTGGAGCCGTACGTCGGCTACATCTGGTCGGTGGTGGTCGGGCTGGTTTCGCTGGCCGTTTCGGTGTGGCTGGGCGCGCGGCTGCCGCTGCCGGGGCCGGCGCATCCGACGCTCGCCGTGCCCGTGGCGCTGTTCATGATCTTCGTCGGCCTCTTCGTCATCATCAGCCGCCGCATCGCGCTGAGCCAGATCCTCGGCTACATTATCCTGGAGAACGGCATCTATGCCTTCGGCATGGTGATCCTGGGCGAGGCGCCGGTGCTCGTGGAGCTGGGCGTTCTGCTCGATGCCTTCGTCGCGGTGTTCGTCATGGGCATCGCGATCTATCACATCAGCCGCGAGTTCGATCACGTGGACGCGGACCAGTTGGATACCTTGAAAGGCTGAGGCGTGACTTCTTCGGCGATATTCTGGGCGCTGCTGCTGATCCCGGCCGCGGGGAGCGGGCTTTGCCTGCTCCTGCGCACGCCGCGCGCCGTGCTGCTGCTGGTCTGCGCCGGGGTGCTCTGCAGCGCCGCGCTCGCCTTCGGCGCGTCGGCGCGGGCGCTCGCGAGCGGCGTCCTCGTCTCGCCGGGCGAATGGTTCTTCCTCGACGCGCTCTCGGCGTATCACCTCATGATCATGATGGCCGTCTTCTCGCTCAGCTCGCTTTACACGCTGAGCTATTTCCGCCGCGAGGCGGAGGCGGGCGAGTTCACGCCCCGGCTGGCGCGGCGCTTCGGGGCGCTGTGGTTCGGCGCGCTGGCGGCCATGACGCTGGTGCTGATCTCGAACAACCTCGGCATCATGTGGGTCGGCATCGAGGCCACGACGCTCGTCACGGCGTTCCTCATTTGCCTGCACCGGTCGCCCGCTTCGCTCGAAGCGATGTGGAAGTACATCATCATCTGCTCGGTCGGCGTCGCGTTCGCGTTCATGGGCACGCTGCTGGTCGGCGCCTCGACCGCGCGACAACTGCCCGCGGCCGACGCGCTGCTCTGGACGAAGCTCTGCACCGCCTCCGGCGCGCTCAACCCGGTGCTGCTCAAGGCCGGGTTCCTGTTCCTGCTGGTCGGGTACGGAACGAAGGCGGGCCTGGCGCCGATGCACAGTTGGCTGCCCGACGCGCACAGCCAGGCGCCCTCGCCGGTCTCGGCGCTGTTCTCGGGTTTCTTGCTCAACTCGGCGTTTTACTGCATCCTGCGCTACGTGTCGCTGGTCGAGCGCGCGACGGGGCATTCCGGCTGGAGCCTGCGGCTGCTGGTGGTCTTCGGCGCGATCTCGATCCTCACCGCGGCGGCGTTCATCTACTTTCAGCGCGACGTGAAACGGCTTCTCGCGTACAGCAGCGTGGAACACATCGGCATCGTGGCGCTCGGCATGGGGTTGGGCGGCGCGGGCGCGCTGGGCGCGTTCTTCCACATGCTCAACCATTCGCTCGCCAAGACACTCGCCTTCTTCAGCGCCGGACGGCTCGGCCAGATTTATGGCACGCACGACATGGACCGGATCGGCGGGGCGCTGAGGGCGGCGCCGGTCTGGGGCAAGGGGCTGCTCCTGAGCCTGCTCTGCCTGATCGGAGTCGCGCCGTTCGCCATCTTCATGAGCGAGCTGCAGATCGTTTCCGCTGCGGCCGCCGGCGGCGCGTGGTGGACCCTGGGGCTTTTCCTGTTCGGCGTCGGCGTGGTGTTCGTCGGCGCGCTCAAGCACGCCGTCTTGATGTCGTGGGGCGCGCCGGCCGAAGGAGTCCGCGAAGAGCGCGCGGACGCGCTCGAGGCCGTCCTCGCCTTCGCGCCGATGGCCGCGCTGCTCGCGCTGGGCCTCTGGATGCCCGCCTTCCTGCGCGACGCCATCGCCCAGGCGGCCGCCATCGTCGGAGGCCGGTCATGAGTTCCATGCTGCCGCTCCAGAACGGCCGCGCGGTCCCGCTGGCGGAACTGCCCGTTGTCGGCATGGCCGAGTTCCGCGACTCGGTCCTGGCCGCGACGGCATCCGGCGCGCGGATCGTTTCGCTCTTCGGACAGCCGCAAGGAAGCGGCGTGCGCCTGTATGCGGTGCTCACCGGGCGCGAGGGCGCCACGCTTTCGGCGCTGTCGGCCGACGCGGGGGCGAGCTATCCCGCCCTGACGCCCGACTGCACGCAGGCGCACCTGTTCGAGCGCGAGATCGCCGAGCAATGGGGCGTGCGGCCCGAAGGCCATCCGTGGCTGAAGCCGATCCGGTTCCATCGGTCATATCGCCCCGGCTGCGACGCGTGGGGCCGAAAGCCGGACGAGGAAATCCTGCCGGGCGTGACGGAGTTCTTCCGCGTCGAGGGCGAGGAAGTCCACGAGGTGGCCGTCGGCCCGGTCCACGCGGGCGTGATCGAACCGGGGCATTTCCGCTTTCAGTGTCACGGCGAGGACGTGTTCCACCTGGAGATTTCGCTCGGCTACCAGCATCGCGGCGTCGAGCGCGCGCTCGTCGGCGGGCCGGACCGGCGCACCCCGCACTTCATGGAGACGCTCGCCGGCGACACGACGATCGGCCACGCGACGGCTTACGCGCAGGCGGTGGAGTCGCTGGCCCGCGCCACGCCGCCCGCGCGCGCCGAAGTGCTCCGCGGGATCGCGCTCGAACTCGAGCGGATCGCGAACCACACCGGCGACCTCGGCGCGCTCGCCGGCGACATCGGCTACCTGCCCACCGCTTCGTACTGCGGCCGGCTGCGCGGCGACGTGCTGAACCTGACCGCGCTCGCCTGCGGCAACCGCTTCGGCCGGTCGTGGCTGGCGCCGGGCGGCGCGGCGTTCGACCTCGAACCCGCGCGCGCCGCCGAGCTGCGCGAGCGCCTGCAGAAGGCGCTGGCCGACATCCGCAACGCCGCGGACCTGCTCTGGAACACGCCTTCGGTCCTGGCGCGGTTCGAGGACGCCGGCCCGGTCACGAAGGAAGCCGCCGTGGAACTCGGCCTGGTCGGCCCGGCGGCGCGCGCGTGTGGGCTGAACCGCGACGTGCGCTTCGAGCTGCCCGCCGGCCTCTGGCGCTTCACGCACATCCCGATCTCCTGCTGGCACGACGGCGACGTGTTCGCGCGCGCGTATGTCCGCTGGCTGGAGATCCAGCGCTCGGCCGACTTCATCCTGGCGCAGCTCGAAGCGCTGCCCGAAGGCCCGATCCGGTCGCCCGTCGGCCCGCCGGCGCCGGACCGGTTCGTCGTCTCGATGGCCGAAGGCTGGCGCGGCGAAATCTGCCACGTGGCGATCACCGACGAGCGCGGCCGCTTCGCGCATTACAAAGTGACCGACCCGTCGTTCCATAACTGGATGGGCCTGGCGCTGGCGCTGCGCGGGCAGCAGATTTCCGATTTCCCGCTCTGCAACAAGAGCTTCAACCTTTCGTACTGCGGGCACGATTTGTGAGACAGTGAATGATCAAAGCCTTGATGGCGCGCATTCGGCAGAAGCACCGGACGATCCGCTGGCCGGGGCGCGAGCCGGTCATGCCGGACCGTTTTCGCGGGCGGCCGGCGATCGAGCGCTCGCGCTGCGCGGCCGATTGCCGCTGCTGCGTCGAGTCCTGCCCGACCGGCGCGATCGAGCGAACCTCGACCGGCCCGCGCATTGACCTCGGCCGCTGCCTGTTCTGCACCGACTGCGTCCAGGCGTGCCCGCACGGCGCGCTGCGGTTCACGCAGGAGTACCGCATGGCCGCGCGCGAACGCGGCGACCTGCTATGCTCCGAGGGAGAATACTGCCTCGCGCGCGCGCTCGACGACAAGGCGCGCCGGCTGTTCGGGCGCTCGCTGAAATTACGCCAGGTCAGCGCCGGCGGCTGCAACGGCTGCGAGTCGGACATGAATGTGCTGGGCACGGTGGTCTTCGACATGGGCCGGTTCGGCATCCAGTTCGTCGCCTCGCCGCGCCACGCCGACGGGCTGCTCATCACCGGCCCGGTCACGGCGAACATGCTGCTGGCGCTGCGCAAGACGTACGAGGCGCTGCCGCCGCCGAAGCTCGTCATCGCCGCCGGCGCGTGCGCCATCTCCGGCGGGCCGTACATCGGCCGCCCCGAAGTCCGCAACGGCGCGACCGAACGGCTGCCCGTGGACCTCTATATTCCCGGCTGTCCGCCGCACCCGATGACCACGCTCGACGGCCTGCTGCGGCTTCTGGGCCGGCTCGAATCGCGATGAGGTTGCGCGGCGGGCAGGTTTGTGATTTGATAAAGTAATCCCCGCGAACGGCCAGGAGCGAAGGGGCCAGCCATGAACGCAGAAATCATCTGCCTGTACGCGTTCGACATCGCCCAGGAGGCGGATCTTCCGCGGATCGAGGCCCTGGTGACCGGGACCGCTGAGCAGGTCCAGCTCGGCCACCTGAAGGACGCGCCGCCCGGTTTTCCCATGCAGCGCCCCATTGCCATCCGCGACGAGGCCATGTCGGCCGACGGCCCGCGCGGCCCCCTGACGCTGTTCGCTTCGGTCAAGCTGTTCGCGGTCGGCGCCATGTCCATCAAGGTCCGCGTGCCCGTCGCCTGCGAGCAGATTGCGGAGCTGCGGGCGTATCGCGAGATGCTCTTCACGGAGGGCTCGGCGCTGGAGCAGCGCGTGGTCGGCATCGCACGGCAGGTCTTCGATAAGGTCAAGCCGGGCCTCGACACGCCGGTCCCCGAATTGCCGCCGCCGGAGCGATACACGGTCTTCTGCATCGGCGTGCCCTTCCCGGCGGAATCAGGCGGAGACTCGGATTGCGAGGCCTGGCTGCGGGAGCACGAGCGCGAGGTCGCCGCGCTGCTCGTCGGCGAGCCGGAGCCTTCCCGCTTGAGCCGGCAGGAAGTCCATGACACGACGAAGTGCTGGTATTCCTATTATCAGCGCGACCTGGCGGTCATTGACTGGGACGCCGCGCTGCTGATTGACGCGCCGGAGGACTACAACGACACGCTCTACGTGATCGAGATGGCCAATCTCCAGTTGGAGGAGTTGCGCGTCTACGATCAGAAGCTCGATGACGTGCTGGACAAGGCGTATGCCGACGTGGAGCGCGCCGCGCCTTCGTATGCCTTCGGCGAGCGGCAGCGCGTCCTGAGGGAACTGCGCGAAATCCGCATGGACATGACCAAGGTCTCCGACGAGATTTCGAACATCACGAAATTCTTCGGCGAGTGGCACCTGGCGCGGATTTACATGGGCTGCGCCGAGCGCTTCCATCTGGCGGAATGGGACAACATGGTCAGCCAGAAACTGCGCGCCCTGGACGGCCTCTACACCATGCTCCAGCAGGACAGCACCAGCCGCGCGCTGCTCATCCTCGATGCCGCCATCGTCGGACTCTTCGTCATAGACCTCACCGTCATCATCCTGCTCGGCCTGCGATAGCGGGGCCGTGGACCGCGGGTTTGAGCTGGAACTGCGATTGAGGTATTATGCCCGCGGTGACAACCGGCAGGGATCTGTTTTCGAGGAGAACGCGATGGCCAAGCCGAAGGCGACGCTGCGGAGCCTGTTCCTGGACGAGCTGACGACGACCGAGGTGGAGGCGTATCTCAAGCGCGGCGGACGGACGGCGCTCATTCCGGCCGGGTCCGTGGAGATGCACGGGCCGCACATGCCCATCGGCACGGATACGATGATCGCGCGCGCCTTCTGCATGCGGCTGGCCGCCGAGACCGACGGGATCGTCTTCCCCGACGTGGCGTATTCCTGGGCCGGCGCGACCGAGGGCTTCGCCGGGACCGTCTCCGTGCCGCCGGAAAAGTTCATGGAGCTGGTGACGCTGATCGCGGTGAAGGCCTGGAAAACCGGATTTCGCCGGATCGCGGTGGTGAGCGTCCACGGGCCCAACGACGACATGATGTTCCTCTGCGTGCGGCGGCTGTACGAGGTCCACGGCATCCCGGCACAATTCATCAATCCCTGGCGCGTGCAGTCGCCCGAGGCGGCGGAGTTGTTCGCCGGCGAGTGGGCCGGCGGCAAGGAAGTTTCGCTGATGCTCGCCGCGCTGGAGGTCCTGGGAAAGTCGAAGCTCTATTCGGAGAAAGAGCTGGCCCACGACGACCCCGCGCCGCCGCTCCTGGCGCTCCGCATGGGATTCAAGGGCGTGACCGGCTTCTTCTACCAGGACATGCGCCACCACGTCGCGCCGACGCGCTACACCTCCAAGGCGCGCGGGCAGAAGTTCTTCGACTTGCAGGTGAAGCCGTACGCCGCGAGCATCAAGGCGCTGGACAAATATGTGCGCCTGGCCAGGCGCCAGAAAAACCAGGGCTGGTTCCGGTAAGCGGCTCTGTCGCTCGACTGACGCTTGCCGTGCAATAGCGGAGGTGCTTACAGGGAATAGTAGGACCGGCCCCGTTTTCCATGGCATGCAGCCATCCGTTTAATAGTTATGTTGGGTGTCCCAGGAACTCCGGCGAGGTCAAGGACAATTGACGCCTTTGGTCCCTGACTACCCCGTTGTGAAACCGGGGACAGGCGCCCGTTTTACGCAGCCTTTAATAACCGGCGCCGGTGGGGTTGTTGAAAAATGCTCCTTGTCATTCCCGCGAAGGCGGGAATCCAGACCCCTCCTACGGCGGGCAAGCCGCGCGCCGAAAGCCTGGATTCCCGCCGTTCGGCCCTGAGCTCACGGCCGAAGGGCTTGCGCGGGAATGACCGAGCGGAGATGAGCGCGGGATTTGGCGCGTCCGCCACCTTTTTCAACACCCCCCTGTCCCCGGTTTTCCGTGAGCCGCGGCCCATTCTATCGCTCTTCAGGCAAGCAGCAATATTCAGGCTGGCCGCGCCTGCGGCGGAATGTAATGCACGAGGCCATGAAATGGAGAGATGAAATGGAGAAGATCTGGAAAGTAGCGATCGTCAAGGACACCTCGAAACCGATGCTCGGGCTTCACGGGTTGTATGCGGCGTTCCGCGGTCTGCCGAATGTCGAGGTTGCGGCACTGGCCGATTCCAACACCGAACCCGAACACTTGGCCGAAGCGCTGGAGATTTCGGGAGCAAAGCGCCATTACGCGTCTGTCGAGGACATGTATCACCGCGAGAAGCCGGACATCGCCGTGTTGTGTTCGCGCCACCCCGGCGACCATCTCGGACAGTTCCGCGCCGCGGCCGAACACGGCATTCATGTCTATTGCGAAAAGCCAATGGCCGCCACACTGGAAGAAGCCGACGAAATGGTGTGTATCGCGGAAAAATACCAGATCAGTATCTGCGTGGCGCATCCCGCAAGATACTACGCGCCTTTCCTGACGATGAAGAAGATGATCGAAGACGGGGCGATCGGACGCCCGCTGACTGCCATCGGACGCGGCAAATGCGACGACCGCGGCGGGGGCGAAGATCTCATTGTCCTCGGTACGCACGTCCTCGACCTGATGACGTTTTTCTTCGGAAGTCCCCGGTCGGTGATATCCGACATCAGCGTGGACGCTAGACCGGCCGCTTTGGCGGATTTCCACGAACCCTCCGAACCGGTCGGACCGGTGGCCGGCGACGATATCATGGCGGTATTCGATTTCAGCGATGGAATCCGCGGAATCTTCGAGTCGCGCAAAGGATTGAGCGACCGCACGCGGGAGACCGTCACGGTCATGGGGCTTTCGGTCGTTGGCACAAGCGGCACTCTCTCGCTGCGCTTCGACGACCGCCGTGCGCGGGACCTCAAGATCTCCCGCCTGGACGTTGCCCCGGATGACGCAGCAGCCTATGAGGTCATTCCGGTCAGGGACGGCCGCGTTGTGCCCGACGCCGCCCCGCTCGACTATTCGCTTTGCGGGCGCAAGGACATTCCACGCGCTCCGATGTTCGTCGAAGCGAACCGGTTCGCCGTATGGGACCTGATGCGGTCCATCGAGGAAATAAGGCTGCCCGTTTCGAATGTTTACAGTGCCCGCATCGCGCTCGAAATGATCCGCGGGATCTATGCGTCGCATCTTGATGGGAAACGCATCGCCTTTCCTCTCTCTGACCGACGCCGTTGACAGGGAGGAACTCGGAAAACCGGGGACAGGAAAACCAGGAACAGGCGCCCGTTTCAGGCAGCCTTTAATAACCGGTGCCTGTTTCGGTTTTCTAACGAGATGCCCCGGCGGCAGAGGCCGAGACATCAACTGCAACGTCAACCTGATGGCGTAAGCTGTTCTTGCGGTCGTCGGCTCCTCGTGGTAGACTCCTGCAAACAGCGGCGTAAGAGGCAAATCAGCGTGGGTCGGAGCTAATTCATTTCACAGAAAGGGCAGCACATGGCGCAGCCGGCGAAGACAACGCCGTTGACGAACATCCAGCGGGAAGTGTGGGACTTAATTAAGGCACAAGGTCCAGTTGCCAAAATCAACTGGTCCGAGATGCTGACAAGGCTCGATCACGACCGCCGGAAAGGGTACTCGACCAAACGCATTCACGATGCCGTGGTCCAGATGAACAAAATGACGCCGTGCCGGATGAAGTTGGCGCAAGACACCAAGGATTACGGCGTCGCCCTGGAGGCGCAGTGAGCTGTCCGCTGGAGCCGACATGAAAACTAGAAAATTATTAACACTGGGGACCGGCACCCGTTTTAGGCAGACGTTCTGGCGCTACTCCGAATAACCGGCGTAGGTTAACGGCAGATATGACTAAGAGGCAGCGTATCCCGGCACTAGTATTGCTTGATTTTGAGTTAACCGGGGGCATTTGGCTTATCCTTCTGGCGCTCAGCAGCGGGCTTCAGTGGTCTTTCTGTGTCTGGTGCGTGTCTGTCAGCGCCTTGCCGTTCATCGCACTGGCAGCTGATATGCTGCGTCGAACGATAAACGTACTGCTTAAACAAGCGTCTCCATTTGATCTCGGGCCTGTAACGCAAGGCAGAATTGCGGCCACTAGACGGATTCTCATACTCTCGTGTTTTGTCGCTTGCGTAACAGCAATATGGTTGTATCATGCCCTTTCTTCATTGTCCTTTACGTGCTTCATGTTCAGCATGGCGGCGGTTGCAATTCTCGTTGGATTGATTTGTGCTCAGCAATATATCCGCATAGTGTCAACGAAAGCGGGGTAGTCCAGGGGGTTATTCCGGGGACATCTAGGTAACACTGGGGACAGGCACCCGTTTTAGGCAGACGTTTCGGTGCGACTCCGAATAACCGGGGCCTGTCGCCGGTTTTCTGTCCGGGTTTTCCATCAGTCTTGCCCTCCTTGCAGGATCGCATCCGTCTCGCGCTCCACTTCCTTCCAGTACGCCTTCATCTCCTTCAGCCGCGCCGCGCCGAGCGTCGTCAGGCGG
>JBKQWE010000080.1:0-3367 GCA_052139675.1 Candidatus Brocadiia bacterium
CGCGGACATCCGGACGACGCCGTCGAGCAGGTAGTCGCAGATCTGGACGCGCAGTCCGTAATGCTCCGCGGCGGTGATGAGCGCCTTCATCGGTTGTTTCCGCTGCGCCACGAACTCGAGCAGCCGCCGCGTCGTGATGGCGCGCTCGGCCTCGGCGGCCACGCGTTCCCCCTCGGTCGAGCGCGCGGTCCACGCCGGCAGGTTCTGTTTCCAGTACCCGCGCCGCTCCGGGTCGCGCAGGCGGCCCGACCAGAACTCGTCGAGGATGCGGTGCGCCAGGAGGTCCGGGTAGCGCCGGATCGGCGAGGTGAAGTGCAGGTAGTGCGGCGCGGCGATGGCGTAGTGCGGCTTGTCCTCGGCGACGTAGGTCGCGATTTTCATCGAGCGCAGCAGCAGGTAATTCAGCACGGGCGCTTCCGGCTTGCCCGCCGCCCGCGCGAGGAAGCGCTGAATCTGCTGCCGCGTGCCCGGGCTCGGCAGCGTGTGGCCGAGGGCGCGCGCCATGTCGCGGAATTCGTCAATCGCCTTCTCCTCCGGCTCGTCGTGCGCGCGCGCGAGGTACGGCAGCTTGTGCTTGAGAAGGTCGTTCGCGACGGCCTCGTTCGCCGCGAGCATGAACTGCTCGATCAGCCGGTGCGAGGCGTTGCCGCGCCGCAGCTCGACGCCGATCGTGGTTCCCTTCTCGTCGGTGAGGATGTGCGCCTCGGGGATGTCCATCTCGAGCATGCCGCGCACGCGCCGCTCCTGGCGCAGCAGCTCCGCCAGCTCGTTCATCGTCCGGAGCAGCGCCGCGAGCGGCTCCTCGCCTTCGGGCAGCCGCCCGCCGTCGAGGACCGCCTGCACTTCGTCGTAATTGAACCGGCGGACCGAGCGGATGAAGCTGGAGAAAATCTCCGCGCCGCGCACGTTGCCGTCCGCGGAGAACTTCATGCGCACCGTCTTCGTCAGCCGGATCTCGTGCGGCCGCAGGCTGCACAGGCCGTTGGAGAGCTTCTCCGGCAGCATCGGCAGCACCTGGCCGGGCAGGTAGACGCTGGTGCCGCGGGCGCGCGCCTCGAGGTCAATCGGGCCTTCGGCCGGGACGTAGTGCGAGACGTCCGCGATGTGCACGCCCAGTTCCCAGCCGCCGGCGGCGATGCGCCGGAGCGAGACGGCGTCGTCGAAATCGCGCGCGTCGGGCGGGTCAATGGTGAAGATCGTCTCGCCGGTGAGGTCGTGCCGGTCGGCCAGGTCCGAAGGCTCGACGTGCTGCGGCAGGGCCTCCGCCGCGCGGACGACTTCGGGCGGGAAATCCATTCGCAGGTTGAACTCGCGCACCACCGACAGCCGCTCGGCCTCGAGCTGGCCGCGCGGGCCGAACACGGCGGTGATTTCGCCCGCCGGGCTGATATGGCGCGTCGGCCAGACGGTGATGCGCACGGCGACCTTGTCGTCCTCGCGCGCGCCGCCCTCGTCGCCCTGGGCCACGACCACGTCGCGGAAGAGGCGCGGGTCGTCGGGGATGACGACGCGCACGTGCCCTTCCTGGCGCAGCGTGCCGACGATTTCCGTCCGCGCGCGGCGGAGCACCGAGACGATCTTGATCTCCGGCTCGAACGCGCCTCGCCCGCGTCCGCCGAACCGCTCGCGCTTTTGCCTGCCTTGTCCCGGCCGCGGCCGAAGCGAGGGCGGCATGCGCGCGACGACCAGGTCGCCGTGCATCGCGGAACTCATGTTCTCGCCGCTGACGTAGCGGTCCTCGCCGTCGCGCTCGCGCACCGGCCGCAGGAATCCGAACCCGCGCGGGTTGCACAGCAGGGTGCCGACGACCAGGTCCACACGCTCCGGGTCGGCCAGCCGCCGCTTTTTCACCTCGACCAGCTCGCCGGCGAACTCGAGTTCGCGCACGAGCCGCCGGAATTCCTCGCGCTCCGACGGAGGTACGTCCAGCCGGCCGGCCAGCTCCTCGACCGTCATCGGGCTGTACTTGCGGCTGCGGATGAACTTAAGGATATCGCCTTCGGTCATCATGCCGACATCCTACCATGCCGGCGCATTCGCGGCGAGCGAACGCCGGCGCCGGTTCCGTATCCAATCTTTCGCGCTTTCGCGTTTTCGCGGTCCAACCGCCGTTCAGTCCTTCTTTTCGACCGTTTCCAGGTATCGCCGCAGGCAATGTCCGAACGCGCGGCAGGGCGGGCAGATGGTGTTGTCGGGGCTGAAGGAGTACGGCGAGCAGAGTTCGTGCTCCGGGTCGGTGCGGTGGATGAGTTCCTCGATCCAGGCGCGGTCCTGCTCGGTCAGCGGCCGGCCGCTGTCGTGCCGGCGCATGGCCTGGCGGGCGCGCTCCATCAACGAGCCGGTCGAGACGCTGCGGACGGCGGCGGAAGGGTCCGCGGCGGCCGCGCGCAGCTTGCGCTTCGCCCGGCGCAGCCATGGGATTTCGCGGGTCGTGAGCACGTAGAACAGGACCCCGCTGAAGAGCCCGATGAACAGCGCCAGCCCTTGCAGTCTCATGGCGGCGCACTGGACGAGATACCAGGCGGTGGTGAGGATGGCCAGCGTCTTGACTCGCATGGGCAGGATGAGGAACAGGTAAACGACGCTCTCGGGAAAGAGGAATCCGTAGATGAGCATGAGCGTGACGATGGGCGCGTCGCCAAAGATCGTGTTGCCGCCGCCCAGCGGCACGTTCAGGAGCACGCCGGCCGCCGCGCCGCCGAGGACCGAGACGAAGAACAGCGTCAGGAACCGCGCCGTGCCCCAGACCAGCTCCAGCGGCATGCCGATGTAGTAGAAGATCAGGACGGTGAACAGCAGCGAGAGAGGGCCGGAGGTGAGAAAGGGATAGCTGACCAGGCGCCACACTTCGCCGTCGAGGACGCCCTGGCGCGTCAATTTGAGCGCATCATACATCGCGCCCTGCTCGCCCATCGCCGCGCCGACCGCCCCGACGACGACGAAGACGGCCATCAGCGCCCAGACGGTGTGATAGCAGCGGCTCCAAGGTTTGACCATGCGGTTTCTTCTGGAGAAGGATGCCGAAGGACCGTGGAGCGAAGGCCGATGGCCGAAACGCGCGGCAGTCCTGCGTCCTTCGTTCCAAGAACTCGATTATATCTGAGCTTCGCCAATGGCACAAGCCGAGCGGTAACTTGACGCGCAGCCCCTCGGTTTCGCCCCTGCGCGAACAAGCCGGCCTCGGTTCGGACCCGGGACGCCGGCGTTGCTCCGGTGATGCCCGGTAGGTACGTATCGTATCTAGTGTAGTGTTTCGTAATTATCTTGCATTATCCGCGCCAAAAGTCCCTTGAGAACGCGCCTTGTGCAAGTTCGTCACCCTGAGCGCAGCGAAGGGTCTCATACGCATAACTCAAGAAATGCGTGT
>JBKQWE010000081.1:0-38690 GCA_052139675.1 Candidatus Brocadiia bacterium
GCCGCCTCTGGAAAGAGAAGATCGCGGGCATTGATCCTTCGCGCTTCGTCTTCCTCGACGAAACCGGCGCAAAGACGAACATGACCCGTCTCTACGCACGCGCCCGCAAGGGAGAACGCGCCACCGCCTATGCTCCACAAGGACACTGGCACACCACGACCCTTGTGGCCGGCCTGCCCCTCGGCGGGGCCGTCGCCCCAATGGTGCTTGACGGCGCCATGGATCGGCTCTCGTTCGAAGCCTATGTGGCCCAATGCCTGGCGCCGGAGCTTGCGCCGGGAGCCATTGTCATCATGGACAACCTCAGCGCGCACAAATCAGCGGCGATCATCCAACTCATCGAAAACGCGGGAGCGACGCTATGGTATCTGCCCCCCTACAGTCCCGACTATAATCCCATCGAGCAAATGTGGTCCAAAGTCAAAGCAGCCCTCAAGCGCGTGTGCGCCCGAACATACGACGCGCTTGAGGAAGCCATCGCTCTGGCCCTCGATGCCGTTTCACCGCAGGATAGCCAGGGCTTTTTTCGTCACTGCTGCGTAGGTATCAAATGTTAATCTGCTCTAGCTCGCGCATTGTAACTTCCTGCGCCTAATGAAGAAAGCTCTGTGCCTCATCGGCACAGGGCTTCTACTGGCTGACTGGTCGGGGCAACTGGCGCAAGTTTGAACCGAGGGACATCACCTGGCCATGCATCACAGCGGCATTGCGGCCACTTGCACCCCACGTTGAACGAATTGCCTCATTGCGTTGGCAAAGATTGATCAAGGTTTCATCTATCGCGGCGGTATGACCGGCTTCAGGTCGCCACATTCTAACCGTTCGAGATGCGACAGGCGCCCTTCGAGTTCTTTGTCGCTCAGAAAACCGTCGCGGTAAAGGCTACGAAGAAAGTCACGCGCGAGAGCGCTGCCTTTGCGGTTGTTGCACTCTCGGCACGCCGCCACAACGTTGCGATAGCTGCTATCTCCATTTGGCCGCGATACGACATGTTCAATAACATGCGTTTCAGGCGTAAGCGAGCGGAGGCAGTAGAAGCACCTGTTCTCTTCGCGCTGCAAGATGAACTGCCTGTTCTCAGGCACATCAAAGAAATCCATCGCGTCCAGGGACACCGGTGTCTCCGTGGTGGCTTCCGGTATGATCCCGGGAATGTCTTTGGGCAATTTGACGCGAATTCGACGCCCGGCGTGCTCACTGGCCACTATCTTGATGCACCCTTTAGCCGCCAAGGATTGAAGCTTCACGTATGCGGTGTTCTCGGACATCGGGCGACCTTCCTGCCCAATCCCACAGGCCATCCGCGCCCGCGCCGACTTGAAGCCGATCACCGCCTCTTCCTTGCCAGTGAGGAGAGTATGGCGAAACAGGTATAAATAGATGGCCTGTTCGTAAGTGTCCAGTCGCGGTGAAAGATAGTCTTGGAAGTCGATGAGGAACTGCCGCAGATCGTGGAATTCGCAGGGCAAACCACCATCTTTGCTGCTCGCTGCATCCGTCTGGTCGCGGTTTGTCAATCCGGTTGCCTCCCCTGAAAGTTTGAACCGTTCTGTGCGGGCGGAGGTATTGTAACTCGTTGAAACAAAAGAGAAAAGCCCCATACCAATCGGGCATGAGGCCTCTCGTGAAACATGGTCGGGGCAACGGGATTTGAACCCATGACTTCCAGACCCCAGTCTGCCGTGTTCAGCTTTCTGCTGCTGTTCCGTTCGGTTCTCCAAACGGGAGTCGAACCGCGCGGCGTGGCGTTGTCGTAACTCCTTCCCAATCAGCAACCGAAAAGCTTGCAACCAGGTGGGGAGGCGAAAAAAGGCGTGGTGGGTTGTCAGATGTTTCGGCGCGCTGGCTGGTATCCGCGCGAAAAACCACGCAGATATTGGCCCGTAATGCGCAAGGACCGCCAGCGTGTGCCGACCTCTGCACGTAACCCGCGCAGGTCTTGCGTGTTACGGTCTTCTGCATGGTTATTTCATCTCGCCGCCGACCCCCCTATCGTCCGGCGGCTCGCCTTTTTCAGGCGGGAGGACGGGCCATTCCTGGCGCCGCTTGATGCCTTCTTCGGTCTTGTGCGTCATGTCGTTGACGTCGACCGGACCGCGTAGCACGACGGGAGTGATGAAGGCGACGATCTCGGTCACCACGCGCTGCTTATCCTTCTTGGCAAAGATCCAGTCGAGGACCGGGATGTAGCCGAGAATAGGCGTCCGGCGGACGTTCTCAACGCTCTGCTCGCTCACGATGCCGCCCATGACAATGGTCTGGTTGTTCTCGACGGCGAGCATCGTCGTGAAGTTGCGCGTGTCAATCACCTGCCCGCCGAGGATGATCACGCCCGGCTCCACCTCGGCGGCCGTCATCTGAATGTCCATCACCACACGGTTCTCCGTGTTGATGATCGGCGTCATGATCAGCTCGGTGCCGACGTTCATGTACGTGAACGAGTTCGTCACCTGGCTCTGGAAGGTCTGGTTGCTGCTAATGAACGGGATCTGCGACCCGACGAAGATCCGGCCTTTGCGGTTGTTGTCCATCGTCAGGGTTGTATCCGACAGGATGCGGCTGTCGAAGTGCTCAATGATGAACTGGGAGAGCACGGCGGGGCTGACGCTGGCAGTCAGGACGCCGTTGTGGAAGGCGGTCTGCCAGTTGATGCCCAGGTTGGTCTGCACGCCGTTGTCGAAATCCTGGGAGGTGAAGAGGCTCGGCTGGGAGGTGTAGCGCACGCCGATGTACGAAGCGTTGGTGCGGCTGACTTCGATCAGCCGGACGGAGACGAAGACCTTGGGCGAGGGCACGTCGAGCGATTCGACGAGTTGGCGCACTGCATCGCGGTTCTCCGCCAGGGTGGTGATGAGCAGCGCGTTGGTGCGGACGTCCGCCACGACACGGACCCGGCCGATCAGGCCGCTGATCGGCCGAGCATCCTTCTGCGCCTGCGCCGTGAGGAACATGCCCTGCTGCGACAGGTCCGGCTGAGCCTGAGCCTGGTAGTCCTGCCCTAGCCCTTGCCCTTGCTGGTTCTGCGCCGGCGTCGTGCCGGGGGTCTTCGGCTGGAGCTTGGTTCCTTCGCGCCCGAACAGCATGTTGAGCTGATCGGCCACGTCGGTGGCCTGCGCGTTCTTCAGGACAATGACGAGCAGGTTCGACGACTCGGGCAGCGCGTCGTCCATCTGTCGGAGGAATCCTTCGATGATCGGGAAGTTCTCCTTGTTGCTGGTGGTCACGATGATGGCGTTGCCGCCGATGAGAGGGTCGAAGCGGACCTTGCCGTTGAGGCGGCTCGCTCTCGTCCCGCCGACCTGCTGGACGTTTTCCCAGTAATCGTGGGTGACGGTCTTGGCATCTTGGACGCCGAACACTTTGTTGAGCACGTCGGCGAGTTCCTTAGCGTCGACGTGCCGGACGGGGTACAGGCGCGGCGCGGCCTGCTCGCTGTCAATGACCTGGTCGAGGCGCTCGACGAGCTTGCCGATGCGCTCGAACTCCGCCGGCGGCGCGATGGCGATCAGCGAGTTCGACCGCTTCTCGCAGACAAAGCGCGTGACCGGCTGGCGGTTTCCGCCAAAGAAAAAGAAAAACGGATAGGTATTCTGCTGCATGCCCTGGTAAAGATCGTTCATCTGCTGGGCCAAGTCCTCGGCGTCGGCGTGATGGAGCTCGTACCACTCGGTCCTGGTCTCGAGCGATTCCTCCGTGTCGAGCTGAACCACGATCCCCTGAATCGCCTTGAAGTTCTGCTCGGAGGAGAGGACCACGATCGTGTTCGACCGCTGGTCGGAGGCGACCTCGATCACCTCGCGCACCTTCTTGTCGTAACGTTTCCGCACCAGGTCGCCCAGTTGGCGCGCCAAGTCCTGCGCGGAGGCGTACTTGATCGGGATCGTGCGCAGCTTGACCTCCTGGGTTAGTTCCTGGTCCATCTCGGCGACCAGTTGGGCGATCTTCGCCAGCTTTTCCTTCGGCGCGACCACCACCAGCGAGTTGGCCGCCTTGTAGGATTGCACCTCGACGTCGTTGACTGTCTTGACCGTCGTATTGCGCTCGCTGGAGCCAGGTGGGCCGCCTCCGGGCTGGACGGGGCCAGATGGGGTGGCGCCGGACTGACCTGAAGTGGAATTGCCGCGCGGCAGCGGCGCCATGACGGTCCGCAGGATCGGCGCGAGTTCTTCCGAGTCGGCGTAATGGAGCTGAAAAATTTGGAGCTGCCGGTTGTCTACGTTGAGCGCATCGAGCTGCGCCAGTACGCGCTGCACGTTGAGAATGCGGTCGGCGGAGTCTGTGATGATCAGCTGGCGCGTCGCCTCGGACGCGATAAGTGTTGCGTTCTTGCCCAGCAACGGCCGGATGATCTTCTCCAGTTCCGTGACATCGGCAAACTTCACCGGTATCGGCCGGGTGATGACGCCGACCGACGGCAGTTTGCCCGTGTCCGATGTCAGGCCGATGTCCAGTGACGAGACCTGGCTTTCCGGCACCAGCCAGATAATGTGATCGCGCATGACGACGGCGGTGCCGTCCAACCGCAACGCCTCGCAGATCATGCGGATGGCGTCCTGCTTGGCCACTTTGTCCTTGTTGACAATCGTGATCTGTGCCTTGGCGTCTTTCTGTTTCATCACCGGCATGCCGGTCAGCTCGCTGAGGAAGCTAAGCACCTGGTCAATATTGGCGCCACGCAGGTTGAGGGCGACCTTGTCGGCATCGGCTGGATTCGGGGTCGCGGCGTCGGGAGCGGAAGACGGTTTGTCCGCCGGACCTGTGGCGGACTTGTCGCCGGGCGGAGTCTTCACGGTGGCGGGTGTCTCCTGCGAAGCGGTCGTCGCCGTTCCAGTTGCCGTGGTCGCGGCCGCGGTGGGCGCTTCGGTCGGCTCGCCTTGCGCCGCCGACCACAGGAACAAGCTGAGAACTGCGCAAAACACCGGCGCGGAAATGCCCTCTGAACGATTCGGTTTCATCTGTCTCTGTCTCCTAAACGTCATCCTGTAAAAAGACGTGTCTCTACTGCATCTTTTGCGCCGGATTCTTTGCGCTCTTGGGCGGAGGGGCGCCGGCAGCACTCGGCGGCGACGCGGCTTCCGGCCCTGGCATGGGCTGCTGTTGCAGTTGCTGGAAGACGGTCTCGGTCTTGCGTTGGCCGTCTTTCTCCAGCACCACCTCGTTCGACCGGATCTCAACGATTTTCCGGCCGTCGGGCAGCGCCGCGCCGACCGTCATCGCCTGCGCGTCGTCAGGCGAGGCGCCGAAGAGCGCCTCGCTTCCCATAATGCCCTGGAGCTGCATTGGCTGCACCGGGCCGAGCATGCCGGTTTCCATGATCGTCCGGTCGAACTCTTCGACGGGCCTGGTCTTGACCCGTTCCGGCGCCTTGTCGTTCTTGAACGCGAGCGATTTCAGCACGGCGCGCTCACGCCGGCCGACGCACAGCCAACGCACGCTCTGCGCCGCGAGCAGCGCGCCCAGGATGACCGCCACCGCTGCCAGGAGCCGGGTGGATCCCAGAAAACGGCGCACAGCCGCCGCACGCAACAGGATGCTGGGTATCGTCATTCTTGTTCCGCAACCGTGCTGAAACGGCTCGATCCGCGGCTGGTCATTGGGTCACCGCCTCGTAGCCGACGATGTGCAGCGTCGCCGTGACGTTCTGGCCTTTCTTGAGGTCGCGATGGATTTCCATGCTTTCGATCCGCATCAGCCGGTCGCCTTTCTCCAGCGCATAGAGAAGCCGCACGAGCGCAGGCGTCGTCGTGTCCAGCGTCACCACGACGCCGGCGGACGTCAGTGATTTGCCGCCCCTGTAGCCGAGCGCCGAGGTGAACGGCGTCAGGCTGTTGAAGCGGATTTTCGCCGTGTTGGCCTGGCGCTCGACATAGGCGGCGACTGAGATAGCATGCGCCGGCGGCGCGCCCGGTGCGGACGGCGCGGCGCCCGGTCCGGTCGAGCCCGAGGCCGCGGGTTTGGATTGGACCGGTTTCTCAGCGGCCGGCGGCCGAGCCGCTGGCGGCACACTCTGATCCGGGCCGGCGGGCGCCGGGCGACCTGTCACCGTGCCGAGTTCACGCGCGAGCGAGTCGCGCCGGGCGATAAGCGCGTTCTGCGCGTTGGCTCGTTTTTCCAGCCTCTCCAGCAGCAGCACCTTCGGCTCCAGCGCCGAGCCCAACGCCGTCCACCGGTTCCAGAGCGGCAGGCCGGCGAAGTAGATCAGCAGCGCGGTCGCGCCGACGCCCGCCGCGATCCACGTCGTTCGTTTCTCCTCACTCGTCAGCAGCAAGCGTCGCTCCTCGCTTCTCTATTTCCCAGCTTCCGTCTGGATTTCCTCGGGTAAAGGAGGTTCATGACGGTCGCCGACTCCCGAGAAGTTCCGAATCTCGAAGGTCATACGGAACTTCAATCCCTGGTCCGACTTGGAAACGCCGAGGAACTTTGGGTTCGCAAACATCTTGCTGGCCTTCAGCGCGGTGACGGCCTTCTCCGAGGCGTCCTCGACGGTGCCGCAGACGCCGCTCAGTGCAATCTTGCCCGCCGGGCTGACACTGAGCGTGGCGATCTGCATGCCCTTCGGCAGTGTCTCCACGAGCGCAAGCAGGGTGTCGAGCATGGGGTGCCGCGCCAATGATTTCTCGTGTTCAAGCGCGTCGACCTCGTTCTGCAACCGGTCCATATCCTGAAGGAACGGCAACCCTTGGCGGACCGCACGAGAGGCGGCGTCGTAGCGGGCGCGGCGCACGAAGAACGAGAGGGCGATCAGAGCGCACAGCAGCGCGGCGCCGAAGCCGGCCAGTACCATGCGGCGGCGCGGGAGCGCGGCGAACACGGGCGTTTTCCGGCGACGCAGGGCGGGCGCGGCCGTGCCTTCGCCGCGCATCGCCCGCTGCGCCGCGATCAGCGCGCCGAGGCAGGCGGGGAACTGCGCGGGCAGTGTCTCGGCCTTAAGCAAGTCCAGCGGCGAGCCATGGGCGTCGGCCGTCTCCTGAATCACCTGGATGCCGGGCGGGATGGCGAAGCGGTCGGCCGGGAGATTCAGCCGCCGGCCGAGCACCTGCGCGATCCGGTCATCCATGCCCGCGCCTTCGCCGGTGACGATCAGCCGCGCCGGTTCGACGCCGCCGCCGAGGGTATCGAGCGCGTAGTGATGGATGCATTGGTCAAGCTCATCGCCCAGCCGGGCGGTCGGCTCGCCTGCAGCCTCCGACTCGCGCTCCTCAGCCGTTGCGGAGGAAGCGGCCGCCGGCAAGCCCGCGAAAATCCGCCGCGCGTATTCCAGCCGGCCGTGGCGGACGATCACCAGGTCCGTTGTGCGCTCTTCGATGCGACAGACCGCGGCGGTTTCTTCGGGCGTTTTCTGCGAGGCGCGCGCCAGTTCGGCGAGCGCCCCGGCATCGAGCTGCACCGCCCACGGATTCCGGCCCGTGAACCCGAGCGCCTGCTCGGCGTCGGCGACCTCGGCGCGCGGGATCGCGAGCATGAGCACCGGCGACTCGCCCTCCGCGGATCCGTTGAGACGCTCGCAGACCCAGAAGCTCTTCTCGACCGGGTAAGGCAGTTCCGTCTCCAGGCGCAGGGCGACCATGCGGCGCGTGTCCTCGTCCGAGGCCGCGGGCGCCTGGATCCGCCGGCAGACTGAGCGATCGGAGCCGGCGACCAGGATAACCTGGGCGCGGTTGCTCAGGGCCGGGAGCGGCACGGTGGCCTCGCCCGGTTTCGTCCGGGCATCGGACAGAAGCCGAGCGCGCCGGATCACGATGCCGCCAGCGGCGACGGCGGCCTCGACCACTTTCCAGCGGTCGCCCGCGCGCTCGAGCACGATCACCGAAATCGCTTTGCGAAGGTTCACGGCCTTTCCCCACCAGACCACGGACTTTGACAGGCAAATTCCTTCTTCAATCGAGTTCCCGCCATTGCACGATGCGGACGGCCTCGGCGCTCCGGTCAATAATGGCTTCAACGCAGCGGCACACCTCGCCGTTCTGCACCACGCCGAACGAACGAACGTTGAATACATCCGAGCGCGCGCTGATGAGCGGGCAGACCGACTTGAACACGTCCACGGTCACACCCTCGACATCGAGCAGATCGGCGATGGTCTTGAATCCATCCGCATTGAGCTCGCGCGACTGGACGATCCGGGCGGCTATCGCGTCGGTGATGCCGGGCAGGCAGATCAGCACGCGCGCGTCGGCGGTATTGATGTTCACCAGGCCCTTGATCGTCTCATCGTTCGTCAGGCAGACGTAGTCGGCGATCTGCTTGAGCCGATTCTGATCGAACGCCATCTGCGTCGAACCCGGCATCTGGCCGGTCAAGGAGGAACCGGTCGCCCCGCCTGGCGGCCCGGAAGAACCCGGAGAGAGCGAACCGCCGAGGCTCAACGATGCGCCGGGCGGCGCGCCGCTCGACGGCGGGCCGGACTGCCCTGGCGGAGGCTGGGGGCCGGGCTGCGCGAGCGGCACGTCGAGCAGATCCGCGATGCTCTTGAACGCCTGTTGACTGCGCCACGCCACGATGGAATCGGCCTCTTGGGAAGTGAGGCCCTGAATCCCCTTCATCAATTCGTCTTTGCTCGCCGAAGTGAGGTTGACGCGCTTCTGGCCGTCGGAGGTGGCGTTGCGCGCCACGGAGCAGCAGGTCAGATATGCGGCGACGCCCGGCTCGGCCGGCTCCAGTCCGGCGTCGGCCGAATCGTCGTCCGGCCCGGCGGTCAGAGTCGGATCGCCCAACCCGTTGCCGCTGAGGTCCTGTCCATAGAGGAGTTCCGGGTCAACGCCGTCAATGCGCAGCAGGTCGGCGATACAGCGCAGGTCGCCGGACTGGCGCAACAAGACGATCCCGGCGACGATCTGCGCCGTGAGGCCGGGGATCTGGCTCAACACCGACTCGTCGGCGGTCAGCACGTTGATCTTGGCCGATTCGTCCATAATGCCGTACACCGGCTTCTGCGACTCATCCCACCCGGCGAAGAGCGTCCAGCTCCCTTCGCCGAGCGGCACATTGCTGTATTGGACCGAGTCGCTTTCGCGGTAATCCGCCGCAGCCTGCGAGCCGTCGCGCTTGGCGAGCAGGTCCGAGATCGCCTTCTCGACGCCCGCGCGCGCCAGGTAGAGCGCCTGCGCGCCCTGGCCGAGCGTCGCGGTCGCCTGCAGGCGCAGGTGCGAGGCGTACGCCAACGGGAGCGCCACGGCGCCGAGCACCATCATCACCCAGAGCACCAGCACCAGGGCGCTGCCGCCCTTGCGCCGCGCTCGGTTACTGGGCCATGACCGAAACAGTCGTCGTGAGTGAGATCGGGTTTTCAAGTCCAGCCTCGTCCAGGACGACGATCTTGATCCGGACAGCCTTCGGGAAGTCGCTGTCGCCCGTCCAGCCGTCCATCCAATCCGCGCCATCATAAAACTCCAATTTCAACTCGGAGACGAAGGGGGCGATCAGCGCCGTCTGGCCGCCGGTGAGCGGATCGTCAGCGGGCGAACGGTTCTCGCGCCGCAGCAGCCCGACCGGGCCGGTGCTCGGATCAATGTTGAGGTAGTAACCGATCGAGGCGCGGCCGGCTTCGTCCGGCGATGGATAGTCCGGGTTCGGGCGGGCGATCACCAAGTCGAGCGTGTCGCAGTCGCGCCCCCCGGACTGCACGTTGAGCGAGGTTATCCTCGTTTCGGGCTGCGCGAACGTCGGACTGGGTTGCGCGGGCGCCTGAGCGGGCTGTGCGGATACCGAAGCGGGCTGCGCAGCGTTTTGCGGCTGCGCGTTGAAGTCGGAAGGGTTCGCCGGGCGATAGGGGACGGCGGCGCGGATGTCCACGGTCATCGCCTCGAGCGCCGTCTGCCCGTGCGAGACCATGTCGCGGTAACGCTTCGCCTTCGCCGCGCCGCGCGAGCCGGCGCTGAAGACCGACAGCGCCGCCGTGACCAGCAGCGAGAACATCGCTGTCGTCACCAGGATCTCCACCAACGTGAAACCGTCGCTGCGTCTCTTCATTCGTTCTCCAGGCTCACGCCAAGCCGCAGTCATTCCATTCTTCGCGCCGTTGCGTGAAACCCGCTGTTATTGCCGGTTCGCCGACAGAGTCGTCAACGTGTACTGCCGCTCGCTGCCGCGCTCGTTCCAGGTGACGTCCACGCGGATGCGATAAAGCTGGCCGGGGTCCAATTCCTCGACCTCGCGTTTCCACGCGTGGCGCGGATAGGCCTCTCCGAAATCGCCGGAGTCCGTCTTCGGCGCCAGCGCCTCCGTGGCGATGGTCTCCTCGATGCGCTGCTGGGCCAGGAACACCGCCTCGGTGTAGCCGACCGTGGCGGTCGTGGACCGCACGGAAGTCGTGATCACCTCGAGCACCGCCATGACGCCGAGGGAGAAAATAATGAGCGCGGCGAGCATCTCCACCAGCGAAAACCCGCGCTCGCGACTCGCATGAGACACAGGACGATTCCTTCGTTGCGAAACGGGACTGAAACCACCGCCGGCCGATGAGACTGCTTTACTCCTCCAATCGTTCCTTGACGCGCACTTCGCCGGTCAGACCGACGATCTCGACGT
The DNA here is from genome assembly GCA_052139675.1 of Candidatus Brocadiia bacterium. Lineage (GTDB taxonomy): Bacteria > Planctomycetota > Brocadiia > CAIUPP01 > CAIUPP01 > JBEKCB01. The sequence continues at coordinate 10,528 of JBKQWE010000081.1, forward strand.
ACCGGTGCTGGTTCTCGCGGTCGGCCACCTCGATCACGACGTCCTCCGTCCGGCCGTTCGAGCGGAACCTGATCAGCTGCGGCCCGGTCGAAGAATGCGGAGCGGCGGACGAAGGCTGCGCACCGCGGACCGCGCTCACCGTATCCGAAACGGTCAACTGCATTTCCTCCGGCCAGGACATCGCCGTCAACGTGCGCGCGCCCGGCCGGTCCGGCGTCGTCTCCAGCCACGGCAGCGCGACCATCCGCAGCATCACCCGGCAGCGCCGGGTGTCCGGGTCGAAGCGCACCGTCACCGGCTGCCGCCGCGCCACCGCCGAGGCATACGCGAACTGCAACGTCTCGCACAACTTCGCGGCCGTCGCGTCAATGTCCTTCGCGCGCATCGCCTGCGCGACGGACGGGACGACCAGCGCGGTGAACGTGGCGATGATGAGCAGCACCACCGTGAGCTCGATCAACGTGAAGGCCCGCACGTTCCGTGCGCGGCGCTGTGCGCTACTTCTCATGCTCGAGAGTCTCCGCCCAGCTGATTACCGGCGCGTCCTCGCCCTCGCCGCCCTCCCTGCCGCCGCGGCCGTTGGAGGAGACCTCGTAAGGCAGCGAGCTGTGCGTGCCGGGGCACTCGTACACGTAATCATGTCCCCATGGATCTTTTCCGATCGGCTTCTTCGGATAAGGCCCGTGCCATTTGTCCTGGTCCTGCTCGGGAGCGTAGTAAAGCGCGTTCAGGCCCTCTTCCGTCGTCGGGTAGCGGCCCATGTCGAGATAGAACTGATCGAGCAGCGCCTCGATGACGGCGATGTCCGCCTGGGCCTTGGTGCGCTTGGCACGCTCGGTCTTGCCGACGACGTTCGGCACGATGGCCACCACCAGGATTCCGAGGATCATGAGCACCACCATCAATTCGATGAGCGTGAACGCCGAGCGGATGCCGAAGGTCAAACGCTGAGCGCCGGATGACTGATTCATTTTCACATCCTCATTTTATGACCGAGCTCAACTGGAAAATGGGCAGAAGCATGGACAGGATGATGAAGCCGACGACGCACGCGACGCAGAGGATCATGACCGGCGCCAGGAGCGAGACCATCACACGCGCGGTCGCCGCCGACTCGCGCTCGTACGCCTCTGCCACGCGCAGGAGCATCTGGTCGAGGTGGCCGGTCTCTTCGCCGATCGCGGCCATCTGGATCGGCATCGCCGGAAAGATCCCGACCTTCTTCATCACGACCGCGACGGATTCGCCGGTGCGGACCTGCCGCGACATGTCCGCCACGGCCTCCGCGATCACCGGGTTGCCCAGCGCCGACTGCACGATGTCCATTCCCTCGACGAACGAGATTCCTCCGCGCATGAGCGTGCCGAGCAGCCGCGCGAAACGCGCAATCGAAACCGCCCGGATCAGCCGCCCGACCCAGGGAATCCGCAGTTGCAGCCGCCCGATCGCCCGCTGCGCCTCGTGCGAGCGCTGCACCGACTTCCACGCGATGATCAGCACCGGGACCAGGAACACGACCATCCAGCCGTACGATGCGACGGTGTCGGAGAGGAACAGCATCACGCGCGTCGGCCATGGGAGCGCTTGCCCGGCGCCCTCGAACAGCGTCTTGAGCCGCGGCACGAGCAGCGTCAGCAACAGGATCGCGGAGGCGATGCCCAGGCACATCACGAGGATCGGGTACGCCATCGCCGCCTGGACCTCGGACTTGAGCGCCTCGTCTTTTTCGTAAAGCTCGGCCAGTTGCGAGAGCACCTCATCGAGGGTGCCGCCCATCTCACCGACGCTGACCATGCCCGTGAGGATGCGCGGGAACACCCGCGGGTGTTGCGCCAGCGCGTGGGTCAGCGTGCTGCCGCCCTCGACGGACGTGCGCACGTCGGTCAGAATCCGTATGGCGGTCGGATCAGTGGACTGCTCGATGATGACGTTCAGGCTCTGCACGAGCGGCACGCCGGAGGCGGAGAGCGTGGCCATCTGCCGTGCGAAGGCCGACAGGCGGATCGGTCGGCGCCAATAGCGGCGGCCGGAGGACGCTGCGGCCGCGCCGGCCAGAGAATCTTCCCGAAGATCCAGCACGTTGTGCCCGCCCGAAAGCAGCCGCCGGATCGCGTCCGGACGCGACGGCGCCACGACGCTGCCTTGCGTCCGCCGGCCGTCCTGCGTCAAAGCGATGTAACTGTAGGTGGCCACACCGATCCTCTTGAGCTAGCGCTTCCCTGCGGAAATAGGCGTCCTATTTCCGCAAGGAAGCATGACCGCAATAAGCCGCGTCGTTATACCGAGTTATACGTTCCGTTGGGCCGTGTTTAGTTGTGTAAATTGGTCCACCCATTTACGCAACTAAACACTATGCATCCAAATCTCCGGCATGCGTCGCCCGCAGCACCTCGCCGGGAGTGGTAATTCCCTGTGCGACTTTAAGCCAGCCGGATTGCCGCAGCGAACGGACCTGTTTGGCCATGTAAGCGCGGATCTCCGATGCGGAGGCGCGCCGCACGATGAACTCGCGCAGCGCCTCGTCCACGAGCAGCAATTCGAGGATCGCGGTCCGCCCGCGGAAGCCGGTCTGCTTGCATTCCGTGCAGCCGGCGCCGCGATAGAAGATCGGCGCGCCGGTTTCGCCCAGCTCGCGCTTGAGCTGTGCCAGTTCCTGCGGCGTCGGCTCGACCGGGCGGCGGCAGGCGGCGCAGACCTTGCGCACCAGCCGCTGCGCCAGCGCGCCGCGGAATGCCGAGGCGATCAGGTACGGCTCGACGCCCATGTCCGTCAGCCGCGTGATGGACTCCGCCGCGTCGTTCGTGTGCAGCGAACTGAGCACCAGGTGGCCGGTCAGCGCCGAACGCATCGCGATGTCGGCCGTCTCGCGGTCGCGGATTTCGCCGACCATGATGATGTCCGGGTCCTGCCGCAGGATCGCGCGCAGCCCGTTGGCGAAGGTCAGCCCGCGCTTCGGGCGCACGGGGATTTGGTTCACGCCGGTCAGCTCGTACTCGACCGGATCCTCGATGGTGATGAAGCGCCGCTCGCTCGTGTAGATGTCGTTGAGCGCGGCGTAGAGCGTCGTCGTCTTCCCCGAGCCGGTCGGCCCGCAGACGAGCACGATGCCGTGCGGAGAGCGCAAGACGTTCCGGAAGCGCGCGAGATTATTCTCCTCGAATCCGACCTGCTCGAGGCCAAAGAGGAACGCGGCCTTATCGAGCAGGCGCAGCACCACCGACTCGCCGTAAATCGTCGGGATCGTCGCCGCGCGCACGTCCACCTCGTGGCCTTCGAGGTTCAGCTCGATGTGGCCGTCCTGCGGAACGTAGCGCTCGGCGATGTTCATCTCGGCCATGATCTTCACGCGCGAGACGATGGCGTCCTGCAGGTGTTTCGGCGGCGAGGGCATCTCGTGGAGGATGCCGTCAATGCGGTACTTGACCTTGAGCTCTTTCTGGAACGGCTCGATGTGGATGTCGCTCGCCCGGTCGCGGACCGCACGCGCGAGGATGAGGTTGACGAGGTTGACGACGGTCGGCTCGCTGGCGATCTCGCGGAGGTGGCCGACCTCGGCGCTGGAAACGGTCTCGCTTTCCTCGGGGCGTTCGAGGTGCTTGATCATGCGCTCGACCGAGAAACCGTAGAAGGCCTGGATGGCTGCTTCCATGTCGCTCTCGGTGCAGACGGCGCGGACGATGCTCTTGCCGGTGAGGATGCGGATGTGATCCACCGTCTGGAAATCGAACGGATTCGCCATGGCAAGGACGAGGCTGCCATTCTCCTCGATCACGGGAATGACGCGGGCCTTCTGGATCAGTTCCGGCGGGATGCGTCCGGCGGCGCCCGGGGCGACCTGGGTCTCGGCGAGGTCGAGGAAACGAATGCGCAGCGCGCGGGCGAGCGCCACGAGCGCCTGGCGCTCATCCGGCCAGCCGAGCGCCATCAGGCACTTGCCCAAGCTCTCACCGCTGCGGCGGAACTGTTCGAGGGCCTGATGCATCTGCGGTTCGGAGATTTCCGTGCTCACTCCGCTGCTCCCCTCGAGCCGTGCGATTGTGAGGATTCCGGACAGGTTGCTCTACTTGAAGCAATTGAAGTATATCACCCGCCGGAGAAAAAGCAATGCTTTGACCTTTGCGCTCGCTTCGGCAATATTTGTAGCGGCATGCCGACGCAGAACCCTTCTTCGGCTAACGCAGCCGCTCCAGGAAAACCGCCGGGTCGAAGAACCGGTCGCCTTGGTCTTTGGCATAGGAGAAGGTCGCTTCAACGAAGCCGCCGCCGCGCGGATCCGAAAGGCGCATCCGCATCGGCAGCTTGCTCCGGAGGTCTGTCCAGACGCGAATGACCTTGGGCGAGGTCTGCGACTGGATATCGAATACCGCCTCGTCCGGCGAGGACGTCTCGACCGGTTCCACCAGCCGCGTCGTCTCCATCACTCGTCCGCCGGTGATGGCGCTCAGGATGACGTCCAGTGCGAACTCCGGCTTCGAGCTGGCGGACCTCAGGCACGCAATCGCGGCGGCGCTGGCAGCGGTCGGCTGGCGAGTCTGGAGGTCGAAGGCGTTCGTCACCTTCCCGGCCTGCGCGAAGATCATCGTGGCGCCCTCACGCATGCGGGCGAGCCCGCCGCGCGCCAGCCAGAGCTCAGCCTCTTCCGGCTGGGCGGCTGCGTCGGACCTCGTATAGATCGCGGCGCTGACGAACTTCTGCGCTTTGAAGCTTTCCGCCACCTGCGCCCAAGTCGGTGGTGAGGGGTTCCAGCGGCCGACGAGCCAGCCGCTCATCAGGAGAAGCGCCGCCGCGATCGAGCCGGCCGCCCAGGCGATCCGCGCGCCGCGGCTCATCTGCAGTTGCAGCGCCGGCCGGCGTCCGCCGCGCCGCTCGAGTTCCTGCACATAAGGATGCGCCGCCAGATCGCGCCGGAACCCTTCCAGCGAGCGCCGCATGCTCGCCTCGATTTCCTGGTAGCCTTCGCGCCGATGCGCTGCACGCGCCGCCCGCAGAATCTCGTCCGAGTTTTCCTCAACCATGTGTACTTCCTGGGTCATAGGTATCTTCCCGGCCGGACAGCATCTCCCGCAGCCGCAGGCGGCCCTTCGAAACGTGGGAGCGCGCCGTCGCCTCGGAGCAGTTCAAGATGTGGCCGATGGCCTGATACGGCGTCTCGTCCACGAGCCGCAACAGGACCGCCTCGGCTTGCTGGCGTGGCAGCGCGCGGATCGCGTCGTAGATGCCGTCGAGAGCTTCCGGCTCAGCCGACGGCTTCGGTCGCGACTGGGCATGCTGGCAGGCCATGTCGCGCAACGCAGACATCTCGCGCGCCTGCCGTCCGCGGCGGCGGAGCGCATCGTACGAAAGGTTGATGCAGATCCGCAGGATATATGCATGCGGGTTCGGCTGCCGGTCAATCCGCGAAAGTCTTTGCCAGACCACCGCCAGCGCCTCCTGGAACACGTCGGCCGCCTCGTCATGCGGGCCGACGATCCGGGAGACGATGGCAATCATCTTCCCCTCGATGGGGGCGATCAGCCGCTGGTAAATCTCCTCAGCGGTATCCATTCCAGCCCTGTCATCCATGCGGCGACCAGGAGCGAGCCGAGGACTTCGCACGCGTTGCGCCAGAATAACGAGCGGAGAAACTTTCGATGTTTTTCGCGAGTCGGCCTGAGAAGTGTCTCAAAGTCCATCGCAGTCTCTGCCTTCCTCATCAGCGGACCGCCGGCTCATGCCACGCGGCCCCTTTTGCCTTCCATGATTAAAGACGCAGAACTGCGCAAAATGTGTAAAGCCATCGAACGCGGATTTTTCACCGCCACGGCCTGTCCTTGCTCTTGGTGGTTCAGGAATACGTCAGGTTAACGGCCGCCGGCTGCTGCTTTGTCTAAAGCAAAGGGCTGCGTGGGAGCCATTTACGTTGCCAGATCGGCTCATAGACCATGAACGCGCGCCCGCGGATGTCGGGTAGGGCAGCGAAGCCCATCATCCGGACGTACTCCGCCTTCGCCTCCGCGTCTGCGATTGAACTTGCGCGGGCACCCAGCGCCGTGGCGATAGCCGGCGGCAGGCAGAAGTACTGGCCCGGCGGCACGTGCAGCGTCAGGTTCAGCAAGGCAAACTCGGCGGGAGAGTCGAGGGCGCGCACGAGTTCGCCCCCGCGGCGGACGCGGACTTGGCCGTCTTTCCAGACGACGTCCTCTCCGGGCATGGCTAGAATCTGCCCAACAGTCTCGCCGCGAAGGACCGTGTATCCCGGATCCGCGGAGGCGGGCCCGCTCAACTCGGACCGCGTGCAGTACCGGATGATGTCGCCGCGGCCCGGCGCGGCGGCGCGGTAGGCGCGCGGGTCCACCAGCAGGAAATCGCCCGACCGGATCCGCTCGGCCGGGAAATCCATTGGCGCGTACGCCTCGCTCACGAGCGCCCCGGCGCTGCGTCGCGCGCCGCCGTAGATCCCCAGCAGCAGCGCACCGAACACCGCCAGCACAATGACGAATCGGATCGGCCGCCCGGCGAATGCGTCGTGAACGGCGGCGGCATCGCAGATGATCCACGCGTGAAGCGCAACTGCCGCGCCGATGAAGAGGCCGCCGCAGACCGTGCCGTAGAAGAAGACCCCCAGCCCCAGCATGCCGAGCCACGCCGGCCAGAGGAGAAAAATCCGCCGTGTCTCGCGGCTCAAAAGGTGGCCGAGACCGGGGACTAGTGATATGCTTGCGACTAGAAGTCGTTCCCGGCCGATCAAGGCCCATCCCGGCGCCGTCGAAGGGCCGGACTCGACCTTCCCGCGCCAGCCCAGACCGAGTTTGCGGTTCAGCCAGTACCGCACGCGCCGGAACGGCTTCGCCCACCCCGCTCGAGGCGGCGCCAATCCCGTTACTCCCGCCGGCACCAGCACTGCCTGGCACCGGAAGCAGGTCGTCTCGCCCGGCATGTTCTCAAACTCGCAGCGCCGGCAACGCATCGTTTTCCTCAACGCCGACGGATAGCGGCAAGCTGTTCGACCCGGCGAAGTTCCTCTCGAACTGCCGGAACACTTTCTTTTCCTCCTCGAGAGGCCTGCGTTCCAGCTTCGCCGGGTTCCTCGCGAAAAACGCTCTGGCTAGTGTTTAGTTGCGTAAATTGGCGTACCAATTTACGCAACTAAACACGGTCCAACGGAACGCATAACCCAATACAACGACGCGGCTTATCGCAGTCATGCTTACTTTCAGAAACAGGACGCCTATTTCCGCAAGTAAGCACTAGATCCTATGCACATCGCATTCGTCCGGCGGGAGCGTTCAGGCAGCCACCTTTCGTGGTGGTGGGGACTTACCCGATCGTGAGCCTCTCCGCCCGGCCGACGTAAAAGAGCGACAGGACGAGCGTCCAGTCCACGGCTCTGATCGCGGCCGAAATGGGGACGAATTGCGCCGCCGTTTGCAGGAATCTACCACGAGGAGCTGACAACCGCAAGAACAGCTTACGCCATCCGGTTGACGTTCCAGTTGATGTCTCGGCCTCTGCCGCTGAGGCATCTCGTTGGCCACAGACCGACGTGAGCGCTTGCCAATCGCATCCCGCCCCGTAAAAGAACTCCGCCCACCGGCAACGGATCACATCGCAGCCGCGGTTCCCGCATTTGCTCGAGCGAAAACCGGGGCCAGGGGCTGTTGAAAAAGTCGCTTTGCCCCCTACGCACCCCCCCCTAAAGTTGGTGGATTTTTTCAACAGCCCCCTGACCCTAGTTTTCAGTTTTCCTTGAAGCAGTCCGCCGCCGACAATCCACTTGACAGGCGGGATTCCGAGGGTCAGAATCCGGCATTTGATGGCTGACCGTCACGAGCACGCAGCGTACTGCGCGCGATATGTGGACGGCGGCTATCTGGGAAATTCCGGTTGACAGCGGCAATTTGACTGTATAATGTTGCGTTTGAAAGCCTCACGTCCTTTGGAGGACGGTCAAATGGCAAATTCAGGATAACTCACGTCTTGTTAGAGGAGACCGATCTCATGCAGCATCAGATGATGCGCTGGCTTCTCGCGCCTGTGGTATGCCTGGTCTGTTCGGTGGCCGTCGCCGAGACTCAGCAGCCGAACTCCAACGTGGCGGGGTATTACCGGCAACGGGCGGCGGCCTGCGCGAAGGAAGCGGATGGCTGCGAGGCGGAACATGCGAATGCCACGGGAACAGTCAAGGAGGCTGTCGCAGCGTTCCTCAAGGCGAAACGCACAGAGGGCGCCGTGAATGAAGCGCTCGCCAAAGCTTACGATGTCGGTGGGGCCGACGACCTGCTGCTGCCGCTCCTGAAACGCTTGCCTGAAACGGCGGACGTTTCGTCGCGCATGTTTCTGGCGCTCGGGGCGCGGACCAACGAGGACCTCCGCCAGAATGCGCTCGCCGATGTCGAGGCCGCGGTCAAGACCGCGAGCCCGGAATTGAAGGCCGCCGCCGACGCGCGCGTGGAGAGCCGCCGGCAGGCCATCGCCGCGTGGGCGCATGTGGCCGACGCCATCGCCAAGCCGGCGTGCACGCAGGCCGAGTTCGACACGGCCCGCCTGGACGCAATGGACGCCGACAACAAGATGAGCCTGGCCGAGCGCGCTTATGCGATCGCGGTGGAGACTCTCGAGTTGGAGAAGCTCGCGCGGCAAACGCCATCCAAGGAGGCGGCGGAAAAGCTGGCGGCGTACAAGAAGCTTACGGCCGACCTGCTGCAGGCGGACCAGCTCTCGCGCGACGCCCAATTGAAGCTGGAGCGGATCGCCTTCGACGTGCGGCAGGCCGCCAAGGAATTCCGCGAGGCGCAGCGGGCCGCCGCCATGCCGCTTGCGGGACCGTAACGAAGCCTGGCATCGTTGCGCGGAACCGGCTGAATAAAGTTAATTTTTCCTATTGACTTCGCCCGTTGCTGCTGATATACGTTGTATTGTTGTCTCTTGTGTAGACGGGGCGCATCTCACCGGAGGCAGAGTTGGGGGTGTCTCAGTCTTGCCGTCAGTGACCATACTCTCTAGCGCACGCAAGTAGCTGCACTCAAGGGAGGACACTGTCGCATGAAGGCCCGGCACAAGTCGCTCAATCTTTCGGCATCACCCGGATCCGTGGAATGCCGCGCGCCTCGCCCTGGCAGCTCGCTGACCTGCAAGCCCTTTCTCTTTGCTGCCGTCGCCATCGCGTTCCTCGCGGGCGCAGCCGGCGCTGCGGCCGCCGCGCCCGACGACGGGCCGGCGTACCCGGTCAGCCACATCCAGCTTCGGTACAGCATCGAGAATTCCTCGCTGCCCCCGCTCGACGACGTGATGAACCTGGAGGTCTCCCTCGGTCACACCGACAAGGGATATGTCGAGCCGCGGGCAGGAGCCGAGACCGTCACTCTTCGCCTGGCGGACATCGGCGCCGGCGCGCCGGGCAAAGTCATATTCTATCAGGGCGCCATTCGGTCGGTCGGCGCGCAGATCGTGCATTTTCTTAACACGCGGGGGCTCTACGGCGTGTTCGTCAGCCCCGATCCGGACGACATCCCGCCCGAAACCGGCCAGGACCTCCGGCCGCAAAAACGGCCCGCTGGGGAACAGGAAGTTCTTCGCCTGGTGATCTACGTGGGGAAGGTGACGCGGGCGCGAACGATCGCGTCCGGCGACCGTGTCCCTGCGGATCAACGCATCAACAATCCGGCGCATTCCTGGATCATGGAAAACTCGCCCATTCAACCCGGCGCCGAGGCGGGTTCATCCGAAGGGACCGACTTATTCCAAAAAGACCTCCTGGATGACTACCTCTTCGAGTTGAACCGCCTGCCGGGCCGCCGCGTGGACGCGGCCATTTCCTCAGGCGGCGCGCCGGGCAACGTGCAGCTGGACTATCTCGTCAATGAGACCAAGCCCTGGCTTGCCTATTACCAGTTGTCGAACACAGGGACGAAACAGACCGATTTGTGGCGCAGCGCGTTCGGGTTCACCGACAACCAGTTGACCGGGCACGACGACATCCTGACTCTGCTGGCGGTGGGCTCGGGGTTCAGTAACGACGATACCCGCGCTGTCAGCGGGTCGTACGAGATTCCGATCCTCAGGCCGGACCTGCTTCGCCTGCGCTTTTACGGATCGTGGAGCAAATACGCCGCCTCCGACATCGGCGTCACGAGCGAGAATTTCTACGGGGCCGATACGACGCTCGGCGCGGAGATCATCGGAAACGTGTATCAGCACAAGCTGTGGTTCCTGGACGCCGTGGCCGGAGCGCGCTGGCACTACGTGAGCGTGGAGAACCAGACGCTGGACGTCGACGGGCACGAGGACTTCTTCATTCCGAGCGTCGGTCTGCGGTTGCAGCGCGCGACGCCGGCCGCGACGACGCAGGCCTCCGTGAGCTACGAGGGGAACGTCGCCGCCGTCGCCGACACTCAAACCGCGGCGTTGCCGCCGCTCGGACGCATGGATACGGATTCCACCTGGCAGGTGATAAAGTGGAACGCGCGCGAGTCGTTCTTCCTTGAGCCGCTCCTCTGCTCCGCAGGGGCGGAGCCCACGCTGGCGCACGAAGTCGTCATGGGTTTTCGCGGCCAGGCGACGCAAAACCGGCTGGTCCCGCAGGAAGAGGAGGTGGCCGGCGGCCTGTACAGCGTGCGCGGCTACCCGGAAGAAGATGCCGTCGGCGACACCGTCGTCATCGCCAACCTGGAATACGATTGTCATTTACCTCGACTGCTTTCACCGAACCCTGCGCCTTCGCATCTGCCGGTGGTCGGAGATTTCCGATGCTTCCCTCCCCAGAAATCCGTTCCGCCGGATTGGGATTTCATCGTTCGGGCGTTCCTGGATTACGGCCAGACGTGGAACAGCGAGATTGAGTCCACCGAGCGAAATGAAACGCTCGTGGGCACCGGCATCGGTGCGGAACTGCAAATTCGGAAGAACCTGTCCGTTCGTTGCGACTGGGGTTTCGCGCTCTCGCCCACGCAGGACACGAAGGCCGGTTCCAGCGTGGTGCACTTCGTGCTGACCCTGGCCTATTGAAGGAAGGCGCATATTCCGGGACCGCGCGCGGGTTCCGAAGATGTGGGTTGCGCGTGGCGGTCCGGTCACGGGGCATTGGACATGGGAGGCAATTCATGAATGGCCTTCGGATCCGGCGAACTTGGCGGCGTGGCGTCGCCCGGGCGGCCACGAGGCTTTTGCCCGCTCTCGCGTTGCTGCCGGCCCTGGTCGGCGGCGGTGCGCTGGCGGCGCCCAAGGGCGCCCAGGTCGTTTCCGGCAGCGCTCAGATCGTCCAGAAGGGGGAACTGACGACGATCACGGCCGGCAACCAAAGTATTATTCAGTATCAGAGCTTCAACATCGCCCAGGGCCAGACGGTCCAATTCATCCAGCCCAATTCCCAGTCCACGGTCCTCAACCGGATTCTCGGGCTGAACCCCAGCATCATCGCGGGCACGCTGCTCGCCAACGGCCAGGTCTACTTCGTCAACCCGGCGGGCATCTACTTCGTCAACGGCTGCCTGGTGAACGTCGGCGCCCTCTATGCCGCCGCCGGCTACATTTCCAACCAGAACTTCCTGGCGAACGTCAAACAGTTCACCGACCTCACCGGCGCGGTCGTCAACAACGGCCTGATCCGCGGCGGCGAGGTCGCCCTCATCGGCAACCAGGTCTCGAACTTCGGCGCTATCGTCGCCCCCAATGGTGTCGTGAGCCTGGTGTCCGGCACGGACGTCTACCTCACCGACAACGACGGCCAGATCCTCGTCCAGCTCAGCGGCGGCGTCCCGGCCCCGACCGGCGTGGCTGTCCAGAACTCCGGCTCCATCCAGGCGCCGGGCGGCAAAGTCAGCCTCACTGCGGGCGACCTGTACGCCCTGGCCATCTTCAATAACGGCACGATCAAAGCGAACGAAATCACCGTCCAGGGCCAGGGCCCCGGCGTCGTTCAGGTCTCCGGCACGCTGGACGCCAGCAATCCTTCCGGCGTCGGCGGCACTATTAATGTGTTGGGCGACCAGATCGCGCTCACCGGCGCGACCCTCAACGCTTCCGGCGCGACCGGCGGCGGGACCATCCTCGTCGGCGGCGACCTCCACGGCGCAAACCCCGCCGTCCCCGACGCCTCTCAAACCTCCGTCAACTCCGGCAGCGTAATCAGCGCCGATGCACTCGCCAGCGGCAACGGCGGCAAGGTCGTCGTCTGGTCGAACGCGGACACCCAGTTCTATGGCAGCATCACCGCGCGCGGCGGCGCCGAGGCCGGCAACGGCGGCAACGTCGAAGTTTCCGGGCACTACCTCGATTTCCAGGGAACCGTTGATACGCTCGCCCCGAACGGAACCGCCGGCACCCTGCTCCTCGACCCGACCAACCTGATCATTAACAACAGCAGCAACCAAAACGTCAATCCCTCGTCTCCCTTTGTGCCGACCGGGAATCCCTCCGTATTGACGTGGGCGACAATCGCGACGAACCTCGGCCTCGGCAACGTGGTCGTGACCACCGCCGGCAGCCCGGCCACCGCCGGCCAGAACGGCGACATCACCATCGCCGCCGCCAGCCCGGACCTGGCCAGCGCGAACAAGCTGACCATCTCCGCAGTGGGCACGCTCTACATCAATTTCGGAATCACCAACAACAGCGGCGGCGCCATCGAGCTCTCGGGCGCCTCCGGGATTCAATTAGGCGCCAACGTGACGAGCACCGGTCCGCAGACTTACGATAATCCCGTCACGCTGACCGCCGACGTAACGCTGACGGCCTCGGAGGTGACGTTCATCAGCACGGTGGACTCGGATTCCGCCAGCACGCCGCGCGCCCTGACCCTGGACGGCAACGCACAGTTCGATGAGTCGGTCGGCGCGACGTATCCGCTGAACTCGCTGAACGTCATGGGAAACACGGTTTTCCCCGCAGCCGCTTCTCTGAGCATTACGGTGAACGGCGGCACGGTGAATCCGGAGGCTTTTGTCTATTTCGGGGAAGCCGTGACGATCGGAAACGGGACATCGCTGACCATTGCGGCGACCGGCGGCACGGCGCCGGGGGCGGATGGAGTGGCCTATGGATATGTGGAGTTCGGTGGCCCCCTGACGATCGGAACCGGGGTAACGCTGAACGTTACGGCGACCGGCGGCACGGCGCCGGGGGCGGATGGAGTGGCCTATGGATATGTGGAGTTCGATAACACCACGACGATCGGGCAAGGGTCGACGCTGACCATTGCCGCCACCGGCGGCACGGCGACGGGGGCGGATGGGGTGGTCTATGGATATGTGGAGTTCGATAACAACACGACGGTCGGAGAAGGATCAACGCTGACCATTACCGCCACCGGCGGCACGGCGACGGGGACGGATGGAGTAGCCTATGCTTATGTGGAGTTCGATGATCCCTTGACGATCGAGAGCGCGGTCGGGACCGCGACCAAGGTGAACATCACGGCCACCGGCGGCACGGCGCAGGATGCCTATGCGTATGTGGAGTTCGATGACACCGCGACGATCGAGGACGGGGCCACGGTGAACATTACGGCCACCGGCGGCACGGCGACGATTACCGGCGGCACGGATTTGACGGCGAATGCGGACGCATACGTGGAGTTCGATGGCGCCGTGACGATCGGGAACGCGGCAAGCGTGACTCTCACGGCGCAAGGCGGCACGGCGACGGTGACCGGTTCAACCGGCACGGAGGCGTCGGCGCAGGGGTATGTGGAGTTCGACGATCTCTTGACGATCGGGAATCCGACATCGTCCACGAACACGGAGTCGTCGTTGACCATTACGGCGAACGGCGGCACGGCGACGGAGACCGGAGGCAGCACCGGCGGTTTTGACAATCCGCCCGGCTGGGTGGAATTCGACGGCCCGGTGACGGTCGCGCTCGGAGCAACGATGAACGTTACGGCGAACGGCGGCGCGAACGGCTACGCGGAAGTATACTTCGATTACGATTCGGGTACAGCCCTGACGATCGGCAACGCGGCAACGGTGAACATCGCGGCGACCGGCGGCTTTAGTGACGACGGGTACGTGGAGTTCGATGGCCCTGTGACGCTCGGGACCGGGGTAACGATGAACGTTACGGCGACCGGCGGCACTGATAACGAGGGGTTCGTGGAGTTCTATAACGGCGCCGTGACGTTCGGGAGCGGCTCAACGGTAACCATTACGGCAATCGGCGGCGCGGAGAATGAAGCTTATGTGGAGTTCGACAGCCCCTTGACGATCGGGAACGGGGCGATGGTGAGCATTACGGCGACCGGTGGCGGCCAGGGGACGGGGACGTCCGGAGGAGAAGGAGAGGTGGAGTTCGATGGCACTGTGACCATTGGGAACAACGCAACGCTGAACGTTACGGCAACCGGGGGCGTGGATGAAACCGGATATGTGGCGTTCGACGACGGCCTGGCGATCGGCAACGACACAACGGTGAACATTACGGCGAACGGCGGCGGCGTGGGGACGGGGACGGAAGGAGGAGAAGGGGATGTGGAGATTGACGGCGCCGTGACGATCGGAACCGGAACGACGATGACCATTACGGCGATCGGCCAGCCGAGCAACGAAGGGTATGTGGAGCTCTACGGCGACGACACCGTGACGATCGGGGCCGGGTCAACGCTGACCATTACGGCGACCGGCGGCACGGATAACGAAGGTGAAGTGGAGTTCTACGACGCCGTGACGCTCGGGACCGGGGCATCGCTGACCGTTACGGCGACCGGCGGCGCGGACGGCGACGCCTATGTGGAGTTCGACGACCCCGTGAAGGTCGGGAACACGGCGACGCTGAACGTTACGGGCACCGCCGGCACGGACGGCGAGTCGGAAATTGATTTCAGCGACACTGTGACGATCGGGAACCATGCAGAGGTGAACATTATTTCCACCGGCGGCGCGGGGGAAGACGCGGAAGTTTACTTCGAGGAAGCCGTGACGATGGGGACCGGAACATCGCTGACCGCGACGTCGACCGGCGGCGCAGCGAACGAAGGGTATATTTACTTTGATGGAGCCGTGACGATGGGGGCCGGTTCATCGCTCACCGCGACGGCCACCGGCGGCGTGGGCAATACGGAGACGGATGGAGGAGAAGCGTATATCTACTTCGACGGCGCCGTGACGATGGGGGCCGGGGCATCGCTGACTGCAACGGCGACCGGCGGCGCGGCCGGCACGGGGACGGGAGGTTATGCAGGAGAAGCGTATATCTACTTCGAGGAAGCTGTGGCGATGGGGGCCGGGGCATCGCTGACCGCGACGGCGACCGGCGGCGCGGTCGGCACGGGGACGGACGGAGGAGAAGCGTATGTGTATTTCGAGGGTCCCGTGACGATGGGGAACGGGGCATCGCTGACCGCGACGGCCACCGCGGGCGCGGGGGAAGAGGCGTATATGTACTTCGAGGACGGCGTGACGCTCGGGAACGGGGCAACGTTGACCGCGTCGGTCAGCGGCGGCGCGGGAGATGATTCAGAAGGCTATATCTACTTCGAGCACAACGTGACGCTCGGGACCGGGGCATCGCTGAACGCGACGGCGGAGGTCGGCGCGGGCGCGGATACCGAGGCGTATGTGGAATTCGATGACGGCGTCGTGACGCTCGGGAGCGGCGCATCGCTGAACGTGACGACGAGCGGCGGCACCTCGGGGGAATTCAACGGCGGGTATTTCTATGACCGCATTAACGGCGACGGCCCCGGCACGGGCAGCTTGACGGTGACGGGCAACGCGCTGTTCGACGATCCGATCGGCTCGCTTGTGCCGATCGAGAGCCTGCACGTGACCGGCACGACGCTTTTCGACTTTGCCGAGAATGATGGAACGTACTCGGCATTCACCTCCGGACCGCAACACTACGACGGCGGAGTGACGATTGACGACAACACGATACTGGCGACGTACAGCACGACCATCGAGTTCGGCACCACGCTGGAGCCGCCAGGTACCAGGCCCTATGATGGCCATTTACTGACGATACTGTATCTGCTGCCGGCGCCGCCGCCCAAGGCGATGGCGAACGTCTTCCCGCCGCCGTTCATCTTCCCGCCGCCGGTCGGCCTGCCGCAGCCGGGCCAGGCCGACGTCCAGGACATGGCGAAGCTGGGCATATTCCTCCAGCCGGCGCTGTTCGACGGATGGCTCTTCGAAGGCCGGTGGTTCTACGACGACACCCAGACGGGACTTCCGCCGAAGAAGCTGTAGGATCACCCGGCATCGGAGGGCGTCCTGCTCCCCCAGTGGGTGCAGGACGACCACGTCAGGCCGGCGGCGCAGCTCCGCCAGGAGGAATACGCCGATCGCTTCGGCCGGCCATGCGTTCGTCTGTGGAGCTACACGCCCCCGGATTCGGCGCGCAGACGAGGGTGAACTCCGCCGGGTAGGTCATCGCCATCTTCGCGCGCTTGGTGGTCATGCAATCGTCTCCGATCGGCCGGCCGAATTGTGGCTGTAGTTATAAAACCGAGGACAGGGGTGCTGTTGAAAAAGTCTCCTTGTCATTCCCGCGAAGGCGGGAATCCAGATGCGCGCGCCGAAAACCCTGGATTCCCGCTTGCGCGGGAATGACCGAGTGAAGTTGCGCGCCGGAGTTGGCGGGTCCGACTCGTTTTTCAACAGCCCCACAGGCACCGGTTATTCGGAGTAGCACCGAAACGTCTGCCTAAACCGGGGGCCTGTTCCCCGGTTTTCCGCCCCGTAAAAGAACTCCGCCCACCGACAGCGGATCACGTCGCTACCGCGGTTCCCGCATTTGCTCGCGCGTCCCTCTTGCCGCTACAATACAGTTGAAGTTCCGGCCCTGAGCCGCATCTGCGCCCTGGAGACTTTGCCGATCATGCCCGTCCTCATCAACGCCCAGACCCTTTCCAAACGCTACGATTCGAAGACGCTGTTTCGGGAGATATCACTCACGATTCAGGATGGGGAGCGAATCGGGCTGATCGGGCCGAACGGAGCCGGGAAGTCCACGCTGCTGAAAATTCTGGCGGGTCTGGAACACGCCGACGAAGGCAAGGTGGAGACGGCGCGCGCTGCGCGCATCGCGTACCTGGCCCAGGAGGATGCGTTCCCGCCGGGTAGTACGGTGGAAGGGGTGCTACTGGAGGCGCTGCACGATAGCCCGTTGGACGAACGCAGCCGGCGGACGCGTGCGGCGATTATCATGGGCAAACTGGGTTTTGAGGACGGCGGCGTGCGCGCCGACACGCTCTCCGGCGGTTGGCGCAAGCGGCTGGCCATCGGCCGCCCGTTGGTCGCCGAACCGGACGTGCTGCTGCTGGACGAGCCTACGAACCACCTTGACCTCGGCGGCATCTCCTGGCTGGAGCGATTTCTGGAGAAGGCGAGCTTCGCGTTTGTGCTGATCAGCCACGACCGGCTGTTCCTGGAGAAGGTGACGAACCGGGTGGTGGAACTGAATCCGCGTTACCCGGAGGGGTTCTTCAGCGTGCGGGGAAGGTACAGCGACTTCGTGGAGAAGCGCGCAGAATTCCTGGCCGCGCTGGAAAAACATGAGCAGTCGCTGGCGATCCTGGTCAGGCGCGAAGTGGAATGGCTTCGGCGCGGGCCGCCCGCGCGCACGACGAAGGCGGGCGCGCGAATTGACGCGGCGCACCAGAAGATCAGGAGCCTGGCGGAACTGCGCCGGCATGCCGCGCAGGACGGCAGCATCGCCGTGGACTTCAACGCCAGCCACCGGCGCACGAACGATCTGGTCATTGCGCGCGGCATCGCCAAGTCCATGGGCGGCCGGAGGTTGTTCAGCGGATTGGAAGTCGAACTTTCTCCGGGGACGCGGTTGGGCATCCTCGGCAATAACGGCAGCGGCAAGACCACGCTGCTGCGCGTGCTGGCCGGCCAACTGCCGCCCGACGAAGGGACCGTGCGCCATGCGCCGCAGTTGCGCGTGGTGCTGTTCGACCAGGACCGCGCGCAACTCGACCGCGCACAGACGCTGCGCCGCGCGCTCTCGCCCAACGGCGACTCCGTGAACTTCCGCGGCCAGGGCATCCACGTCGTATCCTGGGCGCAGCGGTTCCTCTTCCGGCCGGACCAACTGGATAACCCGGTGGGAATGCTCTCCGGCGGCGAGCAGGCGCGCGTCATGATCGCGCGGATGATGCAGCAGCCGGCCGACCTGCTTCTGCTGGACGAGCCGACGAACGACCTCGATATCCCATCGCTGGAGGTGCTGGAGAAAGGGCTGGTCGAATTCTCGGGCGCCGTCGTTCTGATCACCCACGACCGCCACATGCTCGACAGGGTCTGCACGGTCATGGTGGGGCTGCACGCCGGAGCCGCGGCCGATCTTTACACCGATCTGTCGCAATGGGAAACTGCGGAAAAGCGCCTGGCGCCAGCCGCGCGGCGCGAAGCGCCTCCCAAAGAATCACGCCCCAGGGCCGCGCCGGCGTGCCGCAGGTTGACCCACGCGGAAAAGAAGGAACTCGCCGGCCTGGAGGAGCGAATCTCCGCGGCCGAGGCCGAGGTGGAAAAATTCAAGAAGGTCGTCGCCGACCCGGCTGTCGCCGCCGACTACGCGCGCATGCACAGGGAATGCCAGCGCCTTCACGACGCGCAAGTGCTCGTGGATCAACTGTATCACCGCTGGCACGAACTGGAAAGTATGCGGTGAGGGACGTCACGGCTGGCCGAGGATCATCTTTACGCGACCGATCACCCCTCCGATCAAACGCACTTTGATGCCGTGAGGGTGAGTGGCTGAACGGGTGAGAATGTCCTGAATGGTTCCTTCGATCAGTTTCCCGGAACGCTGATCCTGTTTCTGCACAACCTGCACCCGGGCTCCAGGCGCAACGTCGGATCGCTTCTTCCCATCCATGGTCAACTCCCGGACCTTACGATGGCCATCTCGGAATCTACCAGGACGCCCTGTCAACCGCAAGAAGGTCCACACCGTCTGTCAGTGGCGCATAGTCCAGTTCGATAACCACACCTGCCTGGGCGAGGTCAGCGACACACGATATTGACGTTGCGCGCGGAGACGAGAAGGCTGGCGAGCCAGTTAACGACCTGGTTGAATTACTACGGCGATACTTCACTCCACAATTGAACGCATTGCGACTCTTTTCGGAATATGATAAAGGGGTCTTTTGCCCTAGAGCCATGCGTGCGCTGAAACGCTTGGACTCGCGCCTGTTTGAACACGGCGCGCTTCAGGAATAAAAGGCTGTTGGGCTATACAGGCTATCCAGGTTAATGCTCGGAATGCCCCGCGGATTAGAGTAATACGAGCATCAGGGAGAGTGACCGTGACCGGAAAGAGTCATCTCGTCGCCGCAGCCGTCGTGAGCGGTGCCATGACATTGACGTCGCTTGCCGGGATCGCGTCGGCCGCTGAGCCGGCATCGGCGCCGACGGTGTTCTGGCATGAATCGGAGATCGGGGTCGAGGCGCCGGAGAGCATCGGGCCGGCCATCGGCCAGCGCGACCAGGCCTCCGGCGGCGGCTATCTCAAGGGCGAAGCGCTGACGAAAATCGGCAGCGCGGTGACCTATCCACTGGAACTTCCGCAGGCGATTGACGATGCGCAGTTGATCTTCCGCTATGCGCGCCTGCACTGGCGCAGCACGATGGTGACGACCCATTGGACCCTCGAGCTTACCGGCGGCGGCGAGACGTTCAAGGGCGAAGCCACGTTCACCAACACCAAGGGCTGGGGCTACAATCCCTCGGAGTGGGGCCTCGCTGAGCCGGGGAAGCTCGGCTCGCTGAAGGCCGGCCAATATACTCTCAGGCTTTCCGGCGTCGGCGCGGAACATGACGTGCTGACGGATGGGTTCTTCATCGCGTCGCCGAACTTCAAGATCACCGCCGCGGAGCTGGCGCAGACGGGCATCGTCATTACGTCGGACGGCTACGTCGGCCTCCAGAACGCGACGACCGTGAACCAGGAGAGCAACCCGATTCTGCGGCTCGTCGCGCGCGGCTTTGCGAAGGAGCCGCACGCGACGCTGGCGATCGGCAAGACGGCCGAGTCCGCCGCGCCGATGAAGGAGGCGGGGACGGAAACGACGCCGGAGGGCGCCGTGGTGATGAAGTTCGAGCTGCCGCCGAAGCTCGACGACGGCGACTATGTGGTCGTGGCGACCGGTCAGTGGCCGCAGTGCAAGCTGGCCGTGCGGGTGCTCCTCGCGGGGCAGTTCCTCGCGACGCTGGATCAGAAGATGCATGCGCTTGAGGCGTTCACGACTGAGCTGCAGAAATCGCGGAAGCCCGAGGACGTGCGCTGCCAGGCGGACTTCGTGCACCTGATGGATTATCTGAAGGGCAAGGCGGAGTTGCTCGCGAACGCCGCCGCCGTGCCGGCCGACGCCTACAAGCAGGGCCTGGCTGCCAAGGAAGGCCTCCGGACTCCGGAGCCGCTGGTGAACGACATGCGGCGCGCGCTGGCGCAGGGCGCAGAGACGATGCGGCGTCTGAAGGCCGGCGAGGACCCGTATGCGGGCCGCACCGGCGACCTGCGGCGCGCCTTCAAATCGGCGGCGACGGGGGAGCTTTGCGTCTATCGCGTCGAGGTCCCGGACGGCTACGACAAGGCGCAGAAGGTGCCGTTCCTCCTCATGCTGCACGGCGGCGGAGGGGACGAGAATACCTTCCCGACGCTCGACAACGGGAGGGCGCTCGAAATGCTCAACAGCCGCGGTTACCTGATGGCCAGCCCCGGATACACCAGCGGGAACCCCGGCCACCTCAAGGACATGGTCCAACTGATCGAGCTGCTGCGGAAGGAATATCCGAAGATTGACCCCGCGCGGATGTATTGCACCGGGGGCTCGATGGGCGGATTCGCGACGTACAGCCTGGCGACCTCGCATCCGGACCTCTTCGCCGCCATCTGCTGCGTTTCGGGGACCGGGCGGCCGGAGCTGGCCGAGAAGCTCAAGACGACGCCGCTCCTCATCCTGCAGGGCGAACAGGACAACGTGGTGTCGCCGGAAGGCGCCAAGCGCGTGCAGGCGAGGATGACGGAACTCGCCGAGGAGTCCGAGCTGCACCTTTTCTCGCTCAACGCGCATGATTATTTTGTGGACCAGTACCTGAAGCTGACGCTGGATTTCTTCGATCGCCATACGAAGAAAGCGGCAGAGTAATTCGGCTGGAACGGGGACGGCGCAACTCAGAGGCACGGAGGACATAAGACATGCTCCGTGCCTTCGTGCTATAAGATCGAACCGCGCGAAGAGGCGTTGTCGTAACTCCTTCCCATTCTGCAACCGAAAAACTGGCAACCAGATGGGGGTAGTTGCCGGCTTTCGGAGAAAGAGAGAAAGAGAAACCGGGCCGATTTACGTGTCCAGAGGGGCGAAAAGGGCCGTGGCTGGTTGCCAGCCTTTTCGGCGCGCTGCCTGGCTACCACGCGAAAAACGGCGCGGATATTGGCCAGAAACGCGCAAGGCCCGCCAGCGTATGCTGACGGGCCATTGTGCGCCGGAGACGGTTCGCTCCGGTCGAGTGGTGAACCAAACGATCCTGTGATCGAACTATTCTCTGTTTTCGGCGCCTTATTCTAGCACGATACTGTGCAGGCGTAATCCGAGAAAGGTTGCTCCATCGTGCACAAGTGAATCGGTCGCCTGTCTTTACGAGAACGGCCCTCCGCCAGTCGAGGAATCACCTCTTCTGGCGTCTTCGGCGCTGGACGGTAGGTGTGTGGGAGCTACACCCTCCGTATCGAAGAAATTCAGCTGCGTGGCAGCGGGCGCGGGGTAGCGGATCCCGGTTCGGTAATGAAAGACAAATTTCGTACCCGCAACGTCCAGCTTTTCCTTCCTTCGCCCCAGCCACCTCTGAGATTTATCTTCGTGTGAGTGTAATGCCGCCATCGAGACTACCCTCATCCGTTGATGGCGTGCCTCACCCGCTTAAGCCAAGGACATCATGGATAGTCTGAATCATGTATCGTGCTCGTTCTCGGCTAGTGTGGTGAGCCAACAGATGGGCGTGTCCAGCACGGGCAATGCTCTCGGCTTGGGCCTGATGGCGAGAGTAGTGAAGGAGTTCATCGTGCAGTTCTCGCATGTTATGATACGGGATGAAATGCTCTCCCTCAATAAACGGATGCGGCATGGTCAATGCGACCGGCGGAGAGAACAACAAGGCGCGGTTGGCCAAGATCTCCCAGAAGCGCCCCGTGTCAAAGCCGTCTCCGGGATAGGCGACCGAGATGCGGCTTCGTGCCAGGACGTCGAAATAGGCCGCCTTCCGCTGCGACTGAGCCGGCTCTGCCGGCCCGCCATCGCTTACCGGCCCGACAAGACAATGGCCTATGCCCAGGCCCGCGACTGTCTCAACGACAGCTCGGCGCGCGGGCGAGTGAGGACGTAAGGTGCAGGAAATCTCGATATCCTTGGTCTGATCGACCTTGCACTGGAAGTACGCCGTCTCGGCTGCAAGTGGAAGCGGGCGCACACGAGGGTGGGTTTGGCCAAACATCTCACGCTTGAAACATAGTGCATAATGCGCCGGCGCTTCGGGGTCTTCCAGATGACGTCCGTCGCTGCCATCCAGATAGACAGACTTCGACTGCCATCCCCGCTCCAAGAGGAACTGCTTGCGGGAATCATAACCACGGTTCGAGAAAACGAGAATGAAAGGGGCCTGATGACAGGTCGACTCGATACTGGAGGCGGTCAAGAGGAAATCACGGCGTGCGTTGTTGGTGAGCTCCGTACAACAGGTCGCGTATCCGAGTTGATCAAGTCCTTCGACCACTGTCGCGCACAGGAAGTCGTGGCGTGGGGGGATCAGACAGGGAATCGACCGCTTCCGATCATCCATTTCAGCCCCTGTCCCGGTTCTAATTGAAGACAACACCTCAAGCCGGTCTGGCGCAGCGGATATTCTCTTCTGGCCAGCGCCCCCGTTACGATGATCGCACCTCCGTGGCGGCCTGGCGGGTTACGCTCCGGTAATGAAAGACGAACGACGTACAGGCGACGCCCGTCTTTCCTCCCTTCGCTCGCAGCCGACCCTGGAATTCCTCCTCGTTCCCCACCATTGGAAAGGCAGGGTCGAAGACATGCTCGGCATCGTAGGCGTGCTTCCACCACGTCGTGGTCTTGGCGACTTGGCAAAACCCGTTCACCATCGCCGTAATAACCATGTCAGGCGGATAGCGCCGACGCAGCTCGCACTGTGTTTCGGACAAGGCCGTTTCCGTGTCCTGAGGGGCATAGCAGCGATTGTAGAATCGCACGTCCTGGAAGGCGAAGTTCGGCGGCCCCGGGGCGTTTGTCAGCGGCCCGACATAGTCCCAACCATGCTCCAGGGCGTGACGCATACCGTCAAACCAGCCCTTCGCAAAGAGCACGTCGCTGTTGGTGGCTACAGCGTAGGTGGCACCCATGGCTCTGGCCTTGGCCAGTCCCCAGTTCCAAGATCGAGTCACTCCCCCGCGTGTGGGGAAATGATGCAGGAATAATCGCTTATCTCCCACTTCCTTGAGTAGCGGCACCCACCCGGCCTCGTCCCACTCCGCACTGGCGTCATCAACGATAAGGGCGAGACCGTTGGGAGTGGTCTTCAGGAAAGATTCGCAGGCGCGCTGGGCGTAATCGAATTGGCCGTAGGTGGGGATCACGACCGCGACTGTCTCGTTTGAGGAGACCTGGCTGGAATTCGAGAGATCATTCTGTCCCGGGCCCGAATGGATCAGCCACCCAGGGCACGGTTCATGTCCGACGTGCTGAAAAAGCGACAGGGCTGGGCTCTTGGCTGCCACCCAGCGTTCACCAAAGCGCCGCGCATAGTCGAGCTCGGCCCAGCGCCGCTGGAGCGGTTGGTCCTCTCGAAACGGGCCTATGTCGTGAAACGCCGCCGTGCGCCCGATCATCGGGGAAAGGTGGAATCCCGCCCATGGCAGGGCTGGATTACGCACGAAATACTCCGGATCACCCACTGGCGTGCGAAAAGGACCGGCATAAAGCAGGCGGTCGTTGAACTCCAAGAAATACTGTCCGTCTAGATTCACGTTGCCGATCCGGCCATCGCATTCCAGGATCGCCAACGCCTTCTGTATAAAGGGAGCCTTCTGGGGATTGTCTAGGAGCCAATCGTCGGGCAAGAGCAGGAAGTAGGGTGTGCGGACGTGTGACAATAAGCAGTTGAGCGCAGGCCCAAGCCCCGAATTGCCCTTGGAGAGAATAATCTCATCCCAGGGTGCTCCTTGGCCGAGTTGCAGCTCCGGTGTCCAGATCCCGTCGTCATGGAGGAGCCAAAGCAAGCGCACCTCTGGTTCCAGCGACGCGGCGTGCGTTCGAAGGGCTTCCACTGCCTTGCGCAGCTCAATCTGCCGCCCGCAGCTTGCCGCCAAGACCGTAACGGTCATCTCATGCATGGCTTTCTCATAATCATGGCGACTGCCGAACCATGCTTCTGACCGCCTCTAATCACGTACTCACGGTATGGTCCGTGGCCTTGGTCGTGAGGTAGCCGGCATGACTGATTCCCAGCAAGGCGACCAGTCCGTCGGACAGGATTGGAAAGCCCTTCAGAAGGTCTGGATTGCAGGGCGCGTTGGCAAGGTTATTGAACAGAATCACCGAATAGCTGAATGCCACGATGACGGTAAAGAAGAACATCTGCACCTTTCCGAGGTCAACGGAGGCCGTGTTGCTCAGTTCGTCCCCTTCGAACATGTCCGCCAATTGAGCGTCCGCGGGGGTGTGGTTTACGTACAGGATGCCTTGCCGATCGCTGTTTACCTCGTCGTGCTGTTGCCCGAGCAGGTTAGCCGTCTTGGTGACTGCGGCATCCTGAGGTTGTTTCGTGGCCTTCGTACTCTGGATCAGCGGAGCACCGAGGAGCGAGGTAGTACTGATGCCCATGAGCGCCAGGAGGTGCCAGTCAATCTGGATCGAGAGCGGATTCGGATCGCACAGCTTGATGCGCGCCACGGCCATCGTGAAATACGCGGAGAGAACTATGATGGACCACACCACCATCTGCAGCCGCGACAGGCTCATGAGGTTCCGCTCGTTGATGAGCACACCTGTTGGACGCCCCATGACGTACAGCCCCACTACAGCCATGAAGGCGGCCATGAGCACCGCAACGAAGAGCCAACTGAAGCCGCCCTTCCCGAACCACCCCGCTAAGAACATTCCGACGACCAGCACGACAAGCGCGCACTTCGCCCAGAACGATTTCAAAGGATGATCAGCCATCCGTTTCTCCTTTCGCCCCTACAGGACCATGCGCGTCACATTGCCTCCGCACATGAACAACTCAGAACTTACGGCGAGTTGCCGGATCTAACCACCCGCAACGCCGGACATTCGTCACGCTCTCGGCAACCGGGACCGCTTAGAGGCGGCGACACCGAAAGTCAGTTCAATAAACGATTTGCAAGCTCCCGCCCTGGGCGCATGCCTCCAGAACCTTTTCAATCGGCAGGCAGAACGATTCAGAACCCGCCTTTCCAAGGATATGCATCCCTACCGCGCGGTTCTCCTCGTCCACGACGAGCGAGCCGCTGTCTCCGCCCATCGCCGCGCAATCAAAATGCAGAAGAAGCGGAAATGTAACGGTGCCAACGGCGTATTTGACTGGCGTGTCCGTTGCTAGCCCTTCAAAACACATCGGGCGCGCTGTGAACCATGAGAGCATCGTATAATCGGCGGCCGGAGAGGCGTGCACTTCATCTATGGGACAGATGGTCGTCACAGGCTGATCGCCCACCCGTCGCAGAAACTCTGCGAAGGGCGCCGTCAAGAGAGTTACGAGCGCGGCGTCCACAGAAGTAGCGGCCAGATCCGGGGCGAACGAAAGGGCACCGATCACTTCTCCACCCAATTTCAAGATTTGCTCGCCTGGACTCGCGTTGGCGACTACGAGGTTCCTCGCTGCGACGTGGCCGGCGGCGAGCAGAAATCGGTTGCCGCCCGGAGTTTTTTCAACGACGGCCGTAGCCGCGCCTTGTTCCGCAGGGGAGTTCTCGTTGTAGATGTATGCAAGCGGAGCACAGCGGACCTTGAGGTCACCGACGGCCACTACGTCCGTCGCGAGACGGATTCTGTGTCGCTGCCTGCCGGACGAAATTGATAGCGTGATGCTCTTAGGTACGCTCCGCGTCTTCGCCGGGTGTTTCACCTTGCGCGTCACGTAGAACTTGACGCACCACTCGTCAGTCAGCTTTCCCTGGCGTTTCCGACGCCCCATGCCAAGGAAGGCTGCGCCGGTCCTCCCCTGCCACCTCTGACTCACCCGGCGAACGCTTTCCGCCAGTGCCGCTGCCGGAAAATCTTCTATCCTTCTTCGGGCTCTGGGCTTCATTCGAAGACCCTCCAAGCGGAGCAATGGCCGCAGCTCACTGGCAGAACATCAACCAAGCCGACCAATCTGAGTCGCACTTCACTTGTCGCGATTCTCTCTGGCTACCCTTCCTGCCGCAGTGAGCTTTCCGGTGGCCTGAGGAACTATTTCGCCGGAGTCCGCCTGCCGAATCGGCCTGGCCCTGTATCCCAGACAGATAGTTCCCGGGCCTTGAAAGATGAGTGATCCATCACTATTGACCGTCCAGTCTCCAGAGACGTTCGTTGGAATCTTTATGGGAACGGTGATTTGCGCCGTAGCGCCGGCCGAGGTGAAGAACTTGTACGTCAGTTTTTGGCACGTCCAAACTTCAAAGAAGTAGTAAAGGTCCTTTTGCGCAAGCGGAATCGTCCAGTTCGCCCCGTACTTGTCCGCGATCTTCGGGAACGTGTCAACAACATAGGAGTCAATCGGCACGCTAACTATCGTATTCCCGTCGGCCACGACGCTGTACTGGGTAGCCCCCTGCGCGGTCAACTGCGCCTTGATCCCATCCGGCAGGGAAATACCGAGGGAGAGGTCGAGCTTATCGCTGTAGTCTGTGGACACATCAGGAGCCGAATGCGCCACCGTCATTATGGTAGCTTGCGCCATGGACGGCGTTGCTCTCAGGACGGGCGCATCCGGATAGCTCGAGTCAATCTCCACAACGCTCCCATTTTCCCAGTTCGTCTGGGGAGGCGAAATAGGGGTAAAGTGGTTGGCCTCCATCACCTTTTGCAGTCCGTCCGCACACCCCGTGCAAAGGCCGACGATTACCGCCAGAACTGCCGCCGCCCAGAACGACCGGCCAACCGCGCTCACTTTCGCCATGGCTTGTCCCCTCTCTTCGCCTTTCCAAAAACGGTTCAGAGCGTCGGGAACTCGCTGTTCCTGATCAACGCCCCGTCCGGTTCATAATGGCAGGAGCAACCTGACCATCCCTGGCAACCTCGAGTAAAGAATTATGTATGGGTGTCACCGGAATAATACCGGAGGCGGCTTGAACGCCATCATCTTCTGCTTTTGTCAATGACAATTCGCGCATCCGAGCACTTCCCAGCCAACCCCTCAAATCCCCTGAAGTTCCCTGCTCGCTATTCTCGGCCACCGTGCTCACGAAGTAGTGCCGCTACGTCGTCATGGCCACCATCAACCGCGTCGCGCAAAGGCGTCTTGCCGTCCTGGTCCTTGGCATTGACATCGGCCTTGTTGGCCAGCAGTAGCGCTGCGACGTCTTTGTTGCCCAAATAGGCTGCCCAGTGCAGAGGCGTCTTACCGTATTTGCCCTTGACATTGACATCGGCCTTGTTGAACAGTAGCAATTCCACCACATCCGTCCGACGCATACCCGCCGCGAAGAGCAACGGCGTGGCACCATCGTCGTCCTCAGCATTAACCTGGGCCTTGTGGCGAGCAGCACTTCGACTACGTCCCTATGGCCACCAAACACAGCCCAGTGCAAAGGCGTCCTGCCGTACTTATCTCTGCTGAAAACTAAACCAGGATTGTCTTTGATCAGCACGTTGACCTCTTGCAGGTCGCCGCTGATGACCGCATCATGGAGCTTGTCCATTTCCGCATTCTTCCTGCCGCAGGTAGCGAGGCTACACAAAGCCAGCCCGACCAGCACAACGCAGGCGACAAGGAACATGCGATCCTTCATGATTTCGTCCCTCCGTATGCTCGGCCATGGACCTATGCATTGCAATCACGACTTTCCATAGTAATCCGCTCAGGGAAACCTTCGCACAATAATGCTGTACACTGAGTTCCGGGGACATCTATGAGCAAGCCTGTCAAGTCGGAAACGGGACGATAGCGGGATATCCCAAACATCTATTCGGCATCGTCGGTTGTGACGTGCCATGCGATTGAATTCGGACCGGCCCCAGT
>JBKQWE010000082.1:0-36197 GCA_052139675.1 Candidatus Brocadiia bacterium
ACGGGACGATAATCCACAAGATCACCGGCTTCGATCCGGCGACGCACACCATCCGCGAGGACAAGGCCGCCGAGGCGGGGATTTATAAGGACAGGGATTCCTACTACGCGATCATGAACCACCCCGCCGCCCTGTCCGGGCCGGGACAGTATTATTATGACGAGAAGACCGGCCGGCTGTACGTCTGGCCGCGCAAGGGCGCCAGCCCGGCGGAGAACGAGTACAGCATCTCGGCCGGCGGCGCCGGCATTACGGCCACAGATAAACACGACGTGGCGATCGAGGGCTTCGTGGTCCAGAAGTTCGTTTTCGGCATACGGGCCATCGCCAATGATCACGGAGCCTACAACGTGGTGATCAGGGACAACGAGGTGCGCAATCTCAAGTCGAACAACCGGTACGCCATCCAGGCGAGCGGCACGAACATGAAAGTGATTGACAACCGCATCACGGATTGTCAGCGGGCCGTGGGCATCCTGGCCGGAGGCAAGGACATCATCGTCCGGGGCAATTTCCTGCAACGGACTTCCCGGCAGGGCATCTGGTTCATGGGAGTCGAGCACTCCGAGATCGTCGGCAATACCGTCGTGGACATCAGCGGCACGCACTCCAACGGCATCTCGATCTACCTGTTCTCCAAGGACACCCTTGTGGCCGGCAACAAGGTGCTCAAGACCGGCTCCGCCTTCACCTACCACGGCAACGGCGACAAGACGCCGAAGGCCGAGGGGCTTTACGTATATGACAACCTGTTCGATGGCGCGGCGAACTGCTGGGGTTACAAGATGAGCGATGTCACCCTGGTGAACAACACTTTCCTGGGCGTCGCGAACGTGGGCCAATACCTGGGGAAAGAAGTCTTCATTAATAATATCGCCAACGGCGGCGGCGCCGGAACGGTCCGCAGCCACAACATCTACACGAAGCTGAGCTGGGAGCAGAATAGTCAGTACAAGTGGGCGCTGGGCGACGGGGACATTGACTGGTCCAGGAAGGACCGCGGCGAGATATTCGCCGATCTAGCCATGGGCGACTGCCACCTCAAAGCGGGTTCTCCGGCCATAGACGCCGGCACGGACGCCACCGCCTATCTGCCCGTGGCGCTGTTCCCGGATTACGATTTCACCAAGGACATCGAGGGCCGTCCCCGTGCGCGCGACGGGAAGTGGCCGATCGGGGCCTACGGGCCCGCGGACAACCAGGCGAAGTAAGCGGATTCAAGAGCCAAGTCAGGTCCAAACAAACGAAAGCGAGGCGAAAATGGCTAAAGCCAAGGCTAAGGCGAAGGCTGATTCCTCCCTCCAGATCGGCGTCGCGACCATTGACATCACCCCGCCTTTAGGCGTCAAGCTGGCCGGCTACGGCTCGCGGAAAGAAGGCGCCACGGGCGTCGGCCACCGCCTGCGGGCCGAGGCGCTCGCCTGCAAGGGCGCCGGCGGGGCATGGATCATGCTCACGAGCGACACGGTCGGCTACCCGCGCGACCTGATCCTCCGTGTCCGCAAGGCCGCCGCCGCGAAGACGGGCCTGCCGCCGGAGGCGATTCTCATCTCGGCGACGCACACGCACTCCGGCCCGGCATCCATGCGGCCCTACGGCGAAGGCGTCACGCCCATTGACCTCAAGTACAAAGAGGACCTGGAGAAACGGCTGGCGCAGGTGCTCTGCGATGCCTGGAACGCGATGAAGCCCGGCTCCTTCGAGGCCGCGTGGACCGAGGCGCCCGAGCTCGGCTCCAACCGCCGGGTGCTTCGCCCCAACGGCGTCTGGGAGAACGAATGGAAGGATTACGAGGGCAAGCATACCGGCTATTTCGACCCGACCGTGCTCCTGGTGGCGGTCCGCAGGCCGGACGGGCGGCGCGATGCGCTCCTGGTGAATTACGGCTGCCACCCGGTGGTGCTCGGCCCCAGCAGCATGCGCATCTCGGCTGACTACGTCGGGTACATGAAGGACTATCTGGAAGCCCGCGGCGCGGCCGGCACCGCGATGTTCGCCCTGGCCGGCGGAGGGAACATCAATCCGCGCATCTGCATCATGGTCGGCGCCGAGCACCCGCGGCGGATGGGCGAGCGGCTCGGGCAGATCGTCCTCGACGCGGCGGCCAAGCTCTATCCGGTCGCCGCCGGCCCGGTCCGTGTCGCGCGGAGCGAGTGGAAGCTTCTCTCCAAGAGGGACTGGGGCAAAGGCTCCGGCCGCGAGAAGAGCAGGGAAATTACCTCGGAAGTGCAGGCCCTGCGCGCGGGCGACTTGTGCTTCCTCGCCGTGCCGGGCGAACTCTTCAGCGAGTACGCGGCCTGGTTCCGCGAGGCGAGTCCCTTGCCCCTGACCGCCGTCGTGTCCATCGCCAACGACTCGCTGGGCTACCTGCCGACGGATGAGGCCGTCCCGCAAGGTGGCCACGAGGTCATGCACGCCGCCGCCGAGAAGGTTCAGGAGGCCCTCCTGGCCTGCGCGAAAGAAGCGATGGGAAAGATCGGGTAGGATTCACCACGGACATCACCGGCCTGATTTGGCGATGACGAAGTGACGTCCGGGATTTCCCGGTCGTCACTCATCGTTCATACTTCTGACTTCTCTACAGGCTGATCACTTTGCCCGTCTGCGCCGATTCGTTCGCTGCGACGGCGACCGCCAGGCTCTGCACGGCGTCCGCGTACGACGAGCGCACCAGCTTCGGGTTGCCCGTTTTCACCGCCTCGACGAACGCCCGCTGGCATGCCGCCAGGCCCGGTTCGGCGTGCTGGACCACAGCGCGCGCGCCGGCCTCGATCGTTTCGAGCGATTCAGCGGTCAGACGAATCTCCAGGTCGCCGGCGATGACGGAGAGCAATGTCTCCCCGCGCGGCGCCACGTCCGCCGCGATCACCTCGCCGACCGCGCCGCTGCGGAACCGGATCGCGGCGACCGTCACGTCCTCGATGTCGCAGTTCGGCACGCGCGCCGCGACCATGCCCTGGAACTGTATCCCGTACACCGAGGCGACGTCGCCGCCGAAGCAGCGCGCCAGGTCCACCAGGTGCGTCGCCTCGAGCAGCAACTGCCCGCCGCACGACTCCCGCTTCGTCCGCCAGCCCGGCTGCGGCGCCGGGACCAGCCGCCATCCGCGCACGAGCGCCACGCGCCGGTCCTTGAGCAGCTCGCGCGCCGCGTCGGTCCCGGAAAGATAGCGCCACGGGTGCGCGACGGAGGCGACGACGCCGGACTTCTCGATCTCCTTCTGAATCTGCCGCGCCCTCTCGACGCTGAGCGCCACCGGCGGCTCCAGCAGCAGGTGAATCCCCGCGCGCGCCGCCGCGCTCTCCGGCTCGCCCCGCGCGAAGGGCGGCAGGCAGACCGCCAGCGCGTCCAGCCGCTCCGATTCGAGCAGCGTCCGGTAATGGAGGTGGACGCCCGCGCCGAACGGCTTCGCCGCCGCTTCCGCGCGCGCCCGGTCATTGTCGCAGACGGCCACGACCTGCACGTCCGCAGCGGAGGCCGAAAAATTCTCCAGGTACGCGCGGCCGACGCGCCCCGCCCCGATCAGGCCCATGCGAATCGGCATCTGTAACCTCCCTTTTTCGTCCTCGGTCTCGCCCGCGCTCTCGTCCTCGTCGTCGGCCTCGTCCTCGTCCTCGAACGGCCGTCTCGAACGGCCGAGGACGACGACGAGGGCGAGGACGATTATACTCGATCATGTCCCTTCGCGCCGCGACCGTCGGATCTGCGAAACCGCGCCGCTGACCTCCACGGTGTATTTCGCCGCCGAGCCGACGCTGAAGAGCAGCACGGAGTAGAACGCCGCCGTCGCCAGCACCAGCCAGAGAAAATGTTCATGCTCAGCGACCCACGGCACGAGCACCAGCAGCATCAGCGTGAACTGCAGGCCGGTCTTGGCCTTTCCGATCCAGCTCGCCGCCACCACCACGCCGTATGCCCACGCCGCCGGGCGCACGACGAACGTCACCAGCGCCTCCCGCGCGATCAGGATTCCCAGGCCCCAGAGCGGCATGTGAAAGACGAACTGCCCGCCGCCCTGGCTCGTGTGCGGACGCGCGAAGACGTAGAACACACTCATGCAGAACAGCGCATCGGCGAACGGGTCGAGCAATTTCCCCGCCGTCGAGATCGCGTTCCACCGCCGCGCCGCCGCGCCGTCGAGCCAGTCCGTCGCCATCGCCGCCCACACGAGCAGCAGCAGCCACTCCGCGCCGTACTGCCTGCGGTCCACGATCAGGAATGCCGGCGCCATCAGGACCCGCAGTCCGGTCAGGAGCAGCGGAACCATGCGCAAGAATTTCAATCCAGTCTCCTGTCCGCCGTTCGCGGTTCGGCGCGCGTCCCTTATCCGCCTGCATTATACCGAACCGTTTGCGCCGAGAAAAACCGTCCTTCTCAAAACAGGACTTGAAAAGCGCCCCCGGCTATCGCAAACTATGCCGGGCGGCCCTGAGCTGAGTCGAATGGGCAGCAGGGCCGCTTCCCGAACCGGTGGAGAGCCGCGATATGGCGAAAGCAGCGCAGCCGACGGAGGGACAGTTCTCGCGCCTCTATGCGCGGTTGACCGGCGGCGGTTCGGTGGCCGAGCCGGCCCGCGGCGCGCAGGCCGAACCGGCGGAAGTCCGCGAGAAGATCGTCCGCTGCCTGTGGTTCGATCAGTTCCTCGACAGCGCGAACCTCTCGACCGAGGACGGCCGCAGGATCGCGGTGTTTTCGCCCGGGTACTGGAACGAAGGCGCGGGCCCGGATTTCCGCAACGCGGAGTTCGCGTTCGGCGACGAGCCTCGCGTGCGCGGCGACGTGGAGATTCACGTCGCGGCCTCGGACTGGGGCCGCCACGGGCACGCCGACGACCCGATGTATGACCGCGTGCTGCTCCACGTCGTCCTGCACAACGATCTCGGCGAGCCGACCGTGGCGCAGCGCGGCCGGCGGATCCCGCAGCTTGCGCTCGCCGGCCGGCTCACCTCGGACCTCGGCGAGATCCTCGGATCGCTCGACCCGGACGCCTATCCGCGCGTCGGCTGCGGACGCGAGGGCGCCTGCTGCCGCAGCCTCCGCGCCTGCGGGCGCGACGCGCAATGGGTCGGCCGGTTTCTCGACATCGCCGGCGACGAGCGGATGCTCCGCAAGGCGGAACGGTTCGCCGGGTTGATCGAGAAATCCACGCCCGACGACGCGCTCTACGAGGCGCTCATGGAGGTGATGGGCTACAGCGCCAACCGCCGCGCGTTCAGGCTTCTCGCGCGCGCGGTGCCGCTCCGCACCCTGCGCAAGCTCATCCCGGCCGACGGCGATTTCCGCGACACGCTGCTCGCCGTGCAGGCCCTGCTGTTCGGCGCGGCCGGCTTCCTGGACGCCGCCGAGCCGACCGCCGATCCGGAGTCCGCGCGCTACCTGAAGTCGCTCCGCGCGAAATGGGATGCCGCCCGGCCGGACATCGTCGGGCAAATGCTCGACCGCACGGTCTGGAGCCTCCGCCGCACGCGCCCCTCGAACCACCCGAGCCGCCGCATCGCCGGAATCGCGGCGTTCCTCGCGGGCAGCCTTCACACCGGCCTGTGCCGCGCGATGCTCCGCGCCATCGAGGATATCCCCACCGGCGGCGGCGAGGCGCGCCGCTGCGCGGAAACGCTCCGCCGCTTCCGCGCGATGTTCGAAGAGCCGCAGCCCGGCGACTCCGCTCAGGGCCATGAACCCGTCGAGTGGCAGGCATACTGGCTCCGCCGGACCGGCTTCAAGCCCGAGTCGCTCCGGCAGCCGACCGCCCTGATCGGTCCGACGCGCACGACCGAACTGATCGTCAACGCGGTCGTCCCGCTCCTGCTCGCGCTGCAACGCGACGGCGACCGGGCGCGCGTCGAGCAGCGCCTGCACAACGTGTATTGCTCGCTGCGGCCGCTCTCGGACAACTCGGTCACGCGATACATGAAGAGCCGCATTTTCCAGGAAGGCCCGGCCGCCGGCGAGGTCGTCCGCTCGATGCGCCGCCAGCAGGGCCTGATGCAACTTTTCCACGATTACTGCGAGAGCGACAGCACCACCTGCGAGGCGTGCGGCTTCCTCGCGGCGGTCGAAGCGCGCGGGGAGCGGGCATGACGGCGCACCGCGACGCCAGTCCCAGGCCGGCCCACGCGACCCGCGCGACGGCGCTGCACTGGGCCGCCGGCGCGGTCGCCAAGTGGGTGCTCTTCCCCTATTACCTGACCGTCCGCATCGTGGAAGGCGGCGAGCTCAGGACTAAAATGCTGCGCAACCCTCGGCCGGCGGGCATCTATGCCTTCTGGCATTCGCACCAACTTTCGGCGGTGTGGCATTTCCGCCGGGTGGCCGCCGGGATCCTGATCAGCGCGTCGAAGGACGGAGAATACATCGCGCGCATCGCGCGGTCGGTCGGCTTTGTGCCGCTGCGCGGGTCGTCCTCGCGGCTCGGCGCGCCCGGGCTCAAGGCGCTCATCGAGCTCGCCCGCAGCGGCCGGACGGTGGCGATCACGCCCGACGGCCCGCGCGGCCCCAGGTATTCCATCGGCCCGGGCGTCCTCGTCGTGGCGCAGAAAAGCGGCTATCCGATCGTCCCGTTCGCCATCGGCCTTTCGAGCTTCTGGGAATTGCCGAGCTGGGACCGCTTCCGAATCCCGAAACCGTTCTCCCGCGGCTATGCCTGCTGGGGCGAGCCGCTTTCCGTCCCGCCCGACGCGGATGACGCGACGCTGGACCAGCTCGCCGCCGAACTCCGCCGCCGGATGATCGCCCTGGAGGAATACGCGGACCGCATGGCCCGAACTCAGGGCTGGCGAAACGGATGAACGTTTTTGCCACGGATTGCACGGATTTGCACGGATTACCGGAGGAAAAGGCAGGGGCAAAGGCCGTTTTGGACCTTGGAGTTCGTTGCCGGTAATCCGTGGCCATCCGTGAAATCCGTGGCAAAAATCCCTTTCGCTTTTGTTCTTAGTCCGCTGTCATCCGTGCAATCTGTGGCAAGAACGTTAATTGGAACTTCAACTGCCTTTGTCTTTCCCTCTGCCTCCGGTAATCCGTGGCCATCCGTGAAATCCGTGGCAAAAATGTTTTTTGTCTTTTCTTTTAATCCGCTGTTATCGGTGCAATCCACGGCAATAACGTTAACTGGAAACCCGCGCGGCAAGCTGGTAAACTCCGCCGCATGCTGATCATCCCCGCGATTGACCTGAAGGATGGCTGCGCCGTGCGCCTGGTGCGCGGCGAGGCGGACCAGGCGACCGTCTTTTCCAAGGATCCGGTCGAGGTCGCTCTGCGCTGGCGCAGCGAGGGCGCGGAATACCTGCACGTCGTGGACCTCGACGGCGCATTCGAGGGCGAGCCGGTGCAGTTCGGCATGGCCGTCCAGATCGCGCGCGAGAGCGGCCTGCCGGCCGAGATCGGCGGCGGCATCCGCACGCGCGACACGGTGCTGCGCTACCTGAACGCAGGGCTGGACCGCGTGGTCATCGGCACGCGCGCGCTCGAATCGCCCGAGTGGCTGGCGAAGCTGTGCGAGGAATTCCCCGGCCGCATCGCCGCCGGAGTGGACGCGCGCGGCGGCCGCGTCGCCGTCCGCGGATGGGTGGAGACCTCCGAGCTCACCGCCCTCGAACTCGCGCGCCGGCTGAGCGGCATCCCCTTGCGCGCCGTGATCTTCACCGACATCTCGACGGACGGCACGCTGGCCGGCCCGGCCATCGAGAGCACGCGCGCCTTCGCCGAAATGATCCGGCTGCCGGTGATCGCCTCCGGCGGCGTCGGCAGCATCGAGCACTTGCGGCAGATCGCGCGACTGCCGGTCGAAGGCGCCATCGTCGGCCGCGCGCTTTACACCGGCGCGGTTTCGCTGCCCGATGCTATCGCGGCTGCGCGCTGAAGGACACTGTGAATCGTCCTCGTCGTCGTCCTCGTCCTCGTTCTCGGTCGTTCAAAACGGCCGTTCGAGGACGAGGGCGACGACGAGGACGAGGACGATAAAAGTTTACGCGGACCATAACGCATGAACTCATCCCGCCTGATCGTCCTCGCGCTCGCCCTCTGCATCCTGACGGGCTTCTGGGGCTACTGCCATGAGTGCTCGCGCGAGCCGGACGACACCGGCGACGAAAGCGCGTACCTTTCCGATTCCGTCTGGATCGCCGAGCATGGCGGAATTCTCGGCTACCTCCGGCTCTGCGCGCAGGGGCGTTATCAGCGGACAGGGACCTACCCGCTGCTGGCCGTCGCCGCTTCTCCATTCGCCTCGCGCGACCTCGCCTTCATCCGCCCGGCCAGGCTGTTCAAGAGCGCGCTGACGGCGCTGGCGTTGATCGGCATTTTCCTCGTCACCGGGCGACTGACGTCGTGGGACCGCGGCGCGTGGTGGGTCGCCATGATCGCGCTCTCAAGGAACTGGCTTGGGAAGGCGGGCGTCTTCACGATTGACCCGATCATCTACGCGCTCATTTTCCTGGCCTGGCTTCTCATCGCCGGCTTGTGGCGGCCGAAGGGCCGGTGGCTCTGGGCCGGCGCGGCGTTCGGGCTCGCCTGGATGGCCAAGGGAACCGCCCTGCTGCTCCTGGCGGGGCTGATCGGCGCGGTCGCGTGGCGGCTGGCATTCGGGCGCGACCGCATTCGCCTGCTGAGCTCGGCCCGCTTCTGGACGGCGGGCGTCCTGTTCGCCGCCGGCATAGCCGTCACCGCCGGCCCGCTGCTCATGCAGACCACGCTCGCCGCGCGCTCCGAAAGCGCCCTCACGCGCTACCTGCCGCCCGGCCTTTGGCTGGACAGTTGGAGCCAGCGGCTGGAGACCAATCCCGAGCGCGCCACGCAAGGGATGAGCGGCTATCTCCAGCGGCACGGCCTGGCGGGCGCGGCTGAGCGCCTGGTCCGGGGCATGGCCGACCAGGCGCCGCGGTTCGTCGGCGTCTTCGCGATAGACAAGGAGGCGCCGAAGGCGCTCTGGGTACTGACGCTGATCTGGTCGGCCGGCCTCTTCGTGCTGGCCGTCCGGGGCATAGTCCGCGAGCGCGACTCGTGGGCTCGGTCGTACACGGTCTTCTTCGTCCTCGCGGGATTCCTGCTTTACTCGTGGTTTTCCGCGATCACCTACGCCTCGCGCTTCGCCGCGACATTCGGGCCGGTGTTCGCGTGGTACGCAGCGGCGGAACTCGTCCGTGTCAATTGGCAATTGCGAATTGGAAATTGGAAATTGGAAATTCTTCATTGGGTTTTGGCCATCTTGATCCTCTGCCTGGCCATCAGCAACGGAAAGCGCCTGCCCGCCGACCCGCGCGAGCCGCTGCCGCTGAAGCCGGACTACGCGAAGCTCATGGACTGGTACGATCAAAACGTAGCGCGCACCGGCGCAGTATGCATCCACACCATGGACCTCGGCTGGCGATTCCGTTTCCTCTGGCTGCTGCGCCCGTCGCATGCAATTGAAATGCCCAGGGCGCCGGACTTCGCCGCCTTCATGGCCCAGGCGGATAAAGTCGAAGCGAACTATCTCCTGCTCGCGCGCCCCGCGCCCGAATACGCCGACTTCCTCAAGCCGTCCCTAAGCAAATTCATCCGCGACGACCCAGCCGCAGGCCTGATCCAAATCGCCCCGATCCCCGGCTGGCGCCTGGTCATGGAAGACCGCGACGGGGTCTGCGACTACCTCGTCTACCGCAGGCAACGCATGCCTTAATAGAGAACCTTGAACCGGTGTCCCATTCAGTTTCTTTCGGTTCTGCTACGACGCTGACGCTTTCGGAAGGAGGTAGCCCGGGTAAGAATAGTTGACTATTCTCGATTATGTCAACCCAGCCTTGCAAATGTGCTGCGATAATGAAATAATATGTTAGCATTGCGTGAATAGCCTCAAGGAGTTTCGCGATTTCATGAGCGGCGAGTCTCTTTCATCAACCAGCGCGTCAAGCTACTATAGCGCGCCTGCAAGCGAGGGCGTACCAAAGCCCATTTGCTTCATTAGCCACGCATGGGACAATAAGCGTATCAATGAAGTGGTAGCAGCAATTCAGTATGCGCTTGGAATCGCGTTTGACGTGGCGACTGACATTACTTCCGCGAGTGGGGCCAACAATCCACAGACTCTGCTTGCTAATATTCGCAAAGCCTCTCTTTTCGTATGCATCCTGGATAACCTTAGACCGAATGTCGCCTTCGAGCTAGGCTATGCCCGCGCTCATAATATCCCTTTCATACTGCTACTTTATGAAAACGCCGAAGTCGACGTACGTTCTTTCCTAGATGAGAGCGGCAAACGCACGCTCCCACAGAATCCGCCCCTTGGACGAACGGAGATCAGAATCCACCTTGGCATGCTTGAAGGGCATGAACCTAAAATCTACTCGACCGCTGGCGCCAACTCAGCGAATTCGCCAGTGGCTCATATTCGAAGTGAACTTGATCTACGCTACGAATATGCACCAACACTTCGAGAAGCCGTTTATCGCGCCTATTTCAAACATAATCGTGTTCCAGCTACACTAAGGAGAGTAGTGGAAAAGTTAATTCGCGAACGAAACCCACTGACTATCTAGGAGAAGATGATGCCAGGGCAAGTCCAAGATAAAATCAGTCGTGCTCACGCACTCAACAACTACGGTGTACTCCTTGCGGACCAACATCGCTTCGACGAGGCGATAGCTAGTTACGAGGAAGCATTACGGCTGCACCCTGGCTATCCAGAGGCAAATAATAACATCGCACTCGCCCTTGTGCAAATTGGCAAGCTTGATGATGCAGCGTCACACTACAAGCGAGCACTCGAATTAAAACCTGACTATGCGGATGCCCATAACAATTACGCCGTTCTCTGTGGAACGCTTGACCGAGACAAAGATGCCCTAGAACATTATAATAAGGCGATAAGCCTTTACGGAGACGCGATATCATCGGATCACAGGAACGCGTATCCCCATAATAATCTGGCTTTACTCCTCGTAAAACTTGACAAACTGGACGAGGCTGAAGCTGAATACAAGAAGGCCTTAGCCATATACCCCGAATACGTGGACGCCAATAACAACTATGCCATGCTCTTGCGCAAGCTAGGTAAGGACGGTCAGGCCGAAATCTTCCTGAAGAAAGCACTGGGCATCTCCTGAAGCCGCAAAACATATTCCGCGGAATCCGGCGAAATTCGCCGGATTCCGGGACATATACAACTCCTTTTGTCGGCTGCTTGTGGGCGCCACCCACCTCACGGAACTCAAGTCACTCGATCGCCAAAAACGTCAGCGCGCACTGGGCGAGCATGGCGGCGCCGATCGGGAGGATGCGCTCGTCGAAATCGAAACGGTTGCTGTGATGCCCCTTCACCTTGCGGCCGCGGCGGGTTCCCATGAAGAAGAAGGCACCCGGCGCGCGCTGGAGGTAGAAGGAGAAGTCCTCGCTGCCCATCGTCATCTTGTCCTTCACGACGCGCCGGCCGAGGGACGCGGCGGCGGCCTTGACGATGCCGACCGCGGCAGCGTCGTTCACCACCACGGGACAACTGATGTCCCAGAAGAGCCGGCCTTCGACGGAGTGCGCGGCGGCGGTCTGCCTGACGACGCGCTCCATGCGGTCCATCACGCGCGCGCGCAGCTTCGGCTGGAAGGTGCGCAGCGTGCCGCGCAGCTCGACGCTGTGCGGGATGACGTTGTAGGAGACGCCGCTCTCGAACGAGCAGATGGAGATGACGCAGGGCTGGAACGGATCGGCCATGCGGCGGACGCCGGCGAGTTGCTGGTAGATCTGGTTGGCCGGGACCAGCGGGTCGCGCATGCGCTCCGGGCTGCTGGCGTGTCCGCCGCGGCCGGTGACGACGATGCGGAAGTGGTCCGCACCGGCCATGTGGGGGCCTTCGCGCAGGGCGATGGTGCCGAACGGCCGGTCCGTGCTGACGTGCGCGGCGAAGATCGCGTCCACTTTCGGCGATGCGAGCGCGCCGTCCTTGACCATGAGCGGCGCGCCGCTGACGATCTCCTCCGCCGGCTGGAACAGGAACTTCACGTTGCCGGGCAATTCCCTGCGCATCCGCGAGAGCATGAAGGCCGCGCCCAGGAGCATCGCCGTGTGCCCGTCGTGGCCGCAGGCGTGCATCACGCCGGCGTTGCGCGAGCGGTATGATACCTCATTGGCTTCCTGCAGCGGCAGCGCGTCCATGTCCGCCCGCAGCGCCACCGTCTTGCGCGCGCCTTTGACGCGCAGCAGGCCCACGACGCCCGTCCTGCCCACTCCCGTTCTCACCTCGACATCAGCCGCGCGAAGCATCTCCGCGACGCAGCGGGCGGTCCGCTTCTCGTTGAACGCGAGCTCCGGATGCGAGTGGATGTCGCGGCGAATCCAGGTGAGCCGCGCCTTCAGGGCGGAGGCCATTTCCAATAGTTGCTCCGGATTGCTCATGGACTATTCTCCTGCTGAAACACGGAATGTCCGCGGTCTGGTCGAGGACATGAGATTATCACTGAGGCGCGCGGTTGACAACCCACCTGCTGTCAAATTCAACCCGCAGAAAAAAGCGCACTGAAACCGCTGCGAAGCGCACCGAAGCGCACTCAAACCGCTCGCAACCGCACTGAACCCGCTGCGAAGCGCACCGACTTTTTCTCGGCGGTTCCGCGCCAAAATGCGATGTTATAATACGTGATAATTTTTCTGAAAAAGAAAAGGGCCTCACGCAAAGGCGCTGAGAGCAACAGAAACGCGGTCGCCACGGATTTCACGGATTTCCACGGATTACCGAAGGCAAAGAGAAGAGCAAGGCCAATGTCAGAGGCCGTCTTCGGCCTTGCGGTTCGTCACCGATAATCCGTGGAAATCCGTGAAATCCGTGGCAAAAAAGTTCGTCGTAGTACTTTGCGTGAAACCCGTTGTTACGGGGTACGAGGATTGAGCGTGAGAGGCGATTTGGAAAAACGAACCCAGCGTATAGTAACACCCATTAGCGAAAGGGGTTATACGCATTGTGGTCATTGCGGCTAAAGTTGCCGTCCGTTGCGGCTTTGCGTGAAACCCGTCGCTAACGTGCAGGAGTGTTGTGCGCGAAAGGCGCGTTGAAAAAACG
Source organism: Candidatus Brocadiia bacterium (assembly GCA_052139675.1). Taxonomy (GTDB): domain Bacteria; phylum Planctomycetota; class Brocadiia; order CAIUPP01; family CAIUPP01; genus JBEKCB01. The sequence goes on from JBKQWE010000082.1 coordinate 13,022, forward strand.
AACCCAGCGTGTAGTAAACGACGTGTTAGAAACGACTTACGCGCCAGGCTGTCATTCCCTCGAAAGCGGGAATCCAGCGGGACACCACGAAGCCCTGGATTCCCGCTTTCGCGGGAATGACGGCGGTGCAGAGGGCCGTTGCTTCGTCCTCGGCCTACCGCAGTTCCATGATGATGTGCGCCAGTTTGGCGGGGTCGTGGCGGAGGAGGTCCTGCTTTTCCCAGAGGACGCGCTCCTGGTCCACGTTCTCGACGATGTCGGCCTCGATGATCTGCGGGCCAAGCGAACGGAGATCGTCGTCGGCGCGGAGCAGTTGCGCGCCGGCGGCCTGGTATCGCTCGAGGACTTCCTTGGGCGGCATCGCGTCGTTGACGATGGCGTAGTCGGGCGCGCCTTCGCCGAGGTATCGCTGCACGGCGCGCACGTGATCGGCGGCGGTGTAGCCGTCGGTCTGGCCGGGCTGCGTGACGATGTTGCAGATGTAGATCACCCGCGCGTCGGAGCCGCGGATCGCGCGCGTGATGCCGCGGACGAGCAGGTTGGTGATGACGCTGGTGTACAGGCTGCCCGGCCCGATGACGATGGTGTCCGCCTGGGCGATCTCCTGGATCGCCTCCTCGGTGGCGGCGGCGTCTTCGGGCTCGAGATAGACGTGCTCAATGGGCGCCTTGTTCTCAGCGCGGACGTTGTATTCCTCGCGGACGATCGTGCCGTCCTTGAGCACCGCGCAGAGGTGCGTGTCGGCGAGGGTGGACGGGATGACCTTGCCCTCGATGGCGAGGATCTCGCTCGCCGCGCGAAGCGCCTGCTCGAACGAGCCGGTGATCTTCTCGAGCGCGGCCAGGAAGAGGTTGCCGAAGCTCATGCCGGCCAGGCCGCCCTCCTCGAAGCGGTACTGGAAGAGGTCGTGCAACTGGCGGCCGGTCTTGTCGCTGCTCGAGAGCGCGATCAGGCAGTTGCGCGCGTCGCCGGGCGGCAGCACGCCGAGGTCGCGCCGGAGCTTGCCGGAGCTGCGGCCGGAGTCGGTCACGGTGACGATGGCGGTCAGGTTGCGCGAGAACGCCTTCAGGCCTTGCAGCACCATCGGCAGCCCGGTGCCGCCGCCGATGGCCAGGATGCGCGCCTGCTCGCGATGGCGCCGCTTGTTGGCGGTGGCGAGCACGTCGTGCAGCTCGGTGAGGCGCGAGATGCGGAAGTCCGGCTGCTCGAACTGGCTCTTCGGCTGGAGCGATTTGAACCGGCCCTGCATGATCTGCACGGTGGTGATGCGCAGGTAGTTGGCGGCGCGGATTTCCGCGTCCACGCGGTCGCCGACGAACATGCACTCCTGCGGCGTCAGGCCGTGCCGCGTCATGAGCGCGATGCAGCTCTCCTCGAGCCCGGTCCCGATCTCGGTGTCGTTGATGTCCACCTCGTCGAAGAGCGGGCCGATGCCCAGGAGCCTGATCTTCTGCTCCTGCCGCCGATGCACACCGGTGGTGACGAGGAAGAGCATGTATCCCTGCGCGCGCAGGTTGCGCAGGACGGAGACGACGTCGGGGAACGGATGGATGTCTTCCACCTCGGACTGGTTGTACGCGCGGAGGATGCTCTCGACGACCTCGCGCCCCTTTCCGAATCGCTCGGCGATATGGTCGAACACGCGGAAGCTCGGCCCGTGGCGCGCGGTGAGGTCGGCCTGCATGCGGGAGGCCTCCTCCTCGGTGCAGGGCAGGCCGGCGGCGACCATCGCCTTCGCGGCGCGCCGCCGGGCCGCGTCAACGAGGGAGCCGGAGCAGTCGTACAGAGTGTCGTCGAGATCGAAGAGAATCGCTTTTATGCGGGCCATGGCTCCGCCGGGACAAGAATGGATGCAAGGGCGGCAAGGACGCGCTCGCCCGCTGCGAGTTTCAACAGCCGATGCCGGCCTGGGCCGGGAGCTCTATTCCTTCAGGACGTCGTACAGGCCGGTTTCTTCCGGCGGGATGTCGGGCAGGCGGCGACCCGCTGCGGCGCCGCCGGCGAACATCTTCCGGATTTCCTCGATCTGCTTGCCGTAGAACATCACCAGCCCCGTTTGCGTGCGGATGTCGCGGATGATCTTCAACTGCACCAGCAGCACGATCAGGAAGCAGACCGGCACCAGCAGGTAGTCCATGAAGAACTTCGAGCAGGTCACCAAGACGTCGGTAAGTTCCATCTTCCCTCCGTTCCGCTTTTGCGGCCGGCGAGATTCGACCGTCGCACCGCGCCGCCGCAAAAGCCCCTGCGCCCGGCTCCCGAAGGCCGCGACGGCGGCCCGGGCGGGAGCAACGCGCTAGTGCTTCCTTGCGGAAATAGGACGCCTATTTCCGCAACGAAGCATGACCGCAATCCGCCGCGTCGTTAGACCGAGTTATACGTTCCGTTGGGCCATGTTTAGTTGCGCAAACGGGTACGCCAATTTGCGCAACTGAACACTAGAATTGCAGCGTAACGTAAATGTCCTTCATCGGGTTCTGCGGGTCCGCGGCGTCATGGATGAGGTACCGCTGGCCCGGTTTCTCGATCGTGAACTCCTGCTTCACGATGTTCCCGGCCGGTCCGAATCTCTCGATCGTGATGACGACCGGTTTCCTCTCCGCGCGTCTCGCGATGCCCGGCTCCTCGTGTCCGAGGAAGACGTGATCCACCGCGAACGTCGTCGCGCCGCCGTCCCCGACAAAGACTCGGTTGCCGACGCGGCCCATGATGAAGATCTCGGCGCCGCGCGGCGGGCCGGCCGCTTTCAGCGCCGCAACGTCCGGATTGTCCCGAGGGACGAAACAGAGCAGGTCCGACCCGTCGGGCCGCGTGCGGAACGCGTAGTACTTGTCTGGGGTGATCCCTGCGCGCAGCGCGTCGTTCGGGAAGACCGCGACTTCCTCGTAGAAGACGTCCGCGACCTTGACGAAGGTCCCGAGCAATTGCTGGGCGGAGCTGGCGATCCCGAGCGTCTCGGCCGCGACTGGATTGTAAACTTTCTGCGCCGGCTGGTCGCCCGCGGTGGCCGGCGGTTGCGGCTGGGAAACCTGCGCCAGGATCGTGCCGGCGATCAGCGCGCTGCCCAGGATCATGCCGCCGAGGACCCACGTCCGTGTCCGAATCATCTCGACCTCCCTCACAGGAAGAGCCCGCCCGGCGAAACGGCGCAGGAAACGGCATCGCCTCCGTGAATATATATATACTCTACAGCGGTCTGTCAAATAAATCCGGCATTTGACGTTGCCCCGGGAGCGGCATACAATGATGCCGCTTTGCGGAATCCGCGTCATCGGAGGAGCCCATCATGCCCGGACCAAAGCTGATCGAGGTCTTCGGAAAGGGGCCGGTCTCGGTCGCCCGCGCGCCCGGGCGGGTCAACCTGATCGGCGATCACACCGATTACAACGGCGGCTACGTGCTCCCGGCGGCGGTGGATCGCGAGGTGCGGATCGAGTTCCGGCCCTCCGGCGACGCGCGCGTGGAGATGGTCAGCGCCGACTTCGAGGAGCGCGCCGCGTTCGACCTCGGCAGCGCCGCGCGCGGCCAGGCGCAGGGCTGGGCCAAATATCCGGCCGGCGTGGCCGCGGCTCTCCAGGCCGAGAAGTATCCCGTCGCGGGCCTGCGCGCCGTCATCCAGGGAAACGTGCCGGTCGGCGCGGGACTGAGCTCATCGGCCGCGATCGAGGTCGCCTGCGCCCTGGCGTTCTGCGGCGTCTCCGGGCTGAAAATCCCTCGCGAGACACTCGCCCACATCTGCCAGCGCGCCGAGAACGAGTTCGTGGGCATGCAGTGCGGCATCATGGACCAGTACGCCTGCCTGCTCGGGCGGAAAGACTGCGCGCTTTTCCTGGACTGCACCACGCTCGAGACCGAACTGGTGCCGCTGGATGAGCGCGGCGCGAAGATCGTCATCTGCGACACGCGCCTCAAGCGCCAGCTCGTCAACAGCGCCTACAACCGCCGCCGCGGGGAATGCGAGGAGGCCCTCAGGATCCTCAAGCTGCACTTGCCGGACGTGAAGACGTACAAGGATGTTTCCATCCCCATGTTCCGCGCGTTCGCGCACGACCTGCCGGAGCCGCTGGCGAAGCGCGCGAAGCACGTGGTGACGGAGAACGCGCGCGTCGTCCAGGCCGCGCGCCTGCTGAAGAAAGGCGACCTGATCAGCTTCGGCGCCTTGATGGACGCCTCGCACGACAGCCTCCGGAACGATTTCGAGGTCAGTTGCAAGGAACTCGACCTGCTCGTCGGCATCGCCCGCGAGTCGGAAGGCGTGTTCGGCAGCCGCATGACCGGGGCGGGATTCGGCGGCTGCGCGGTGGCGCTCGTCCGCCCGGACTGCGTCGAGGCGTTCACCGCGAAAATCTCCGAGGGCTACCGGGCCGAGACGGGCGCGGCGCCGGGAATCTACATCGTCCGCGCCTCCGAAGGAGCGACGTACGAAGATGCCGACGGCCAGTCGCACATTGAGGAGAGCCCAGGGCGATGATCAAAGAGGCGATCCGCAGGCTGAGCGAGCGGCGGGACCTGACCTCCGAAGAGTGCGCGCAGGCGATGAACGAGGTGATGAGCGGCGAGGCGACGCCGGCCCAGGTCGCGGCGTTCATCGTCGCGCTGCGCATGAAGGGCGAGACGCCGGAGGAGATCACCGGCTGCGCGATCGTCATGCGCGCGAAGGCGCGCCGCATCGAGGCCGGCGCCGAGGTTGTGCTCGACACCTGCGGGACCGGCGGCGATGCGCGGAACACGTTCAACATCTCGACCGCGGCCGCGTTCGTCGCCGCCGGCGCGGGCGCGACCGTGGCCAAGCACGGCAACCGCGCCGTCAGCTCGCACAGCGGTTCGGCCGACGTGCTCCGGCAGCTCGGCGTGAACATCGAGGCCGGGCCCGCCGTGGTCGAGCGCTGCCTGCGCGAGGCCCGGATCGGCTTCCTCTACGCGCCGATGCTCCACGAGGCGATGAAGTTCGCCATCGGCCCGCGGCGGGAGATCGGCATCCGCACTGTCTTCAACCTCCTCGGCCCGCTGACCAACCCCGCCGGCGCGCGCCACCAGCTCATCGGCGTGTACGATCCCGCCCTGCCGCCGGTCCTCGCCGCCGTGCTCAGGAACCTCGGCAGCGAGCGATGCCTCGTCGTCCATGGAGACGACGGCCTCGACGAAATCACGACGACGGGCAGCACGCTCGTGGCGGAGCTGAAGGACGGCGAGGTGACGACGCGCGAATGGGCGCCGGAGCAGTTCGGCCTGCCGCGCGCGAAGCTCTCGGACCTGGTCGTCCGAAGCGTGGAAGAGGCGGCGGAGGCGATCCTGTCCGTCTTGAAGGGCGAGCGCGGCCCCCGGCGCGACATCGTCGCGCTCAATGCCGGGGCGGCAATCATGGTCGCCGGCCTCGCGGCCGACCTTTCCGCGGGCATCCGCCGCGCGGAGCAGGCGCTGGACACCGGCGCTGCGCAGCGGTCCCTCCAGGACCTGATCCGCATTACGAACGGAAATCCGAATGCAGAGTGATGAGCGATGCAACACTTCATCGCTCATCACTGATACTTCATCCTTTCCCAGCGTCACTTCTCCGGCGCAGGCGGCGCGGGGGACGGCGGCGGCATCTCAGGCGGCGGAGCGCCCGGGGCGGCGCCCGGCGGCGGCGGGGCCGAGAGGGACTTGATTCCGTCCGCAATCGCCTTGATCTCCGCGGCGGGGACGTGCACGTTGCAGGTCACCGAACTCCCGGCCGGCGCCGTGACGAAGACCGCCGTGACGCCCGGCCCGCGCTGGAACGGGATATCCGGAATGGGCAACTGCCCCACCGTGCGCGCCATGGCAATCCCGAACTCCACGAATCCGGTCAGGTGAACCAGGCAGAACCCGCACGACTCGGGCGGGATCGAGGCGACCGTCTTCGCGAACTCTTCCCGGTCCGACAGTTTCTTCAGCTTGCCGTCCATGATCTGCTTGAGGGTGTCGAGCGAGTCGCTGCCCTGGGTCATCACTTCGTCCTTCCCCAGAACCGCGATGTCCTGCGTCAGCCCGTCGCCGAACATGGCTTTCATCGCCTTCTGCTGCGCCTCGGCCGCGGACGCCTGGTCCGGCGTGGCGCCGGCCGGCGGCTTGATGTCGAACATGTACTTCAACTGCGTGATCTCCTGGTCATTGTACTTGACGACTTCCGACTGGAGCTGCATCGGCATGTTCATGTTCGCGTAGAATCCGGCGAGCGCGCCGTAGAGCGTGGGCATCTTCTGGAGCAGCGCCTTGAAGATTTCGGGGTCCTTGAGGGCCATGGCGCCGACGAGGCGCATTCCCTGGCCGGAACGGATCGCGAAGGCCGCGTCGTCGCCGATCGCTTTGAACAAGCCGGTGAACTGGCTGAGGACCAAGGCGGCCTGCGTCGCGTCCATTCCGCCCGAGGCCATGAGTTTCGTGGTGAATGCGATCATCGGGATTTCCAGCGGCGCCAGGTTGCCCACCTTGAACGCGCACACGGCGAAAGAGTCGTCCGGCATGTACTTGAGCGTCGCCGGGATGCCGGTCGGGACGGTGGCCAGGTACGCGGCCAGCAGGCCGCCCTGGACGGGCGCGAGCTTCGCGGAGAGATTGATCTCCTGCGCGTCCGGAGTCAGCGACACGGTCGCTCGCTCCGCCTGCTTGACGATCGTTTCGAGGGCATCCACCTCAGCGTCAATCGCGTCGCGGGCCTGCTGGAGCTTCGCCGGGTCGCTCGTCGCCGGGGCCAGCTTGCTCTTCAGGCTCTCCTTCAGCGCGCCGAACACGGCGCCCTTTTCGTCCGCCAGGTGGTTGAGCAACGCCTTGACCTCGACGCTGGCGACCACGTCGCCGCCCTGCAGCATGGCGTCCTGCGGGAGCGCGTTGCTGTTCACGAGCGCGAGCACCTGCCCGACAGCCGCCGCGTTTTCACCGATGCAGACCACCTTGCCGGCCTCGCCGACGGCGACCGTCTCCTGGTCCTGCGTGTAGGTCGTGACGCCATCCTTCTCCTCGCCTTTCTTCAGACCCGGCTCCAGCGTGGAGCGATAGACGGCGGGGTCCTTGACGGTGCACTGCAGGACCATCTCGACCTTGCGCGGGGCGGCCTTCACAATGACGAAACGCACCGGCTGCGTCACGTCCATCTGGCTGGGATCGGTCGAGTGGAAGGCCTCGTCAAAGACCTCGAGGATCGGCGGAACCTGTCCGGGCGGCAGCGCCCCGGTCGCGTTCACGAAATCGGTGACGTGCTTCTGGAGCGTCTCGACGCTGGCGAACTCCACGACCGCCAGCACGCCGGCGGGCAAGCCGGCCGGTTTCGCCGCCGGGACCTCGACCGGGGCGGCCTGGCCGAAGGCGATGCCCGACGCCAACAGCGCGGCGGCAACCATACTCCACATGCGTTTCATCCGGAACTCCTTCATAAAAAATGGTCTCCGAATCCACTCAATGCATGACCGCGCCGCCGGTGAGGTTGATCGCCTGGCCGGTGATGTACGAAGCGTCGTCGCCGGCGAGGAACACCGCCACCCGGGCCACTTCGTCCGGCTCGCAAACCCGGCCGAGCGGAATCCGGCTCACCAGGTACGGCCGCACCTCCTCCGGCTTCAGGTTGCGCTTGCGCGCGTAATCGGCCGTCTGGCTCTCCCACATCGGCGTCGGCACGACGCCCGGGCAGAGCGCGTTGACGCGGATGCCGTGCGGAGCGAACTCGACGGCGAGCGACTGCGTCAGGCCGATGACGCCGAACTTGCTGGCGCAGTACGCGGCATAGTGCGTGTTACCCACCTTGCCGGACTGCGAGGAGAGGTTGACGATGGCGCCGCGGTTGCGCGGTAGCATCCGCCGGATGGCCGCCTGGCAGCCGAGGAAAACGCCCTTGAGGTTCACCGCCAGGACCTGGTCCCAGGTCTGCTCGGTGCAGTCGAGGAACGGAACGATTTTCGAGATGCCGGCGGCATTGACCCACGTCTCGATCGCGCCGAGCTGGCGCTCGATATCGTCCGTGGCCCGCTCGACGCCGGCGCGGTCGGTGACATCCATCTTCCACGCCTGGCCGCGCCCGTTCTCGCTCTGGATGTCGAGCGCGGTGGCCTCCGCCGCGTCGAGGCGGGCGTCGCACACGGCCACCGCGCAGCCGGCTTTCGCGAACGCGCGCGCGATGGCCGCGCCGATGCCGCCTCCGCCGCCCGCGACGACCACCGTCTGCTCGCTCATCTTCACGTTTCACCCGGGGCGATGACCACCTTGAAGGATTCCTTCCGCTTCATCAGCTCGATGCCCTCCCGGAACTCCGAGAGCGGCAGGCGGTGCGTCACCAGCGCCGCGGCGTCCACCTTGCCTGCGGCGAGGAGATCCACGGCCTTCTGGACGTGCTCAGGCCGCGAATCGGAGCAGCCCACAATGCGGAGTTCGCCGTAGTGGATCGTGCGGCTGTCGAGCAGAATGGCGGATTCGCCCTTGGGCAGGCTGCTGAAAAGGCTGACGGCGCCGCCCTTCCGCGCGAGGTCCAGCGACCTCTCCTGCGCCTCGCGGTCCGGCGCGCAGATCAAGACGACGTCCGCCCCGAGGCCGTCGGTCTCTTCCAGCACGCGGGCTTTCACGTCTTGGTGCGCGCCGTCGATCACCGTCGCGCCGCGCAGCTTGCGCAGGAGCGAAAGGCGCGGCTCGGAGCGCTGCACCACCATGACGCGCGCGGCGCCGGCCGCCCGGGCCAGTTCCGCGTGGATCGCGCCCAGCGGACCGCCGCCGACGATCACCACGCGGTCTCCCGCTTTTAAGCCGGCCAACTCCTGCGCGTTGATCGCGCAGCTCATCGGCTCGCTCAGCGCGGCGGCTTCATCGGGCACGTTTCCGGGCACCTTGATGACGTTGCCGCCCGCCAGCGCCAGCGGCGGAACGGCCATTCGGATCGCGAAGGCGCCGTCGTGCACCATGCTGATCGGCTCGCATCTGGGGCAGAGGTTGCCGAGCCCGCGCGCGCAGATCGGGCAATGTCCGCAGGCGAGGGTCGTCGCCAGGGTGACGCGCTCCCCGACGGCGAATCCCTGCGTCCGGCTGCCCGCATGGATGATCCGGCCGACGAGCTCATGCCCGATGATGACCGGCTTAGTCCAGCGCGGGTGGCCGATGGTCGCGAGCTTCACGTCGGTGCCGCAGATGGCGCAGCAGCCGATCTCGAGGAGCAGGTTGTCCTCGCGCGCCTCGGGCTCGGGCCGGTCGCAGACTTCAATGTGACCCGGGCCGAAATAGACCGCAGCCTTCACAGCCGTTCACTCCTCTCGCCGCCGTATCTGACATCCGCCCGCGCGAGCCGCCCCGCCCGATCCCACCGGAAGGCGGCGTCCGCGAAGTGCGCTGACGCGCGGCTCAGGCGGATGTTCGGCCCGTCCGTGCGCCGGAAATGATCCTCGATCCATTCCGCGTCGCGGCCGGCGGCGGCGTGCCGGCGCGCCAGCCGCTCGCGCAGCACCGCGTCGTCCGCGTCCAGGAAAACCTTGCGGTCGAACAGGCCCCGAATCTCCCGCCAGGTCGGCCGGTCGAGGAACAGGTAATTCCCCTCTGCGAAAACCCACTTCACCTCCGGGCCGATGCGGATTCGGTCCGGGATCGGGTCATGCAGCACGCGGCTGTACCCGGGCAGCCGGCGGTCGAGGCCGTTGGACTTCAGCGCGCGCAGATCGGCCAGGAGTCGCTCCGCGTCGAAGGTCTCAGGCGCGCCCTTGAGCTTCCGCAGCGAGACCGGCTTGCCCTCCGGATCCAGGCCGATGCGGCGATCCAACACCTCGTTGGGCTGATGGTAGCCGTCCAGGGCGAGAAAAGCAAATTCCTTCCATTCGAGCGCCCTGGCCGTGGCGGCCAGCCACGCCAGCAGGAGCGTTTTCCCGCCGCCGGGCGGCGCGGCGACGCCCACGAGTCCGCGGCCGGGAGTCGCCGCCGTGCGCTCCGCGCACCATTCCAGCAGGGGCAGCAGCGCCTCGCGGACGTCCTCGGCCGAAGGGAGCGCGGCCACCGGCTTCTCGTCCGCCAGGACCTCGCCCGCCCGCAGGATCGCCGCCGCTTTCGACGCGATTTCCTGCGGCGGATTCTTGGGCATCGGTCTCACCGCGCCTCGGCGAACGGCTCCACGTGGCGCCTCATGTGCCGGGCCACGGTCTCGTAATGCACGTCCTCGTTCGACGCGAGCGCCTTGAGGAGCCGGTCGCGGAAGCGATAGTTCCCGGCGGAGTCCTTTACGGTCAGCACCGAGCCGAACGTGACGTGCAGCACCTGCCGGCCGTCGTTGCCGCTCAGGACGGAGGCGAGCTGCCGATCCGCGAGTTGATCCGGCGCCGGGACGGCGGCGGGGTTGGCGGAGACATGGTAGGAGGCCTTGTCCTCGGCGTATCGCTCGAGCGCGAAGGCCAGGATCTCCCGAAAGAGGTCCGGCTGCACCGAGGCGACGGCGCGGAGCGCTTCGAGGTAACTGGTGCCGGCGGTCTTGAGGTGGATCAGCTCGCGCGCGTGTTTCGCGGCGATGGGGTAGATCGAGAACTTGTCGGAGCCGCTGTGGATGCTGATCTTGTACGGCCCGAGGTGGCGGGCGATCCGCACGTGCTGCGCGAAGGCCGTCTCGAAGGCGCGCAGGTCGCCCTTGTAATCAATCCCCTTCTCGAACGCGCCGATGAAGCGCGGCGCCAGGCTGACGACCGGAACGCCCAGGCGCTTCAGCTCGTGCGCGACGTAATAGTGCTCGCGCGGCGTGGTCGGAGAATCGGTCTCGTCCACGGACATCTCCAGCTCGACCGGCCGGCCCGCCGCGGCCTGCGCCAGGTGCCGATGCATGCGCCGGGTATGCGCGACGGCCCGGCCGTATTTGACCACCGCGCGCAGGAGCGTTTCCTCATCGAACGCCAGATCCATCTCGGGGCCGGCGCGGTGCGGCCCGCCGAGGAACGCCCTGCGGCAGTCCGCCTCGGTCGTCTCGAGGTCCGCCCAGGGAATACCCTTGAGCTTGCCGGCGAGGACCCCGGCGCTTTCGCGGCCGGCGGCATTATCCACGTGGTCGCCCGGGTCAATCGTGAACATGCGGAATCCGGCCGCGAGGGTGACGTCGATATCGGCGGTGGATTTGAGATGGTCCGCGTCGGCGCCGAATCCGTCGCGGAAGCCCTCCTCGAACACGCCCCAGAGCGCGTCTTCCATGACCTGCTCGGCGGTGCGCTGCGTGCGGGTCATTTCGCGGATGGACTGCTGCGCGAAGACCGGCCTGACGCCGCTCCCGCGGACTGCGCGGATATGGCCGGGCGTGGCCAGGCCGATCCGGTCGCCCAGGCCGATGCAGCGGCAGAGCCCCAGGCATTGCGGGTTCAGGTACGGAAGCGCCGCGGCGAGCGCGGAGGCGTTGGCGCGGTCCCGCGCGCAGAGCTTGAGCCGGGCGCCATGCGCGGCGTCGGCGGTCTCGCCCTGGAAACCGGCGGAGTCCTGCCGCGACAAGATGCAGAGGAGTTTCTCCGCGCCGCGGCGGGCGATGAAATAGACGCGCCCGTTCCGGGCGACGATGGAGCGCGGATAGACCGTCATCCGCGAAAGGTCCGCAAGCTCGCCGGCGGCGGTCTCCGCTTCATGGCCGGAAAACGGCGCTACCAGTTCGCGGGCGTCCAGCAGGGGAAGCAGTCCGCTCATGGTCGCTGTCCTACTGATGACGGTTACTTCCCGTACACTGGTGTACACCACGAGGCGTATTTCGGCAGTTCCCCGCGCGCGGCCTTTATGAAGATGCCCTGAAGCTCCTTCGTGATCGGCCCGGGCCGGCCGTCGCCGACCTTGCGCCGGTCCACCTCCACCAGCGGAGCGATCTCCGCGCCGGTGCCGCAGAGGAACGCCTCGTCGGCGGTGTAGAGCTCCGTGCGGCTGACGCGGCGCTCGACCACGTCGCGGCCCATCTCGTTTCGGACCAGCTCGCTGATCACGCGCCGCGTGATGCCTTCCAGGTTGTCCTCCTGCGTGCTCGGCGTCACGAGCGCGCCGCCGCGCACGAGAAAGACGTGCTCCGCGCTCGCCTCGGAAACATATCCGTCCTGCGTCAGGAGAATCGCCTCGTCATAGCCGTTCACCTTCGCCTCGTCGCGCGCCAGGGCGCTGTTGAGGTAGGCGCCGGTGGGCTTCGCGCGCGCCGGGATCATGTTCTCCGAGACGCGCCGCCAGCTCGAGACGCACGCCGTCACGCCCTTCGCCGGGTCCAGGTAGTCCCGCAGCGGCAGCGTGTACATGGCGAATTCGATGCCGTCGGCCGTCAGCGTGGGCGAAAGGAGTTCCGAGCTGCTGAAGACGATGGGCCGGATATACACGTCCTCGCGATGCTCGTTCCGGCGCAGGAGCTCCACCGTGATCGCCAGGAGCTGCTCGACCGTCAAGGGCAGCGCCAGGCGGACGATCTTGCACGAATTGTGGAGCCGCTCGTAATGGTCGCGGGCGCGGAAGATATAGAGCTGGTCCGCGCGCGGGTTCCAATACGCGCGGATGCCCTCGAAACAGCCGATCCCGTAGTTGACGGCCTTGCAGCGGATGCTGATTTTGGCCTCGTCGAAACTGCGGTAGCCGCCTTTGAAGTACGCGAACTTCGGCTCTGGCATGCGTCGCACTCCTGGAAATAAACCGGAAAAGGCCGCCATGGCGGTCCAAGCCCCCTCAGTATAACTACTTGGCGCGCCGGGTCAAGTACCGCAAGGAAGAAGAAGCGGTCAGCCGTGAAACGGAGACGATACGGGAATGCGGTCTTGACTGTCTTGCGACACGCCCCTATAATTGCAACGGATGAAAGCGGCCGCGGCTTTCCCGGTGCGCGGGAGAGCGGCGGATCGGCTTGAGCAGGGAATGCTTGTGACTTTTCCGACGGTTGCAGTGAAGCACGGGAGCCCAAAATGGGTGAGAAAAAACAGAAAAGCATCGGCCAGATCCTGATTGACAAAGGGGTCGTGACGGAGGAGCAGGTCGCCCAGGCGCTGGAGATGCAGCGCGCGAACCCCAAGATCAGGCTGGGCGAGGCGCTCGTCCAGATTCAGGCGGCCAACTGGGACCAGGTGTACGAGGCGCTCGCCGAACTGCTCGGATACCGCTTCGTGGACCTGCGCGCCACCCGCATCCCCGCCGAGGCGATCGAGGCCATGCCGCGGGTCATCGCCCGCAAGCACAACCTGCTCCCCGTCGGCGAGGAAGACGGCGTGCTCATCGTGGCCATCACCGACCCCTTCGACCTTTACGCGATGGACAGCCTGCGCTTCTACCTCAACCGCGAGGTCCGCTGCGTGCTGGCGGCCCCCGACGCGGTGGAAGAAGCCATCAGCAAGTATTACGGCATCGAGGAATCCACCGTGGACAACATGCTCGCCGAGTTCACGGAGAGCGACCTGGGCATCCAGGCCGCCGTGGAGTCCAACGAGGACGACGGCGAGGACTCCGCCATGATCCGCCTGGTGACGCTGCTCATCAGCGAGGCGGTGAAGATGCGCGCCAGCGATATCCACATCGAGCCGATGAAGACCAAACTGCGCGTGCGGTACCGCGTGGACGGCAACTGCCAGGAAATGGATTCCCCGCCGAAGAAGCTGCAGGGGCCGATCATCTCGCGCGTGAAGATCATGGCGGGGATTGACATCGCCGAGAAGCGGCGGCCGACCGACGGGCGCATCAGCATGCGCGTCGCCGGGCAGTCGTTCGATATCCGCGTGAGCTGCCTGCCCGCCACGCACGGCGAGTCGGTCGTCATGCGCCTGCTCATGAAGGAATCGGTGCTGATCAACCTGCAGGAACTGGGCTTCCACGAGAGCGATTACCGGCGGTTCGAGAGCATCATCAAGCGCCCCAACGGCATCTTCCTCGTCACCGGCCCTACCGGCAGCGGCAAGACCACCACGCTCTACGCCGCGCTCCACGAGCTGAACCGCCCCGACAAGAAAATCATCACCGCCGAAAACCCCGTCGAATACAACCTCTCCGGCGTTAACCAGTGCGAGGTCCGCGAGCGCATCGGGCTGACCTTCATGGCGATCCTCCGCTCGATGCTGCGCCAGGCCCCCAACATCATCCTCATCGGCGAAATCCGCGACGCCGAAACCGCCGAGATCGCCGTCCAGGCCGCCCTCACCGGCCACCTGGTCTTCAGCACGCTGCACACCAACGACGCGCCGTCGGCCATCACGCGCCTGGTGGACATGGGCGTCAAGCCGTTCCTCATCGCCTCGAGCGTCCAGGCCATCCTGGCCCAGCGCCTCGTCCGGCGCATCTGCAGCGCCTGCAAGGAGCCGTTCCGGTACGACCGCAAGAGCCTGATGTCCATCGGCCTGAAACCCGAAGAGGTGAAGAACGTCACCTTCTACCACGGCGCCGGCTGCCAGCGCTGCCGGAGCACCGGCTACCGAGGCCGCACGGCGCTCTTCGAATTGATGGAGCTGGACAATACGCTGCGCGACATGACGTTCCGGCGCGAGCCGCTGGCCGAACTGCGCAAGCACGCGCACGCGGCCGGCATGGTCACGCTGCGCGAGGACGGCGTCCGCAAAGTGCTCGGCGGCAGCACGACCATCGCCGAGGTGCTCGAGGTCACCGCCAAGGATACCGAACTCGCCGAAGCCGAGTCCGCAGCCGGGGCCTGAGCGCAGAACCAAGGAGATTGACCGGACATGCAGATCAACAAGCTGCTGCAGACGGTGGTGAGCCAGGGCGCGTCGGACCTGATCCTGACCGTGGCCGCCAAACCGATGCTGCGGCTCAACGGCCGCCTGGTGGCGCTGCAGACGAAGGTGCTCGAGCCGGACGATACCGTCGCGCTGATGCGGAGCATCACCTCCGAGCGCTGCCAGCAGGAACTCCAGGAGGTCGGCTCCACGGACTTCGGCTTCTCCTACGGCGACCAGGCCCGCTTCCGCGTCGCCGTCTTCAAGCAGCGCGGTTACACCGGCATCGTCCTGCGGCTGATCCCGAACAAGCTCCTGTCCTTCTCCGAGATCGGCCTGAGCGAGGACATCCAGCGGCTGCTCTGGCGCCCCCGCGGCCTGGTCCTCGTCACCGGGCCCACCGGCTCGGGCAAGACGACCACCCTCGCGACGATGATTGACTACATCAACATGAACCGCGACACGCACATCATCACCGTCGAGGACCCGATCGAGTATTTCCATTCCCACAAGCGCTCCGTGGTGACGCAGCGCGAACTGGGCGTGGACGTGCCCTCCTTCGCCGAAGGCCTCCGGCGCGCCCTGCGGCAGAACCCCGACGTGATCCTCGTCGGCGAAATGCGCGACCTGGAGACGATGGAGACCGCCATCAGCGCCGCCGAGACCGGCCACCTCGTCTTCGCCACGCTGCACACCAACTCGGCCGAGACCACCATCAACCGCATCGTGGACGCGTTCCCGCCGCAGCAGCAGGAGCAGGTGCGCGTCCAGCTCTCCAGCAACCTGATCGCGGTCATCTGCCAGGCGCTCATCCCGGACGTCACCGGCCGCAAGCGCGTCGCCGCGTTCGAGATCATGATGCGCACCGACGCGATCAGCAACCTCATCCGCCAGCAGAAGGTCTACCAGATCCAGTCCGAAATCCAGACCGGCATGAAGCACGGCATGATCCTGCTCGACGATTCGCTCGCCCGGCTCTTCCATGCCGGCCGCATCACCCGCGAAGAGGCGATGAACCGATGCCGCAACCAGGAGGAAATGGTGCAGAAACTCGAAGCGGCGCCGCGGGCGACGCCCGGCGAAGCGGCCGAATCCGGTCCCGGCGCGGCGGCGGCCAAGACCGGCAGGCCGCAAGTCCTGATCGGGCCGGCGGCCGCGGCGGCGGCAGCGGCGGCGAAGAGGTCGGCCGAGAAGAAATAGGCGCGATATCCTGTCCCGCCTGAGCGGGAACTTGACTGAGAGGCGATGGGACTCATGGCTGAGGAACCGAAAGAAATACCGAAGGATGCCGCCGGCGGACCCGCGCAGCGCCCGCCGAGTTCGCCGGGCGCGCCGCCCGGCGGGCCGGGCGAAATCCCCGAGGCGCCCGAGGTCGGCGGCCGCAAGCTCATCGGCCAGATCCTCAAGGAGATGCGCCTCGTCACCGAGGCCCAGATCCAGGAGGCGCTCGCCACCCAGAAGCAGAGCGGCGGCGCCATCGGCGCCATCCTCATCGCCCTGAACTACGTGACCGAGCAGGAGGTGCTCACCGCCCTCGGCATCCAGGCCGGGATGGAGGTCGTGGACCTCGACGTGCTGGAAATCCCCGACGAGGTGATCGCCCGCGTCTCGCCCTCGATCGCCTCGGTCTATCGCGTCGTCCCGACCAAGTTCGAGAACAACATCCTGACCGTCGCGATGGCCGACCCGCTCAACGTGAAGACGCTCGACGACCTGCGGTTCCTCCTCGACTGCGAGACCCACGGCGCGGTGAGCAACGAGCCCTCCGTGGCGCGCGCGCTCGACCGCTACTACTCCGGAATCCAGGAGTCGGTCGAGAGCCTCCTCGCCGAGCTCGATGACGGCACCATGGCCAAGGCGATGCACAACACGAGCGAATCCATTGACCTGCAGACCCTCGAGGAAATGGCCGACGCCGCGCCCGTGCGGAAGCTGCTCAACTACGTGCTCCTCGTCGCCATCCGCGACAAGGCCTCCGACATCCACTTCGAGCCGTTCGAGGACGAGTTCAAGATCCGCTACCGGATTGACGGGGTGCTCTACGAGATGGTGCCGCCGCCCAAGCAACTGGCCATCGCGATCGCCTCGCGCATCAAGGTCATGTCCGAGCTCGACATCGCCGAGCGCCGCCTGCCGCAGGACGGCCGCATGGAGCTCAACATCAGCGGCAACCCGATCGAGCTGCGCATCGCCATCCTGCCGACGATGTTCGGCGAGAGCTGCGTCATGCGCGTGCTCGACCGCACCGTCGTCCAGCTCGACATCCACCGGCTCGGCCTGCGCGACGACGAACTGCAGACCTTCGACGGCCTCCTCAAGCTGCCCAACGGCATCATCCTCGTCACCGGCCCCACCGGCGCCGGCAAAACCACCACGCTCTATGCCGCCCTCAACACCGTCAACACGATTGACGTGAAGATCATCACCACCGAGGACCCTGTCGAGTACGAGATTGACGGCATCGTCCAGGTGCAGGTGAACCCGGACATCGGCGTCACCTTCGCCCAATGCCTGCGCAGCATCCTGCGGCAGGACCCCGACAAGATCCTCGTCGGCGAAATCCGCGACGTGGAGACCGCCCAGATCGCCATCCAGTCCTCGCTCACCGGCCACGTGGTCTTCAGCACGGTCCACACCAACGACGCGCCGAGCACCGTCACGCGCCTGATTGATATGGGCCTCGAGCCCTACATGATCACCGCCACGCTCGAGGCGGTGATCGCCCAGCGGCTGGTCCGGCGCATCTGCGAGCGCTGCCGCAAGGACTTCACGCCGACCGAGGACATGCTCATGGAGCTGAACCTGCGCCCCGCCGACGTCCGCGGCAAACGCTTCGCCTACGGCCCCGGCTGCGACCATTGCAACAACACGGGGTTCAAGGGACGCATGGCGATTTTCGAGATCTTCGCCATGGACGACGACATCCGCGAGATCATCATGAACCAGGGCTCCACGCAGGCCCTGCGCGAGGCCGCCATGCGCAAGGGCATGCGCACCCTGCGCGACAGCGGACTGCTGGCCATTTACGACGGTGAGACGACGATTGAAGAGGTCGTCCGCGAAACGATCCTCGCAGAAGTGTAAAGGAGACCGCCATGCCGACCTTTCGGTTCGAGGCCATGAACTCGCAGGGCCAGACGATCAAGAACGAGGTGGACGCCGTATCCGAGGAAGAAGCGATCCAGAAGATCCGTGCGCAGAAGCTCTTCCCCACCAGCGTCAAGCCCAAGGTCGGCCGGCGCGGCCTGACGACCGGCGCGGGCCAGAAGCGCAAGAAGAGCTTCGCCATCGGCGGCGTCAGCGCCAAGCAGCTCACGCTCTTCACCCGCCAGCTCTCCACGCTGCAGGACGCCGGCCTCCCCATCGTCCGCAGCCTCAAAATCCTCGAGGGCCAGCTCAAGCCCGGCGTGCTGAAGAACACGCTGATCACCGTGACCGACGACGTCGAAGGCGGCATGACCTTCAGCGAGGCCCTCGCCAAGCACCCGAAAGCCTTCGACAAGCTCTACACCAACATGGTGCGCGCCGGCGAGGTCGGCGGCGTCCTCGACGAAATTCTCCAGCGCCTCGCCGACTTCCGCGAGAAGGCCCGCCGCCTCCAGAAGCAGATCGTCGGCGCCATGGTCTACCCGGTCGCCGTCATCACCGTCGCCGGCGGCATCCTCTGGGGCATCATGACCTTCATCGTCCCCAAGTTCAAACAGATCTTCGTCGAGCTCGATGTCCAGCTCCCCCAGATGACGCTGATGCTCATCGCCTTCTCCGACTTCATCAAGAACAGCTGGTATTGGATCCCCACCGGCATCATCGGCTTCATCCTCCTCATCAAGGGCATCGGCGCCACGGACTTGGGGCGCTACATCCTCGACAAGATCAAGCTGCGAATACCCCTGTTCGGCAACATCCTGAACAAGGCCGTCATCGCGCGCTTTACCCGCACCCTCGGCACCCTCGTCGCCTCCGGCGTGCCCATCCTCGAGGCGCTCAACATCACCAAGGACACCGCCGGAAACATGGTCATCTCCCGCGCCATCGGCCACGTGCACGACAGCATCCGCGAGGGCGAGAGCATCGCCGAGCCGCTCGCCCAGAGCAAGATCTGCGACGACATGGTCGTCAACATGGTGGACGTCGGCGAGGAGACCGGCGACCTCGACAAGATGCTCCTGAAGATCGCCGACCAGTATGACGAAGACGTGGACCTGGCCGTCGCCGGCCTGGCGCACCTGATCGAGCCGATCATGATCGTCGTCCTCGGCGGCTGCGTCGGCTTCATTGTGATCTCGCTCTTCCTGCCCTTGATCAAGCTCATGAACAGCCTGGGCGGGTCGTAAAGAGTGCGGAGTTCGGAGTGTTGAGTGCGGAGTTCGGAAGAGGATGAGCCGATTGCCACGGTCGTCTGATCACTGCTCAGGAAGCCAGGAGGCGCCACCCGTGCCAAGCCAAAGAAATGATGATTCCGTACTCCGCGCTCCATGCTCCGCACTCCGCACTCCGCACTCCGCACTCGCCGTTCGAGCGTTCACGCTCGTCGAGATGCTGACGGTCATCGCCATCATCGGCATCCTCGCCGCCATCCTCATCACCGCCATCTCCACCGCCATGAAGAACGTGCGCATCGCCACCGCCAAGGCCGACGTCAGCAAGCTCACCCAGGCCGCGACGGCCTACAGCCTGGACTTCGGCGCCTTCCCGCCCGACTGCACCGCCTTCTGGGGGAACGCGCAGGTGCCGCCGGACTGCCCGTTCCCCGGAGTATGGAGCAGCCAGCCCCCGCCATGGAGCAACGGTGCACCGCCGCTCGCGCCGTACAACACCTCGCTCAACCCGAACGAGCTGCTGGTGTGGTACTTGACGATGCAGTACAGCACCGGGCAGTTCAACCCTGTTACGAATACTTATCCCGCCATCGGTTACCCGGCCGGTTGGACCTTCACGCTTGGGCCCATCCCGCCCTATCCGCAGCCGCCCGCGGACCAATACGGAGATTGGACCCCTTCCAACGCTATCACTGTGCTCTCGCACGGTGTGAACGCCGGCCCTTACTTCGACCTGAAGGCCAAGCAGAAAACCGATCTCAACGCGAACGGCTACTACGAGTACATGGATCCGTGGGGCCGGCCGTACATGTACCGCGCCTATCCGCAGTGGGCCTGGGTCACAGGCGGAGTAAACGGACCGGGAGCCAACCAGGTCACGCTGACGCTTGGCAACCTTTCTGGTCCCGCAGGTTACGGCAGCAATCCCGCCTTCAGCGTTTACAACGGCTACACCTACTTCGGCGGCTACAACTTTTACACGGCGACGAACCTGAGCGGCACGACCGGCTCCATCCAGCTAACCGGTTTCGGCAATCCCTTCTTCGACGGCACCTTCACGTTCCAAGGCGCGGCTTACAATTTGGGGAGCAACCCGAACGAGAATCAGGTCATCGTGACCTTCTCGACGGCGCCTCCATCCATAACTGGCGTGACTTTGGGCCAGTACAGCTTCCCGCTCCACAACAAGCAGAGCTGCGACGTCTACAGCCTGGGTCCGTACGGTCTGACCCGCGCCGCTTCTTCGATGCTGAACGCCAATAACGCCGCCCAGGAGTGGAAGCCCACACACGGCGGCACCGCGGTCGCGGCCGACATCGCCGCCGGACTTCCTTCGCTCGACCCGACTTCGCTGGACGCGTGGCCCCGGATCTGGGGCACGCCCGGCGACGGAAACGATATTAACACGACCAGCGGCAACGTCATCGTGAACATCCAGTTCCAGGACAATATCTGCAACTGGAATTAACGCGGCGCCTGAGCCCCGGAACGCCGCCTATGGAAGCCCGCACATGAACAGCCCGACCGTGCGATCCCGCCGCGCCCCGCCGCGCGCGCGCGCCATGACGCTCACCGAGATCATCGTCGTCATGGCCATCATGGCGATCCTCGTCAGCGCCGTCGTCGTCGCCGTCTTCCGCATCTCCTCCAAGGGACCGGTGGAAGGCACCAAGGGCCTGCTCGAAAAGCTCGCCGTCGGCCTGGAAGCCTATCGCGCCACGTACCGGATGTACCCGGAATATCCGCAGCCGCCGGCGGGCGTCGCCCTGGACGCTCCCCAGGTCCAGGCCAGCTCGGCCGTGCTCTGGCAGTCGCTCGAATTCGACGGGGATTTCGTCAGCGTCGCCAGTCAATACAAGGTCGAGGTCTCGGCCTACAACACCGGCGTCAGCCCTTACTTCGTCGGCGCCTTCGTTGAGCCTAAAACCAATCACTGGTCGTCCTATTACTACCAGGATGCGTGGCTGCGGCCGATCCAGTACCTCTGCAACTCGCCGTACACGCAGTACTCGCTGACCTCCGGCGGCCCCGACCTGCTCCTGGGCACAGCCGACGACATTACGGTGCCCTGACAAAATGCAGAATGCAAAGTGCAAAATGCAAAGTGCAAAATGCAAGCTGAAACACGCCCGAAGGAGCGGATCTCCCGCCGTTCATTTTTCATTTTCCACTTTGCACTTTGCACTTTGCACTTCGGCCTTTACGCTGATTGAAATGCTCGTCGTCCTCGGCATCATCGCCCTCGTCGCCGCCATCAGCCTTCCGTTGATCGTCCCGATCATGCGCGGGCGCTCGCTGGACGCGGCCCTGGACACCGTCAAGACCGCGTGCAACCTGGCCCGGAGCACGGCCATCCAGCAAAGGCGGATGGTGAACCTCACCCTTCTCCAGCAAACCGATTCCACTCACGGACCGGGCGTCGTCCTGACCGGCTACAATTTTGCCGGCGCCGTGACGGCCACGGGAACCGTCAATTCCTTTACCGACAACAACCAGAACTGGGTGACCAACTCTTTTCAGAATTGCCAGGTGCTGCTCTTCGCGCCCGGGATGCTGACTCCTCAGCAGGCGACGATTCAAAGCAATACCAATAACACGATCAGCACGCTTCCCAACATCGCATGGACCGCCACCGCGACTTACGCCGTGGGCAACATGGTCTCCAACGGCGGCTTGGGCTACCTCTGCATCCAGGAAAACTCCGGCGCCGCGGACGCGCCGCCGAACCTCGCCTACTGGCAACCCATATCGTGGAGCCCGCTGCCGCAACCGGGGAACACCTATGCCATCCTGTCCTCGATGAGTTCCACGCAGCCCTATTGCATTCATTATCCCGGCAACTACAGCTACAATTATTTCAACAACGTCAACAACATCCTGCCCGATGATCTTAGATTCAACGTGTTGAAAACGTTCTCGCTGTACATGGGCGAGACCATCCAATATCTTCCCCAGGGCTGCCAGTTCGATTTCACGGCGCCCTACGCGGCGTGGAATTCCACCACCCAGTACACTCTGGCCAACACGGTCGTGGACAGGGGCACAGTTTACGTCTGCGTCCAGAACAACAGGGGCTTCGAACCGCCCAACACCAACTACTGGCAGGGCTTGACCGCGTGGACGTACGTGTTCCTGCCCAACGGCGAGGCGTGGACCCTGCTGCCGCCGGCGCAGAACGTGCGCGACCCGAACTGGGTCCTCACCACCTATATGTACAACGGCGCCGTCTCCGGCCCCAAGATCTGGGGCCCGCAGAACCTCATGTCGGCCACCGTCGTCGTCTACGGGACGACCGGGCAGGTAATTTCACAATGAATGCAGAGCACAGAATGCAAACTGCAAAGTGCAAAGTGCAAAATGCAAAATTCAAGGTGAACGACGCCGGAAGGAGCGGTTTGCCGCGGCGCGCTCGGAATGGCGCCGCCGTTCATTTTTCATTTTCCACTTTGCACTTTGCACTTTGCACTCGCCGCCGTTCTGCGGCGGCGCGGAACTCTCCCGTCGTTCATTTTTCATTTTCCACTTTGCACTTTGCACTTTGCACTCGCCGCCGCCGTCCGGCGGCGCTGACGCTGATCGAAATCCTGATCGCGATGTTCATCTTCCTGGTCGGCTGCCTGGGCGTCCTCTCGGTGTTCCCGGTCGCCGGCAACAACGCCGGGCGCGTGCTCGGCGAGACGCGCGGCAACATGCTCGCGGCGTCGGTCGTCTCGCAAATCAGCGCCGACTGCCGCGTCAATTTCGAGTTGCCCACCACAGGATCCGCAGCGGCCGTAACGCCGCAGGTGCCTTTAGCGCCGGTGACTAGTTCGCTCACTCGCGAACCCGTCGCAGACTATCCCCTTCCAACTCCAGCGCCCAGCATCAAAACCGGTTACTTCGTCACGCTGTTGGACGGTCCCGGCCGCGGACAAAGCCGCTTCATCACCAACGACCCCGGGAACTGGAGCACCACGATAACCGTTGCGCCCGCATGGACGCCGGTCCCTATAGCAGTCATGTCTGGCAACCCGCCCGTGCTCACGCAGATACTCCCTAACTGGACCGGGCCGGGCAGCCTTGCGACACAGGTTGCAGGCGCCCCCTACTTTCCCAACGAGCACTACACCATTACGCGCATGGGCCTGCCTGAACGGCCGCTCCTTGCAGGCGACCTGATTTTGCAGGGTCAGCAGACCACGCTGAACCCTCAGCCACCCCAACCTCCGCCGCAGACGCCTTACTACGTTTACCAGC